>PLYT01000089.1 GCA_003153475.1 Betaproteobacteria bacterium | reverse complement strand
CGTAATCAGTAGGTCGGTGGTTCGAATCCACTCAACAGCACCATCTAGCCAAACTTCCGCGCGCAGTGCCCGCTAACTTGGTGGACAATTATTCGCCCTTGGTGGACAACTCGTGTCTCCTGTTGCCGGAGAACGCCTTAGAGAACGATAGCAAAGCGCGGGATTCGAACTCACGTCGCCAAGGGCGGCCAGGATCGTGTCAGAGAAAAAAACCGCGTGGCGCCGCCTGAAACCGCAGAATTCCGCCAGGGATTCCGCCACATCCCTACCTGCGATTCCCTCACTCGAGACGATCATGCGCGTGGTCAGCGACAGGCTGTTGTCGACCCTGAGCTGCCTGTCGCGAGTGACCGCTATCGGGCAGCCAATGAGGGGTGCGCAACAACAAAAGCCCCGGCGCGGGGCCGGGGCTTTGAGTGCGCATCAAGGGCCTCGCTTAGTTCGCCTTCCGCTTCCTCATGAAGCCGAGCCCGGCAACGCCGAGGGCAAGCAGCGAAAGCGTGGCTGGCTCCGGCACCGCTGCCGCTGCCGACGTGCCGGGCAGGAGGCCGGACGCCGAAAAGAGCGTCACGCCTTCTGGCGCCGTCAACGACACGTCCACGGTGTGGCTCATATCGGCATTCCATGTATCGCCTGCCGAGGTCGAGAATGTCACGGAGCTGAGGACCACGTTGAGCTCGAAGTCCGTACCCAAGGTCGAGAACGGAATATCCAGCGGAATGTTATTCGTTCCATTTAGATACGTAGCGACTAGGGGGACGTCGTTGACCGCGAACAGCGCCGCGTAATTGGGGTTCGTGCCGTCGCCGAGGAGGAATCCTTCCGCGAACAGGATGTTTCCGGGGGAATTGTAGAACGACTGGTCGAAGGTTCCCGGACGATAGCCGTACACCCATAGGAAGGCGAAGTTGACCGACGGATCGGTGAAAACGTTGTTTGCATTGACATCCAGATTGACACCGAGATTCAGCGCGCCGAATCCGGATGCGGGGCCGGTTGCCGTGATCGTGTCGCCGAACTGCGCCAGGACCTGGGAGAAAACGAAGCCGGTCGTGTTCGCGCCCGCGTTGAGAACGCCAAGTTGACCGCTGGCCAAGCTCGAGAACGCGGTGTTGACCGCACCGTTTTGGACCTCCGAATACGACAGCGATGTGTTGTTCGACTGATGCCCCGGATCGTAGTCATTGAAGTAGACGTAGCTGAAATAGCTCGTCGTCGTAGCGGTCGCGACATCCGAAACGCCTAGCCAGACCGCCGCCGAAGCGATCAGGCAACATGCAACTCGTCGAACGTTCATCATCCAACCTCCCCGGAGGTAACGCTTCCTCGATAGACTCGCAGCGCGACGTTGCGTAAAGCGTCGGTCTTCGTCGATTCGTTCTCGAAGTGTTCGATGGCACGCGCTGCTGCTACGTGTTCTTGCTCCGCAAATCGCGCGCCGTGTTCTGCAGGACAAGCTAATTACTGACTTAGCACGATCCGTGCTACTAAAAGCTATACACGCCCAGGTCGTTGAAGGAATTGGGAAAGCTCGCTTCCCGGACGGCAGGTCGCAGAGAGCGACCCGACACTTCGTAAGATTTGCCGACACTTGAAACTTGGTACAGGCTCAACGGCAAGCACTAACGAAGGGAACATCAAGGCGGGCCACCACTGACAGGTTCTTAATTGTGCGTCTCGTAGGCTGTCGGTGGTCCCTGTTCATACCGTCATGAAAGGCCCCGAACCCGAGTCCGGCGCATGTCCGCCGCAAGCAACACCGTATGACACTACGCGTGCCTCCCAACCTCCGAACGTCGCCACGACGCGAGCGGCCGCTTCCGGGCGCTCATTTCAGCAGATTGCGTGACCGGTTTTGGCCGAACTGAGACACACGCGAGCGACTCAGAGCGACCCCAAACCGGTTGATACCATCAACTAGTTTAACTATCTCGAAAGACCTCGCTGCCGGCCAAAGCTCCAGGTAACCTGATCACCGCGTAGCGTCGCACTCAACCGCTGGCCAATGCGTTGCTCAAGGACCGGACGCCAGGGCACCAGGCTGAAGCCCAGGCCATCATCGAGCATCGCAAAGCGTCCGCTTGCTGCGATCACCATCCGCCGATAGACGCCGGTGGCGCGCTGACCGTCGACCAGCGGTCGATAAGACATCCCCGTCTCGGCCGCCAGTGCCTTGGCTACAGCGTCAAGATCGCGCTGCCGAAGCGCCGTCAGCAGATTGGACGGCACCTTCAGGCGGTCGCCATCGCGTTGGGCGAAGCCATGCTCGATCAGGAACTCTAGGCGCTTACGTAGAGCCTCTTTTGCGGTCGCGCCAAAGCCAACGTTGGCCATCGGTGTGTCGCCGTCTACCAGCCTGTGATCCAGCCACGTCGCACCCATGGTCGTCACCTGCCTGTCGATAGGCAGGTGCGAATGCAGTTGGATGTCCACCCCACCGGTGCGCTGCCGGTCATACGCGTGACCACGCGCCACCAGGTCCGGAGGTATCCGCCAGATACCTTCGGCTTCCCGTTCCACGATACCCGCGCGGCGCAGCGCTTCCAGACGCCGGACATGGGCGTCGACGATCTCGTCGGGAGGGTGGTGTTGGCGGGGGTCACCGGTCGCCCGAAGCGGCAAGCGATGCTCCGAGGTCCGATAGACGCCGTCTTTACTGATTGCCGCAATATTGCGATCCGCCGCCCGCAGCGGTGTGGGTCGTACTTCAACGATGCCATCGACCGGAAACTCGCTCAGGTCCGCCTGCCCAAGTGGCACGTGGTGAGCTCGTCCGTCGATGCCGTCGACAATGACATAGGCCCGCTCCGCGAGCTCGTCGAGGTATCCGGTAGCCACGATGCGGCCGATGATCGGAGTCGCCCTGGAATCCGCATTGAACAGCGCCAGTTCGCGCGGCTGACCGCACAGCGCCCGTTGCATGGTGCGGAGGATGTCGCCGCGCTCGCCGAGGGTCCTTAACGTTGCCTCGACCTTGGGCGCCAGCTCCCATAGGCCGCTTCCTTGTTCCCGGGCCAAGCCCATGCCCGCGAGCACCTGGAGCCGACCGAGCAGCAGGCTGCGGTGCTGCAGCGCTTCGACATCGGCGTTGGGCCGGGCCAGGTTAATGGCGCCTTCTTGCGCGAGGGTTTGCAACTGCCGGTCCAGTCCCGTCCACGCCTCCTGGCTCACGTCCCGCTGCAGGCTCTCCAGGATCTCCATTTCGGTACGTAAGCCCAGCCACCGGGTCGACAATTCGCAGGCGCGCAGCCGCATGCCGTCGGTGAGGTAGTGGCGGGCAATAATCAGGTCCTTGTCCCATTCGTCCTTACCCCGCAGGACGACGTGGGTGTGGGGGTTATCGGTGTCCCAGTGGTCGACGGCGATCCATTCGAGCTTCGTCCCCAGATCGCGCTCCATGGTCGCCATGAGCTCCCGCGTGAAGTCACGCAGGTCGGTGAGCCGGGCACCGTCTTCGGGGGAGACGATGAGGCGAAACTGATGGCGATCCTTGCGACCCGCCGCCGCGAATGCGTGCCGGTCGGCCGCGTCCGTGTCCGGGCTGTAGGCCTGAGTCGGCTGGCCGTCATGTCCGACCCCGTCCCGCGCGATGTAGCGCAGGTGGGCGTCGACGGCCTGCGGGGTCACGTGCTTCAGATTGACGATCCGGGACTTGATCACCACCCGACGCGAGCGGGGACCCAGCCTGGGTCCTGAAAAGGCCGCCGCACCGGCGCCCCGCCCGAGTCTTGCCAAGGTCATTCGCGGCTTCGTCGACGTGGTGCGCAACGGCATTCCGCCGCCGCGATTGGCCACGCGTAGCACCCGCGTCGTGAAGCGTTCACCTGCTCGTGATTGCCCGTCCCTCGGAGCTGCGGGCTTGAGGCGAAACTCGTCATCGTCGCGTCGATTCATAGTCCTCCTTGCTGGCGTAGTGCAGCGTGCCTCGGCGTGCGACACCGCAAACGGCACGCGCGAAGCGCAACGTCTGCCTCGATCTAGCCTGGATGACGGCACGCGCTTTTGAGCTGCGTGCCGTCTCAACTCCTGTGCAGACGCGCTTCTCGGACACGAGAGGCACGCTTCCTTCCATCTTGCCCTCCGCCGTTTCGCTCCGCTCTGCACCGGCGTCCCTGTTCCGCTGCTGTCCTCCACTGACGATCTGCTATTACCGCCGTGTGTCCATAGCGTCGCAGTCCTTTCGACCGTGCGCTCATGCATTCGATCGAAAGCGGGATCGTTTCATTGGCGTTCAGTTCGCACACGCTCAGAAAAAATTGAGGCGACCACGCTGCAGTTCGCTGCTCTGCGCCCTCACGGTTTGCGACGCGCGATAACGCAATGCATGCTCTGAATCGTGATTGTGGACGCCTGCAATGCCAAGGAACGCACATGACTTTCACCTTCAATCCACTCGATCATCCCGACGCTGAAGTATCACGCGCGTACTTCTGTCAGCTCACCGGCCGCTCACGCATCACGGCCTACCGGCTCGAACGCTCCGATCCGCAGTGGCCAAAGCCAGTGCTGCGCGGCAAGCGCGTCTTCTACAAAGCAGCCGATTGCAAGCGCTATCTGATGTCGTACGTGCGCGAGACTTGACGTCGTGACGCTGTCGAGCTGATGTCGTCAGTCACGCTTATCGGATGCCCCTAAATGGCCTCGGATCGCGTCGTCATCGAGCTGAACCACCGCGACCGAAATGGCGACAACGGCGCATTACTCGGTGACGGATCGCCACCCTCTGAGCACACGATGGCGTCAGCGTTCGTTACACGGTATGGGCACGATTACCGATACGTCGCACCGTGGAATCGGTGGATCAAGTGCTAGGGCAAACGCTGTGTGATTGTGACGACGGCGCCTTTTTTGCGCTTACCCAGACGATCGTCCGCGACGCAGTTGGCAGCACTGCGCACGAGCGACGCATCGCCATCACCAACGTCACCGATATCGAGCGTATCGCAAGCTATGCCGTCGGCGTCACCGCGAAACGTTCGTGCGGGGTCGTGCCGGCCGGCCGTCGAACATGGCGAAGACGCTGAGCATCATGCGCGATCCTAGGGGCGGACGAGCGCGGCCGCCAGTTGAAACAGTTCCGCCCACCATCGCCCACGGTGAGCGCCACAGCGACGTCGGTAACGCGCGCCGGCTCGTGCGCCTGTTCGGAGACTCAATCCGCTGGGTCCCGCAGGTGGGCTGGTTCTGGTTCGACGGCACTCGCTGGCGGCGTGACGTGGATGGCGAGATGATGCGGCGCGCAAAGGCCGTTACGCAGGCCATGATCGACGGCTCGAAGTATTTTCCCAGCGACGCACGAACGACGCCGTCAAATTTGCGCTGCGTTCGGAACAGGCGCCGCGACTCGCCGCAATGATCGAGCTCGCCAAGTCCGAGACCGGCATCGCGCTGCCCTATTCCAAGTTCGATGCAGACCCTTGGCTGGTCGGTGTGGAGCGCGGCGCAGTCGATCTTAGGAATGGGAAATTCCTGGTGCCGCCCGCGAGTTCATACATCTCGCGGAGGCTAGGTACGGAATATAACCCCCATGCGCGTTGCCCGACATGGTGTGCATTTCTCGATCGCATCACCGCAGGCGACATTACGCTCATCGAGTTCCTGCAGCGTGCCATCGGGTACACCATCACGGGCAATGCGGGCGAGCAGGTCATCGTTGTCCTGCATGGACCGGGGGCTAACGGCAAGAGTGTGCTCCTCAGAGTCATCCGCGAGCTTGCTGGCGAGTACGGTGCCGATGCTGCGATCGATACGTTCATCGACCGGGCGCGCCGGGAATCGTCCAACGACCTCGCACGCCTGGCGCACTTACGGTTCGTTTGCGCATCCGAACTCGACGAGGAACGGCCGCTCGCCGAGTCGCTGGTTAAGGCAGTCACCGGTGGCGAAGCTATCTCGGCACGCTTCCTATACGGCGAATATTTCGAGTTCGTGCCTACGTTCAAGGTTTGGATCGCCTGCAATCACAAGCCACGGATCTCGGGTGATGACAACGGTATCTGGCGTCGCATTCGCCTCACACCGCTGCGAGTCACGATCCCGCCTGAAGAGCAAGACCGCGACCTTCTGGCGAAGCTTCGCCACGAACTTCCGGGAATACTCAACTGGGCCATCGATGGCGCCCTAACGTGGCGGCGCGACGGTCTAGAGCCGCCGGCGGTGGTCATGGCCGCGACGCAAGCATACCGCGATGAGTCTGACAGCATCGGCGAGTGGATGCACGAGTGCTGCATCGTCGAACGTGGTGCCGCTATCCAGGCCAAGCCGCTATATCAGGACTACGCGAAATACATCGAAGAGCGCGGTGCACGTCCGCTCTCTATGAAACGTTGGGCACGGCGGATGATCGACCGCGGTTTCGAGAAGGACGAAGGTCGCGTCGTGACGTATCGCGGGATCGCGCTTTGCGACCTTGCGACCATTGGCGACCATTATTCGGGAACTTCTCCATATTCACCTACACGAGGCGATTTCCTACAAAAAGGTCGCGAAGGTCGCAATGGTCGCTGCAACGGCGATTTAGATCTCCCCAACGGGGCAAGCCGGGGCAATTGATGAAGGCTATCGCGTCCTCCTGAGCAACTTTGTGGACTGCCCTCTCTGCACAGGTAGCAGCCGCGTCATCGACAGCCGACCGCACACAAACGGCGCGGTGTACCGGCGTCGTGAGTGCGACCCCTGCCGGCATCATTGGACAACTTATGAGGTGCTGGAGCGTGCTTATAGGCGAATGCAGCGAGTAGAGGCGGTTGTCGCGGAATTGTCGGAGCGAGACTAGAATGCGCCACATGGGCAGACCACGGAGCCGCCGGAAGGATCTTCCGACGGGTTTGTACTTTCATGCAAAGCTGGGTTACTACTATCGCGAGTCGTCCGGTGGCCGCGCGCGCATTTGGTTTCACACGCAAGACCGCGAGCAGGCGATCGGCCTTTACGTAAAAGCGCGCCACAAGCCCGCGCCGGCTGTCGACGGCACCGTTGCCGAGCTCGTGGACCGCTACATCAGGGACGAACTGCCGCGCCGGATCCGGCTGGGAAAGCTGAAACAGATCACAGCCGACGAGTACGCCAGGCAGGCGCCGCTACTTAAGGAAGTGTTCGGCGACAAGCAATACGCTCTCACCCCGGCGGAATCGGGGCGCCACGACGTCCTGCGACGCGCGGACGTGGTGACGCACCTGCGGCAGTTCGAGGGCCTGCGGGGCGCGGTTTCCGCGAATCGGCTCGTCGCACTGCTTTCGGTCGTGTTCGAAAACGCGGCTAGCATCGGCATCTGTACCTACAACCCATGCATCGGCGCCGAACGCAATCAGGAAAGGGCGCGAAAAAAGGTTCTCACAGAAGCCGTGCGCGGCGACATCCTTGGCAACGCGCACCCTGCCCTGCGGCTCATCGGCCAGATGGGCGAGCTGACGGCGATGCGCAAGACCGACATCCGAAACCTAATGCTGACGCAGATCAGCGATGGGGTAATTCACGTCGAGCAGTCGAAAACTGGAGCCAGACAGGACTTCGAGATAACCCCGGCAGTCCAAGCGGTGCTGTCAGAAGCCGCGAAGCTACCGGGACGCAAGATCAGCATGTTCGTGTTCCCGACGCGCAAGGGCACACCGTACACCGAGTCAGGGACGCAAAGCGCGTGGCGCCGGGCGAAAAAGAAAGCCGGCATGGATGGCGTCGATGCCGTGTTCCGCGATCTGCGGACGACGGAACTCAACGAGGTAAAGAGGGCAGGCGGCGATGCGACGGCTACCGCCGGCCACGCTGACCAACGTACTACGGCGCGGCACTATCTGACCGTGCCGACGCGCGTGAAACCGCGTCGCTAGGCAGTGGACAACTCACGACCCATCATAGTGTGGTTTTTCGCGAAATCACCACAAGAAGTTGTCCACCAATTCTACCCAAACACCTTGAATTGAAAGCGCTTGCTTCTACAGTGAGCAATTGTTTCGTAATCAGTAGGTCGGTGGTTCGACTCCACTCAACAGCACCATCCCGCGTCGCCCGGCGCCCTAGCAGACGCCGACGTCCCCAAGAGCCGTGCCCTTTTCCGCCGCCGCCCGCCCGGATCAGCCCGGAGACGCTTTTCCTGCTTTGGCCAGCAGGCGTGGCACTTGGCGCCGCAGGCTCTGATGTTGCTTTTTTATGAACCGATAGCACTCGCACGACTTCTGCTCCAGGCCCCGCTTATCGACAATCACGATGCGGCCGCGCCGATAGTGGATCAGCCCGAGATCCTGAAGATCCGATGCGGCGATGGAGATGCCGGAGCGACGCACCCCGAGCATGGCGGCGATCGATGCGTGGGACATTACCAGTTCGTGGGGGCGTGTACTCCTCCATCGTCAATATCCAACGCGCGAGCCGCTGCTCCGCCCGGTGGTGTTGCGAGCACGCAACCGATTGGCTAATCACCGCCAGGACCACCTGCGTGTAGTGCAGCAGTACGCGCTACAGTGGGCTGCCGAACCGGACCTCCGCGCGCAAGTCGCGCGACCTCATGCGCAGCGCGGTGCCCGGGAGCTGGACGACCGCCCTATCCGGCGTAGCGATCGTGCCGAGGAAGATGTTGATGCCCACCATTCCCTCATGGCCGACGATGCCGACCTCGACCGTGCGCCCGTCTTCGAGCGTATCGACCATCGCGACGACCGCCTCTTCGGGGAAATAGACGTGCTCGATGTTCTGGTTCGCGCGATAGACGGTCGCGCCGCGCTTCAGGTCGACGCGCTCCATCCTGGCGACGAGGCGCCTGTATTCGGTCCTGAGCAGCGCCCCGAGAATGCCGTTGGTGACCTGAATATCCAGGCCGGACGGCCAGCCGTTTTGTGTCGTGCACAACGACTGTCGCGCGTCGCGATGGCTAGCGCAATGCAGCCGCCTTTTTTCGCTGCAGCAACAGCAGGCCGGCGAGCGCCAACAGCACTGCGGCCGCCCATTGCGCCCAGTCCAGCGGGACCGTGGTGACGGGCGTAATGCGGACGTTGTCGAGGGTTGCGCCGGCGTCGAGCGTTCCCCCTGCCGGGGTCACGTCGCTCACGAAATTGATCGTGCTGCTGTTCGAATCCGCGACGAAAGTCAGTGTCTTCGTCGTCCACCCCATGTTGAATTGGCCCCTGCCGGTTGTGTCGAACGTGAAATTCGTGGTCACGCCGTTGATCGTGACGGCCAGCGGCTTGATCACAGGCGGGCGTCCGTAATTGCCGGCCATATCGAATGACACGCGATAGGTGACGCCCGGTGTGGTGTCGAAGGTCTGCTCGATCCCGCCGATGCCTCCGGTGCCGACCAGGTCGAGACTGTTGTTGCCGTTGGAGGGTTCCCAGCCGCAGGGAGGGCCGCTTTCCCAGTCAATATTCCCGACCGAGACGGTCCACCCCGTGATTCTCGTATCGTTGACAGGGATGTTGAACGTGTTGCACGGATTGGGCGTTCCCAGCTCGAAGCTGCCGTTCTGAAACGGCGCGCACCACGACACACCGGCGAACGCAGCCAGCAGCAACCCGGTTGCCAACCTGATCATCGTCTATCCCCTCGTTCGATTGCCCTGCGGTTCCCCACGATCCCACGCCCCGTTGCGGGGCTGGGGACCGACCTGGGCGCAGTGTAGGGGAGCGCGGCGGCTGGGTCAATCGAGGCGCGCGACCGACCGCGCGCGAATGCGGTGCGGCGCAAAATCGGCGCCAATGCGCCCTTCGCGCCGCAACGAGCTAGCGCTGTGCCGACTGGCTGCTTCGCGCCTCGCCGCTGGCGCGCTCGGCGCGGATCTCGCGCTGAGCCTCCAGGCACCAGTGCTTCTTGATGCTGTGCCAGACGTCAGCCGCCCAGAGCACGTGCGCATCGTCGCCGCCGGGGATCGTCGCCGTGTCAACGTCCCTGGCACCGGCATAGGCGTTGATCCATTCGCGCTTGTCCGGCTCGTTGACCAGGTAGTCGGTGCTCGGCACGAATACGTGGCTGTATCCAAGCGGCAGATTGACGTTGCGAACCTGCGCATCGCCGGTCTGGCGGTACAGATCCGCGTCGGTCGCGCCGGTCGGCGGGGTCAGCGCAATCGGATCGCCGGCGATCGAGTATCCAGTGAATTCCTCGACCGTGTCGGGAATCGATCGCAGCCGTCCGGCAAGTCCCCAGCCCGTCGGCGCCCAGAATTCCAGGCCACCCGCGCCGACGACCGAGGCGTACGAAAGCTTGAGGCCGACGACGGGCCGTTGGGCGCGGGCGATCGGATCATAGATCGTCTGGCGATTCTCCGGCGTGTCGGTGACCGGATTCCACACCCGGATGCGATCGCCGAAATCTCCCGCCAGCTCGTGCAAAACCTTCACCGTTTGCATGCCGCCCTGGCTGTGGCCGATCAGCATCGGACGCATGCCGTCGTGTTCGTAGTACCACGCCAATTCGCCGGCTACCCGCTCGCTGCTCCCGTAAGGATTCTGCGACCAATCGCCGGTGCGCGGATCGCGAATCCGCGCTTCCGGATAGCCCATGCCGACCAGAAACTTGCCGAACGACTCCATCACCACGTAGACACCGGCGACGCCGCCGTGGACGAGGATGATGCGCGGGGTCGGTCCGGCCGCGAGACTGTTGCGCACGTCGGCGCCGCTGATCCGGTTGGGATCGAGCGCGAGGATGCGATCCTCGATGGCGCGTCGCGACTCCGGCGTGATCTGCGTTGTTCCCCCGGTCGCCGCCAGATGGGCGTCGAGCAGCTCGCTGCGACCGTCGATGGCGGCAGGAGAATACGATGTCGTCGCACAGGCGGCCACGGCCAGAGCGACGACGGAAAGGCCGACCGCTCGCTGGAAGATCCGGACGGTGTTGTTGATGTTGGTCATCGCGCCTTCCCTTCTTTTGGAGAAGTCTCGCGCAAGGGCAAAGGCATCGCCTATCGGCCGAATGCTCTTTCGGTTGTCCGATTCCTGCGTGCGCCGTGCAGGACAGGCGCCTACACGGAGAGAAACGGTGCGTTTAGCCCGTGGGCCGACAGCGCAGCAGGTTCATCGCATTCATGCTGGAGACGATCTCGCTGCGCTGATTCAGTACCTCGATCAGCGTGCGGACGATGCCACGATCGGGCTTGGACCGCGATCGCCTGGCTTCGATGACCGTCACCCGGATGCGCAGCGTGTCGCCAGGGCGCACGGGCTTGAGCCAACGCAGTTCGTCGATGCCGGGCGAGGACATGCTTGCGACGCTCGACAGATAATGGTCGACGAACAGCCGCATCATCAGCGCCGCCGTATGCCAGCCGCTCGCGATCAGGCCGCCGAAGGGTCCCTGTGCCGCGGCCACCGAATCGACATGAAACGGCTGCGGGTCGTACGTTCGCCCGAAGGCGACGACTTCGGCTTCGTCGACCGCAACCGTGCCGTACTCGTACGTCGACCCGACGACGTAATCCTCGAAATAGCGCTGATCGATCGGAACGGCGAAATCCGGCGCGCTCATGGCAAGCGCTGCCCGATCGTACCGAATCGATGCGTCAATCGAGCTTGCCGACGCGGCGGACGACAGCGCCGAGCTTCTGGGCATCGGCGTCCCAGAAGCGCTGCAGCTCCGGCGCATCGAGATACTGAACCGGCGTTTCGACCGTCGCCAGGGCGGAGACGAAGCTCGGGTCGGACGCGGTCGTTCGCGCTGCGTCGCGTAGCTTCGCGAGCACCGGCGCCGGCGTCCCGGCTGGCGCGAACAATCCCGACCACTGGAAAAATACGGCGTTGAATCCCGATTCCGACAACGTGGGCACGTTCGGCAACGAAGCGAGCCGGCGATCCCCCCACGATGCGAGCACGCGCACCGTGCCCGCCTTGACGTGCTGGATGACCGTCGACGGTCCCGAGGCGACGGCATCGATGTTGCCGGCGAGTAGCCCGACGACCGCCGGACCGGCGCCGGTGTAAGGCACATGCAGCAGCTTGATGCCCGCGTCGCTGGCGAACATTTCCATCGGCACGTGCATCGTGCCGTAATTGCCCGATGACCCGTAGCTGATGGCGCCGGGCCGCTTCCGGGCGTCGGCCACGAATTCCTGCACCGTCTTCCACGGGCTGTCGGCGCGTACGGCGAGCACCGTCGGGTCCGCGGTAAGCCGCGCAATCGGCACCAGCTGATCGAGCTGGTACAGCGGCGGGCGGCCGATGATCTTGTCGGCTTCGGGCAGGATCGAAATCGACGATAACGCGAGTAGCAGCGTATAGCCGTCCGGCTTCGCCTTGGCCAAGTACCCCATCCCGATGCCGCCACCCGCGCCAGCCTTGTTCTCGATGATGACCGGCACCCCGAGCACGCGTCCGAGCGAATTGGCGGCGGGTCGCGCGACGATGTCGGCGACCCCGCCCGGCGGAAAAGGAACGACCAGCGTGATCGCCTTGGACGGATAGGCTTCCTGCGCGCTCGCGCCGGCGCCGAGCAGCGCCAGCGGCAAGAGTCCCGCCAGGAGGAACGTACGAGTGAGCATCAGGCGAGCAGCCAAACGACCAGGCCGCCAAGTAGCAGCCATTTGACCGCGTAATAGGCGAACCTGCTCTTGCGCTTCAGCGCCCTGCCGGGAAGCCGCAGGTAATAGGCGAAGCCGAACAGCTTGTTCAGCACGCCGACCTGGTCGCCCGCCACGTTCTCGGTCTGGCTGGCGCGAATGACGGTCGCCTTGTACCAGTGGTTGATCCTGGTCATGATGCGGCTGGTCAGCGGGCGCTCGACGTCGCAGAACAGGATCACGCGCAGCGTATCGGTCTTGTTCTCGGCCCAGTGCATGAACGTCTCGTCGAAAATGACCGCCTCGCCGTCACGCCAGTGGTACGGTTCGCCGTCGACGAAAATGCGGCAGTTCTCGGAATTGGGCGTCGACAGCCCGAGGTGATAGCGCAGCGATCCGGCGAACGGATCGCGATGCTTGCCCAGATCGCCGCCGGGGGGCAGCAGCGCGAACATCGCCGCATTAACCGACGGAATCGACTGCACCAGGGCGACCGTCTTCGGGCACAGCGCTTTCGCCGAGTCGAGCGGCTCGTCGTACCATTTGACGTAGAAACGCTTCCAGCCGCGCTTGAAGAAAGAATTGAAACCCAGGTCGTTGTATTTCGCCGCGGCACGGATATGGCCCTCGTCGAAAAGCTGCAGGGCCTCTTCACGCAGGATCTGCCAGTTGTCGGACAGCGGCTTGAGCTCTGGAAACAACTTAACGTCGACGTACGGCCGGTTCGGCACGGCCGAGAACATGTACATCAACACGTTGTACGGCGCCATGAACGTCGAATGATCGGTCAGCTGGCGGTAGAAGCGGTGCCGGACGCGGCCCCGAAAATGGACGTACATGCCCGCCGCGAGGAACGCGTAAAGGATGAAAAACTTCGGCGCCAGCAGATTGGGGAGGTGCTCGATCATCTCGGGTCTTCGTTTGCGGCCGCCATTATAGCCCGCCGGCTATGCGGGCCCGCCCGCGCGCTCCGGCCGCTCGCGGGGCGGCCGCTCCGCGATCTTCCAGCGCCGGTGCACCCAGTACCACTGCTCGGGGTGACGGAGGACCAGGATCTCGATCATCGCGTTGTAGGCGCGGGTGTTGCGCCGGATTTCCTCGTTGACGCTGTCGCATTCGATCAGGGGCAGCGCCTCCTCGAAGCGCAGCACGTGCGAGCCGTCGGGCTCGCGCCAGCTCGACGCCGGCACGACCGGCGCGCCGGTTGCGAGCGCCATGATAGCGAGGCTCTTGAACGTTCCTGCCGGCTGGCCGAAAAAGTCGACCGCGATGCCGTCGGGGGGTGCTGCGTGCTGGTCGAACGGAAACACGACCAGGTCGCCCGCTTCTAGGCGCGCGAGGATCGCATCGAGCGATCCGCGCTTGCCCAGAACGCCGAACCCGCCCTGACGGAACCGCCTCGTCACCAGCGCGTCGAGCCAGCGCGGGCGGATCGCGCGCCGCACGAAATGAAAGCGGCCCCGCATGTACGGAAAATGGCGAAGGCCTGCGATCGTCGCCACCTCGAAATTGCCGAAGTGCCCGGTAAGGACCAGCACACCCTTGCCGCGGTCGAGCGCTCGCGCCAGCGCTTCCACGTTGTCGACCCGGATCAGCGCCGACTTGCGGTCGGCCGACAGCCAGCGAAAGCGGATGAACTCGCCGGCGAGCCGCGCAAGATGCGCGTAATGCGCCTGCGCCAGCCGGACGATCTCGGCTTCGGGTACACCGGGGCCGAATACGCGGCGGAGATTTTCCAGGATGACACCGCGGCGAAACGGCAGCAGGCGATAGAGGAGCCGCCCGGCCAGCGGCGCTTCCGAGCGCGCGGGAAGCGCCAGCGCAACCGCCGACGCGCTCACCCGGTCGTGCGTCAACGACACCGCGATCGCCCGCAAGCGCTGCAGTCCCAGCAGGCGCTGCGCCCTGGCGCTGCAGACGATCCTGGGCGCGCCGTAAGCATCGCGCTCGACCGAAAAATCGGCAGGCTCGATCTCGCCGAGTGCCAACTCGCGCGGGAACAGCTTGGCGCAGGCTTCCTTGGCGGCAAAGCGCGCCGCGAGGCTCGCCCCCCGACCCGGGCCCTCACCGCTGTCGGCGAGTTCCTGCGGCGAGAAAATGCGGGTCAGGTGTTCGGCGGGCGTGTCGCGCAGCAGGCGCTCGATGCGCGCAATTTCGACGCTGTCGATGCCGCAGCGCGTCGGCTCGCCGCCTTGCACTGCGAAGGGGTCGGCGGCGCCGGTCATCCGGGGTCACGGCAGCGCGCGGATGATCAGCGCGGCATTGGTCCCGGCAAAGCCCCGGCAAAGGATCAATGCGGTGTCACCGCGCGGCACCTGCGGGGCGGAGGAAACGCGCAGGCCTTCGCAATCCGGGTCGAGCGCACTTAGCGTGGCGATGCCCGGGACGATGCCCTTGCGAAGCGCCGCCAGCGCAATCACCGCCTCCATGATGCCGGCCGCGGCGATCAGATGGCCGGTCGCCCACTTGAATGCCGTGACCGGCGGCGCCGCGCTGCCGGTGCCGAACACGCCGCGCAGCGCCGCCGCTTCCGAAGAATCGGACAGCGGCGTGCCGTTGCCGTGGGCGACGACCATCCCGATGTCCTCCGGTGCCAGTCCAGCTTCTGCGAGCGCCTGCGTGATCGCGCGGCAGAGGCCGTCGCCGTCTTCGCGGATCGCGAGCAGGCCCTCGCCTTCGGCCGCGTAGCCGCCGCCGAGCACCTCGCCCAGCACGGCGGCGTTGCGCTTTTCGGCGGCCGCTTCGGTTTCGAGCACAATCGCGCCGGCGCCTTCGCCGAAGACGCTGCCGCTGCGCCGCTGGTCGAATGGGCGCACGGTGTCGGATGCAAGCAGGCCGCACTGGTGGTAGTAAAGCAGCATCTGTGGCTCGATCGGGGCGTCGTGTCCGATGGCGACCGCGCGATCGGCTTCGCCCTGGCGCAGCGCCTCGGCCGCCTCGATCACCGCCAGCGTACCGCCGGCGCTGTGGTTGGTGATGCAGGCGTTGGTGCCCTTGAGTCCGTATTTGATACCGGCATGGCAGAGCACGTTGTTCGGCAGCGTGCGCAACAGCCACATCGGATTGACCTCGTTGCCGAGATCGCGGCCGAATGCGTTGAGCGAGCCTCCGGACTCGCTCATCAGCGGAAAATATTCGTACTGTGACATGTACGCGCCGCCGCCCGACCCGACATAGAGTCCGCTGCGATCGTTGAACCGCGCCGCCGCTTCGCCGTCGGCGCCGTCGCGCACCGACATGAATCCGGCCGCATCGATTGCCTGGCTTCCCGCGTAGAGGCCGAACATGTCGCTGCGCCGGATCAGCTTGTGCAGCTTGCGATCCTCGACCAGCGACCGTGGATTGAAGTCCGGCATCTCGGCGGCGATGCGCACCGGCCAGCCGGCCGTGTCCCACTGCGCGATCGGCCCTATCGCCGAACGCCCGTCGCGCACCGCCGCCAGGACCGCGCCGGCGTCCATGCCTGACGCGCAGACCGCGCCGGTGCCGGTGATCAGAATTCTCGGCCGTGGCATGTGCTAAGCGCCGTCGGACACTTCGTCCGGATGGCGCAGCGCCACGCAGCTGTTCGAGCCGCCGAATCCGAACGAGTTGGACAAGGTCATCCGCACACGCCGCCTGGTCGGCGCGACGACCAGGTTGAGATCGCAATCGGGGTCGCGCTCGCGCAGGTTCGCGTTGAGCGGCAGCTCGCCGTACCGGATCGCCATTGCGCACACGGCGACCTCGACCGCGCCGGCCGCAGCGATCAGGTGACCCATCGAGCTCTTGGTCGAGCTGACCGCGACTTGGGCGGTCTTGTCGCCGAACACCGTGTGAATGGCGGCGCTTTCGCTCTTGTCGTTCATGTAGGTCGACGTGCCGTGCGCGTTGATGTAGTCGACGTCCCCCGGCGCGGCGCCCGCATCTGCGAGCGCGGCACGCATCGACTGGATCGGGCCGTCGCCATCCGGCGGCGAATCGGTGATGCGGTACGAAGACAGCGAATTGCCATCCCCGGCGAGCTCCGCGTAGATGTGCGCGCCGCGCCTTCGCGCGGATTCCCATTCCTCGAGCACGACAAAGCCCGCTCCCTCGCCGAGCACAAAGCCGTTGCGCGTCGCGTCGAACGGGCGACTGGCGCGTTGGGGCTGGTCGTTGTCGGCCGATACCGCCGACAAAAGGCAAAAGCCGCCCAGCCCGACGGGACTGATCATCGAATCGAACCCGCCCGCCAGCGCGTAGTCGACGCTGCCTCGCCGTATCAGCTTGAGCGCGGTGCCGATCGCCTGGCCGCCCGACGCGCAGGCGGTGTGAACCGAGGTTGCGTAACCGTGGATGCCGAAGCGGCGCGTCAGCAAGGCCAGTCCCGCGGTCGACTGACTGCGGCAGAACACGATCGGATCGGCCGCGGTCGGATCGCTGACCAGCTGGTCGGCATGCAGCTCGCCGTCGGCCGCCGAATGGCGCTGCACGGCGGAAAGATCTTCGTATGCGACGCCCATCATGCCGGTTCCCACCGAGCAGCCCCAGCGCGTCGCGGTTGCCGGCGTCGGCGCGATACCGGCATCGCGCATCGCCTGCTCGGCCGCGCCGAGCGCGAAGCGATGCGAGCGATTGGCGAACTTGAGGAGCTTGCGCTCCGCCCCGAGCGCCGTGGCATCGAAATCCTTGACCTCGGCCGCGATTCGCGTCGAAAAGCCGCTGGCGTCGAAAATGGTGATCGGCGCGACACCGCTGCGCCCTTCGAGCAACGCGGCCCACGTCGTGGCCACGTCGTTGCCCACCGGCGTGACGACTCCGAGGCCGGTGATGGCGACCCTGTGCCGCCGGCTCATGCGAGCACCTTCGCCGCCAGCTCGACCCGTGCGGTGGCGACCGCGCGATCGCCGGCGTGCGCGCTCAGCGCAAACCTTGCGGTTGCGCTGTCATCGGTCGCCGGCAGCGTCTCGACGTTGATGCCGACCCGTTGCCCGGGCGTGATGAACGTGCGCATCTTGACGTTGGTCATCCGCGAGGGCGCCATTGCGGCCGCGCCGGCGCGCGGTTCGATCGAATTGGCGAGCTCGACGGCCAGACGCATCTGAACGTCGAGCAGCAGCGTCGCCGGGAACACCGGACACCGCGGGAAATGATCGGCGAAAAACGCCGCTTGCTCGGGCACGTTCAGCGTGGCGTGCAGCGACTCTCCGGGCACGATCGCATCGATGCCAACCGCCGCCGGCGCGACGCCGTGAAAACGGCCGGCGGTCGCGCCTCGGCCGCGCAACAGCGCGAAGCGCTCCCGCAACGCCTCCGGCGAATCGAACTCCTCGACCGGCAGCATCGGTCCGAGGCAGTGCCTGAGCTCGATGACGCGCCTGCCGTTGACCTTCGCCGATCCGCCATAGGCGATGACTTCGTCGTCGCAGTCCTCGATGTCGACAGCGAGCTCGAGCAGATCGCCTGGCGCAACGTCGCCCTCGAACAAGGTTTCGGTCGCGAGTGCGGCGACCGGCCGTCCGCGGTAGCCGAGCTTGTCCATCCCGATCCAGGCCGCGAGCTGTCCGACGGCCTCCGCCACCAGGCACGAGGGAAATCCGGCAATCTCGCGCGGCACCGCGTACCAGCCGCGCGCACGCATGCCGGGCGCGAATTCGGTGATCCGGTCGACGAAGGAAAAGGCGGCGAAATGGTCGCTCATGCAGCGGAAGTCGCGCTTGTCGTCAGGCCGCCGCCTTGGCCTCGCGCTGCGCGCTGATCACCAGCTTGCAGAACGTCGCCGGCGTGAACAGGCGCGGAATGTCGGCGACCTTCATCGGCGTCTTGAAGCGCTCGGCCGGAATCTCGGACAGATAGGACTTAAGCTGCGCGAGGCCCTTTTCGGTCACGATGCCTTTCTGCTCGAACTCGGCTTCGGGCAGGTCACCGCGGGCGTTCTCGACGATCTTGCCGCGCGGAATCTTGATCTTGAAGGCACGTTCGAGACGGAACACCATGTCGAGAAAATCGATCGACTCGGCATCGAGCCCCTCGATCAGTGACACGTCGAGCTTGACCTGATCGACGTCGCAACCCAGCGCATCGGCCATCGTCTCGGCGACCTTCGGATAAACCGCCATGATTTCTTCCTTGCTTATCTCTTTTTGCGCCATGCTATTCACTCCATTTTGAAGCCGCCGTCGACGGCGACGACCTGTCCGGTCATGTAGTCCGCGTAACGCGAGGCGAGAAACCACACCGCGTACGCGACTTCCTGCGGCTTGCCGTAACGCTTGAGCAGGATGCGCGATTTGACCTGATCACCGGCGAGATCGCGCACGTCCTGCGACATTTCGGTCTCGATCACGCCGGGTGCAACGGCGTTGACCGTGATCTTCCGCGGTGCGAGCTCGACGGCCAGCGACCGCGTGAACGCGTTGATTGCGCCCTTGCTTGCCGCGTAGTTGGTCTGGCCGCGTCCGCCCTTCTCGGCGCTGACCGACGAAAGGTTGATGATCTTGCCGGACCTCTGCATGATCATGTGAGGGATCACCGCGCGGGTGATATTGAACACGCCCCCGACGTTGGTGTCGAGCACGACGCGAATGTCGTCATCGTCGAGCGCCGCCAGCTGGTTGTCCCGGATGACGCCGGCATTGTTGACCAGCACATCGATTCGCCCGGTGCGCGCGGCAATCCGCTCGACCGCGTCGGCGCACGCCTTCGCATCGCAGACGTCGACCTGCATGGCCTCGATCGCGAGGCCCGCCGCGGAACCGGCGGCCACGACATCCGCGGCGGCCTGCGCGTTGTCGCGATAGAAGAACGTAACGTCGACGCCTTCGTCGGCGAGGAGCTCGACGATCGCGCGGCCGATGCCGCGGCTGCCGCCGGTGACGATCGCGACCTTGCCGGCCAGCCCGGAATCGACTTTCATCGTCCGCTCATCCGGAGATGCAGAATCCGCCGTCGACGACCAGCGTGTGGCCGGTAATCATCGCCGCTTCGGGCAAACAGAGCAGGTAGACGGCGCCGGCGACGTCATCCGGCCTCAGCACGGGCCCGGCAGGGGTGCGCTGCGCGAAATTGGCCAGCAGCTGCTCGCGATTCGGAAAATGTTGCAACGCTTCGGTGTCGACGACGCCGGCGCTGACGGCGTTGACCCGGATGTTCTTCGGTCCGAGCTCCTGCGCCAGCGTGCGGACCAGCGACTCGAGGGCCGCTTTCGACGCGCCGATGAAGCCGTAGTCGGGCATCGCACGCGACGCGCCGAGGCTCGACATCGCGATAATGCGGCCGCCGTCGCGCATCTGCGGCACCGCATGCTGCGCGAGCAGCGCCAGCGCGAACGCGTTGGTCTCCATGCACCAGCGCCAGTGCTTGAGCGACATTTCCATCGCCGGCTTGAGCACGCCACTGGCCGCGTTGCTGACGACGATGTCGAGGCGGTCGAAACGGGTCGCGATGGCGGTGAACATCTCGTCGACACTTTCGGGCATGCCGACACTGGCCTGGAACGCATGCGCCCGCCGGCCGGCTGTGCGAAGCTCCGCACACAGCGCTTCGGCTTCATCGTGACTGTTGTAGTAATTGACGGCGACGTCGCAGCCGCCCGCGGCAAGCTTGGTCGCGATCGCGCGGCCGATACCGCGCGAGGCGCCCGTCACGAGCGCGACCTTTCCGGCAAGGGGGCCTGACATCGGGCGGCGGTTTGTGTGGTGGATTTGAAGGACGAGGCCCCCGGTACGCGTGAGGCGCCGGCGGACAATCAATAATTATCGCCTGCTTCGCTCTACCGAGCAACCTCGACGCCCGGATGAATCTGCCTCAGGGCCGACGCTGCGCCGGGGCGATCGAGTCCACGCGAGCGGCACCCTTGCGCCGGGCTGGCACTGGCCTATCGGCCCGGCGCCGGGCGCGGCGCGCGCAGCAAGCGCTGCGCTTCGAGGCACCAGTGCTTCTTGATGCTGTGCCAGACGTCGGCGGCCCACATCACGTTGCTCGCGTCGCCCTCAGGCAGCGGCGCCCTGCCCGCCTTGTTGTCGGGATCGAAGTCGTTGATCCATGCGCGCATCGCGGCAGATTCGGCAAGGTGCGCGGTCGCGGGAACGAAAACGTGCGAGTACTCCGCCGGCAGCGTCACGTTGCGCACGGTCGCCTTGCCTTCGGCGTGAAACGTCTTGGCGCCTTCCAGTCCGGGCGCATCCCAGGCAAACAGATCCAGTCCGATCCGATAACCGGTGAATTCTTCGACGGTGTCCGGAATCGAGCGGATCACGGGCAACACTTTCCAGTTCACCGGCATCGCCAGCGCCCAGCCTCCGGTGCCGACGACCGAGGCGTAGGCAACCGACACGCCGACGACCGGCTGTTGGCTGCCGGTTATCGGGTCGACAATCGTCGTGCGATCCTCGAAACGGCCGGTCAGCGGATTGAACACCTTCCGCTCGGCGCCGAACGTGCCTGCAAGCTCGTGCAGGATCGTGACGACCTGGATGCCGCCCTGACTGTGGCCGATCAGCATCGGCCGTACGCCGTCGTGTTCGTAGTACCAGGCAATCTCACCCGCCTGCTGGGCACTGTCTTCGTAAGGGTTGCGCGAATAGGCGCCGCCTCGGGGATCGCGGATTTTCTGTTCCGGGTAACCCATGCCGATGAGAAATCGGCCGAACGACTGCATCAGCAGGTAAACCGGGTAGACGCCGCCATGCACTTCGAAAATGCGCGGCGTCGGTCCCTTGGCCAGCGCATTGCGCACGTCGTCGTCGCTGATGTGCTCCGGATCGAGCGCCAGAATGCGGTTTTCGATGACGGGATCGATCTTCAACGCGCGCAGCACGCTGCCTGCCGCCGGGGCCTTGAGATCGTCGCCCGCCGCCTCGATCGCCGTCGTCGCGCACCCGCACAGGGCCAGCGCCATGGCGACGACAACGATTCCGACGACTCGGTGCGGCGCAATCACGGCGCAAGGTTCCTGATGCAATGGACGATGTCGGCGAGCAGGCCCTCGGCGCGATGGCGATCGATTGCCGCCCTTCGGAATGATAAAGCCACTTCGACGATATCGCCCAGCGTCGTCAGTGCGACGACAATCGGCGACAGCGGACCGGTGGATACCGCGCGCACATAGCCCAGACGAAACGGGTAGGCCTTCGCCTCCGGCCACAAGGCGTTCAGCTGCAGCGGCGTGATTCCCGCCCATACGGCGTAGTTCTTGGCGTGGAAGCTTTGCCGCTCCTCGTTCGAAAGAAATCGCCATTGCAAGCCGGACAAGCCGATCGCCAGCAATGTCTGCAGATAGAGCTTACGGCGCTTGATCGCGCTGGTTTCGCTCCACACGAATCGGGCCAGCTCGGACAGCGGCATGTCGTCAGGCACCGGATGCGCAACGCGAAACGAGCCAAGCATCGGGACGAAGGCGGCCGCGGCGCGCGCGCCGAAATCGCGTCGTACGTTGACGATCGATCCGACGGCGAGGTCACGGCGCCGCGTGGCCTGGCGCCGCTCCGGCGCTTGCGGCGAAAGCGTCTTCAGCATGATCGCCAGAAAGATGTCGTTCTGCGTCATGCCCCATGCGTGCGCCGTCTTGGCGAGCCGCGCCGATTCCGTCGGCTCGAGGCACGCGAAGACAACGCCGTTGTATCCATCGCCGTCTTTCGGATAGGGCGGGCGGGCCGAGCGGCGGCAACTGGCGATCAGAGCGTGCCAGCTCGCCAGGCCGCGCGCCAGCGCAAACGCCTGGCGGCCGAACAGGCGCCTGTATCGGGGCGGGTACAAATCGGGGGGCAACGGCGCGCCGGCGGGGACGATGCCGCAGTAATCCTCGACCAGACGCTGCAACAGCCGCACGATCGAGTCGCCGCCGGCGATCAGGTGATCATAGGCGAGGCCCAGATGGAACCCGGTCGCGGTCTCGACGGCAAAAAAACGAAACGGCTCGATCCTGCCTTCCGCCGGAAACGCCAGGTTCAACTGACGCTCCATTTCGGCTCGCAGGAGCGACTGCGGATCGGCGCCGCCGGGAAGCACCGACAATGGAGTGGCAGCGGCGCCTCCGGTCCATTCGTACCGCAGCCGGCGACGATCGAGCGTGAGCCCGGTGAGACCGAGGCCCTCGAGCTGGCGACCGATCGTCGCTTCGAGCCGCGGCACGTCGAGCGCTTGCGGCAGCGTAACCACGTGCACCGCGTTGTACGGATGCATTTCACGCCAGCGCACCATCGCCGCCTGGAACAGGTTGAGCCGACCCTTCACTCGGCCCTGCCCGATTTGTCGGCCGCGCGGCGCGCCTTGAGCAGCCGCTGCGCCTCGATGCACCAGTGCTTCTTGACGCTGTACCAGATGTCCGCTGCATGCACGATGTTGGCGCTGTCGACATCGGGTCCTTGCGGCAGCGGCGGCTGCGTTGTGGCCGGATCGTAGTTGTCGATCCAGGCGCGTGTGGCCGGATTGCGGGTCAGGTAGCGCGTACGCGGCATGCGGATGTGGCTGGTCGTGGCCGGCAGCTCGATGTTACGCACGTGCGCAGTGCCGTCGGCATGGTATGCCTCGCTGCCGGGCGGCGTACCGGCGATCATGTCCCATTCGATCGAGAACCCGGTGAAATCCTCGACCGTGTCGGGGATCGCGCGGAGCTTCCCCATCATGCTCCACTGGCCGAACAGAAAACGCGGCAGCTTGCCGGTGGCGAGTGCGGCGACGTAGGGCAGCTTGAGCCCCACCACCGGACGCTCGAGACCGGTCAGTGGATCGACGATGCTGGTGCGTTGCTCCGACTGACCGGTCAGCGGATTCCACACCGGGATCGCCGCGTGGAACGAGCCGTTGAGTTCGTAGAGCACCTTGATCGCCAGCATGCCGCCCTGGCTGTGTCCGATCAGCATCGGCATCATGCCGTCGGACTCGTAATACCAGGCCATCTCGCCGGCGAGCTCTTCGCTGTCACCGAAGCTGCTGCGCGACATGCTGCCGTTACGAGGATCGCGCAGCCGGTCCTCCGGATACCCCATCGCGATCAGGTATTGGGCGAACGGTTCCATCGTGATCAGCGGAAAACTTCCCTGGATGCCGATGATGCGCGGTGCCGGCGCGTGCTTGAGCACGTCGCGAACCTCGGCGGCGGAAATGTGCTGCGGATCGAGCGCCAGGATGCGTTCCTCGATCTTGCGATCGATCGATGGCAGCCGGCGGAGCGCCTCGCTCGCGGCCGGCGCGTCGGATCCTGCTGCCAGGCACGCTCGCATCCCCGACAGCAGGACGACCAACAGCGCCACCGTCATGCCGGTACGCCATCGATGCAATGCCGCCGGCCGGCGTGAGCTTGTGCGGTGCGCGGTTGTCGTGCCCGGCGTCAAGGTTCGGGAATCGTATCGACCGATCAGTTGCCGCCGGTGGCAAGCCGTGGAAAAAAGCGGCCGGTGCGCTTGAGGTAGGCTTCGTACTGCACACCGTGCACCTTCGATAGATGCCGTTCCTCGTTGCGCGCCTTGAGGTGCATCAGACTCGCGTGAACGAGCGCGATCAGGAGCATCGGCGCGGTCGGCACGATCAGCACCGAGCACAGCATCAAGAGCATCTGCAGCGCATAAATCGGATGTCGGACCCGGGCGAACAACCCATCGGTGATCAGCGCGCTTTTTTGCGTCTCGCTGACCGCCATCCGCCAGTCGCTGCCCATGCGCCGCCAGCATTTGGCGGTGAGCCCGAGGCACATCACTGCGCAAACGGCGGCCACCCAGCGAAGGATCGCGTACGCGGCCACGCTCCGCGCGAATTCGGGAACCGCCAGCAGCGGCTGCGCGCGGGTCAGCGCAAGCCATGGCAGCACGATCCAGAGCACGATCGTCGGCACCAGAACGAGCCACATCCTGCGCTCCAGCGGCTGTTCGGGCACGAGACCGGCGAGCTGCCGGGTTTTGCGCCGCGCACGAACGACCATCGCGCCGACGGCGAACCAATAGACCCAGATGGTCGCGGTCAGGACGAGGGCGGGAATGTCGATGCTGGCGGGTTGCAAGCGTTGCGCCTTGCTGTGCGTCGATCCAGCCGGCGGCCGGTCGACCGAAGTTTACTGCATCCAAAGCCAATACCGATCTCGACAGTTGGAAGGCGGCGATAGTTCGTTCGCACGAGGGCGCCGTTCATTGGATAATGGCCGCCGCCCATGATGCCAAGCGAGCGCACGATGACCGCGACCGAAGCTCCGCGCACGATAGCCGTCGTCGGCGCCGGCCTGATGGGACGCGGCATCGCCCAGATCGCGGCGCAGGCGGGGTTCGACGTTGCCCTTTACGACGTCAAGCCCGGCGCAGCGACCGAAGCGCGGCGCGCGATCGCCGCGACCTTGGCCACGCTCGCGGCCAAGGGCAAGCTGACGGAGGAGGATGCGGCACGCAGCGTCGCGCGCATCGCGGCGGTCGCCGAGCTCGGTGCGGTTTCGCGTGCGGAGCTGGTGATCGAAGCGATCGTCGAGCGGCTGGATGCCAAGCAGGCGCTGTTTGGCGCGCTCGAGCCCATCGTCGGCCCCGAATGCATCCTGGCGACGAACACCTCGTCGTTGTCGGTCACCGCCATCGCTGCCGTGTGCGCGAATCCGGAAAGAGTCGCCGGCCTGCATTTTTTCAGCCCCGTGCCCTTGATGAAGCTGGTCGAGGTCATCGGCGGCCTGTTGACGGCACCGCAGGTGGTCGAGCGACTGCTGGGTTTCGGCGCGGCGCTCGGGCATACGCCGGTGCGCGCCCGCGACACGCCGGGATTCATCGTCAACCATGCCGGTCGTGGCTACGGCACCGAAGCGCTGCGCATTCTCGGCGAGGGCATCGCCGACGTTGCGACGATCGACCGCGTGCTGACCGAAGGCGCCGGATTTCGCATGGGACCGTTCGCGCTGTTCGACCTCACCGGTCTCGACGTGTCGCAGCCGGTGATGGAATCGATCTACCACCAGTATTACGAGGAGCCGCGGTTCCGGCCGTCGCCGCTGGGCGCGCAACGGCTTGCCGCCGGCGTGCTGGGACGCAAGACCGGGCGCGGCTTTTACGATTACGGCAGCGGCACCGCAGCCGTTCCCCCGCCGCCTGCGCCTGCCGCCGCGCCAGCGCGTCGCGTCTGGGTGAGCGCGCGCGATGACGCCGCACGCCAGCGCGTCGCCTCGCTCCTGGTCAGCCTCGGCGCCAAGGTCGAACCGGACGCACGGCCGGCAACCGACGCGGTTTGCCTGGTTCTGCCCTGGGGCAGCGATGCGACGACCGCTGCGCTCGACGAAGGCCTCGACCCTGCGCGCACCGTCGCGCTGGACGTCCTGCCTGACCTCGCGAAGCACCGCACGGTGATGACGACACCCATCACCCACCCCGAGGTGCGCAATTCGGTTCATGCGCTTTTTGCCGCCGACGGCGTCAGCGTCGCCATCATTCACGACAGCCCCGGCTTTATCGTGCAGCGCGTGCTGGCGCACATAGTCAACATCGCCTGCGATATCGCGCAGCAACGGATCGCGGCGCCGGCCGACATCGATCTCGCCGTCCGCATCGGGCTCGGCTATCCGATGGGACCGCTGGCGTGGGGCGATGCGCTGGGGCCGGCGCGCCTGCTCACGATCCTGAACGAGCTCGCGCGCGCGTATGGCGATCCGCGCTATCGCCCGAGCCCGTGGCTTTCGCGTCGGGCGCGTCTCGGGGTCTCGCTGCTGACGCCCGAAGCGTGAGCCCGGCTCGTGGCCCCGATGGCGAGGCTTGCAGCCGCGGATGTGCGGTAGCATGATGATCGTTATGGACACTCAAACGAGGATCGAGCGATGAGCAAAGGCAAAGGCAGCGGCAGTTTCCGCGGACGCGACGCGAAGACCGGACAGCCGATCCAGATTCCGCAGGTCAAGCGCCCGCAGGCGCCATCGGTGCCGCGCGTCATGCCGCGCACCAAGGCGAGCCCGAAGGGCCGCTAGAAGCATCATGACCTCGAGACAACGCCGGGAAATACTGCGTCGCGGCAGCGCGCTCGCCGTCGGAGGAGTGGCCGGCTATGCGCTGTCCGGCAATGCGGCCCCAGAAGCGTCGCGCACGCCGTTCAACGTCGCGCCGACGTTCATTCCGATTGCCGGCGGCGGCGAGTTTCCGGTGCGCCGCATTTATTGCATTGGACGCAATTACGCGGCGCACGCGCGGGAGATGGGTTCCGATCCGACCCGCGAGCCCCCATTCTTTTTCCAGAAGCCTACCGATGCGGTGCAGAACGTGCCGCCCGGCGCGATCGTCGATCACCCGTACCCTCCGCTGACCAAAAATTATCATTACGAGGTCGAGCTGGTCGCAGCGCTCAAGAGCGGTGGACGCGACATCCCGATCGACCAGGCGCTCGTCCACGTGTTCGGTTACACGGTCGGCCTGGACATGACACGGCGCGACCTGCAGCGCGCAATGGGCGACGAAAAGAAACCCTGGGAGATCGGGAAGAGCTTCGATCATTCCGCGCCGCTCGGACACCTGCAGCCCGTGGCGGCCGTCGGTCACTTCGCCAAGGGCGCAATCTGGCTCAAGGTCAACGGACAGACCAAGCAGAATGCCGATCTGTCGCAGATGATCTGGTCGGTCGCCGAGCAGATCAGCAAGCTCTCGGAAGCTTTCGAGCTTGCGCCCGGCGACATCATCTATTCGGGCACGCCGGAGAACGTCGGACCGGTCGTCAGGGGCGACGTGATGGAAGGCCACATCGATGGCCTCCCGAACATCCAGGTGAAGGTCGTGTAGTCAGCGCAAGTGCATGCCGCCGGCGCCGAACAGCCCGATTACGCCGATCACGATCAGGTAGATCGCGACGATGTAATTCAGCAGCCGGGGGATCAACAGAATCAGAATGCCCGCGATCAGCGAGATCAGCGGTCCGAGCGTCAGCGTAACGTTCATCGCGATTCCTCCTTGTGCTTGCTTCGTTCATTCGCATTCGTTAATGCCGCGCCGATTCCGCGATCTGAAGCCGGCGGGTCGACGAGCTTCGGCGACTGCAGCGAATCGAAGTCTACCCACTTTCCCATTCGCCAGGTGCCGTCAGCTCGCTCGACGTCCTTCGCTCCCACCGATTGTAGGACATTGGCGGCCACGACGCGACGCGCGTATTCGGGCGCGCGCGCGGCAACGATAAAGCCTGCCGGCCGTTCCATCGGAATACCGTCGGGGGTCCCGTCGACTGGCGGTTGGCCCCCCTCCCTGGCCGCAGAATCCGATTCGCCCATGTCGCCGAGGGCCCCCGCCAGCGACCCGACATAGGCGCCGGCGCCCGCGCCGGCCGGCCCCACCAGCGGCGCGACCGCGGCGCCGACGCCCAGTCCGACGACGCCGCCGATCGCCGCGCCCTTGAGCGCACCGCTGTGCGCGCCCGCCGCGCCGTGCGATTTATCGCGATCTCCGCCCACCGGAAACGTCGCATGCTGCCCGGGCGGGTTGAGATAAAAGATCGTCACGTCCTCCGCGGCGAAGCCGCGCTGTCGCAATGCATCGGCTGCGTGCGTCGCTTGCGCTTCCTGTTCGAATCTCCCGGCAATGATCGTTGTCATGTGATCTCCTGAGTGCCGCCGCCCGATCGCCTGACGCACGTCTCGCGGATGCGTGCGGGTGCGTCCAAGCCGCGAAGCGCGGGTGCAACTATTTACAAGCGCTTGTAAATATTGCTGCGATTACCCCGCGCTTGCGCGCGTGACGCCCGCCATGCCGTGCGTGCAGCATTAACCGTGCCGTCGTGGAGTCCGGCGCTCAGGCGGCCTCGGCGCCCGGCCCAGCGCCCTTCGCCGGTGGCCCCACCCTTCGGCACCTTGCCGGCCGGCGGGGCTAGGCCCGGACCCGGCGGTGTCGGCGGCGTCGCCTGAGAACCCACCATCGCGCCTGTCGGTGTTCCCGGACCGCGCCCACCGGGCTGCCGACGGCGGTTCTTGGGCGCCGGCGCTGCCGCCTGCGTCGAACTGACGACCTTGACGCTCGGGTCTCCTCAGGCGTCAGGGGCTTCGATCAGGCGTCGGCGGCGGCAGTGTGCAGGCAATGCTCGACCCATTGCGCAGTGAGCTTTTCCTGCACGGCGTTCTGCGACAAGCGCGCGTCGAGACCGGCGAAGTCGACGCTATCGAGCGACTGATCCTGGTTGAAGCAGGAAAAGACGTAGCTCAGCTTGCCCGTGGCCGGATCGTGCTGCGGTTGCAGGCATTGCGCGCAGATCTCCTTCATCATGCATTGCATCGGCGAATTGATCGACCCGATGCCGCGATGCGAAGGTTTCAGATACGGCTTCAGCACCGTGTGCCGGGCCGCGCTGACCGCCGCCATCATCTTGTCCGAACCGATGGCGATGATGCGGTCCGCGGCGCCGGCCGAGATCGCTGACTCGCCGAGCTCGCCTTTCGCATAGGCGAGCATCCCCTGCACGATGTTGCCGACGAAACTCCTGTCCTGCGGCCGGTGCGCCACGAAGCCCGGCGCTTCGTCGCAGCACCAGACGACGACGTCCGCGGCGGCTTCGATATCGGCGACCTTGTAACGGTCGATCATCTTTCGATAGCCGGCGAAGTAAAGGACCTTCGAGCCGGCATTGCGAAATGCCTTGCCGATCGAAAAAAGCACGGCATTGCCGAGGCCTCCGCCGGCGAGCATCACCGTCTCGCCCGGCTCGATCTCGGTCGGCGAGCCGGTGGGTCCCATCAGCACGATCGGCTCGCCGCGCTCGAGCTGCGCGCAAAGATCCGACGAGCCGCCCATTTCCAGCACGATCGTCGATACCAGCCCGCGCTCGCGATCGACCCAGGCCCCGGTCAGCGCGAGACCTTCCATCGCCAGCCTCGTGCCTTCGCTCTTCTGCGCGAGTGACTCGAAATTCTGCAGGCGGTAGAACTGCCCTGGCGCAAATTTCCGCGCCGCGGCCGGGGCATGAACGACGACCTCGATGATCGTCGGCGTCAGCCGCACGACGCGCTCGACGCTGGCCCGCAGCTCGCCGTTGACCAGCGCGAGGAATCCCTCGTCGTCGAGCGAGGAGGCTGGTTCCACACGCGTGAGCATGCGACTGACGATTGGATAACCCTGCTTGGCGCTACCCATCGCCTTGACGACGTTGCCAAAAAAAGAGGGATGGAGGTCGCCGAAGTAGCTGATCGCGCGCCCGTCCGGCTCGATCGCGGTCAACACCTGCGCGAGCGCGGGCTTGGGCTGCCCCGGCACCGGCTTGACGACATCGCCCGCCTCGTCGACAGCGCGGAAATATTTGCCGTCGAGGTGGAAATGCGCTGCGTCCTCGCGCGCCAGCACCGTATTCGGCTGCGTGCCGGCTGCGATCAGGACCGTACGCGCCGGCAGCGACGCTCGCCCCGATTCGTGCCAGACGCCGTCGCCGTCGTTGTGCTGGACCGACACGGACAGCGCGCTGGCACGACCGTGCGCGTCGATATCGATCGATAGCGGCGTCAGGCCTTCGGCAAAACGGATGCCTTCTTCGAGCGCCTTCTCGACTTCTTCGTGATTGAGCGTATACGACGGACTGTCGATCAGCCGGCGCCGGTAGGCGATCGTCACGCCACCCCACGATTGGAGCAGCTCGAGCACGCGCGCTGCACGTCCCTCGCCCGCGGCCGCAGCGCGCTCGGCGCGAATCGCGCGTCCGTGCGCCAGGTACTCCAGCGCAACATCGCGTTCGTCGTCGGTCCATTCCGACTCGACGCGCTCGCGCCCGCGCTCGACCACCAGCGCGTCATAGCGCGCGAGGAATTTCTCCACCTGCACCGGGTAATACGCCAGCGATTCGGTCGCGGTGTCGATCGCCGTCAAGCCGCCGCCGATGACGACCAGCGGCAGGCGGATCTCCATGTTGGCGACCGAGTCCTTGCGCGCGGCGCCGGTCAGTTGCAGCGCCATCAGGAAGTCCGAAGCGGTGCGGACCCCTTTGGCCAGCGCATTCGGCAGATCGAGCACCGTCGGGCGGCCGGCGCCTGCGGCGAGCGCGATATGGTCGAAGCCAAGCGCGAATGCGTCCTCGGCGTCGAGCGTGCCGCCAAAGCGCACGCCGCCGCACAGCGCAAAGCGCTCGCGGCGCTCGATCAGAAGACGCAGCACCTTGAGGAAATTTTTGTCCCAGCGCACGGTGATACCGTACTCGGCCACGCCGCCGAATCCCGCCATGACGCGCTGGTCCAGCGGCTCGCGCAGTGCGTCGATGTCGCGTATCGGCTCGAACGGCACGCGCGCGCCGGTCGCGGTCACTCCCGAAACCGACGGCGGGAGTGGCTCGATCTTGAGGCCATCGACGCCGACGACCGTATGGCCGTCGTTCAGCAGGTGGTGCGCGAGCGTGAAACCGGCCGGACCCATGCCGACGACGAGCACCCGCTTGCCGCTGGCGGCTCTCGGCAGCGGACGCGACAGATCGAGCGGATTCCACCGCGTCAGCAGGCCGTAGATCTCGAAGCCCCAAGGTAGCGCCAGCACGTCTTTGAGCACGCGCGTCTCGGATTGCGGAATGTCGACCGGCTCCTGCTTCTGGTAGATGCACGACTTCATGCAGTCGTTGCAGATGCGATGACCGGTGCCTGCCACCATCGGGTTGTCGATGCAGATCATCGCCAGCGCGCCCAGCGCCCAGCCTTCGGCGCGCAGCTTGTTGAATTCGGAAATCCGCTCGTCAAGCGGACAGCCGGCCAGCGGCACGCCGAATGGCGAGCGCTTGAACGGCGGCGGAGCGCCGTCGGCCGTCTTTTTTTCGCGCAGGCCCGACGAGCACGAGTCCTTCTGCTGTTCGTGGCACCAGATGCAGTAGTTGGCCTGGTCGAGTCCGCCGGCGAGATCGGTCCCGGCGTCGGTGAGCGCAAAACCGTCGCGCCGCCGCAGATGATCGTCGGGCAAGCGGAAGCTGTCGATGCCGTCCTTGTGGTCGTGCTCGACCGGGATAAGACGAAGGTAGTCGAGCTTGCGGGGCGCCTTGAACAGCACCCCTGCGCGGTGCCGAGCCTTGCCTGCCGGCGTGTGCGCCGCCCATGCCGCATAGCGAAGCGCAAGCTCGATGTCGGCGCCATGCGCGGCTTCGTCGGCAATCCACGTCCCGACCGCGCGCGCGAATGCGAGCTCGCCGGGCAAGCCTTGCAGCGGCACGCCGAGGCGGGACTCGAGCTCCGCCCGCAGTGCATCGCCGTCGAAGGTCGCCGCCTCGTCGGCCTTGTACTTGTTCATCGCCTTGCGCTGCACGACCTGGCGCTTGCAGGCATAGAGCGGTGCCAGCTCGTGCTGCGCCCGTTGCAGGGCGGCGACTTCGGCTTCGACGCCGAACAGCAGCGCGACAAAATCCTCCAGATGCGGCGCGATGGCGATCAGCAGCGCCGACTCCTGGCCGCGATCGAGCGCGGCCTTGTTCGCGCGGGCTGCCGCCAGACGCTCGCTTAGCACAGCGTCGGCCGCGCGCAGGAACGCAAGAAACGCAGCGTCGACCTTTGCGAGCCCTTCGGTCGCGTACAAGTCCGGAAAAATCAGTCCAAAAGCAAGCTTCAGCATCAAAGGGACCTGGCAGCACGCACCGCCAGCGACACGGTCGCCGGCAGAATCGGTAAAACCCGATATTTTACCTGCGTGACGTGGGCGCAACCGGCTCTCCCGCGCATATGCATAGAACCTGTCTCATTGCGCGGCAAGGAAACCTTGGCTTCCCCTGCCCTGCTTGCGACCGCTATCATGCATACTTTCAAGGTTCGCTCGGCGCTCCCAGTGCGTCGCCGCCAGCCGAAATCGTGGAGCTCGAATGAAAAGCATGGCATCGCTGATCCGGTATTTTCCGATAGCCATCGCCTTTTGCGCGCTGTCGGCGGGCGCACAACCGATCAAGCTGGGCGAGCTCAACAGCTACAAGACTTTTCCGGCCTTTCTCGAAGCCTACAAGCGCGGGATGGAGTTGGCCGTCGACGAGATCAACCGGGGTGGCGGGCTGCTCGGCCGGCCGGTCGAATTGATCGTGCGAGACGACACCGGCAGTCCCGGCGATGCGGTGCGGGTGGCCGAGGAGCTGGTTTCGCGCGAAAAGGTCGACGTGCTGATGGGGACGTTCTCGTCGGCCGTCGGCCTGGCGGTTGCCGATTTCGCCAAGCAGCGCCAGCGCCTTTTCCTTGCCTCGGAGCCGCTGACCGACAAGATCGTCTGGGACAACGGCAACAAATACACGTTCCGGCTGCGTCCATCGACCTACATGCAAACGGCGATGCTGGTCCCCGAAGCCGCCAAGCTCGGCAAGCGGCGCTGGGCGATCGTCTATCCCGATTACGAGTACGGCAAGTCGGCGACCGAGGCGTTCAAGCAACAAATGATCGCGCGTCAGTCGTCGGGCATCGAGTTCGTCGAATTCGCCGCCCCGTTGGGCAAGATCGACGCGGGACCGGTCGTGCAGGCAATGATAGACGCCAAGCCCGACGCGATCTTTTCGTCGCTGTTCGCCGCCGACCTCGCGAAGTTCGTGCGTGAGGGCGAGCTTCGCGGCCTGTTCAGGGACCGGCCGGTATTCGATCTGCTCGGCGGCGAGCCCGAGTATCTCGACCCGCTGAAGGATGAGGCCCCGGTCGGCTGGTACGTCACCGGTTATCCGTGGTACGAGATCGACACGCCTGTGCACCGGCGCTTTCTCGACGCGTACCGCGCCAAGTTCAACGACTATCCACGCCAGGGTTCGGTCGTCGGCTACAGCGTCGTCAACAGCGCGGCGGCGGCGATTCGCAAGGCCAGGTCGACCGACAATGCGAAGCTGATCGCCGCGATGGCGGGCCTCGTCGTCGAAACGCCTTTCGGCACGATTCGCTACCGCGCGATCGATCATCAGTCGACGATGGGTGCCTATGTCGGAAGGCTTGCGATCAAGGACGGCAAGGGCGTGATGGTCGATGCGAAATACGCCGACGGCGCTGATTACCTGCCCTCGGACGACTGGGTGCGTGCACACCGCCCGGCCAACTGACGCCGCACGTCGTTCCTGACCCTCTCCGCGCTCCTCGTTCAACTGTTCAACGGCCTGGCCGGCGCGTCGTCGCTGTTCCTGGTCGCCGCGGGGCTGTCGCTGATCTTCGGCGTCACGCGCATCGTCAACTTTGCGCACGGCTCGCTGATGATGCTGGGCGCCTATCTCGCTTACAGCCTGATCGGACGCTTCGGCGCCGGACCGCTCGGCTACTGGGGCGGCGTGCTACTGGCGGCGCTCGCGGTCGGCGCGCTGGGCGTCCTGCTCGAGCGAACGCTGCTGCGCCGCTTGTATGGCGCGCCCGAATTGCTGCAGTTGATCGCGACCTTCGGCGTCGTGCTGCTGATCAAGGATGCGGCGCTCGCCGTGTGGGGCGCCGAGGACTTGCTGGGGCCGCGCGCGCCCGGACTCGGCGGTGCGATCGCGATATTCGGCCAGCCGGTGCCGCAATACGATCTGTTGCTGATCGTCCTCGCCCCAATCGTGCTGGCAGCGATGTGGGTCGCGCTCTCCCGCACGCGCTGGGGTCTCCTGGTACGCGCGGCGACCGAGGATCGCGAAATGACCGCGGCATTAGGCGTCAACCCTTCATGGCTGTTTTCCGGCGTGTTCTTCGTCGGCGCCCTGCTCGCGGGACTCGCCGGCGCGCTGCAGCTGCCGCGCGAGCCGGCCAATCTGAACATGGACCTGACGATCATCGCCGATGTCTTTGTCGTGACCGTCGTCGGCGGCCTCGGCAGCATTCGCGGCGCCTTTGTAGCGGCGCTGATCATCGGCATCGTCCGGGCGCTATGTATCGGCATCGGCGACGTCGCGCTGTTCGGCTCGGTCGTATCTTTCGCGAAATTGACCCTCGTCGCCGAGTTCGTCGTTATGGCGGTGGTGCTGGTCGCCCGGCCGTGGGGGTTGTATGGACAACCGCCCGGGCCGTCGGCGATCGCCGAGCAACGCGATCTGCAGGTTCCGCCGGGACGGCGCTTTGCGATTGCCGCGGCATTGCTGATGGCGGCGCTGGCGGCCGCACCGCTGCTGGTCGACGAGTACGCGCTGGTGCTCGGAGCCGATATGCTGATATTCGCGCTCTTCGCCGTCAGCCTGCATTTCATCATGGGACCCGGCGGCATGGCCTCGTTCGGACATGCCGCGTATTTCGGTCTCGGCGCCTACGCGGCGGCGCTCGCGACACGTTCGATGCCGATGGAGCTCGCGCTGATCGTGGCGCCTCTCGCGGCAGGCATCGGTGCGCTCGTCTTCGGTTGGTTCTGCGTGCGTCTTTCCGGCGTGTACCTCGCGATGCTCACCCTCGCCTTTGCGCAAATTACCTGGGCGACCGTCTACCAGTGGGACGCGCTGACCGGCGGCAGCAACGGACTGGTCGGCGTCTGGCCCGCCGTGTGGCTATCGTCGCGCGTTGCCTACTACTGGCTTACGTTGGCGATCGCCGGCGGCGCAATCGCTCTGCTGTGGCGCGTCGTATTCGCCCCGTTCGGCTATGCCCTTCGCGCGGTGCGCGACTCGCCGCAACGCGCGGCCGCGATCGGGATCGACGTGCGCGCTGTCCGTTGGGCCGGATTCGTTCTGGCGGGCCTCGCCGCGGGACTCGCCGGGTCGCTGTACGCCTTTTCCAAAGGCAGCATCTCGCCCGACTCCCTGTCGATACCGCGCTCGATCGACGCACTGGTGATGGTTCTGCTGGGCGGACTGCAAACCCTGTTCGGACCGGTCGTCGGCGCGGCGCTGCTGGCCTGGCTGCAGGACACGCTGGCGCGACACACCGAATACTGGCGCGCAATGCTCGGCGCCGCGATCCTGGTGCTGGTGCTGCTCTTTCCTCAGGGCATCGTCGGCGCGCTGGGCGCAGCTGCGCGCGCGCTGAGGCAGCGCGGAATCGGCAAACGCGCGGCGGCAGCATGAGCGCCGCCCGTCAGCCGCAGGCGTCGGTGAATCGATGACCCAGCCACTGCTGGCGATCCGCGGAATCGCCAAGGCGTTCGGCGGCGTGCAGGCCCTTGCCGGCGTGAGCTTCGACGTCGGCGCCGGCGAGCGGGTCGCGGTAATCGGTCCCAATGGCGCCGGCAAGACGACGCTCTTCAACGTCCTCGACGGCCAGCTCGCACCCGATCGCGGCAGCGCAGTCCTGGCCGGACGGGCATTGATCGGTCTGTCGTCGCAGGCTATTGCACGGCTTGGTGTCGGCCGCACGTTCCAGGTGACGGCGACGTTCGCGTCGATGACGGTGCGAGAAAACGTGCAGGTCGCGCTGCTCGCGCAACGCGGTCAGACCTACGCATTGCTGTCGCCGCTGCGCGCGCGTCTTGCCGATGAAGCGCAGAGCCTGCTCAAGCAGGTCGGTATCGATTCACTGAGCGAGCGCGCCGCGGCGACGCTCGCCTACGGCGACCTGAAGCGGCTCGAGCTCGCGGTCGCGCTCGCAGGTACGCCGCGGCTGCTGCTGATGGACGAGCCGACCGCAGGGCTCGCGCCGCCCGAGCGAGCGCGCCTGATGCGACAGGTTTCCGATCTCGCGCGCCTCGCGGGCTCGGCAGTGCTTTTTACCGAGCACGACATGGACGTGGTGTTCGCGCACGCCGACCGCATCGTCGTGCTCAACCGCGGCCGCGTGATCGCGATCGGCGCACCGTCGGCGGTGCGCGCCAATCCTGAGGTGCGCAACGTCTATCTGGGCAGCGGTCGCGACCCGGAGGCGCGCGATGCTTGAGGTGCGCGAGTTACAGGCGGGCTACGGCGCTGCGACGATACTGTTCGACGTGTCATTCGACGTCGGGAATGGCGAAGCCGTCGCGCTGCTCGGGCGCAACGGCGCGGGCAAATCGACGACGTTGAAGGCGATCGCAGGGTGGCTGAAGCCACGCCGGGGCGACATCCGCCTCGATGGCCGGCGCATCGACGGCGCGCCTTCCTACCGCATCGCTCGCGCAGGCCTGGGCTTCGTTCCCGAGGGACGACGCATCTTCACCGGATTGACGGTCGCGCAAAACCTCGAGGTCGGCCGGCGCGAACCGCACGCCGGCGTGCCGTGGACGCCGCAACGGCTGTTTTCGCTCTTTCCCGCCCTCGCCGAGCTCCGCGATCGCCGCGGCGGTCAGATTTCGGGCGGCGAGCAGCAGATGCTGGCGATCGCGCGCACGCTGATGGGCAACCCGACGCTGCTGCTGCTCGACGAGCCTGGCGAAGGGCTTGCGCCGCTGGTCATCGCCCAGCTCACCGAGGCGTTGCGCGCGCTCAAGCAAGCCGGCGTGGCGATATTGCTCGCCGAGCAAAGCCTGGTGCTCGCAGCCGCCATCGCCGACCGCGCCTGCGTGCTCGAAAGCGGGCAGCTTCGTTATGCGGGACCCTATGGCGAATTCGCGCGCGACGCGCAAGCGCGTGCCGAATGGCTCGGCCTCGATTGAACGACGTGCGTCGCAGTCAGAATTTGAATAGGTTCATCAAATCGCCGATCGCCGGCCGATTCGCCGGGACGTAAGGATCCGACTCGCGCATGTCGGGATTGGGCAAGTTGTCGCGGCTGTGGTCCGATAGCGGTGACAGGCGCCAATTGTGCTCGATAAATTTCAGTATCGAGGCGTGATCGTAGTAGGTGTGGTCGACGTGCCCCTTCGTCGCGAACGGCGATATGGCGAAGAGCGGGACGCGCGTGCCGTCGCCGAAAAAGTCGAGAATCTGGATGTAGCCGCTGTCGTAGTAGCCACCGCCCTCGTCGGTCGTGACCAGGATCGCGGTCTTGCCCCAGACCGCCGGATTCGCCTGCACCCGCGCAACAAGGCCATTGACGAATTGCTCGAGCGCGTAGACCGTCGAGTACGCCGGATGCCCGGACTCCGGATTGGGTGGGATCACGAACGAGACGGCAGGCAGCGTTTTTTCGTCGCCGAGATCCCTAAAAAACGCGCCCAGGTCCTGCAGGTTAGCGCGCAGCGCGCCGGTCATCACCGCAGTCGAATGCGTCAGCGGATCGCAGATCGAGCAATAGAGATCCTGGTCGATGCCGTTCGCCGTGCGGCCGCCGCTGTACCACTTCCAGCGCACGTTGGCGGCCGTGAGCGCGGTCCCGATATTGGGCGCGACCTGCGGCGGCAGCATGAACTTCTGCGCACCCAACGGTTGCGGTGTACCGTCGAAGGCATAGCCCGGGTCGTAGTTGTTGACGAGGTAATATGTGCCCGGCGCGCAGTTGCCGTCGTTGAACGTCTTGTACGGAAGCGCGGCAAGGTAGTCGTGAATCGCCTTGACTCCCGGTTGACTCGCGTCGGCGCAAGCCGTGTACGAGCCGCCGCGATACCCCGACTCCTTGTACCAGTTGTTGCTGCCCGTTCGCGGATCGGGATCCTCGATCTGGTTCGCCGGCGGAAGCGCCGGCTTGCCGGCGATGACATAGGCGCCGGCGTGTCCGGTGCTCAAGGCGAGAAAATTCGCGCCGGTGCCGCCCATGACCGGCTGATGATAGTTGTCGGCGATCGCGTAGCTGCGTGCGAGGGCGCGAAAATACGAAGCGTCGCCGCTGGCCATGCTGTAGAAGCCCATCGCGACGCCGCCCTGGTTGGTGCCCGACTGCGGGTCGTCGCGCCGAACCGCGCCTTGGCCTGAGGTCAGCCCGACCCATGTGAAAAGGTCGCGCCTCTCGCCATCGAATTGCTGCCACATCTGGAAAAAACGATGCACCGGATCGCCGACCGGCGCGCTGAAAGCGACATAGCGCGTGATCCGGAACGGTCCATTCGGCAGCTCGGGAGGAAAACGTGCATCGGGAACGCTTTTCGGCAGGCCTTTGGCGCTGGTCGTTCCGGGTGGCGGCAGCTTGGGCAAAGTACCGGTCCCCGCCGGCGTGACCTGATAGCGCTCGCGAACACTCGCCTCGCGTTGCGCTGCGTCGGCGAAATTCGGTCCGGGCTTGCCGTCCCGGTCGACGATGCCGCGCGAAAGCAGATTCGCGACCGTTTCGCCCGGAGGCGGCTCGTAGGTCGCAAAAAGATTGTCGAAGGTCAGGTTCTCGCCGACGACGACGATTAGGTGCTCGATCGGCGTCGTGGTCGCTCGTGAGCGGTCTTCCGTTTGCGCGCCGAGCCCCGACGCGAGGAAGCTCAACGCGAGCATTCCGGAGGCGAACGCAACGGCCTCGGCTCTAGGTGGATTCATATTGACTGCCGAAATCCAAGATGTTGGCACGCCACTCGTCAGTGCCGGTCGAGCCGGTAGATGCGCGATTCACCGAACCCTTTGGCGAGCGCCACCCGTCCCATGTATTCGAGCGCGAATTCATCGCGTCCCGTCGCGGCCAGCGTCGCGGCGAATGCTTCGCTGGTGTATACCATTCCCGGCGGCGTGACCGGCTCGATACGCGCGGCTTTGGTCACACTCGAGCCGAAATAGTTGTCACGGCCCATGATCGGATCGAAGCCGCAGAATACCGGGCCCGCGTGAAGGCCGATGCGGATCGGATTGGCTTCCGCCAAGCCCAATGCCATCCAGTCGACCCCCAGCATGCTCTCGAGGAATGACAGCGCAAACCGGGCGCCGTCGCGCGGCGAGTCGAATACCACGTAAAGCGCGTCACCCCATGTGCTCGCCAGCAGCGGCTTGACCGGTGACGCCTCGATCTGTCCCGCCGCGATCTTCCAGAAATGTTCCTGGAACTGCGGCGCCAAGGCATCGTGCATCCGGCTAAAACCGGCGAAGTCCGCGAACAACAGCGATTTGAGCGTGCGCTGCGGATGGGCTGACGCCGTTGCTCCGGCAATGACTTGCGGCGGGTTTGGCGCAGCGCTTGCCGCGCGCCGGGCGCGCGTTTCGCCGGCACGTACCTCGACGACGGGTTCGGACCTGGCCCGAAGCTCGCGGAGGTCCAGCACGCGTGGCGGTCCTACGTGCCTTGTCCACCGATCGATCGACGATCGCGTGCCTCCCACCCCGCCAGGCGCTGCCGCGTCGATTACGCAGTACAAAGATGGTGTCGTCTGCAACTGCGCCGCGCGCAACACCGCAAATCCCTCCAGCAACATCGCGGCGTGTTCGAACAGCACATCGTCGCCTAAGTGGTGCTCATCGGTGGCCATGATCACGCGCGCCGCCCGGGGAAGCGCGGCGTCGAAGCGTTCGACCCACTGCCCGCCCGCAACGGCCACGCTGGTTCGCACGAAATCTTCGCGGTCAAATGGGAGCACTACGTTCACTTCCGCCCCGGCATCGAGCGCGGCCTCGATGAACATCAGATCGGCGCCGCAGGCCGCCGACGTGTAAACGATCGGCGCACGCAGGCTCGCGAGATACTCACGCATCGCTGTTCGGACCACCGGTTCCAGTGCGCTCGGGAACCTCGGCACCGACCGGTCGGGTGCGTCGATCATGTGGCCCGCGAACGCCACGACGTCGGGCGCCGGCAGTTGCCGCAATGCGTCGGCCGCTTCCGGAATCACCCACAATAGCAATTGCAGCTGCCGCCGCATCGTGGCCACGCTACCCGCGTCGCCAGGGATCTGCGCATAGGCCGCAGCATAGCTTTGTGCGGCCCGGTCGAAGCGTCCGAGCAGCAGTTGCGCCTCGCCCAGTGTCGCATTGTCCCAACAGGTGCGTGGCGTGCTCTGTTCCGTCAGGCGGAGCGCGATCTCCTCGGCCAGGGTTCGTGCTGCGGGGCGATCACCCCGCAGCAGCGACATCGTCGCCGCGTTGATGCCCGGAAAAGGGTCGCGCTCCAACGCGTAGGCGGCAAGATATTCCCGTCGGGCGCGTTCCGCCGCATCCTTTGCGCCGGACGCATCCTGAGCCTGATGGAACTTGTCTTTCCACAAGCGGCCACGAAGGCTCAGGATGTCGGCCAGCCGGTAGGACGCTTCGCCCGCTGCTGCCTGAGCCTGATCGAGCAAGGCGTGGGCCCGGAGGATGGCGCCAGCGCGAGCGTGCGCCAAGGCGCCGAAGTACAGGAGCTCGGCGTCTTCCGGAAACTTCGGCACCTCCTCCCGGAAGGCGTCGCACGCGTCCCACGGCGCACCCTGCTCGAGGTACCTGCGGATGCGCCGGACAGCTTCGGCGGCCGATTCGTCCGTGCCGGAAGGATTGCTCTCCATGCGGGATCCCTTCGCTCGCTCGCGAGGGCATCAGTGGCGTTTCTTTTGTTCCTCGGCGATCGAGTCGCGCAATCTCGTCGTGCTGCGTAGCTGTCGCAGCCCTGATGGGAGGCCATCGAGCAGGGCGGCGGCCTCCGCGAGCTGATTTGCCTTCTGACCCGGCGCAGCCAGCGCCGAAACATAAAGCGCCTGCGCCAATTCGATACGCTGGCTCACGTCCTCGTTGTCCTTGCGCGCGTAGAGCGCGCGATGGAATTTCAACACCGGCTCGATGATCTGCTGCGCCTCGGTCAGGCGTTCCTGCCGCGCGGCGATCGCCGCCGCGAGCATGAGTTGAGCATTCGCATCGCGCTTCTCGCTCAGGGTACGGATCGGGATGCTGCGGCGAAGCTCGAGCGCTTTTTTTATTTCCGCGTCCGCAGAGGCATAGTCCCCCAGGTGATAGGAAGCCAAAGCGGCGGTGCGGTACGCGCTTTCCAGTGCGCGGTTCTTGTTGAGCCCCTCATCGGGGTTCGCCGCTTTGATCTGCTCCAGCCGTCCAGCCGAGGCTCGCGCCTCCTTGCGCAGAGTATCGTAGTCGGCCGCCGCCCATGGAAGCGCGTACATCCCGTAGCCCTCGGACACCCCATAACCGGCGTAGCCGAGAAATTCGGGGAGGAAAGACCTTCCGAACGAATCCGGCGGCAGCCCCTTGATCGCCATCTGGACAAAGCGACGGTTGGCGGCGAGCGCGGCCTCGGCCTCGCGGCGGTCGCCAAGATCGGCCTCGACCATCGTGAGGTAGCCCGAAACGAGCGACAAGACGTTGCCGAGGAAGGCTGCTTCTTTCACATTGCGTTCGATGCCGACGCCTGCACGCCACTGTTCGACGGTCTCGCGGGGCTCACCCAGGCCCAGATACGAGTAGCCTAAGCCGAGCCGCGCGTTGGCGAGGTTGTTCCAGGCGATCTGGTTGCTCGGGTCGAGCTTGAGGATCGCTTCCCAATCGCGCGCTCCCTCGAGGCTCAACGCAAGGGCTTTGCGAAGGTGAAGGTCGAAGCCTTCCGCGCCGGCCAGCGTATCGTCGATGAGCGCCCGGGCGCGAAGCGCCGACATGTGCCCCGGGCGCCTTTCGATCACCTGCCCGGCGACCCGTGCGGCGTCCTCGCCGACCTTTCTGACGTCGTCGAGTCGACCCAGGTTCTGGAGCGCAGCCATCTGCCAGCCCGACGCTTCCGCGTAGGCGACCGCGGAGGGCAGGTCGTTCAATTGCAGCCCGTCGATGCTGCGATACGCCTGCCTCGCCTCTTCCAGCGTCTTGACTGCCACTTCTTCCTGGTTACCGTTCACTTGCGAGAAGCCGAGGTAGGTCATGGCCAAGCCATAGGCCCGCCGCAGCGGAATCGAAGGGTTCGGTGTCGCCATCGCCGGCTTCAGAACGTCGACGGCCTGTGTTGCGAGATCCCGCTCTTCTGGGTGTTTGTTCTGGCTACCCGCCACGCGTGCCTGGGAACTCAGGCCGACGCCTAGTCCGATCGCAGTCGCCTCGGACAAATCGCCTTCCTTGCGCAACCTGCTCAACACGTTGACCGCCTCGGACAGCGCCTTGCCGCTCTCGTCCAGCCGGGATTGGTTGCGCAATGCCGCGCCGTACCTGACCAGCGCCAGCGCGCGATTGCGATCAGTCTCGGTGCTGCGCAGCTCCGGCGGCAGCGCAGCGTAATAGTCGACCGCGCGCTTCGACAGCGCCGCCACGATATCGAGCCGGCCGACAGGTTCGAGCTCAAGGTAAAAATCGTCGAGCAGGTAGACGATGAGCTTCTCCGCCTCGCCGCGTGCGGCCTCGGCCATCTGCCGCGTCTCTTGCGCCGCCAATTCGGCTTGCTGGGCGCGCTTCATGCTGAGGTAGCCGAAAATGGCACCCCCAAGTGCACCAATCGCGAGCACGGCGCAAACCGCGGCGATTTGCCGCGCCCGGACCAGCGCTTTTCGGGTGGCAAGCTCGCGCGCGCGTTGCGCCGCGAGCTGCCGCTCGGCCTCGTCCCGCGCCTCGCGCTCGTAGCGCAAATCGCGGCTGGCCCGAACGACGCTGCAAAGAACGTCGTGCGTCAGCTCGACCCGGCGCACGTCGAGGCGTTCCGCGATGCGCAGCAGGCGACGGTCGACAAGCTTGGCCAGAGTATCGGGAGGCGCGCCCACCGCAGCGAATGCCTTGCGCACGCGCTCCTCGCCCAGGCTCTCGCGAAAGCCCGAGTCGGTGAGCATCTCGTCCTCGATGAATTGGCGAACCCCCGGCAGCTGGTCGGCCAGCGCACGCTCGTAGAATTCGCTGAGGATCGTGTCGCGTGATCCGGCAAGGAGGTCCGCCGAGATTTCGCTGCGGCCTTGCGCGAGGCGGGCATTGTTGAGCTCGCGGCAGATAAGGCTCAACAGCGAGGGCTCGACCTCGGCATTGGGCAGCTCGGAGCCGCCGGCGATGAACCGCACGATCGACTCGGCCACTTCTTCGGAGACCAGCTTCCCACCCGGCTTCAGCACCGCGGAAAGTGCCTGCGCGCCGGTCATGCGGGCCAGGCGCATCCGGTTCTGCGTAATCGAGGGCATGATGCCTTTCACGCCTTCGAGATGGGCCAGATAGTCCTCACGCAGCGCGATGAGGATTCGATAGTCGCTGCGGGTGAAGTCAAAGCGCTCGGCGGCGGCTTCGTCCTGTTCGATCCTGGCTTCGAGCGCTCTCGGTGCGCGGTTCTCGACCAGGTCGGCGAGATCTTCGAGGAACTGCGCAGCACGCTTCCGGCCGAAGTCGTCGCTTTGCGCAAGCGTGAAGATTTCCTCGAACTGGTCGAATATCAGCAACGGGATCAGTGTCTTGCCGTGCTCGTCGCGAAGAACGTCGTCGCGATGGTGGAGGAATTCCCACAGCGATTCGCCGCTGACGGCGACTCCCGTTTGCGTCCAGTGGCCCAGCGACTGCGTCGCCCGGAAAATCGCCTGCTTGATCTGTTCGGACGGCTCGGGCGCCTCCGGCGAATAGTCGAGGCGCACGTAGACCGGGCAGTAGCCTTCGGGGCGCAGGCGCGGCACGATGCCGGCGCGCAGGATCGACGTCTTGCCCAGCCCCGATTGACCGAAGAGGATCGTCAACAGCTTGCGCTGCACGCGACGGGAGAGCTCGGCGATCTCGTCCTCGCGCCCGTAGAAGTACGCGCGCGTCTCCTCGGTGAACGAGGCGAGGCCGAGCCATGGATGCTGTTCGTCGACCGACGCTTCCGAGCGAGTGTTATCCGGCAATGGGGACGCGTCGTTGCTCATTCAGAGGATATCTTCGGGGTCGAGCGCATTGCCGTTATCGCGGCGGTCCGGCGCCGACCGGCCAGGCCTCGTGTCAGTGCCGGTTGGAAAGGAAGTCCTGCAAGCGACGGGTGAACTCGGGCGTAATCTCGCCGCCGGCAAGATGCGTGAAATGCACGGCCCTGAATTTCTCCGGCACCTGAGCGTCGCCGCCGCGGGTATCGTCGATCGTCACCGGCATGATAAAAAGCGCTCCTTCGGCGATATTGCGCGCGCGATCGATCGCGTAGCTCCATTCNNTCGCCGCCTTCGAGGCGTTCCAGATCGAACCAGGTCTTGATGCGCGCGGCGTCAAGACCGGCCTTGAGCTTCTGGACGGCCGCGAGATCCTCGCGCGCATAGCTGATGAATACGGCATTGTCCGGCATTTCGCGCTCCGGCGGCAGGAAGCGCTGCGGCGCAGAACCGAACGCGAGTACGTCAGCGGGCTTGTGGCGCGTCATCCAGCGACGGTGCAGCTCGTCGACGAACTTTTCCGCGCCGCTGTAGATGCGGGTCCGCACGCTGACCTGCTGCAGAAACGCCATCAGTCGTCCGTCGTTTTCGGAGTGGTTGTCGGCCAGGACCTCACCGACATCGCGCGGATCGGAAAGACGGTGGCGCTTGGCCATGCGGAGAAAAAGTCGCGCGAGCCAGTTGGTGAAGTTGCTGCCGATAAAGAGCAGGTGGTTGTGCTCGAGCTCGTGGAAGAGCTTCTCCGGCGTCAGGTGCTCGCTTTGCAGCGCGCAGACAAACTCGAGCGTGTCCTCGTCGGAAATGACGTAGGTCGGCGACGCCGACAGGCGGCCAAGCAGGTGATAGATGACCGGCCGCTGCAGCTTCTCGCGTTCGGACGGGAGGTCGGTGACGCGGTTGGGCGTGTAGGCGATGACTTCGGTCGATTGTGCGCCCTGGAATCGCTCGCTGTTGATCGCCTGCTCGAGCAACGGATCGAACGTCGTCGTGACGAAAAGATCGAAGTCGGTGATCTGGGCAAGCTGGCGCAGCGCAAGCGGCGGCGCGAAATTCGCATCGCGAAGAATGCTGCGCACGCGCGTATAGGCCTCTTCGCGCCGGCCGTGGGAGGAAAGAAACCAGCAGACGACGTCGTTGAGCGTGTAGGGTCGCGGCAGCTGCGAGATGTCGACGTTGAGCTTCCCGGCGAGCTTTTCGGCGATCCAGTCGTAGAGCAGGCGGGATCCTGTCTCGGTCTCTACCTTCAGCAACTCCGGCCCGATGATGGGGATGACGCGCCGCTCCTCGATGAAGTTGAGCAGGTCGTCCCACGCATCGTCATCGAGCGTGGCCAGAGGGGGGTGCATAGGCAGCAGGTTGTTCATGATCCAGGCGCGTTCGCCAAACAAAACCGGGCCGGCGAAGTGTCCATGATTCCGAAACCAGGGTCAAACGGTCGCCACGAATCCAGGCGGCACAGCGAGTCGCAAGTCTCAGGCGCCCAGACGCGCGAAGCCACCGGCCAGATCGTCGATCAGATCGTCGGGATCCTCGAGGCCCACATGTAGTCGCAGATACGGACCTTCGGGCGACCAGCGCGTCACGCTGCGCACCGCATCGTTGATCGGGAGGATCAGGCTCTCGAAGCCGCCCCAGCTCACGCCCAGCTTGAACCAGCGCAAACCGTCGAGCATGGCCGCGACTCTCGCTTTCGGCGCCGGCCGCAGGATCACGCCGAACAGTCCGCAGGCGCCGGCGAAATCGCGCTTCCACAGTGCATGACCGCGCGCGCCGGGTAGCGCCGGGTAGACGACCTCGGCGACCTCCTGCCGCTCGCGCAACCACTCGGCGATCCGCAGCGCGCTGGCCTGGTGCCGCGCCAGGCGCACCGCCAGCGTCCGCAGCCCGCGCAGCGCCAGAAAGCAATCGTCGCTGCTCGCCGCCACACCAATGTCGGTCCAGAGGCGATGCAGGCTTGGAAACGTGGCTTCGCTGCCCACGATGAGGCCGATCAACAGATCGGAGTGCCCGCCGAGATATTTGGTGCCCGCATGCACCGCGACGTCGACGCCGTGGTCGAAGGCGCGAAAGTGAAGCGGTGTCGCCCAGGTATTGTCCAGCAGCACCAGCGCGCCGTGCGCGTGGGCGACCGCGGCGATTGCCGCCACGTCCTGCACCTCGAAGCTCAGCGAACCGGGCGACTCGAGGAACACCACGCGCGTGTTGGGCCGCATCGCGCCCGCGATGCCGCTGCCGATCAGCGGATCGTAGTAGCTGACCTCGACGCCGAAGCGCGACAGCTGCTTGTCGCAGAAGCGCCGCGTCGGGCCGTAGACCGAATCGGTGACCAGCACGTGATCGCCGGCGCTGGTCAGAGCGAGCAAAGGCAAGGTCGTCGCCGCCAGCCCCGAAGGCACGGCGAGAGCAGCGTAACCGCCTTCGAGCGTCGCGACCGCCGCCTGCAGGTCGGTTACGGTCGGAAGTCCACGCAGCCCATACACCAGGCTCGTCGACTCGCCGCGCTGCGACGCTTCATAGTGGGCCACCGAATCGAACAGGATCGTCGATGCGCGGTAGACCGGCGTATTGATCGCGCCCAGATGCCGCCCGGGCTCCCGCCCGAGATGCGTGACCTCGGTCGCCGGGCCGGGCTTTCGTTTCGGCTTGGGCTGATCGCTCATGCTGCGGAAGCGGACATCGATTGCAGCGCAGCGACGACTTGCCTCACCTGCTCGTCCGCCGGTTGCCGGATGTCGACGACGATCGCGTCCCCGGGCTCCTCGAGCGCAGCGAACTGGCTCGCCAGCAGCGCCGCCGGCATGAAATGGCCGCTGCGCGAAGCGAGCCTCGATGCGATCACCTCCGCTTCACCCTTCAGATAGACGATCCGGACCTCGTCGCGCGCGCTGCCGCCGCGGCGCAGCCTTTCGCGGTACGCCTCCTTGAGCGCGGAGCAGGCGATCACCGCCCCGCGCCTCCGTGCCGCATGTTCGTGCATCGCGGCGACGATGGCGTCGAGCCACGGCCAGCGATCGTCGTCGGTGAGCGCGGTGCCGTTGGCCATCTTGCTCACGTTCGCTGCCGGATGAAAATCGTCGGCATCGAGAAATTCGCAACCCAGCTCGCGCGCCAGCGCGCGGCCGACCGTCGTCTTGCCGCAACCGCACACGCCCATGACGATGACCATCATCGTTTTTTCGCCCCGTCGTCAATCGTTGGAGGTGATCTTGTGGCTGCCGAAGCCCTTGCGCATCATCGCCAGCAGCTTGTCGGAATAATCGGTCTTGCCCTGGCTCGAAAGCCGCATCATCAGCGCGAGCGAGAGCACTGGCGCCGGGACACCCTGCTCGATCGCCTCCTGCGCGGTCCAGCGTCCTTCGCCCGAATCGGCGACGACGGGCGCCACCGAATCGAGCTCGGCGTCGTCCTGCAGGAATTCTGCGGTGAGATCGAGCAACCAGGAGCGCACGACGCTGCCGTAGCGCCACATTTCGGCGATCGCCGCGACATCGAGCTCGAATTCGGGCTTGCCCTTCAAAAGCGAGAACCCTTCGGCGAGCGCCTGCATCATGCCGTACTCGATGCCGTTGTGGATCATTTTGACGAAGTGGCCGGACCCGCTCGGCCCGCAATGCAGCCAGCCGCGATCGGGGGCGGGCGCGAGGATTTTGGCCAGCGGCTCGATCTCGCGCGCCGCCGCCGGCGAGCCGCCGAACATCAGCGCGTATCCGTTCTCGAGCCCCCACACGCCGCCGGAGACGCCGCAGTCGATAAAACGGATGCCGTAGCTCGCGAGCTCGACGGCGCGCCGCACCGAATCCTTGTAGAACGCATTGCCACCATCGACGATGATGTCTTCAGAATGAAGCCGCGGCGCGAGCTCGGCGAGCACAGCCTCGGTGCCCTTGCCCGCCGGCACCATCAACCAGACGACGCGCGGCGTCGGCAGCGCGTGCACCAGCTCTTCGAGACTGTCGGCCGCACTGCAGTGCTCGATCGCCGCGAACGCGGCGCGCGCATCCGGTGCCGGGTCGAATCCGGTCACTGCGACGCCGGCTGCCGCGAGCCGGCGCGCCATGTTGGCGCCCATCCGCCCCAGTCCGACCATTCCGATGTGCAAAGACATGTCACGGTTCCCCGGCGCCCGCAGCGCCCTATTGACTCACAATACCCAAGCGCGACGACGCGCGCTATGGCGGCGGCAACGCAGCCCTCGCGCTGGCCACCAGCACGGCGCCGACGATAAGGAGTGCGCCGACCACCGTGCGCGCGTCGGGCACTTCGTCGAGCAACATCGCGGCCAGCGCGATGCCGTAGACCGGCTCCAGCGCCGCGACCACGCTCGCGGTGTGCGCGGTTAGCGCGCGCATGCTGCGGATGAACAGCGTATGCGCAAGCGCAGTGCAGACGACGCCCAGCACGAGCAGCAGCGTGAGCTCGCGCGCATCGGGGCGCACCGGAGCCAGCGCGACGGCTGGCGCCAGACACGCCGCCGCACAGACATTTTGCCAGAAGGCGATCGCCTCGGGCGCGCGGCGCTTGGCGAGCGCGCGGTTGCTGACGGCGAGCAGCGCGAACGAGAAGCCCGACAGCACGCCCCAGGCCAGGCTTTGCACGACGCGATTGTCGAGCCTGGGCTCTGGCACCAGCACCAGCAATCCGGCGACGACCAGGGCGGCAATCCCCCAGTCGACGCTGCGCGCCCGCGCGCGCAACAGCACCAGCTCGAGCAGCAGCACGAACAGCGGAAAACTCGCGTGGCCCAGGAGGCCGGTTGCGACATTGGCGATTTGTATCGCCTTGAAAAACGCGAACCAGTGCAGCGCAAGGACCGCGCCGTTGACGCCCATGCGCCAGTCGAAAGCGCCTCGCCCACACGGTGCCAGCCAAAGCAGTATCGCGAGCGCGGCAGCGGCGATTGCCGTCCGGCCGAAGACGATCGTCACCGCCGGCAGGTCGATCCACTTGCCGAACAGGCCGGCGAGGCCGAACAGCAGCACGGCAACGTGCAGCGACGCCAGCGACGGAACGCGTCCGGCGCTGGCGTGGAGTCTGGCGCGGTCGTCAAGCATCGAGTGCGATACGGTTGGCTGATGGGCATCACTGTAGCAGCCGCCGATGCCACGATGCGACCAAGTGGCGTCGCGTAGGCGTGCCGTATCGCGGCAGGTTACAATTCGACACCGCTCTCGCCCGCCGTGCCCGCCGTGCCCGCTGCGACGAGGCGAGCGATACGCGAGGAATACGATGCCGCAGAACATCGCTCCGAATCAGGTCCTGGACGCCGTACGCGCAAGCCCCGGCAATCGCGTCAAGGTTGCCGTGTCCGACATCGATGGCGTGCTGCGCGGAAAATATCTGCACAAGGACAAGTTCTTTGCCGCGGCCGACAGTGGCTTCGGTTTCTGCGACGTCGTCTTCGGCTGGGACATGGCCGATCAGTGCTACGACAACACGACACTGACCGGTTGGCACAAGGGCTTCCCCGACGCGCTGGCGCGGATCGATCTGGGCACGCTGCGTCACGTGCCCTGGGACGACGACGTGCCTTTTTTCCTCGGCGACTTCGTCGTGCAGAAGAACGGCAAGGAGGTCCCGCATCCGGCCTGTCCGCGGCAGCTGCTCAAACGCGTGCTCAAGCGCGCCGAGAAGCTGGGTGTGATTCCGATGTGCGGCATGGAATTCGAATGGTTCAACTTCACCGAGACGCCGCAGTCATGGGCCGACAAGGGCTACGTGCGTCCGCAGACGATCACGCCGGGCATGTTCGGCTATTCGCTGCTGCGCGCCAACCAGAACCGCGACTACTTCAAGGCGTTGATGGTCGAGATGGGCGCTTTCGATATCCCGATCGAAGGACTGCACACCGAGACCGGCCCCGGCGTCTACGAAGTGGCGATTCTTTTCTCTGAGGCGCTCGAAGCCGCTGACCGCGCCGTGTTGTTCAAGACTGGCGCGAAGGAAATCGGCGCGCGCTTCGGCATCATGCCGAGCTTTATGGCCAAGTGGAATGCCCAGTACCCCGGATGTTCCGGCCATATCCATCAGAGCCTGTCGGACGGTCGGAAGAACCTTTTCTTTGACGCCAAGGGCCGGAACAGCATGAGCAAGCTGTTCGAGAGTTACCTTGCCGGTCAGGTGGCGGCCCTGATGGAATTTGCGCCGATGTACTGGCCGACGATCAACAGCTACAAGCGGCTGGTCGACGGCTTCTGGGCACCGGTCAAGCCGACCTGGGGAATCGACAATCGCACGGCGAGCTTTCGCGTGATCGCCGGCTCGCCCAAGTCGACGCGGCTGGAGACGCGTTGCCCCGGCGCCGACATGAACCCCTATCTCGCCGCCGCGGCGGTGCTCGCCGCCGGCCTGTCCGGCATCGAAAAGAAACTGAAGCTGACGGCGAAACCCATCCATGGCACCAACGAAGGCGCGGAGAACATCCCGCGCGCGCCGCGCACGCTGATCGAGACGACGCGGGTATTTCGCGATTCCGACCTGGCGCGGGACTGGTTCGGCGACGATTTCGTCGACCATTTCGCGGCGACCCGCGAATGGGAATGGCGACAGTGGCTCGACGCGGTCACCGACTGGGAATTGAAGCGCTATTTCGAGATCATATGAGGCGCCAGCCTCCGCTGGCCCGTTGGATCCGTAGTCGTCGCCTGGCGTCGACGGCAGCGGCCGCCGTGCTGCTGACGATGTGCGTGGCCACCGGTTCGCTCGCGGCGAAGACGCTGCGCTTCGCCAGCGCTTTCGACCCGCAATCGCTCGATCCGCACGCGCTGGCCCTGCTCTACCAGACCCGCGTGGTGAGCCAGCTCTACGAGTCGCTGGTGTCTCGCGATCGGAACTTCGCGATCGAGCCGGCGCTGGCGGTGTCGTGGCAACCGGTCGACGCCAAGCGCTGGCGTTTCAAGCTCAGGCGCAACGTCAAATTCCACGACGGGACGCCGTTTACTGCGGACGACGTCGTGTTCTCGATCCAGCGCGCGCTGGCCAAGAATTCGCAACGCGCTTTCCAATTGCGGGGTGTGCTTGAAGCGCGCAGGGTCGACGACCTGACGGTCGACATCATCCTCGAGTCGCCCGATGCCGTCCTGCCTGAAAAATTGATCTACGTCGGCATCATGAGCAAGGCATGGTCTGCCGCGCACGACGTCGTCGCACCGCAGAACTACAACGCCAAGCAGGAGACCTACGCGGTCCGCAACGCCAACGGCACCGGTCCGTACGTCCTCAAGAGCTACGAGTCCGATGTCCGTTGCGTGTTGGTCGCCAATCCGCAGTGGTGGGGCCAGCGCGGCAACATCGATGAGGCGACCTACGTCGTCATCCAATCCGACGCGACGCGCTTGGCCGCGCTCGTGTCCGGTCAGGTTGATTTCGTCATCGATCCGCCATTCCAGGACGTGCCCCGCCTGCAAAAGGAAGCTCGCTTCAAGCTCGCCCAGATCAGCGACATCGGGACCCAGTATCTCGGCTTCGACCAGAGCCGCGACGAGCTGCAGTTCGGCGACGTGAAGGGACGCAACCCGTTCAAGGACCTGCGGGTGCGACGCGCGGTCTACGCCGCGATCGACATCGACGCCATCGTGGCCAAGGTACTGCGCGGTCAGGCGACGGCGACCGGCTCGTACGTCTCGCGGCTGCTCGACGGTTATGTGCCGGACCTTGAGAGCCGGCCGAAGTACGATCCAGCCGCGGCCCGGACGCTGCTGAAGGAGGCCGGGTACCCGGACGGATTCCAAGTGACGCTCGATTGCGTCAACGTGGCGTACCGCGCGGCCGTGTGCCAGGCGATTACGGGCATGCTGGCGCAAGTGGGCATCCGGGCGATGTTTCAGCCCTGGCCGACGGCGACGTTCTTTCCCAAGCTGACCCAGGCGACGACCAGCTTTTTCGAATTCGGCTGGTCGCCGCAGACCGACCCCTGGCCGATGCTGAATGCGATCGTGCACAGCTACGGCGCCGACGGCCCCGGCACGTTCAACGGCGGGAGGTATTCGAATCCCCGTCTTGATCAACTGATCGATTCGATCCGCGTCGAGCCCGATATCGCGCGCCGGCGCCAGCTTGTCGGCGACGCGCTGCGGCTGATGCGTGCCGACCTGCCGCTGCTCCCGCTTTATCGTCGTACGCTGACGTGGGTGATGCGGCCCGAGGTCAGCGTCGCGCAATGGCCAAGCGACATCCTCGAACTTCGCTTCGTGCGGATCGCCGATGCACAGCAAGTGGGATCGGCCGCGAAATGACGATCGACCGATTTGCCTTCCCCACGGCAATCTACTTCGGCGCGGGCGCGCGCAAGCTCGTTGCCGAGCACCTCGCCGCGCAGGGCCTCGCGCGCCCGCTGATCGTCACCGACCGCGGCATTGCCCCGCTGCCTCTGCTTTCGAAGTTCGTCGCCGAACTGCATCGGCTCGACGCCGCCGTGTATTCCGACATATGGGGCAATCCGGTCAAAAGCCAGGTTGCCAACGGCGTCGCCGCATTCCGCAAGCATCGCGCCGATTCGATCATCGGGCTGGGCGGAGGCGCGGCGCTCGACGTCGCCAAGGCGATCGCGCTGATGGCGGTCCACCAAGGCGACGTGCTCCAGTACGCGTGGGATCACCCGCAGGTCCGGCCGATCGAGCATGACCTGCCTTATTTTGTCGCGCTGCCGACGACCGCAGGCACCGGCTCCGAGGTCGGCCGCTCGAGCGTCATATCGGATGACGCGACGCACATCAAGAAGATCATCTTTTCGCCGCGACTGCTCGCCAAGGCGGTATTCGCCGACCCCGAGCTTACGATTGACCTGCCGCCGGCGATCACCGCCGCGACCGGCATGGATGCGCTGACCCACAACGTCGAATCGTACCTCTCCCCGGCCTATCATCCGCTGTGCGACGGCATCGCCCTGGAAGGAGCGCGGATCGCCGCCCGCTCGCTGCGCACCGCGGTGCGCGAGCCGCATAACCTGCAGGCGCGCTCCGATATGCTGATGAGCTCGATGATGGGCGCGATCGCATTCCAGAAAGACCTGGGTGCCGTCCACTCCTGTGCGCACGCGCTGTCGACGGTCGCCGACCTGCATCATGGGCTCGCTAATGGCATCATGATCGACCACGTCATGCGCTTCAACCTCAAAAGCGCCACGGCGAAAATGGCCGAGCTCGCGCATGTCGTGGGCGCCGGCGTCGCCGGCGCGCTGCCCGAGGCCAGCGCGGAAGCGTTCATCGATTGGCTGGCGGCCCTCAAGCGCGACCTGGGCATTCCGGCAACCCTGTCAGGGCACGCGGCCAAGCGGCCTGTCACCCGGGCCGACATTCCGGCACTGGCCGACGTCGCGATCAACGACACCTGTCACCAAACCAATCCCCGCAAGTGCACGCGCGCCGACTTCGAGCGGATCTTCGCCGAGGCGATGTGAGCGTCCGGCGTGCGGCGACTGGGCAGCGCGCGCTCTCTTCATGCTGAAGATCGGCATTTCCGCCTGCTTTTTGCACGCCGATCCGAAGCGGGCGCTGTTCAAGGGCATGACTTTGCAGTACATCGAGCAGAACATGGCGCACTGGGTGATGCAGCGCGATGCGCTCGCGTTGATGATTCCGTCGCCGGACGGGTCGACGCGTCGCGCGCGCAGCCAGGTGAACGTTGGCGACTATGCGCGCGAGCTCGATGCGCTGCTGCTGATGGGCGGCTCCGACGTCTGTCCCGAGTCCTACGGCGAAACGGCGCTGCGCCCCGAATGGAGCGGCGACCGCGTGCGCGACGACTACGAGATCGCGCTGCTGAAGGCGTTCATTGCCGAAGGCAAGCCGGTGCTCGGCGTATGCCGCGGCGCGCAGATCATCAATGTGGCCCATGGCGGCACGCTGTATCAGGACATCGCAACGCAGCGGCCGGGCGCGCTCGAACATCGCAACTGGGACATCTACGCCGCCAACGTCCACGCGACCGCCATCGTGCCGGGGACCGGACTCGCGGTGCTTTACCCGGATCGCGCGCTGGCCACGACCAATTCGGTCCACCATCAGGCGGCCAAGGATCTCGGCCGCGACCTCGTCGTCGAAGCCTGGTCGGAGCCTGACCGCCTGGTCGAGGCACTGCGCTGGTCCGGACCCTCGTACGTATTCGGCGTGCAATGGCATCCCGAATTCCACGATCCGGGTGATGCCAGCCTGCTCGACGACACGCCGATCCTCGACGATTTCCTCTCGCGCGCCCGACGCTGATCGAAAGCCACCGATGAAAATCACCAATCCCGCGACCGGCGAGGCGATTGCCGACATCGAGGAAGACCGCGGCAGCGCCGTGCGTAAGAAATACGCCCTCGCCCGCGGCGCGCAAGCCGATTGGGCGTCGCTGCCGCTTAAAAAACGCCTCGACGCCATCCGCGCCTTCCGCGAGCGGGTCGTCACTTCGCTGGAAACACTGGCCCACACGCTGACGCTCGAGGTCGGCAAGCCGATCCGCCAATCGAGGAACGAGTTGAACGGCTTCTTGCCGCGCCTCGACTTCTTCCTGGCCGAAGCGGCCGGCGTGCTGCGCGAGGAAAAAATCTTTGCCGACGTCAAGCAGAACCTCGAGGAGCGCATTTCGCACGAACCGCTGGGCGTCATCGCCAACATCTCCGCCTGGAATTATCCCTATTTCGTCGGCGGCAACGTCTTCGTCCCGGCGCTGCTCGCCGGCAACACCGTGCTGTACAAGCCCTCGGAATTCGCGACGCTGACCGGCAGACACATCGCCGAGCTGATGCACGAATCCGGCGTTCCGGACGATGTGTTCGTTCCAGTATACGGCGGCGCCGCGACCGGGGCGGCGCTGCTGAGGCAGCCGGTCGACGGCGTCTTTTTCACCGGCTCGTACGCAACCGGTGCCAAGATCGGCGCCGCTGCCGGCCGCCGGATGATCAAGGTGCAGCTCGAGCTCGGCGGCAAGGATCCCGTCTATGTCTGCGACGACGTCGACGTGAAAAACGCCGCGGCCGGCATCGCCGACGGCGCCTTTTACAACACCGGCCAGTCGTGCTGTTCGGTCGAGCGCATCTACGTGCACGAAAGCATCCACGACGCCTTTGTGGATGCCTTCGTCGCCGAGGTCAACGGCTTTTCGCTCGGCGATCCGCTCGACGACAGGACCTATATCGGACCGATCACCCGTCGGCCGCAACTCGACGTGCTGCAAAAGCAGGTGATCGACGCGAAACGTCGCGGCGCGCGTCTGATGACCGGCGGCAATGTCATCAAGCGCAAAGGCAACTGGTTCGAGCCCACGGTGCTCACCGAAGTCGACCACCGGATGAGCGTGATGTGCGAAGAGAGCTTCGGCCCGGTGATCGGCATCCAGAAGGTCAAGGACGACTCCGAGGCGGTGCTGCTGATGAACGACAGCGAGTATGGCCTTACGGCGGGCGTCTACACGCCGGACGAAAAGCGCGCGCGCAGGATCCTGTCGAAGGTCCGATCGGGATCGGTGTACTGGAACTGCTGCGACCGCGTGAGCCCCAGGCTGCCATGGTCGGGCGTCGGTCACTCCGGCATTGGATTGACGCTGTCGACCTACGGCATCCAGACGTTCACCCGCCCCAAAGCCTGGCACTTGCGCGGCGCCTGATCGCTGCGGCAGGACTCCTGCATCGGCGCTTGCGATGGAATCCGCTCCTCCCAGCGACTACCTGAGGAATTGCGATGACCCGTCTCACTCGGCCAACCGTCGGTTTCGCCGTCTTGTCCGCGTTCGCGTGCTCCGTGAATGCGGCGGATGCTCCGAAGTCGCAGGCAGCCGCGAGCAAGGACGTCGATCGCGGCAGATACATCGTGCAGATCGGCGGGTGTAACGACTGCCACACGCCCGGCTACGCGTCGACCGGCGGCAAGGTGGCCGAAAAGGACTGGCTGGTCGGCGATCAGCTCGGCTGGCGCGGTCCCTGGGGCACGACCTATCCGGTCAATCTGCGCTTGTACATGCAGAAATTGAGCGAGCCGGAGTGGTTGTATGTTGCGAAATCCGAGGAGATGCGTCCGCCGATGCCGTGGTTCGCGCTCCGCGCGATGACCGATGCGGACTTGCGCGCCGTCTATCGCTGCATCCGTTCTCTCGGTCCCGCCGGGAGCGAAGCGCCGGCCTTTCTGCCGCCGGACCAGGAGCCGAAGCCGCCATACGTGCAGTTTCCGGCGCCGCCCAAATAGCCGTATGCGCGATGGCGCGAAGCTTCAGGCGGAGTCCTGCAGCTCCGCGGCCGTCAATGTGTTCGCGAGCAGCATCGCAATGGTCATCGGCCCTACACCGCCGGGCACCGGCGTGATCCACGCCGCGCGCTCTGCAGCGCGGCGATCGACATCGCCGCACAGACGGCCTTCGGCATCGCGGTTCATCCCAACATCGATGACGATCGCGCCCGGCTTGATCCAGTCAGCCGCGACGAAGTAGGCTTTGCCGACGGCGGCGACCAGCACGTCGGCCTGGCGAACGATCCCCGCCAGATCACGCGTCGCCGAATGGCAGACAGTGACCGTGCAGCGCGCCATCAAAAGCTCCAGCGCCATCGGCCGGCCGACGATGTTCGATTGCCCGATGATCACCGCGTGCTTGCCGACCAAATCTTCGCCGGTTTCCGCCAGCAGGCGCATGCAGCCGTACGGTGTGCACGGGCGCAAGATCGGACGCTTCAACACCAGCCTGCCGATGTTGTAAGGATGAAAGCCGTCGACGTCCTTGGCAGGATCGATGCGCTCGGTCACTCTCTCCGGATCGATTTGCTTCGGCAGCGGCAACTGGACCAGTATGCCGTGTACGAGCGGGTCCGCATTCAGCTTGTCGATCAGCGCCAGGAGCTCGGCTTCCGATGTGTCGGCCGAAAGGTCGTGCGAAAACGACCGCATGTTCGCGGCTTCGGTGAATTTGCGTTTGTTGCGCACGTAGATCTGCGAGGCCGCGTTTTCGCCGACTAGCACGACGGCCAGCCCGGGCCTCGGCAAGCCCAACGCGACGCGCGCCGCGACACGGGCGCCGAGATCCGCCTTCAGCCGTTCCGCCAGCGTCTTGCCATCGAGGATGCGCGCGCTCATCGCCGTGTCGGGCTTCGGGTGCAAAGCCGCTAATCTTACCGGATTTCGATCGTCGGCCATGCCCTGGCGCGGGCCAGCGTCGCCAATGCCGCGTCGGCATTGACGGCGACCGGATGCGTGATCCGCTCGAGCAGCGGAATATCGTTGCGCGAATCGCTGTAGAACCAGCTCTCCCGAAAATCGGCGAGCCGTTGCTGCCGTTGCGCCAACCATGCCTCGAGGCGAGCTATCTTGCCTTCGCGCATATTCGGGATCCCTGAAACCTTGCCCGTGTAGCGGCCGGCCACGATTTCGGGCTCGGTCGCGATCAAATGCTCGAAGCCCAGATCCTCGGCTATCGGCGCGGTCAGGAAGCGGCTGGTCGCCGTCGTCAGCACCAGGAGGTCGCCGGCGCGGCGATGCCGCTCGACCAGCGCACGGGCGGCAGCCGGGATCGCGGGGCGTATCGATCGCGCGAAATAATCGGCGCGCCAGGCATGGAGCTGCGGCAGATCACGGCCTTTGAGGGTGCCCAGGTAGAACTCGGTGAACTCCAGCACGCCGACCTCGCCGCGTCGATACCGCTCGACGATTGCGCGGTTGCCCTGCTCGAATACGGCGCGGTCGAGCGCGCCCTCGCCGATCAGGAAATCCACCCAGGCTTCGTCGCTGTCGAGCGCAAGCAGCGTGTGATCGAGGTCGAACAGCGCGAGGACGTCGGAGGGCACGAAAGGCGGACGAAAGATACAATCGTCGAATGAGGGCCGACGGCATTGTACCCGCGATCCATGCGCGGCTCGCGCGGACGCTAGCCGCGCCGCAAGGCGACTATGTTCCTTTCCGTGTGGGCGACCGGACGGTCGGCTGGATCGATCCGGTGCGCGCCGCGCGGCTGTCCGCCTTCGCCGCTGTCTTCGACGCCAACGGCGACGAAGTTCGTCTTGTGCCGACGCTCGCCGACTGCCCCGCGAGAACCGCCGGCATCGAAGAGGTCACCCGGGCGCTGTCCGGTGAGGGCCTGCTCTCCGCCTGGCGCGACGAGCGCTACGCGGTCGCTGCCGAATTCGGTGCCGCGCCGCTAGTCGACATCGAGCGCGCGGCGGCGCGCTATTTCGGCGTTCGCACCTACGCCGTGCACGTCAACGGCCTGGTGCAGCGCGGCGGTAGCCTGACGATGTGGCTCGCGCGACGCAGCCCGAACAAGGCGATCGATCCGGGCCTCCTCGACAATCTGGTCGGCGGCGGCATCGCCACTGGCTACGGTGCGCCCGGTACGCTGGTGAAGGAGGCATGGGAGGAGGCCGGTATCCCGGCGGACGTCGCGGCGGGGGCTCGGCCGCAAGGAACCATCGATATCTGCCGCGCGCAGCCGCAGGGCTTGCAGCGCGAAACCGTCTTCGTCTACGACCTCGAGCTCGATGCCGGTTTCATCCCGGCCAATCAGGACGGCGAGGCCGTCGAACACTGCCAGGTCACGCTTTCTGACGCCGCGCGACTGATCGCCGCCGGCGAGGCCGATGACGCGGTCACGGCGGACGCGAGCCTAGTCATCCTCGACTGCCTGCTGCGTCACGGCACGCTCGGTCCCGACTCACCCGGCATCCGAGCGCTGTCAGCGTTACTGCATGGGAGCCTCGAGCCGGTCGCGCGAGGCGAAGGCCGCGGCGCCTGGCCGCGACGTGCGCCCTCGTCGCTTATGCCGCTTTGACCGCGGCCGGCGCGACCTGTCGAATGCCCAGATCCACCAGCGCATCGCGCACGGCGTTGACCGCGTGGCGCATCTCGTCCGGCCCGATCGCACCGATGCAGCCCACACGAAACGTCTCGACCTGCGTCAGCTTGCCTGGATAGAGGATGAAGCCCTTGTCGCGCACCTTGTCGTAGAAGGCCTTGAACGCGTAGCGCGGGTCCGACGGCGCATGAAAGGTCACGATGATCGGCGCCTGGATCCGCGCGTCCAGAAACGGCCGGAAGCCCATTTCCTTCATGCCTGCGATCAGCGTCTCGCAGTTGGCCGTGTAGCGCGCGAGCCGCGCCGGCTGGCCGCCCGCGGAGAGGTACTGATCGAGCGCGGCATCGAGAGCGGCGACGACGTGCGTGGGCGGTGTATAGCGCCACTGCGTCGTCTTTTCCATGTACGACCACTGGTCGTAAAGATCGAGCGAGAGCGAGCTGGAATTGCCCGCGCATTGCTCGAGCGCGCTTTTGCGGGCGAAGACGAAGCCCATGCCCGGTGGACCTTCGATGCACTTGCCCGAAGCCGCGATCAGCGCGTCGAACGGGACGGTCCTGGCGTCGATCGGTAGCGCGCCAAACGAGCTCATCGCATCGATGATCAGGCGCCGGCCGCGCTGCGCGACGGCTTCGGCGATCTCCGGCAGCGGATTGAGAATCCCGGTCGACGTTTCGCAGTGGATCAGGCCGACATGGGTGATCGATGGATCGGCGTCGAGCTTCCTGGCAACGTCGGCGGCGGTGGTCGGGACGTCCTCGGCGGTTTCGAATACCGACAGCTTGCGCCCCATCATCTCGGTAAGCCGGGCGAGCCGCTTGCCGTAGGCCCCGTTGATCAGCACCAGCAGATGGCCGTTGCGCGGGACCAGCGTGTTGACCGCCGCTTCGACCGAGAACGTGCCGCTTCCCTGCAGCGGCACGCAGACATGCGTGCCTTCCCCGTTGACGACCGCCGTCAGGCGCGCGCGCACGCGCGCGGTGATCGTATTGAAGCTTGCGTCCCATGAGCCCCAGTCGCGCAGCATCGCCGTCTTGGTGGCGAGCGAAGTCGTCAGCGGCCCGGGGGTCAGCAGAATTGGATCGCGATCGGCGTTGCTCATGCTCGTCTGTCCTCGAAAGATGGTCTCATAGCGCGAGCGGCCTGCGCCAGGCCTGAGTACGCGCCAGCAACAGGCGGGTGACGATTGCGTAGAGGACACAAACGGTGGTCGAGGCGGCGACGATCAAGGTCGCCATCGCCGCCGCCGCCCCGATTTCGCCGGCATCGTCGAGCGTCAATATCGTCAGCGACGCCAGTTGAGTGTCCGGGGAGTAGAGGAAGACGACCGCAGAGATCGTCGTCATTGCGTTGACGAACAGGTAGCGGCCGATATCCAGTATCGCCGGCAGGCACACCGGCACCGTGACTCGAAAGAAGGTCTTGTAGAACGGTACCTTCAGCGACGCCGACACCGCCTCGAACTCGTTGTCGAGCGCTTTCAGCGCGGTCACCGCGGTCAGGTGGCTCGACGTGTAATAGTGGACGATCGTGACGACGACCAGGATCGTCATGCCGTGATAAAGGCCGTTCAGCGGGTTGTCCGGATGGTTGAAAAAGAAGATATAGCCCAGACCCAGCACCATGCCCGGAACGCCCATCGGGATCGCGGCCAGCATGCGGATCAGCGCGCGCAAGCCCCGCACGCCGCGCGTCTTTTCCAGCAGGTAGGCGCCACCGAAAATCAGCATCGTGCCCAGCACGGCCGTCAGGATTGCCATGCGCAGACTGTTGAAGAACGACGAAATCACGCCCGCGTCGACCAGGCCGAACGTGTAATGGGCGAAACTGAACGACTTGTTGTACGGCCACAGCTTGATGAACGACGTGTACACCGCCATGCCGAGCACGGCCAGAAGAAGCGCGCAGATGAAAAGGCAATAGGCGAACATCGACGCATCGAACCAGCGCCTTGGTTTCGGCGCATAGGCCACGGCGCGCGACGAGAACTGGGCCTGCTGCCGACCCTGCATCACCCAGTCCACGACAAATGCGAACAGGACCGGCACCAGCAGCACGATGCTGACGACTGCGCCCTTGTTGAAGTTCTGCTGCCCGATGACCTGCTTGAAAATGTCGAGCGCCAGCACGTTGAAGTTACCGCCGATCACCTTCGGGATCCCGAATTCGCTGACGGTATACGAGAAGACGACCATCGCTGCGCTGATCAGACCGTACTTGGCGCCGGGCAAGGTGATGGTAAAGAACTTGCGCAACGTCGGTGTGCCGAGCGACTCGGCCGCCTCGTACAGGCGACCGTCCGACAACAGCAGCGCCGTCAGTATGATCATCAATGCATGCGGAAACACCGCATAGATCGAGCTGATGATGATGCCGATCGGGCCGTACACCGAGGCGCCGCCCAGCATCCACTTCAGCAGCCCCTGCGTGCCGAACCACTGAATGAACGAGATCGCGGGCAGCAGCGACGGCGCGAGGATCGGTGTCAAGGCGATAACGCGGAGCGTCCCCTTCAGCGGCGTGCAGCTCCGCGTCAAGGCGTAGGCAAACGTGAATGCCAGCGGAATCGTCACCGCGGTCACCGTCCCGGCGACCGCCAGCGTGTGCACGATCGATTGCCGCAGCGCCGGTGTCTGGAAATACTCCTGGAACTGGCGAAGACCGACGAAGACACCGTCCCGGTCCTGTAAGCTCTTGACCAGCAGCATCGCCAGCGGCGCAAGGAGGAAGACGATGAGGAATGCGCATACGCCGAGCAGAAGGCCCTGCGCGATGCGGTCCTGCCAGTGCGCGCGCGGCCGGACAGGTGCGGAAACGACCGACGGCCGCGGCGCGGCGACGGCCGTCGTCATCGGGCCCGTCTCAACGGAGCAGCCTCATGCAATCGGCTGGGAGTCCGACCTGCAGCGGCGAGCCCTCGACGAGATTCATCCGGTCGATGCTGTGCCGCGAAATGTTGATCAGCAACGGCTGGTCCTCGGCTCCGGCGACCTGCACGGTGACGTGGCAGAACGCGCCGAGAAACTCGACCTTGGTCACCGTCGCCGCTGCGGCATTTGCGTTGGCCGCGACAGCCCCGTTGATGACCACATCCTCGGGACGCAGATAGAGCCTGACGCGCGTGCCCGGCGTGACCGCCGCCGCGCCGGCCGCTCCGGTCAGCACGAGACCGCCGACGCGAAAGCGTCCGCCGCCCTCGGCCACAGCACTGATGACGTTGACCTTGCCGACGAAATCGGCGACGAATGCCGATGCCGGCTCGCGATAGATCTGCTGCGGCGTCCCGATTTGCTCGATGACGCCATGGTTCATCACGACGACCCGGTCCGCCATCGACAGCGCTTCCTCCTGGTCATGCGTCACCATGATCGTCGTCACGCCCAGCCGCTGCTGCAGCGCCCGGATTTCACCGCGCAGGCGCAGCCGCTCCAGTGCGTCGAGGGCCGACAGCGGCTCGTCGAGCAGCAGCAGTCCCGGCGCCGTGGCCAGCGCCCGCGCGAGCGCGATCCGCTGCTGCTGGCCGCCGGAGAGTTGTCCCGGATACTTGCCTCCCGCGTCCGCCAGGCCGACCAAAGTCAGCAGCTCGGCGACGCGGCGCCGGATTTCGGCGCGGCCTTTGCGCCGGTTGACCAGTCCGTAGGAGACGTTGTCGAAGATCGTCAGGTTCGGAAACAGCGCATAGGACTGGAATACGATCCCGTAGTCGCGCTTCATCGCCGGCAGGCGCGAAATATTGCGCTTCCCCTGGATGATCGTGCCGCTGTCCTGCGTCTCGAGCCCGGCGATGATCCGAAGCAGCGTCGTCTTGCCGCAGCCCGAGGGTCCGAGGAAGGTGATCAGCTCGCCATTGGCGACGGCCAGCGCGACGTCCTTCAGCGCGCTGAACGAGCCGAAGGTCTTGCGAATGCCTTCGAGCTTGAGGTAGGGCTCGTTCGAAGCGGCGGATTCCGGCACGGCGCTCGTCTCCATCCCGCCCCGGGGCCCGGCCGGCTTAAGCCGCCGACCGGCCACGCAAACTGGGACGCTTACTTTTTGGGTTCCGACTTGCTGTCGTAGCGCTTGGTCCACTCGGCGAGAATCTTGTCGCGATTCTTAGCCTCCCACGCGAAGTCGTTCTTCACCAGGCGCTTCTCGTAGTCGGCAGGAACGAAGTCCAGCGGCTTGGCGATCCCGGGGATTGCGACGACTGCGAAATTCTTCGAGAACAGTTCCATCGCGCCGGGTGTGGCCAGCCAGTCCATCAACTTGTGCGCGGCCTCGACTTTCTTGGTCGTCTTCATGATGCCCGACGCTTCGAGGTCCCAGCCCAGGCCTTCGGTCGGGAAGATGATGTCGATCGGTGCGCCTTTTTTCTTGGTCGTCACCGCGCGATATTCGAACGATACGCCAATCGGGAACTCGCCGGCCCCGGCCTCTGTGCACGGCTTCGATCCTGAATGCGTGTAGTGCGCGATGTTCTCGTGCAGCCCGTCCATGAACTTGTACGCGTCCGCGTCGCCCCACATCTGCAGCCAGCCGGCGACGTCCAGGAACCCGGTGCCCGACGACGCCGGATTGGGCATCACGATCTTGCCCCTGTAGACCGGCTTGGTCAGGTCCTTCCAGCTCTCAGGCTTCGGCAGGCCGAGCTTGGTCGCTTCGACGGTGTTGAAGCACAGGGCGGCGCCGTAGACGTCCATGCCGACCCATTCCGGCGGGTTCCTGGGATCGCGGTACGCCGGGACGATGCGATCGAGCCCCTTCGGCGCGTATCCCTGCAGCATGCCTTCGTTGGCAAACACCGCCATGCTCGATGCCGAGACGCCGACGACCATGTCGGCCTGCGGGTTGGCCTTTTCGGCAAGGAGCTTCGCCGTGATGACGCCGGTCGAATCGCGCACCCATTTGATGCCGACATCCGGATTGGCTTTGGTGAACGCTTCCTCGTACGCCTTGATCTGGTCGGTCTCGAGCGCCGTGTAGACCAGCAATTCGGTCTTTTGCGCCAGCGCCGGTACCGACCAGCCGATCGCGCTGGCGAGGGCGAACAACGCGACCTTGTACCACCTGGACTTCGATGCCGCGAATTGCATTGCTTCCTCCCGAAGGTGAGACGACGAAGCCGAAAATCCTACGCGTGCCGCATGCGGTGCGCAAACGACGGATTGTCGCACGCTGACGGGCGGCGGCGGCAATCGGCCCGCGGCCCGCGATACCTCCAGCAATAGCACGGCATCATTGCAGATTGTTGACAATCTACAGCAAACGAGCGTGTAATGCGAGCGTGCTCAAGTTGCTCAAACCCGATGGCGGGCGCGCCGCCGCCAGTGCCGCGAAGCCTCGCCGACGGACCGGCGCCAACGAGCGCTCGCATGATGGCGTTGTCGCGCCCGGCGCCGGCGTCGGCGCGTCGATCATCCTGCTGCAATCGAACTCCCTGCCGGGCCTCGTGCAGCGGGAGCTCGAGCGGATGATCCTGGCCGGCGACCTCATCCCCGGCTCGAAGCTCAACGAAGCCCTGCTCGCCAAAGCGCTGGGCGTATCGCGCGGCCCCGTCCGCGAGGCTTTTCGCGCTCTCGAGGAATCGGGCCTCGTCCGCCTGGAAAAGAATCGCGGCGTCTACGTGCGCCAGATTCCGATCGCGGAAGCGGACGACATCTACGAACTTCGCGCCGTGCTCGACGATTTCGTCGGCCGCAGGGTCGCCGCGACGGCGAGTCCGGAAGCGGTGCGCTCACTCCGCGGCGACGTCGCCCGAATGGAAAAGACCGCGGCACGCAACGACGTCGACAGCTACCTGACGGCGAATCTCGACTTCCACGATCGACTGGTGACCTTGGCCGGCAACGCCAAGCTGTTGCTCATCTATCGGCGCCTGGCCAACGAGCTCAGGCTTTTCCGGCGCGCGACGCTGGCGCAGGGCGACACCTTGTCGGTGTCGACGCGCGAGCATCGCGAAATCGTCGACCAGATCGCCGCCGGCAAGGTGGCTGCCGCCGGCCGCGCGCTGTACGACCACGTGATGGCGAGTCGCGACCGCATGCATCAGCTCTATGCCGCGAAATCATCGAAGCCGAAGAATGCACAATAACGAGGAAATCATTGATGCCTGAGACCGGCGTGTCTTCGGTTGCCGTCAACGGGCGTACCTATCGCGCCCCGGAGCAACCGCTGGTCGTGCTGTGTATCGACGGTTGCGAGCCCGATTACATCACGCAGGCGATCGAGGCCGGCTCGGCGCCTTTCCTGCGCCGTATGTGCGAGCAGGGAACGTCGCTCCTCGGCGATTGCGTCGTGCCGAGCTTCACCAATCCGAACAATCTTTCGATCGTCACCGGCGCCCCGCCGTCGGTGCACGGCATCTGCGGCAACTTCTTCTTCGACCGCGACAGCGGCCAGGAAGTGATGATGAACGACGCGCGCTATCTGCGTGCGGAGACGATACTGGCGCGGTTTTCGCAGGCGGGGACCAAGGTCGCCGTCGTGACGGCCAAGGACAAGCTTCGCACCTTGCTCGGCAGCGGCCTGCGCGGCATCTGCTTTTCGGCGGAAAAAGCCGATCAGGCGAATGTCGCCGAGCATGGCGTCAGCGATGTCCTCGCCATCGTCGGCAAGCCCGTTCCGTCGGTGTACAGCGCCGAATTGTCCGAGTTCGTCTTCGCTGCCGGCGTCGAGCTGTTGAAGCGCCAGCGACCCGCTATCATGTACCTCTCGACTACCGACTATGTTCAGCACAAGCACGCGCCCGGCACACCGGCGGCCAACGCGTTCTACGGCATGATGAACGATTACCTCGCGCAGATCGACGCCCTGGGCGCCACGATCGCGCTGACGGCCGACCACGGCATGAATGCCAAGACCGACGCCGGCGGAAGGCCGCAGATCGTCTTTCTGCAGGACTGGTTCGATCGCACGCTGGGCGCCGGAGCGGCGCGCGTGATCCTGCCGATCACCGATCCCTATGTCGCGCATCACGGCTCCCTGGGCTCGTTCGCGACCTGTTACCTGCCCCCGGGTGCCGACGTCGCCGACATCTGTGCGCGACTGGCGCGGGTGCTGGGCATCGAGACGGTGCTCCCGCGCGCGGCGGCCGCGGTCCGCTTCGAGCTCCCGCCCGACCGGCTCGGCGACATCGTGATCACATCCGAGCGCCTTTGCGTGCTCGGCACGACGCCGGCACGGCATGACCTCTCCGGTTTGGATGCGCCGCTGCGCTCGCACGGCGGCCTTTCCGAGCAGCGCGTGCCGCTGCTGTTCAACCGCGTGTTGCGCGACGTCGATCCCGCCCGACGGCTGCGCAACTTCGACGTGTTCGACCTCGCACTCAACCATTGGCCTGGACCCGTGAAGCCGGCCGCATCATGAATGCCCGGGACATCCGCCGCGAATCGATGCGCATCGCCGGCGACCGGGTCGGCGGCGACCGGGTCATCGAGGTCCGCAATCCGTTTACCGGAGCGGTCGTGGGCACCGTGCCCAAGGCGACCATCGACGACGTACGCCGGGCCTTCGCGATCGCGCGCGGCTACCGGCCGACGCTGACGCGCTTCGAGCGCTCGCGCATCCTGCATCGCGCCGCCGAGATCATCCGCGGGCGGACCGAAGAGCTGTCCGACCTCATTACGGCCGAGTGCGGCATCTGCAAGAAGGATTCGCTCTACGAGGTCGGCCGCGCGAGCGACGTCTTCGTCTTTGCCGGCAACGCGGCGCTCTCCGACGACGGCCAGATCTTCTCCTGCGATCTGACGCCGCACGGCAAGCGGCGCAAGGTTTATACGCTGCGCGGGCCGCTGCTGGGGGTGATCTCCGCGATCACGCCGTTCAACCACCCGCTGAACCAGGTCGCGCACAAGGTCGCCCCGGCCATTGCCACCAACAACCGCATGGTGCTGAAGCCCACCGAAAAGACGCCGCTTTCTGCGCTGGTGCTGGCCGACATCCTGTACGAGGCCGGCCTGCCGCCGCCGATGTTTTCGGTGGTGACCGGCGATCCGAAAGAGATCGCCGACGAGATGCTGACCAACCCCGACGTCGACCTGGTGACCTTCACCGGCGGCATCGCGGTCGGCAAATACATCGCCGCCAAGGCCGTCTACAAGCGGCAGGTGCTGGAGCTCGGCGGCAACGACCCGCTGATCGTCATGGAAGACGCCGACATCGACGAAGCGGCGACCTTGGCTGCCGCCGGCTCGTACAAGAACTCGGGCCAGCGCTGCACGGCGATCAAGCGCATGCTCGTTCAGCAGTCGGTCGCCGACCGGTTCGTCGCGCTGCTGCTGGAGAAGACCAAGGCGGTGAAATACGGCGACCCGATGGATGCCGCGACCGACATGGGCACGGTGATCGACGAAGCGGCGGCGAAGTCGTTCGAAGGCAAAGTCGACGACGCGGTCGCGCGCGGCGCACAATTGCTCTACGGCAACGTGCGCCGTGGCGCGCTTTATTCGCCGACGGTGCTCGATCGCGTGACGCCGGACATGCCGGTCGTGAAGTACGAGACCTTCGGCCCGGTATCGCCGGTGATTCGCTTTGGCACGATCGAGGAAGCGATCGCCATCGCCAACTCAACCGACTATGGCCTGTCGTCGGCGGTATGCACGAACCGCCTCGACTACATCACGCGGCTCGTATCTGAGCTCAACGTCGGCAGCGTCAATGTGCGCGAGGTGCCCGGCTACCGTCTCGAACTAACGCCCTTCGGGGGCATCAAAGATTCGGGCTTGGGGTACAAGGAAGGTGTGCAGGAAGCGATGAAAAGCTTCACCAACGTAAAGACGTATTCGCTGCCATGGTAGGACGGCGACGCGGTTTAGGACACGCGGCGCCATGGCGTTGACGCTGCCCGAAATCTGCGCGCTCTTCGACCGCGGCGGCGGGCGAATGTACTCGGGCGAATCGGTGACCCAGCTCGAGCACGCGTTGCAGACCGCGAATTCGGCCGAGCGCCAGGGGGCCGACGCGGCGCTGATCACGGCAGCCTTGCTGCACGACCTGGGCCACCTGCTGAACGATCAGGGAGAAACGCCGACGGCGCGCGGCATCGACGACGTCCACCAGTACGCGGCATTGCCGTTCCTGCGGCCGCTGTTCGGCGACGAGGTCCTCGAGCCGATCAAGCTGCACGTCGACGCCAAACGTTATCTTTGCGCCACCGAGGCCGGCTATTTCGACGCGCTCTCGGAGGATTCGAAGCGCAGCCTCGTGCTGCAGGGCGGTCCTTACGATGCGACGGGCGCCGCCGAATTCGCGGCGCAACCCGGGGCCGTGCGCGCCATTGCGCTGCGGCGCTGGGACGATGCAGCGAAGACGGCGGGCAGAACGACGCCGCCGCTCGCGCATTTCGCCGCCATTATGGAGGCGGCCGCGCGCCGCGCCTGATGCAGGTACTGCTCAATCTGCTGGCCGGCGTCGCGCTGCTCGTCTGGGGCACGAACATCGTCCGCGCCAGCATCCTGCGCCTCTATGGTGGCGACCTGCGGCGGGTGCTGCGGCAAAGCGTGGCCAGCCGCTTCGCCGCGTTTGCCGCGGGACTCTCCGTCACCGCGCTGATCCAGAGCAGCACCGCGACGGCCCTGATCGTCGCCGCGTTCGTCGGCCAGGGCTTGATCGCCACGGCGCCGGCGCTCGCGGTGATGCTCGGTGCCGATGTCGGCACCAGCCTGATGGTGATGGTGTTCTCGTTCGATCTTTCCTGGCTCTCGCCGCTGCTGATCTTCGCCGGCGTAGTCCTGTACCTGACGCGCGAGAACTCCAAGGCCGGGCGCTTCGGCCACATCCTGATCGGCCTGGGCCTGATCATCATGGCGTTGCAGCTTATCGTGCTGGCGGCCAAGCCCTTGACGCAGGCTGCCGGCGTCCAGGTGATCTTCGGCTCGCTGACCGGCGACGTGCTGCTGGACATGCTGGTCGGCGCGACGTTCTCGATCCTGGCCTACTCGAGCCTTGCGGTCGTGCTGCTGACCGCGGCGCTGGCCGCGTCGAAAGTGATCGGCATCCATGTGGCTATGGCGCTGGTGCTGGGCGCGAACCTGGGCAGCGGCGTGCTGGCGATGCTCAACACGCTGCGTTCGGCGCCCGAGGCGCGGCGCGTGACCTTGGGCAATTTCCTGTTCAAGCTGATCGGCTGCCTGGCGATCGCGCCGCTGCTCGTCTATATCGAGCCGCTGCTGTCTTCGCTCGATCCGGTCGAGAGCCGGATCGTCGTGAATTTCCATCTGCTGTTCAACGCAACGATCGCCGTCGCCTTCCTGTTCTTCACCGAAAAAATCGCGTTGGTCGCCGAACGCCTGATGCCTGCCAAGCCCGATGTCGACGATCCGGCCAAGCCGCGCTATCTCGACCCGTCGGCGCTGACAACCCCGGCGCTGGCGATCGGCTGTGCCGCCCGCGAGGCGCTACGCATCGGCGACGTCATCGAACAGATGCTGACCGGCATGCTGACGGTGCTCAAGACGAACGATCGCGCGCTCGCCGAGCGCCTGCGCAAAATGGACGACATCGTCGACGATTTGTACACGGCGATCAAGCTCTATCTGACGCAAATCAGCCGCGGCGCGCTGGAGGAGAAGGAAGGCCGCCGCTGGACCGACATTGTCTCGTTCACGATCAACATGGAGCAGGTCGGCGACATCATCGAGCGTGTCATCACCGACATCGAGGAAAAGAAGATCGAGAAAGGCCGCAACTTCTCGGCGGCGGGGATGCAGGAGATCTGCGACCTCCACAGCCGGCTGGTCGCCAACCTGCGGCTGGGCATGAGCGTCTTTCTTCACGGCGATCTGTCCAGCGCGCAGCAGCTGCTCGCCGAAAAGGTGATGTTCCGCGACCTCGAGCGTGCCTATGCCGGCTCGCACATCGAGCGGCTGACCAGCAACACGGCACAGAGCATCGAGACGTCGTCGCTGCATCTGGACCTGATCAGCGATTTGAAGCGCATCAACTCGCATATCTGCTCGATCGCCTACCCGATCCTCGAGCAGGCCGGCGTTCTGGCCAAGACCCGCCTGAAGGAGCCGCTGCCGGCGCCTGCCGATGCTTCGGAGTCGACGTCGACGCCCGACGACAAGACCGGCTGGCAGAAGCGCAAGCCGCACGCGGTGTAGGACCTGTTCACGCTAAATGCATGCCCGCGTGACCCGGCAAAAGCCCGCCATCAAGGCGCGAAGCGCAGCCGTAGCTCGAGCTACGGCGAGCATGAGCAACGCTGAGGGCGGGCTTTTGCCGGGATCACCCTTCGGGCTTGGCTTCGGCGGGGCCCAGGGCTGCGTTGCCGGCTCGTTGCGTGCGATCAAGCACGCGGCCTCGCCGGGTGCCTTGCCCTGGGCCCCGCCGAAGCCAAGCGCGGGCATGCATTTAGCGTGAACAGGCCCTAATGGAGCTCACGCTGGGCGTCACGTTGGCGGTGCTCGCCGCCGGCTTCCTGCACGCCGGCTGGAACGCGCTGCTCAAGTCATCCGGCGGTGGCGACGTGCTGCTCGACACCGCCGCAGTCGTGGCCGGATCCTCGATCTGCGGCTTCGCGCTGCTGGCGTTCGTGCCGCTGCCGGACACCGCCTCCTGGCCGTTCATCGCGGCGTCGGCGACGATTCATTTCGGCTACTACCTGACGCTGGTCCAGGCCTACCGCACCGGCGACCTCTCGTTCGCCTACCCGCTGATGCGCGGCACCGCGCCGCTGATCGTCACCGTGCTGGGCAGTATTTTCCTGCGCGAGCTGCCGAGCGCTCAGATGACCGCCGGCATCCTACTGATCTCGCTGGGCATCGTCAGCATCGCGTTCGTGCAGGCCGGAGGCGGCCGGCGGCGACATCCTCCCGCCGCGGCATACTGGGCGTTCGCCAACGCCGCGATCATCGCGGCCTACACCCTGGTCGACGGCGCCGGCGCACGGGCTTCCGGCAATGCGCTGTCGTATGTCTGCTGGCTGATTTTTCTCGAAGGTATCCCGTTCGTCGCCTGGGTGCTGGCACGGCGCGGCGCCCCGGGGCGCGCGTATTTGCGCCGCGGCTGGCGCGTGGGCCTGGGCGGCGGCGCGTGCAGCCTCGCCGCCTACGGTATTGTGCTCTGGGCGATGACGCGCGCCCCGATCGCGGCGGTGGCAGCGCTGCGCGAGACCTCGGTGCTGTTCGCCGCACTGATCGGCTCGCTGTGGCTCAAGGAGGGCTTCGGCTGGCGCCGCGTCGCCGGTGCTGCCAGCGTCGTGGCCGGCATCGCGGCCTTGAAGCTTTGATCGCGGCCGCCCTCGCCCGGCGCGCGCGCAAGGCCACGAGCGTCGCGCGCCCATGAACGCAGGCATTCCTCTGCAGGCGCAGGTCGTGATCGTCGGCGGCGGCATCGCCGGCGCGTCGGTCGCCTATCACCTCACCAAGCTCGGCTGCAGCGACGTTGTATTGCTCGAGCAGGGCAGGCTGACCTGCGGCACGACCTGGCATGCCGCAGGTCTGGTCGGACAGCTCCGCGCGACGCGCAACGCGACGCGGATGAGCCGCTACGGCATCGAGCTCTACGCGACGCTCGAGCAGGAAACCGGACTTGCCACCGGCTGGAAGCAATGCGGCAGCCTCAACGTCGCGAAGACGCCGGAGCGGCTGAAGCTGCTGAAGCGCCAGATGGCGCGCGCCAGGGGCTTCGGCATCGAGTTCGAGTTCGTGACCCCCGCCGAAGCCGGTGAGATCTATCCGCTGCTTCGCACCGACGACTTGAGCGGCGCGGTGTGGATTCCCGGCGACGGCAAAGCCAATCCCACCGACCTGACGCAATCGTTGGCGAAGGGCGCCCGCATGCGCGGCGCGCGCATCGTCGAAGGCGCGGCGGTGACCGGCGTCATCGTCGAGCGCGGCGCTGTCGCCGGTGTGCGCTTTCGCCGCGAGGACGGCGAGGGTGAGATCCGTTGCGAGAGCCTGGTCAATTGCGCCGGCCAATGGGCGCGCGAGTTCGGCAAGCTCGCCGGCGTCAACGTGCCGCTATTCTCGGCCGAGCATTTCTACATCGTCACCCGGCCGATCGAAGGCGTGCACGCCGACCTGCCGGTGGTGCGCGATCCCGACGGCTACATCTATTACAAGGAAGAAGTCGGCGGCCTGGTGATGGGCGGCTTCGAGCCGGTCGCCAAGCCGTGGGACGTACCGGCGATTCCGGACCGCTTCGAATTTCAGCTGTTGGCCGAGGACTGGGATCAGTTCGAAATCCTGATGCAAAACGCCATACACCGCACGCCGTGCCTCGAAACCGCGCAGGTGAAAATGCTGCTGAACGGCCCCGAGAGCTTCACGCTGGACGGCAATTTCATCCTGGGCGAGGCGCCCGAGCTCAGGCGTTATTTCGTCTGCGCGGGCTTCAATTCGGCGGGGATCGCCAACGCCGGCGGTGCCGGCCGGTTGATGGCCGAATGGATCGTCGGCGGCGATGCGCCGGTCGATCTCTGGGACGTCGACGTCCGCCGCTTCGCGCCGTTCCATGCCAACCGGCGCCACCTGTTCGATCGCACGGCCGAGACGCTGGGGTTGCACTATGCGATGCGCTGGCCGCGCGAAGAGCTCTCGACCGTTCGCCCGCTGCGCCGTTCGCCGCTGTACGACCGGCTCGACGCCAAGGGCGCGGTTTTCGGCAGCAAGCTCAATTGGGAGCGAGCGAATTACTTCCTGCCGCCCGGCGCGCCGGTCATGCCGTACACGCTGGATACGCCCGAATGGCTGCCGCTGGTGCTGGACGAACAGCGCGCGGCGCGCGAGGACGTGGTCGTATTCGATCAGACCTCGTTCGCCAAATTTATCGTCAAGGGTCGCGATGCCGTGCGGGTGCTGCAGCGCCTTTGCGCCAACGAGGTCGACGTGCCGCGGGGCCGGATGGTCTACACGGCGATGCTCAACGAGCGCGGCGGGTTCGAGAGCGATCTGACGCTGACCCGCATCGCCGACGACACGTTTTTCATCCTTACCGGTTCGGCGCAGGCGACGCGCGACGCCGACTGGATAGTCAAGCACATCGGCGAAGACGATTCCGCGGCGCTGGTCGACGTGACGTCGGCCTACTCGGTGCTGTCGGTGATGGGCCCGAAGGCGGCCGACTTGCTGGGCCGGCTTTCGCCGGACGATGTCTCGCGGCAAGGCCTGCCGTTCTCCGAGACGCGCGAGATCGATGTCGGCTACGCGCGGGTTCGCGCCGCGCGCATCAGCTACATCGGCGGACCCGGCTACGAGCTCTACGTGACGACCGATCAGTGCGTGACCCTCTACGATGCCTTGCACGAGGCCGGACGCGGTCTGGCGTTGCGCGACGCCGGCTATTACACGATCGACGCACTGCGCATCGAGGCCGGGCGGCGCGCCTGGGGCGCCGAGCTCGGACCCGACGAGACCCCGCTCGAAGCCGGGCTTTCGTCTGCGGTCAGGCTGGACAAGCCATCGGCGTTCATCGGCCGCGAAGCCCTGCTGCGGCAGCAGGCCGAAGGACTCAAAAAGCGGCTGCTGCTGTTCACTTTCGACGACCCGGCGGCCTTTCCCTGGGGTGGTGAACCAATAATCATCGACGGTCAGAGCGTCGGCGAACTGACTTCGGCCGGCTACAGCCGTCGCCACGGCCGCGCGGTGGCAATGGGCTACGCGCGCAGCGACCGGCTGTTGAGCGACGCCGTGCTGCTGGCGGCGCATTACCAGGTCGACATCGCAGGGGAGCGATTCGCCGTCACGCCGCATTTGAAGCCCTCTTGAAGCGATGTCCGCCCGCGGGCGCGGCAATGCGCTATTGTTCCGTTCTCAACCGCGACGACTGCTGAATCTCGATGGCCCTTCGCTCGACGCCGCCGCGCCGCGGCCGCACACCGCACAAACCAGGCGCGCCGACCGGCCAGGTGCAAAGCCTGACCCGCGGCTTGTCGATCCTCGAGGCGCTGGCCCAGGTCGACAGCGGTTTATCGCTGACCGAGGTCGGCCACCGCGTCCAATTGCCGGTGTCGACCGCCCACCGGCTGCTGGCTACGCTGGAAAAAATGGGCTACGTCTACCAGGCCGACGATCTCGGCCTGTGGCACGTGGGGCTGCAGGCCTTCACCGTTGGCAGCACTTTCCTGGCCAACCGCGATTTCATCGGACGCAGCCACGCCTACATGCGCCGGCTGATGGAGCAGTCGGGTGAAACCGCGAACCTGGCGATCCTCGACGGCACCGAGGCGGTGTTCATCGCCCAGGTGCAGTGCCACGAGACGATGCGCACGCTGGTCAAGCTGGGAAGCCGCGTGCCGCTGCACGCGTCGGGCGTCGGCAAGACGATTTTCGCCTCACTGCCGGACGAGCAGATCGACGCGATACTCAAGGTACGGGGCCTGCCGCGCATCACCGAAAACACGATCGTGGCGCCCGAGACGATGTGGGCGGCGTTGCGGGTCATCCGGCAGCGAGGCTTTTCGTTCGACGACGAGGAGCATGCGCGCTCGACCCGCTGCGTCGCGGCGACCGTCTACGACGAGCACGCCGAGCCGCTCGGCGCGATATCGCTGGCGGGCCCGTCGTCGCGCCTGTCCGACGAGCGCATCCGGCAACTGGGTCCGCTGGTCGCGCACACCGCCGAAGAGCTGACCCATACGCTCGGCGGCAAGTGGCCGCATCCGTACTGAGCGGCAAGTTCGAGGCCGGCTATCCGGCGGCGGCCTCGCGGATCAACGCCTTCATTTGCCGTACCGCCTCGCGCAAGCCGACGAACACCGCGCGGCTGACGATCGCATGCCCGATGTGTAGCTCGCGCACGCCGGGCAATGCCGCGATCGACTGCACGTTGAAATAGTTGAGGGCGTGCCCGGCATTGAAGCGCATGCCGAGCGCGCGGATGGCGGCACCGGCCTCGCGCACTTTCGCCAGCTCCGCGACCACCGCCGCGCTCTGCGGGTCGCGCCCCTTGGCGTGGAACGCATGCGCATACGGGCCCGTGTGGATCTCGCAGACCCGCGCGCCGATCCGCGCCGCGGCCTCGACCTGGCGGGTCTCGGCATCGATGAATACGCTGCTGATGATGCCTGCGTCGGCCAGCCGGGCGACCGCCGTCTTGAGCCGCGCCTCCTGGCCAGCGACATCGAGACCGCCCTCGGTCGTCACCTCTTCACGCCCCTCGGGCACCAGCATCGCCATCTCGGGCTTCAGTGCGCAGGCGAGTGCGATCATTTCATCGGTCGCGGCCATTTCCAGATTGAGCTTGATCTGCACCAGCGCGCGAAGGCGGCGCACGTCCTCGTCCTGGATGTGCCTGCGGTCTTCGCGCAGGTGCACGGTGATGCCGTCGGCGCCGCCCAGGTGCGCTTCGGCCGCCGCCCAGACCGGGTCCGGCTCGTAGGTCCGACGCGCCTGCCGCAAGGTCGCGACGTGGTCGATGTTGACGCCGAGCTCGATCATGATCGCCGTTCTTCGCTTCCGCCGTTGTCGTCGTCGAGAGCCTGCAGATCGCGCACGACCCGCCGGCTGAAGATCGCCCGCTGCTCGAGGTAGTGGTCGAGCACCTCGCGCATCAAGCGCTTCGCTTCGGCGGCCGCGTCCGCCGTGCTGTAGTCGTGCTGCGCTAGCGCCAGCAGCGTCGCGCCGCGTACCAGCGGATAGCGGTGCCCGGGTTCCGCCGCGGTGCTGCGCGGCCCCAGGTCGAACGCGTAATAGTACCGTGCGGACGGATCGACCGGCCGTCCGGTATCGGCTTCGTGCGTCAGCGGCAGCGCGTAGCCGAGCTCGGACAGGAGCCGCACCTCGAACTCGCGCAATACCGGCGCCTGCGGCGCGGCGGCAGCCAGCCGGGTCAGCGCGGCCTCGTAGTCGCGAAAAAGCTGCGGGTGCGGATCCTCGCGCGGAAGGAGTTTCAGCAAGAGCTCATTCAAGTAGAAGCCGCACAGCAGCGCCGACCCCGCGACCAGCGGCAACCCGCCGCGCCACTCGGCCTTGAGCAGCGTCCGCAACTCGCCGCCGCCGGCCCACGACAGGGTCAGCGGCTGAAATGCCTGCAGGATTCCGCGCAGCTCGGAGCGCGGCCGTCTCGCACCGCGCGCGACCAGCGCGACGCGGCCGTGCTCGGCCGTCAAAGCTTCGACGATGAGACTGGTCTCGCGGTAAGCATAAGCGTGCAGGACGAACGCCGCCTGCTCGTCGCGGCGGTCACGCGGCTGTTTCATCGGGCGACTCCGGGAGCCGATTCGCGCACGTTGCCTTCAGTAGCCCAGACGCGTGAGCTGCGCCTCGTCATCGGCCCAGCCGGATTTCACCTTGACCCAGACCTCGAGGAATACCTTGCCGCCGAACAGGCGCTCCATGTCCCGCCGAGCGGCGCTGGCGATTGACTTCATCGTCGCGCCGCCTTCGCCGAGCAGGATCGCGCGATGGCTCGCCTTGTCGGCGTAGACGGTCGCGTGGATCCGGCGCAGCTTGCCGTCGTGCGCGAAGCTGTCGACGGCGACCGTCGTCGTATACGGAATTTCCTCGCCGAGCAGGCGGAAGATCTTCTCGCGCACGTATTCGGCCGCGATAAAGCGCTCGTCGCGGTCGGTCAGATCGTCGGGAGAGAACAGCGGCTCGCCGACTGGCAGATGGCGCGCGATTTCCGCCGTCAGCAGATCGAGCTGTATGCCCTTTTCCGCGCTGATCGGCACCATCGCCGCAAAAGGATGCGCCTTTTCCAGCATCGACAGGTACGGCAGCAGGCGCGTCTTGTCGGCAAGCCGGTCGACCTTGTTGATCGCGGCGATCGCCGGAACGCGGGGAGGCAGGAGCGAGAGGACCGCGCGGTCGGCGTCGACCAGTTTCACCGCCTCCAGCACGACGACGATCACATCGACGCCGCCGATGCTGTCGCGCACCGTCCGGTTCATCCGCTCGTTCAGGCGCGAGCGATGTGCGGTCTGAAACCCGGGCGTGTCGACAAAGAGAAATTGCGCCGAAGGCGAGGTCATGATCCCGAGGATGCGATGCCGCGTCGTCTGCGGCTTGCCGGACGTGATCGATACGCGCGCGCCGACCAGCGCATTGACCAGCGTCGATTTGCCGACGTTGGGCCGGCCGACGATGGCGACATAGCCGCAGCGAAACGCGGCGGCCGGATCAGGCACCGGTCGCCTGCTCGTACGCCGCGGCGGCTGCAGCCTGCTCGGCGGCGCGCCGGCTCGGTCCGGAACCCGTCGCCGCGATGTCGAGCGCCGGGATCCTGCAGACGACGTCGAAGATCTGCAGATGCGCTTCGCCCCGGGCGGCGACGACTTCATAGTCGGGAACGGCCAGCTTTCTGCCCTGCAACCATTCCTGCAAGCGGGTCTTGGGATCCTTGGCGAGCCCCGAAGGATCGATGCACGCAATCTCGCCGGCATAAATGCGGCCGATCGCGCCATCGGCGGCGTCGAAGCCGTCGTCGAGAAAGATCGCGCCGAACACCGCTTCCAGGGCGTCGGCCAGTATCGATGGGCGCGACGCGCCGCCGCTCCTCAACTCGCCCTCGCCGAGCCGGATGGCGCTGCCCAGATCGAGCGTGAGCGCAAGCCGGCAAAGCGTGTCCTTGTTGACAAGGTTGGCGCGGATTCGCGAGAGCTCGCCTTCCGGAAGCTGCGGAAAACGCCGGTACAGCGCCAGCGCCACGGCGCAGTTGAGGATCGAGTCGCCGATGAATTCCAGCCGTTCGTTGTGGTCGGCGCCGAAGCTGCGGTGCGTCAGTGCCTGGCGCAGCAGCTCCGGGCGGCGAAATGCATGGCCGAGCAATTCGGTCGGGGCGAAGGGCGGCATCAACCCCGGGACATCACTTGGTGACGGTGGCCTCGAAGTCGAGCACCACACTCACGTTGCCGACCATGTGCAGCTTGTTGCTCCACGTCGCGGTCGCCACCAGCGCGTTGCCTTCCTTGACGACGTCGATGTCGGTGCCGCGCACCGAGTCGATGTAATCGGCGCTCGCCTTCAGATCGAAATCGCTGCGGAATTTCGTCAGCGAAAATGGATCCGGTGAATCCTGCAGGGTCTTTTCCATCACCTTTTTCACGGTGAAGTACTCGATGTACGACGGCAGCGTGCGGAATCCGATCATCACGACCGCGACGACGACCGCGGCCACAAACAGGAATCCGAGCATCGACAACCCGCCCTGCGCAGTGCGCTTGTTCATCTTCCCTCCCATCAGCGGATGCTGGTGCCGATCCGCTTGAATGCGAAGCTGCTGATATCGTCCCAGTTGAACCAGATGAAGAACGCCTTGCCCCGGATGTGGTCGTCCGGGACGAAGCCCCAGTACCGGCTGTCATCGCTGTTATCGCGATTGTCCCCCATCATCAGGTAGCTGCCCGCGGGGACCTTGCAGCTGAATCCACGGTCATTGTAAACGCAGTTCTCCCTTCCGGGGAAAGACCGCACGCCGTTGACGTTGACCGGCGGTGCCGCGGGGTTGATCGCGATCGAGTGCGAGCGGTCTCCGATTCGCTCCTCGAACCGCTGCGTCGTCGCGTAGGTCAGGCCCTCGAGATAGCTGTAGGTGCTGTCCGCCTTCTGCGGCCACGGCGCGCCGTTGACGCTGATCATCTTGTCGCGATAGACGACCTCGTCGCCCGGCAGGCCGACCAGTCGCTTGATGAAGTCCTGCGAGGGATTGATCGGATACCGGAAGACGATGACGTCACCGCGCTGCGGCTGGCCGGTTTCGAAGATCTTCTTCTCGATAATGGGCAGCCTTATGCCGTAGGCAAACTTGTTGACCAGGATAAAGTCGCCGACCTCGAGCGTCGGACGCATCGATGAGCTCGGAATCTTGAACGGCTCGGCGACGAACGAGCGCAGCAGGAACACGATCAGCAGGACCGGGAAGAAGCTTTTCGGGTACTCGATCCACCATGGCTCGGGCTCACCCGGCCGGCGCCCGCGCGCGAAGAACAGGCGGTCGGCGAGCGTCATCACTCCGGTCAGCAAGGTAAGGAGGAACAGGATCAGCGCGAAATTCATCGTGTCGTCAGTCTTTTGGAGTTTTTAATCGCCGCGGTGGTCATTTTTCGCCGACCTGCAGAATAGCCAGGAAAGCTTCCTGCGGAATCTCGACGCTGCCAACCGCCTTCATCCGCTTCTTGCCCGCCTTCTGCTTTTCCAGCAGCTTGCGCTTGCGGGTGACGTCGCCGCCGTAGCATTTGGCCAGCACGTTCTTGCGCAGCGCCTTGACGCTTTCACGGGCGATGATCTGCGCGCCAATCGCCGCCTGGATCGCCACGTCGAACATCTGGCGCGGGATGAGCGAGCGCATCTTCGACACCACCTCGCGGCCGCGGTACTGCGCGTGCGCGCGGTGGACCATAACCGAAAGCGCATCGACCCGGTCGCCGTTGATCAGGATGTCCAGCTTGACGACGTCGGCAGCGCGGAATTCCTTAAAATCGTAATCGAGCGACGCGTAGCCGCGCGACACCGATTTCAGCTTGTCGAAGAAATCCATCACGACTTCGGCCAGAGGCAGCTCGTAGGTCAGCATGACTTGGCGGCCGACGTATTGCATGTTCTTTTGCACGCCGCGCTTCTCGGTGCACAGCGTCAGCACCGCGCCGACATACTCCTGCGGCGTCAGGATCGTCGTCGTGATGATCGGCTCGCGGATCTCCTCCACATGCGACAGGTCCGGAAGCTTCGACGGGTTCTCGATCTCGAGCAAGGTGCCGTCGCGCAACAGCACCTGATAGACGACCGTCGGCGCCGTCGTGATCAACTCCATGTCGTATTCGCGTTCGAGGCGCTCCTGCACGATGTCCATATGCAGGAGGCCGAGGAAGCCGCAG
>PLYT01000100.1:28522-52886 GCA_003153475.1 Betaproteobacteria bacterium | reverse complement strand
CGGCCTCCGACACGTATATACGAGGCAACGGGTCGCGTGTCGGCCGCATGCGCGACTCGCAAGTCCCGTCGATCCCCATGCTTCGCACGGGGCCCCTCGCCGGGTCGCTCGCGCGCTCGGCCTCATCCACCGTCGAGAAACAACAACCTTCGAGTTGTCGGCCTCCAGCGTTGACTCGCAATTCCCCGTCGATCCCCATGCTTCGCACGGGGCCCCTCGCCGGGTCGCTCGCGCGCTACCGGAACGCATTCTTCCACGCGCGGATTTCGGCGAACACGCCGACCCGATCGGCGAGCTCGCGGTCCGCATGCGCCGACGCCGCAGCCCGGATCGTCGTTTCTGCGGTGCGCAAAAAAGGGTTGGTCTCGCGCTCGTCGGCTATCGTCGTCGGCAGCGTGGGCTCGCCACGTGTGCGCTGCGCCCTGGCCATCGTCTCACGTTCGCGCAGTTTGGCATTGCCCGGTTCGACCGCGAGTGCGAAGCGAAGGTTCGCGAGCGTGTACTCGTGCCCGCAGTAGACGAGCGTATTGCCCGGAAGCGCGGCGAGCTTGTCGAGCGAGGTCACCATGTCGGACGGCGTGCCCTCGAACAGTCGACCGCAGCCCATCGCGAACAGCGTGTCGCCGCAAAACAGCAGCGGCGCGGCACCGGACCGGCCGACAAAAGCGATATGGCCCGCGGTGTGACCGGGAATGTCCAGGACCGACAGCTTGAGCCCGATGCCATCGATGACGATCTCGTCACCCTCGCGCAGCGCTTCGGTGCGACCGGGTATCGTCTCCCGCGCGGGACCGTAGACCGGAACCTGCCAGCGCTGCAGTAGCGCGCGGTTGCCGCCGACATGATCGCCGTGATGATGTGTGCAGATGATCGCAGTGAGGTCGAGGTGCTCGCGTTCCAGATAGTCGATCACGGGCGCAGCATCGCCGGCATCGACGACGGCTGCGGCGTTTCCTTCGCGCATCAACCATATGTAGTTGTCGGCAAACGCGGGGATGGGGATAATCGTCGGCATGGGAGAATCTTCGACAACACCGGTCAGCGTGTCAACCGGCACGATGGCGGCGTGGTTCGCCACGCCGCTCGGGCGGCATCTGCTCGCGCGCGAACAGGCGTATTTCGATACGACGCTGGCCGACATCTTCGGCTATCACGCGTTGCAGATCGGGCTTCCCGAAACGCCCTTGCTGCGAGCCTCGCGCATCGCCACCCGCTGCACCGTCGACCTCGAGGAGCCGGCGCAGGTGCTGGCGGATCCGCATTGGCTTCCGTTCCGCGAAAACAGCTTCGATCTGGTCGTGCTTCCGCACGCGCTGGAATTCACCGACGAGCCGCACCAGCTGCTACGCGAAGTGTACAGGGTGATCCGTCCCGAGGGTCAGCTGGTCGTCAGCGGATTCAACCCGTTCAGCCTGTTCGGCGCCAAGCGCTATTTCGGGCGCGAGCAGACAATGCCGTGGACCGGCAACTTCATCTCGCTGTATCGGTTGAAGGATTGGCTGGCGCTGTTGGGGTTCGAGGTCAGCGGGGGCAGGCTCGATGCGTATGTGCCGCCGGTCGCTCAGGAGAAATGGCTGCGGCGCTTCGAGTTCTTCGAAAGAGCCGGCGATCGCTGGTGGCCGATCGCCGGAGGCGTCTATTACCTTCGTGCCACCAAGCGCGTGGCCGGGATGCGGGTGATCACGCCGGCATGGACGCGCCGCGTGCGCAAGAAGGCCCTGGCATCGGTGGCCCGGCAGGCGAAAGAGTACGTCGATGCTATCGATTGAGTGTGCGCGCGCCGGCGGCGCGGCGTGAGCGCTGCAGTGCCGCCCCAGCGTAAGAATTCGTCCCGCGGGCGGACAGCGCCGCGGCCGCAGTTGCCGACTGAGCCGCAAGCGCGGAAGGATCATCCGAGCGCGCCCGTCATCGTATACACCGACGGCGCATGCAAGGGCAATCCGGGTCCCGGCGGCTGGGGCGCGCTGCTGCAATACGACGGCCGGATACGCGAGATGTTCGGCGGCGCGGCGCACACGACCAACAACCGCATGGAGCTGATCGCTGTCATCGAGGCGCTGTCGGCGCTGAAGCGCCGCTGTACCGTGGCCGTCTACACCGATTCGCAGTACGTCAAGAACGGCATCCAGACCTGGATCCACGTGTGGAAGCGAAACGGCTGGAAGACTGCCGACCGCAAGCCGGTCAAGAATGCGGACCTTTGGCAGCAGCTCGATCTGGCGGTCACCGAGCACGATGTCGACTGGCACTGGGTCAAGGGGCACGCGGCGACGCCGGGCAACGTGCGCGCCGACGAACTGGCGAACCTCGGCGTCGACTCGCTGTCGCTGTAGCGGGCTCTAGAGCTGCATTGGCAGAATCACCATCTGCATGCCGTTCAAGTGCAGCCTCTGCTGCAGTGCCAGTGCGGTCTGGTTGTGCAGCAGGCGCGTCAGCCAGGTCTCGTTGCGGAAGACGAGCTTGCTCGTGAAAGAGACGCTGTTCGGAAATTCCCGCTGCGCTTTCTCGGCAAGTTTCACCAGCTGATCGACGCGGTCGGTGCCGAGCGCGAAGCGCGCCGTCGCGGCGAGTCCGTTCGCGTGGCAATAGTCGACATAGAACGAAAGTGCGCGCTGCAGCGTGCCCTCGAGCCGCTTGATCTGCTCGGCGCCGCCATAGCTTTGCGCATCGACCGCCTTGGCGCTGATGAATACGAAGTTCTTGAAGTGATTCGGAAACAGCCGTTGCACCCATAGCACCGTGTGCAGGCCGCCGCCGCGACTGGATCCGACCATGAAGACGGCAGTCGGTGCCTCGGGAACGAGCGGCGGCGGATTCTCGCAGGTCGGGCAACGCGCGGTGCTAAAGATTTCGTCGACTTCCTTCAACCGGGCCTTCACCTCGTCGTAGTGGCGATGGATGCCGACGCACAAGGCGATCACCAGCGAAGTGATGACGACGGTCACCCACCCGCCTTCGCCGAATTTTTCCACCGTCGTCACGACCAGGATGCCGGACGTCACCGCGAGGCCAAACCCGGAAAGCACAAACCGGTAACTCCAGCGCGTGTCGGACCTGCGCTTGCGCCACCAGTAGATGCAAAGGCCGAGCAGCGACAAGGAGAACGTCAGGAAGACGTTGATCGAGTACAGCACGACCAGCAGATCGACCTTGCCGCCGCTCCAGAGCAATATGCCCAGCGCGGCCAGCCCCATGATGACGATGCCGTTTTGCGTGACCAGGCGGGTCGACAGGTGGCGGAACTGGTGCGGAAGCCACGAGTCGGCGGCCATGTTGGACAGGACTGCCGGGCCGCCGAGGAAGCCGGTGTTGGCCGCGACGAACAGCAGTCCCGCCTCGAAGACGAGTACCAGCAGCAGCGCCGCCTGATTGATTCCGGACCCCAGGCCGAGGCTGCCGATGATGCTGCCGAACACCACGGCGTTGAGCGTCTGTCCCTCGACCGGCGTCGCCTGCCACAGCAGATAAAGCAGGATGATGCCGCCCGCGGTGAACGCGAGTGAGAGCGCCATGTAGAACATCGTCAGCCTGCCGGTGCGCACCACCGGCTCGCGCAACGTCTGGACGTTGTTGGAGACTGCCTCGATCCCCGTGTAGGTGCCGCCTCCCAGCGAGTAGGCGCGCAGGAACAGCGACAGCGCGGCTACCCAGCCGATGTCGTGCACCAGTTTTTTCGACTCCGCCAGCGCGTCCGGCACGACCAGCGTCAGGCCGGCCGAATGTCCGAGCACGCCATAGGCGATCAGCAGCAGGTGAGTGACGCAGAAGCCGACGAAGATCGGGAGCAGAACGCGAATCGATTCCTTCATGCCGCGCATGTTGAGCACCAGCAGCATCGCGACCAGCAAGAGCTCGGTGGCGAGCTTCAAGTGACCGATCGTGGCGGGCAGCAGGCTGAACAGCGCGTCGACGCCGCTGGCAACCGATATCGCAATGGTCAGCACGTAATCGACGATCAGCGCGGCGCCGGAGACGAGTCCTGCCCGCGGACCGATCAGGCTGGTGGCAACGCGATAGCCGCCCCCGCCCGTTGGAAACAGCTCGATCACCTGGTTGTAGGCGAGTGCGATGATGAATACGGTCACCGCAGTCGCCAGCGCCATGAACAGGCCCAGATGCGCATGCGCGCCCAGCGCTTTGAAGGCTTCCTCGGGTCCGTAAGCCGACGACGACAGCCCGTCCGCCCCGAGGCCCACCCACGCAATGAACGCGGCCAGCGCGATGTGCTGGCGCGTCGTCTGGCTCAACGGATCGAGCGGCGCGCCGATGATGACGCGCCGGAGCTTGTCGTACTTGATCATCGGGGACTCGGGTGGCAGCGAGGGCCGCGGCCGTTGTCAGCGCGGACCGCGAGCGCAGTTTTTGGCAAGTTACATGCGTGGGAGAACGACAAGGAGAGATTGCTGCTATGCAGCATCGCGCGCTCTATGCCGGCGGATGTTGCCTGGCAATGCGCCGCGCGAATACCTGCATTTCCTTCATCGCCTGCTTGTCACCCTTGCGTTCGGCGGCGGCGATGCCGTCACGATAGGCAGCGAGCGCTTCGTCGTAGCGCTCTTCGGCGAAAAGTGCCTGGCCGAGAAGCTTCCACGCCGCCGAATAGCCGGGATCGAAGGCGAGTGCCTCGCGCAGATGCGCGCTCGCCTGCCTCGCCTCGCCAATCTTCAGGTATTCGCTGCCCAGTGCAAAGCGCAACAGTGCACCATCCTTGCCCGCGGCGAGCAATTGTTCGAACCGCGCGACGGCGGAAGTGGCAGCGCCCGTCATCGTTGGGCCGCCCTGCCTAAGATCTTAGCTGCCCACGCTCACGCCGGTCTGGCAATCGACGTGGCGCATCGGAAAGATGACTTGCTTGTCGACTCCTTTTACCTTGCCTTCGACGGTCACGTACAGCCAGCCTTCGCTGCCGCGGCGATAGATGATGCGCTGCGGGTAGTCGACGCCGGGCGTGGCATTCGCGAACGTGAACACCTGGTCGCCTTCGGCGGTGGTCTGCGTCGCGAGGCGAAAAGCCGCTTCGTTCTTGCCCGACGGCACGGCGACGTAGAACACGCCGTCCGGACGCGGTTCCAGCCGCAGGTATTCGAAATCGACCGTCTTGCCGCGGAATGCCGTCTGGCTGACGCCGATCATCATGTCGCCGGTGAGCGGCAGCCATTCCTCGCGAAAGTCGCGCTGGTTCACCTTGCCATCCCAACAGCCCCGCATCCACGCCAGCGGCGCGAGCGGTCCCGTCGCCGGCTTGTCCGCGGGTTTGTCCGCCGGGTTGTCGGTCGCGGCGGCAGCGCCGGCTGGAGGCGCGAGCGGCGGTGTCCCCGGCGCCTGGCCGAACGCGGGTCCGCCGAGCACGCTGGCGAGCGACACGGCAATCAGCATCGAATGCAGATACTTCGGAATCATCGTGCCCTTTCTCTCATTGCTGCCGCGCGAACGGCAGGTTCAACAGCAGGTTTTGCGGCTTCAGCCGCAGGCGGTTATCGCGATCCATCGCCATCGCCAAGTATACTGGCCGTCCCGCGATCGCCGGACGCATCGCGGCCGGATCGGCGAAACGTAGCGCGAACAGGCACAGCAGGCGCTCGCGTCGATCGTCGGCGACGTCCGCGCCGTTGTACAGATCATTGAGCAGCGCGCTGGCTTCCGCGTCGAGCCCGACGTGCCAGACCCAGCGCGCATCGACGATCTCCCGCTCCGGCGCGATTGTGACCTCGACCGCCAGAAAATGCGCGATCCAGCGCTGCAGCACGCGGCACAGCGCCGAGAGCGCGGGCTGGCCGCGATTGAGGCTGACCGCCAGGTCGAAGCGTTCGTCCCGCGTCCAATAGCTGTCGGCATTGTCTTCCGACAGCACGTCGAGATCGACGGTTCTTGCCGGCGTCCGGTTTTGCGCCAGCAATTCGCCGAGGCTACCGAGGCTGCCGGTCGTCGCCAGGAGCTCGACCGCCTGCTCGTCGGCTGCCATGACCGCCTCGTCCTGGACGCTGATCTTCTGGACGCGAAACAGCATCTCGGCCGCACGCGCCTCGAACGGATCGGCATCGGCGCCCAGGATATGCCGCAGCAGGATCTGCGTCAGCTGATGGACGAACAACGGCGGTACGTCGACGCCTTCGCCTTCGAACAACCCGACATAGGCGGCCTCGACGGTCGGCGCACGCAGCAGGCGCTCGCGGAACCTGAGCCATATGCGAAGGTTGTCGCGCGCGTCGGCATCGACGATGGCGACGACCTCGCTCTCCGGCACGTGTACGCGGGGATCCAGCAGCAGCGCCTGGTGCACGGCGATCTCGGTGCGGCAGGACTCGCGCACCGGGGCGAGCTCCGGTCGCACCAAATAGCTTCGCAGGAAGTCGTCGCCAACGCGCAAGCGCCGATCGGCGTCGACGGCAAGGAGGCGGTACCCGCAGGAGGGCCAGAAATCGGGCACGGGCCGACGATAACATGCGGCTGGGCGGGGGCCGAACGTCCTCTCTAGCCGCCGAGCAGCGCCTTTTTCAGATCAGCCTGGACGGGCTTGTCGCCGAGCCAGATCCGGGTGAGCGCCCGATTGAACGATTCGCCCGCGATCACCCCCTTGGCCTCGCCGTTCAGGCCGACGTGCGTTGCTCCCTCGTAGAAATCGAGGGTCACGACATCCTTTTCCTTCACCTGCCCGAAAGTCTTCATGATCGAAGCGAGCTGCACGCTGGCCGGTTTGATCGCGGCCAATTCGGCCGCGTCGGTGTTTGCCTCGAGCCCCTCGTTCAGCGCTTCGATCAACGCATCGGCGGAAAGGGTCCGCCGCATATCAAGCCTGATCCGGCGCGGCCCTTGGGCGAGCGCGCCTGCGAGGTCGGCCGCCTTTTGCGGCAGATAGAGGCTCGCGACATACACGTGGAAGACGACGCGCTTGCGCACGCCGGCGCCGTTGAGCGCGAGCTCCTGCCCTCCGACCGATGCCTTGTCCTCGAGCCGGACGCCGCCGATGTCGGCCGCCGAAGCACCGGCGGCGGCCAGCACAACCAGCAGCATTGCCGTGACTCGATGCATATCGAGCTTCCGTAGAAGCGTCGGAGCGATCGCGGTGCTCAGTTGAACGTATAAGTCAGTTGCACCGCGCCGATATTGACGTTGTTGCTATACGTCCCGCTGATCAACGCGTTCGCCGCGGTGTTGCCTTCGTTCTGGTTGATGTTCGGATCCTTGACGATGATGTACGTGTAGCCGGCATCGACCACGAGCTGCGGCGAGAAGCGGTACTGCGCCCCGATCGACAGCCAGGTGCGGTCGTTGTCCGGAAGGCGCGGCGTGCGCTGGGCGTCGCGCACTGGACTCTGGTCGTACGCGAGGCCCGCGCGGAACGTCCACTGCGGCGAGTAGTGATAGTTCGCCCCGATCGACGCACGCCAGGTATCGCGGAAATTCTCGGGCGTGGTTGAAAGGACCCCGCCGGTACTGCGCACGATGGTGAGTGCCTGCACGCTGCTCCACCCGGTGAATTGCACGTCCGCCATCACGTCCCACTGGTTGTCAATCTGGCGAAACAGCGACACGTTGGCCGAGTCGGGCACCTCCAGTGCAAGGCTAACATCGCCGCTGGCGAGTACGGCATTGACGCCGCCAGCGACAGCGGCACCCACCGGCGCCAGCGTCGGCGGCAGCGAACCCAGCGCGGGATTGCTGATATTGACCGACCCGCCGACGTCGTACTTGATTTTCGAGCGGTACTGGAAGCCGATGCGGGTCTGCCTGTCGATATCGAACAATGCGCCGATGTTCCAGCCCCAGGCGCTGTCGTTACCATCGACGTCCGCTTCGGATTCCAGGCCGGCAGCGGCGCCGATAAGCGTCGGCGCGACCGCCGCGGGAATCTGGCCGGCCGCCACCGCCTGGCCGACGCCTTGTGCAAATGCGCCGGCATAATTGACACGACTGGTCAGTGTCGCCGTGATCCGTTGCCAATTGACCCCTGCGGCGAGTGCAACGCTGTCGCTAAGCTTGAACGAAACCGCCGGATTGACATTGACCGTCTTGACCTCGGACTTGATCGCCTGGAAGCGGCCGATCCAGTCGGAATCGTATTCGGTCTTGAGCCCGAACGGCGCGTTGACTCCCAAGCCGAACGACCACTGCCGATTGATCGGCACGGCAAGGTAGAGCGCCGGAACGAGCGCGCAGTTGCCCGCCTCGCCGCCGTTGCCACCCAGAGGTTGGAAGGCGGCAGGTTGCGAGCCGCCATCGCTGAATTTGATCGAAGGGCAGACCACGCTGCCGGCAACGACTGCCTGCGTGCCAGGCAGACGCGACATTCCGGCCGGATTGGTATAGACGGTGCTCGCGTCCTCGGCCCCTGCCGAACCGCCGGCGAAGGCATTACCGAGCCCGCTGCCGCTCTGCTCCTGCAGCGCGAATGCCGCGCCCAGCGTTTGGCCCGTCGCTACGGTTAACAGAGCGCCCGCCACGGCGGCCGCAAGACGGTTGCCCTTGAATCGATCGCGTTTCATCTTGGTCTTCCTCCTCGGTGGATGTTCTGCTGCATCATCGTTGCTCTTCGATTGCCGGCCCGCCGGAAACGAAAGATCACTCGCGGAAGTCGCGGTAAACTATACACTCCAACATCGTCGCGGTCACTCGGTCGGAAGCACCCGCGGCCGACGATCCGGCGCAACCGCAACATACGTCAGATTCGCTTCGGTCACTTTGACGCAGATCACGTCGGTCGGGTTTCGCTGCGCATAGACTTCGACTGCGACGGTGATCGACGTCCGCCCTTCGCGCGTGATGTGGGCGTAAAAGCTCACGACGTCGCCGATCAGGACCGGCTCGCGGAACACGAACGAATTCACCGCGACGGTCGCGACCCGGCCGCGCGCGCGACGCGACGCGGGAATGCTGCCGGCAATATCCACCTGCGACATCACCCAGCCGCCGAAGATGTCGCCATGCTGGTTGGCATCGGCCGGCATCGGCACGACACGCAATGCCGGCTCCATGTCGGGCAGCGTCATCGCAGGCGCCGGCGCAGTCATACGGCCTTCCTCCGCATTTCCTCGCGCAGCTCGCGCCGCAATATCTTGCCGACGTTGGACTTCGGCAGCTCGTCGCGGAATTCGACCTCTCGCGGGCATTTGTATCCGGTCAGGTACGCGCGACAATGTTCGAGCAGCGCTGCCTCGGTCAGCGCGCTGTCCTTCTTGACGACGAAAAGCTTGACCGCCTCGCCCGACCTTTCGTCGGGGGTCCCGATGGCCGCGCATTCCAGCACGCCGGGATGCATCGCGACTACCGCCTCGATCTCGTTCGGATAAACGTTGAAGCCCGAGACCAGAATCATGTCCTTCTTGCGATCGACGATGCGCACAAAGCCGCGCTCGTCCATCACGCCGATGTCGCCGGTCGCGAGCCAACCGTGCTCATCGACGACCTTGGCCGTCTCGTCCGGGCGGTGCCAGTAGCCGCCCATGACCTGCGGCCCTTTGACGCAAATCTCGCCGGGTGTGCCGAGCGGCACCGCGTGCCCATTGTCGTCGCGCAGCTCCACGTCGGTCGACGGTACCGGCAGCCCGATCGAGCCGTTGTATTGCTGCAGATCGAGCGGGTTGATCGTCACGGCCGGCGAGGTTTCGGTCAGGCCGTAGGCCTCGATCAGCGGTTTGCCGGTCACGCGTTGCCAGCGCTCGGCGACCGCCTGCTGGACCGCCATGCCGCCACCGAGCGACATTTGCAGCGACGAGAAATCGAGCTTGTGGAATTCCGGGTTGTTCAGCAGCGCATTGAACAGCGTGTTGACGCCAGTCAATCCGGTGAAGCGATGCCGGCCAAGCTCCTTGACCAGGCCGGGAACGTCGCGCGGATTGGTGATCAGGACGTTCTCGCCGCCCAGCGTCATGAACGTCAGGCAGTTGGCCGTCAGCGAAAAGATATGATAAAGCGGCAGCGGCGTTATGACCACGTGCCTCTGTTCGCCGAGGAAGGGTTTGACCCAGGCGCCCGCTTGCAGCAGATTGGCGACGATGTTGCGGTGCTGCAGCATCGCGGCCTTCGCGACGCCGGTCGTCCCCCCTGTGTATTGCAGGAATGCGATGTCGTCGTGGCCGATGGCAACGGTTTCAAGCTTGCGCCGGCGGCCCTCGGCCAGCGCGGCACCGAGCCGCATCGCGCCGTCGATGCGCCAGGGCGGGATGAGCTTTTTCACATGACGCAGCACGAAGTCGACGAGCAGGCCTTTGAGGCCCAGCATTTCGCCGATGCTGGTCACCACGACATGCTTGACCTTGGTCTTGCCGAGAACTTCGGCCAGCGTGTGGGCGAAATTCTCGACGACGACGATCACTTCGGCGCCGCTGTCGGCCAGCTGGTGCTCGAGTTCGCGCGCGGTGTAAAGCGGATTGGTGTTGACGACCGTGCATCCGGCCCGCAGCACGCCGAACAGGCACACCGGGTATTGCAGGATATTCGGCATCATCAGCGCGACGCGCGCGCCCTTCGCGAGGCCGCGCGCCTGCAGGAAGGCGCCGAATGACGCCGACAAGCTGTCGAGCTCCGCGAACGTGATCGCGCGGCCCATGCAGGAATAGGCGGGCCGCGGGCCGTACTTGGCGCAGCTTTCCTCGAGAACGTCGCGCACCGACGCGTACCGGTTCACGTCGATCTCGGCGGGAACGCCCGCCGGATAAGACTTCAGCCAGACCCTGTCCATGCGCTCCTCCCCAAGACCGCGTTCTTGTCCGATCAATGCTAGCAGTGGATCAGTGTCCGGAACCGCCCTGCGCCGCAACATAATGCAGCGGGCCGCCGGTGAACGGCGCGAAGCCGGTGCCGAAGATCGCCCCGGCATCCACCAGGTCGGCGTCCGCGACAATCCCCTCGGCAAGCGCCGCCTTCGCCTCGGCGAGCATCGGATCGATCAGCCGGTGGGCAAGGCCCGCAGGCGCGGCGCCCTGCCGCCGCTTGACCGCCTTGCCTGCCCGCCAGTCGTAGAACCCGCGTGCGGTCTTGCGCCCCAGTGCGCCCGCCGCAATCAGCTCGGTGAGCTTTTTCGGCGGCTCCGCGCCGCCGCCCAGCATCTTCCCCACTGCGAGGCAGATGTCGAGGCCGACGCTGTCGGCAAGCTCGATCGGACCCACCGGCATGCCGAAGGCGAGCGCCGCCTCGTCGACGGTTTCGGCAGCGATGCCCTCGTCGACGCAGCGCATCGCCTCCATCAGGTACGGGGCGAGAATGCGATTGACCAGGAAGCCGGGCGCACTTTTCACCGACAGCGGCAACTTGTCGATCTTGCGCGCAAAAGCGGCGGCCACCGGAACCAGCTCGGCACGCGTGCGCTTCCCGACGACGATCTCGACCAGCATCATGCGGGCGACGGGATTGAAGAAGTGAAGTCCGATGAGCCTGGTCGGATCGGCCATCGGCGCGCCGATTTCTTCGAGTGGAATGCTCGACGTATTCGTTGCCAGCAGCGCCGTCGGCTTGGCCTTCTCCTCGATGGCCACGAACAGTTTTTGCTTTGCATCGAGATTTTCGAAAATCGCCTCGATGATCACGTCGGCACGGGCGACGCCGTCGCCGGCGACGTCGGGCACGAGCCGGTCGAATGCATCGCGCGCGCGCAGCGGATCGCGCAGCCGGTCGCCGAAGAGCTTCGCCGCGCGACCGATCGCCGGCGCGAGCCGCTCGGCGTTCTGATCCTGCAGCGTCACCGTCAGGCCGCGCAGCGCGCACCAGGCCGCGATATCGCCGCCCATCGTTCCGGCGCCGACGACGTGTACGTGGCGAATCGCCAACTCGCCCTCCTTGCCGAAAGCCTTCAACCGTTCCTGAAGCTTGAAGACGCGAATCAGGTTGCGCGCCGTCGGCGATTGCAGCAGATGCGCGATCGACGCCGGATCCGATGGCGCCGCGGCCAGCGGGTCGCCATCATGCTTGACCCAGATGTCGAGGATCGCGTACGGCGCCGGATAATGTTCGCGGCGGGCGCGTCCGGCGACCTGTTTCCGCGCTTGCGCGGCGATCAGCGGGCGAAGCAGCGGACTGAGCGTCAGCGACAGCGGAAACGGCGCACGCCGGAGCGGAGGCTGTTGCAACAGCAAGCTGCGCGCGGCGTTGTCCATGATGCGCGGCGGAACGCATTCGTCGGCGATGCCGAGCTTGCGGGCGCGCCGTGCGTCAACGGTGCGCCCGGTCAACAACATATCCAGCGCGGCCGGTGCACCGGTCAGTAGCGGCAGGCGCTTGATGCCGCCCCAGCCGGGAACAATACCCAGCATCACCTCGGGCAGGCCGAACCGCGTCGACGGATCATCGACGGCGACGCGGTAGCGGCAGGCGAGTGCCAGCTCCATCCCGCCGCCGAGGCAGAAGCCGCGCACCAGCGCCAGCGTCGGATACGGCGTCGCGGCCAGCTCTTCGAAAGTATCCCATCCGCGCCGGACGAGCGCGATCGCATCGTCGACGCTTTCGAGCCCGCCGAACTCGTCGACGTCGGCGCCGGCGATGAATCCGTTGGCCTTGCCCGATCGGATGACCAGGCCGCGAGGCGGATCGGCGGCGAGCCGCGCCAAGACCGCGCGAAGCTCCTCCATGACCGCTGCAGACAGCGTGTTCGTCGACGTGCCGGCCCGGTCCAGCGTCAGCCAAGCCAGACCATCGCCGTCGCGCTCGAGGCGCCAATGCTGGAAGTCGCTCATGCTCCGGCCTCCGTGCTGCCCCCGGAGCGGCCTTTGTTCTCGCGTCGGCCTACGCGCACTCGCTCGGCGACGGCCCTTCGGGTCTTCAAGCTTCCGCCTCGCTCATGCGCCGCCACGCTCGACCAGTATCGCGCCGCCCTGCCCGCCGCCGATGCAGATCGTGGCAATGCCGCGCTTGCCGCCGGTGCGCGCGAGGACGTTCAGCAAATGCAGCACGATGCGCGCACCCGAGGCGCCGACCGGATGGCCCAACGCAATCGCGCCGCCATCGACGTTGAGCCTGGCCGGGTCGATGCGGCCGAGCGCGCCCGGCAAGCCGAGCTCGTCGCGACAGTAGTCGTCGCTTTCCCACGCTTTGAGGCAGGCGATCACTTGCGCGGTGAACGCCTCGTTGATCTCCCATGCGTCCAGGTCGCCCAGCGCAAGCCCGTGCCGGCGCATCAGCGGCGTCGCAGCATGGACTGGTCCCAGGCCCATTTGTGCCGGGTCGAGTCCCGCCCATTCGCTGTCGACGATCGTGCCCAGCACGGAAAGCTTGTGCCTGGCCACTGCCGCCTCGGATGCGAGCACGAGCCACGCCGCGCCGTCGGTGATCTGCGAGCTGTTGCCGGCGGTGACGTTGCCATACTTGCGATCGAAAAACGGCTTGAGCTTCGCCAGGTTTTCCGGCGTCGAGTCCTCGCGCACGCCGTCGTCGGCCGCGTAGAGCTTGCCGCCGCGGTCGTACAGCGGGACGATCTCGCGATCGAAGTGTCCTGCCTTTTGCGCGGCGAGCACGCGTCTGTGGCTTTCCGCCGCGAAGGCGTCCATGTCGCGACGGATAATGCCGAAGCGGAATGCGAGATTTTCCGCGGTCTGACCCATCATCAGCCCGACGATCGGATCGGTCAGTCCCTTCATAATTCCGATGACCGGCGTCAGCATTGCCGACGGATTGAGCTTCAGGAAAGCGCCGGCCTTCTGTCCGAACGTCCGCGCAGCGCTGAATGCGGCAAACCACAACACCATTCTCTCCGAATACAAAAGCGGTGCGCGCGACAGCGCGTCGACGCCGCCGGCAAGGACAAGGTTCGATCTGCCGGCGCGTATGTTGGTGAGCGCGGAATCGAGCGCCTGCATGCCGGACGCGCAATTGCGCATCACGGTCCAGCCGGGAACCTTGAGTCCGCAGCCGACGCGCAGCGCGACGACGCGGCCGATGTTGACCTCGTCCGGTGACGGGCTTGCGCAGCCGAGAATCACTTCATCCAGTTCCTCCGGCGCGAACGCCATGCGCGTCAGCAGCGCCCTGCCCGCCTGGACGGCCAGGTCGGAGGCGGCAAATGGTCCGGGCCGATTGCGCGCCTTGAGGAACGGCGTGCGCGTGCCATCGACGACGTAAACCGGCACGGTCATCGCTGCCTCGTCATCGCGTCACCGTCTTGAGGTGCGAGTCGCTTCATGCTGAGGCCACCTTGCGACCGGGCGCGCTCGCGGGAGCGGACGCCATCGACGGCTTGAGCTCCGACGCACCCAGGTCCTGCGCAAAATCGTCGACTCGGATCACGCGATCGGCGAGCTCGCTGGCGCGCCGCAGCAGCGTGAGCTCGTCGGCGGTGATCACGCCGGCCTCGACCGCGGCGGCGGTCCGATCGGCGCCCGGGGCGGCGCTGAAGGTTCCCGCCCTGAGTGCATCGCGCATGCGGGCCTCGACCGGCTCGGCGGCCAGCGTGGCGGCCAGCGCGAGCTCGATCACGCCCAGCGCATCCCCTTCGTCCTCCCGCAGGTACATGCCAGCGGTGAGCCGATCCCGCGTGGCCGACGGTTCGATCAGAAGCCGTGCCACCTCGTGCCCGAGCTTGTCCGAGGGCACGACATACGGGCGACCGAGCGGGAAAACCATCGCCCGCAACAGCGCCGAAATCATCCGGCTGGGGAAATTCGAGATCACCCCCTCGATGGCGTTCTGCGCGCGGAACATCGCGTCCCAGATCGCCCAGTGCATCAGCGGCGCGTCTGCGGACTGCCGGCCTTCGTCCTCGTAGCGCTTGAGAGTGGCCGAACAGAGATAAAGCATCGACAGCACGTCGCCAAGACGCGCCGACAATTTTTCCTTGCGCTTAAGCGCGCCGCCCAGGACGCCCATCGAGATGTCGGCCAGAAAGGCCAGCGCCGCCGAGAACCTTGTCAGCTGCTGATAGTAGCGTCGCGTTTCGGGCGCGACGCCGGTGGGCCCCCGCGCGCAATGCGAGCCGCACAGACCCATGACGAACGTTCGCGCCATGTTCGACAGGACGAAGCCGACGTGGCCGATCAGCGCCAGATCGAACGCGGTCGAGGCGCGACTGCGGTCGGCGTCGTTGGCGGCCGAAATTTCGCGCAATACGAACGGATGGCAGCGGATCGCGCCCTGGCCAAAGATGATGAGGCTTCGCGTCAGGATGTTAGCGCCCTCGACGGTGATCGAGACCGGCAGCTGCATGTACGCAGCGCCGAGAAAGTTCGACGGACCCATGCACACGCCCTTGCCGCCGGCGACGTCCATGCCATCGATGACCACCTGGCGCGCGCGCTCGGTCAGATGGTATTTGGCGATGCCCGACAGCACCGCGGGCTTCTCACCCAGATCGACCGCCAGTGCGGTGAGCATCCGGGTCGCGTCCATCATGTACAGGTTGCCGCCCATGCGTGCCAGCGCTTCCTCGACGCCCTCGAACTTGCCGATCGGCGTCTTGAACTGGTTGCGCACGCGCGCATACGCGCCGGTCGCGCGCACGGCGATCTTAGCCATGCCGGTCGACGACGAGGGCAACGAAATGCCGCGACCCGCCGCCAGCGACTCCATCAGCATGCGCCAGCCGTTGCCCACCTGCGCCCTGCCTCCGATCACCCAGTCGATCGGAATGAAAACGTCCTTGCCCCAGTTCGGGCCGTTCTGGAACACGGCGTTCAGCGGCATATGCCGACGGCCGATGTTGACGCCCGGATGCCTGGTCGGGATCAGCGCACAGGTGATGCCGAGATCCTCGGCGCCGCCCAGCAGATGCTCCGGGTCGTAGGCACGGAACGCGAGGCCCAGCAAGGTCGCGACCGGCCCGAGCGTGATATAGCGCTTGTCCCAGGTCAGGCGGATTCCCAGCGTCGCCTTGCCTTCGTGCTGTCCGATGCAGACGATGCCGCGATCGGGAATCGCGGCCGCATCGGAGCCCGCGCGCGGATTGGTCAGCGCGAAACAAGGGATCTCGATCCCCTTGGCAAGCCGCGGCAGATGGTAGTTCTTCTGCTCGTCGGTACCGTAGTGAAGCAGGAGCTCGCCCGGACCGAGCGAATTGGGCACCATGACCGTCACCGCCACCGCGCTGGCGTGCGTCGACAGCTTGGTGATTACCTGCGAGTGCGCGTACGCGGAAAAGCCGAGGCCGCCATAGGCCTTGGGAATGATCATCCCTAGGAAGCCGCGGTCCTTGACGAACGCCCACGCCCTCGGCGACAGGTCGCGGTATACATGCGTCGTCTCCCAGTCGCTGACCATTGCGCACAGCTCGTCGCAGTCGTGATCGAGAAAATACTGCTCCTCATCGCTGAGCCCGGGCGGCGGCAGCGCAAGCAGCTTTTTCCACGACGGCCGGCCGGAAAACAGATCGCCGTCCCACCACACGGTGCCGGCCTCGATCGCATCGCGCTCGGTCGGCGACATCGGCGGCAGCGCCTTGCGGAACGCCGCGAGGATGCCGTCGCTCACGAGCATCCGGCGCAACCACGGCCAGTTCAACGGAATCGCCAGCAGGAACAGCAGCACCGCCAGGAAGCCGATCAGCAGCGTCGGCAGCGCGTGCAGCGCCAGGGCCGCGATCAACGCGGCGCCGACGCCGAGAATCCAGAGCCAGCCGGCGGCGTTGACGTAGGCCAGGGCAACAAAGGCGATCACCAACGCAATCAGCCACAGAACGATCAACATCATGAACCCCCTGCTTGCCGCGGAGAGCCGCCGCCGCCGTCGAATTCGGACAGATCGGGCAACGGCGCCTTCAGCCCGGCGACCAGGAACGGTGCCAGACGATGCAGCAGGATTTCGTCGTTGCCGGCGTCACGCGGGCTGAGGGCCGCGATCAGCTTCAGCGCGTCGGTGCCGGCAAGCGTGTATGACAGGGCGCCCATGACGAAGTGCAGGCGCCACGAGAGTTCCTTTTTCGGCAGATTCGGCAACGCTCGCCCGAACGCGGCCTTGAAGCGGGCGATCATCACCGCGTACTGCTCGGACAGAAACCGCCGGATGAATGGAGCGGGGTCGGCGTAGGCGCGACCGAGCAGCCGCAGGAAATTCTGGCCGCCGCGCTCGCGGTCGCGCGCGAGCTCGAGCGCCGGAATGAACATCGCCGTCAGGATGCGCTCGCACGAGAGCACGTCCGACGCGTCCTCGCGCTCGAAGCGCGTCAACAGCGCGATCCTTTCACGGTTCATCGGATCGAGCCGGCGGGTCAGCACCGATTCGAACAACTCTTCCTTGCTGCCAAAATGGTAGCTGACGGCGGCAAGGTTGACCTCGGCCAGCGCCGTGATCTGGCGCAGCGACGTCGCCTCGAAGCCGTGCTCCATGAACAGGCTCTCGGCCGCGTCGAGGATCCGGGTCTTGGTCGTCGTGGCGCCGCGCGGCGGCACGGCCCGAATCGCGCGCGCTTCGGTTTGCGTTTGCTTCACTTGGGGAGCTCCGGCGCCCGCTGAACGTCACAAAGTGGCGGCTATGGTCGATTCAGTTAAACGTTTGTTTGAATGCTACCGCGCGACTGCGAGGCTGTCAATCCGAAGCCGCTTCGAGAGCGGCGTCAGTAACCTTGGACGACCGTTTGGCTATACTCGCGGCTCAACGTACCGAGCTTTTCGATGCCCACGATCGCCATCAAACGCCACCACAAGCTCGACCCGAAGAAGGCGAAGGCTGCGGCGCATAAAGTCATCAAGGACCTCAGTGCGCGCTACCAACTCGCCTGCGCCTGGGACGGCGATCAGGTGTCGTTCGAGCGACCGGGCGTGTCGGGCCGCATGCACCTGGGCAAGAACGAAATCCTTCTCGATGTGCAGCTTTCGTTCCTGATGACGCCGCTGAAAAGCCCGATCGAGCGGGCGATCAACGAGGAGCTCGATCGGCTGTTCGGCGATACGGCCTGAAAGGTCGCATCAGGCGGGGGGCTCGGCGAACGGCTTTTCCTCGCCGGCGAGGATCGCCTGCATGATCGCCGTTTCGCGCGCTTCGATCACCGCCAGGAATTCGCCGGCGCCGTTCATGCCGCGAAAAGAAAGCAGGCCGCGCTCGAGAAATTCCTGCAACGCTCCAACGCCGGCGATGCGCGCCGGGCGCCGCATCGCGGCAAGCGTCGAGCGCAGCAGCGGCAGGTGCACGTAGCGGTCGAGCGCGGTGCCCACCTGGACGATCAGCGCGATCTGGCGCTCGCGATCCCTGCGGTTGTCGCACGCGCGGTACGCGACGCAATACGAAGCCACCGACAGCGGCGACGCCTCCCCGAGCTTCGCGACTAGCGCGCGATCGAGCTCGTGCGACAACGCCGAGAGCTCGATCGCCTTCGCGACGGTAGCGATGACGCCGTCCGGCAAGACCCGCGCCATGATCGGGACGACACGTGCGAGATCGGCGTCACGGCGGCTGTAGTCTCCCGGCCCGTAAAGATCCGATTGGAAGAACTTGATCGCCTCCGCATAGCGCCGATCGCGGGCGAGGTCGACGTAGGTCGCGTTGAGGCGCTTCGACTGAAACGCCGCGACGCGATCGAGCGCCGCGGCGAGCCGAGGCGATACCAGGCGCGCCTGATGCAGCCGCTGCGCATGTTCAAGCTCCTGGATCAGGTCGGTTTCGGCGGAGGAGGGCATCGGCGCTCGTGCTTGCGAATGGCCGCATCATCATAACCGCCGCCAGCAGATCGGGTTGAGGGCCGCGGCAGCATGACCGTGCCGGCCAGGTAGAGGGCCGCGGCAGCATGACCGTGCCGGCCAGGTAGAGGGCCGCGGCGGCATGACGTTGCCGGCCAGGTTGAGGGCCGCGGCGGCACGACGTTGCCGGTCAGGTTGAGGGGCGCGGCGGCACGATAGCTGACATAGCCGAGAATAAATCCGCCTCGTCCCTCGACCCCGACCAAAACAATTAGGTTGTCTTGTCTAGATTCGGCCGCTAGATTGCGCAGTCCGCCCGGATCGGTTTTCACCGCATGCCTGACCCCACTTCCTCGCCCCGCATCAGTCGTCGCACGCTGCTCAAGGTCGGCCTCGCCGGCGGTGCTGCGCTGCTGCTCGCGCGATGGCTGTACACATCGACGACCGCGCCGGAAATGATGCCGGCTCGCCCGGGCGCGCTCGATGCCGCTGGGCGCGCGGCCGTGGCTGCCATCGCGCCGGTCATGCTGTCCGGCGCGCTGCCGGCGCACGACACGGCGTTGCTGCAGGAGGTCGTCGCCGGCGTCGAGCAAGCCATCGCCGGCCTGCCGCCCGCGGTGCGCAACGAAGTCGGCCAGCTCTTTGCGCTGCTGTCGTTCGCGCCCACCCGCGCCCTGGTCGCCGGCGTGTGGTCGCCGTGGCCGCAGGCCTCGCCGGCATCGATCGATGCCTTTCTCGAGCGCTGGCGCGGCTCTCGTCTCATGCTGCTGCGCTCCGCCTACGGCGCGCTGCATCAGCTGGTGTTCGCCGCCTGGTACGGCAATTCGAACGCGTGGCCGGCGATCGGTTACGCCGGGCCCCCGTCGCTCGAGGCCGGCGAATGACGGCGACGATCCTGCGCCAGCGGCCGCTGCCCGACCCGGTTCGCGCCGGCGCGGCCGCCGGCGGTTGGAAAGTGATCGATGCGTCCGCTCTGAAAGCCGATCTCGTGCTGGAGGCCGACGTCGCCATCGTTGGCACCGGGGCCGGCGGCGCCACGGCGGCCGAAATCCTGAGTGCAGCAGGTCTTTCCGTGGTGATGATCGAGGAAGGGCCGCTTGCGACCTCTTCCGACTTTCATATGCTCGAGCGCGAGGCTTATCCGCAGCTCTATCAGGAATCCGCTGCCCGCAAGAGCCGCGACAAGGCGATCAATATCCTGCAGGGACGCTGCGTGGGCGGCGGCACGACGGTCAACTGGACATCGAGCTTTCGCACGCCCGCGCCGACGTTGGCGTACTGGGCGCGCACCTTCGGCCTGTCCGGTTTCGCGGAAGCCGACCTGGCGCCATGGTTCGAGCGCATGGAGCGCCGCCTCAATATCGCGCCGTGGGAAGTCGCGCCGAACGAGAACAACGACATCCTACGTCGCGGCGCGCAGGCGCTCGGCATCCCTGTAGCGGCGATCCGGCGCAACGTCAAAGGCTGCTGGAACATCGGCTACTGCGGCGTCGGCTGTCCAACCAACGCCAAGCAGTCGATGCTGGTCACGTCGATTCCCGCGGCACTGGCGAACGGCGCCACGCTGCTGACGCGCACCCGCGCGTGGACGTTTGATCATTCGGGCGGGCGCGTCACGGCCATCCGCTGCGTCGGTCTCGACGCTGGCGGAACCGATCCGGGCATGTATCGAATCGCCGTGCACGCCGGAACGTTCGTCGTTGCCGGCGGCGCCATCGGCACGCCCGCGCTATTGCTGCGAAGCCGCGCACCCGACCCGGAAGCGATCGTCGGCAAGCGCACGTTTCTGCATCCTACCGTCGTCTGCGCGGCGCTGATGCCGCATCGAGTCGACGGCTACGCGGGCGCACCGCAGACTGTCTATTCGGATCACTTCCTCGACGCACTGACGGCCGACGGTCCGATCGGCTACAAGCTGGAAGCGCCGCCGCTGCATCCGGTGCTGGTGGCGACAACGCTGTCCAGCGACGGCGCGGCGCACGCGCGCTGGATGCGCGAACTGCCGCAGATGCAGGTCCTGATCGCGCTGATGCGCGACGGCTTTCACCCGGAAAGCGAAGGCGGCACCGTTTCGCTGCAGCGCGACGGCACGCCGTCGCTCGATTATCCGCTCAACGACTATTTCTGGGATGGGGCGAGGCGCGCGATCGCGACGATGGCCGAGATTCAGTTCGCCGCGGGCGCCCGGACGGTCATGCCGGTCCACGCGTCGGGCGCGAGCTACACGAGCTGGAGCGAAGCGCGGTCCGCCATCGCGACCCTGCCGCTGAAACCGCTGCTCGCAACTGTCGTCAGCGCGCACGTGATGGGCGGCTGCCCGCTCGGCCCCGACTCAAGGCGTGCGGTGACGAATGCCGACGGCCGCCATCACCATCTCGACAATCTCTATGTGTTCGACGGATCGCTGTTCCCGACCAGCATCGGCGCCAATCCGCAGCTTTCGATCTACGGCATCGTGGCGAGGCTCGCGTCGACGCTGGCGCAACGGCTCGCCCCAACGAAGACCGCCGGCAACGTTTAGGGTGATTGCTCTAATGCCAACGGCTAGAGTTAACTTTGTTCGCAATCGGCGCATTCACTCTGGACCAAGGAGCAATACCATGAGCAAGCAAGTCTCGTTCAATCGCAGCAGCGGCAGCGTCAACGCGCTGGCCGAGTCGGCCCTCTTCGCATCGCGCCAGGCGTGGCTCGCCGGCCTCGGCGCGGCATCGATCTCGCGCGAATGGGCGCGCCACGAAGCCGGCAATACTTTCCGCGCGCTGGTACGGCAGGGTTCGGCGGTCGAAAAAAACGCAATTCGGGTGATCGGCGACCGCGTCGAATCCTCGATCGCGACGGCAACCTCGCTTTGGCGCGCTGCACGGACCACGGCGCTCGCCACCGCCAACCGCCTCGCCGAAACCGCCGTTGCCGCGTTGCCCAGCGTGAGGATTCCCGCATTCGGCGCAACCGCTGCCGCGCCGACGCGGCGCAAGACCGCGAGGACCCGCGCAGTCAAGGCGCGCGCGACCAGGACCGTTCGCAGCGTCAAGCGTACCGGCAGAAAATCGAAATAGCGTAGTAGAATCCGGCGGGATCGCGCGGACGGATTGCGCGCAAAGAGCCCAACGGAGGAGATCGATGTCCGGAGCGGCGATCGCGCGGCGGCGCAGCGGGAAACATCGCGCTGACGTTCCGCGCATCGGTCTCGCGCTGGCCGGCGGCGGGCCGCTCGGCGGCATCTATGAAGTCGGCGCACTGCTGGCGCTCTCCGAATCGCTCGACGGCCTGGACTTCGACGATCTCGACGTCTACGTCGGGGTTTCGTCGGGCAGCTTCGTCGCCGCCGCGCTCGCGAACGGCATTTCGCCGTCGCAGATGTACCGGCTGTTCATCGAAGACGGCGCCGACGCCGGGCTTTCGCCGTCGCTTTTTCTGCGTCCGGCGCTGCGCGAGTTCGCGCGCCGGACGCTGTCGATTCCGCGCCTGCTGGCGCTGGCTACCGCCGGCTACCTGCGCCACCCATGGCGAGGCAGTGCATTGGAGGCGTACGCTGCGCTCGGTCGCGCGATTCCCACCGGCGTGTTCGACCAGCGGGCGATCGACGCCTTCCTCACGCGACTGTTCACGACCGGAGGCCGCACTGACGATTTTCGACAGCTGCCGCACCGGCTGTTCCTGGTGGCGACCGAGCTCGATACTGGCGGCTCGGTGACTTTCGGCGGACCGGCCGCCGATCGGGTGCCGATCAGCAAGGCGATCCAGGCCTCGGCGGCATTGCCCGGCTTGTTCCCGCCGGTTCGCATCGAAGGCCGTCACTACGTCGACGGCGCATTGAACAAGACGCTGCATGCATCGGTCGCGCTCGACCTCGGCGTGCAGCTCTTGCTCTGCATCAACCCGCTGGTGCCTTTCGACGCGAACGCCGCATCGCGCAACGGCCGTCCGTTGGTGGAAAAGCTCGATCATGGCGGCCTGCCGCTAGTGCTGGCCCAGACGTTTCGCGCGATCATTCATTCGCGGATGAAGGTCGGGATGGAAAAATACCGGCGGCAGTATCCGGATGCCGACGTGCTGCTGTTCGAGCCCGACCGCGAAGATGCCGACATGTTTTTCGCCAACATCTTCAGCTACGCCCATCGCGAAAAGCTGTGCGAGGCGGCGTATCGAGGCACGCGGCGAACCCTCCTTGCCCGTCAGGCGACGCTATCGCCGCTGCTGGCCAGGCATGGTGTCCGGTTGAATGTCGAACGCCTGAGCGAGACGGGACGCCCGATCGCGAACGCGCTGACCGATCCGCGGCCGCTGCTGACGCGGCCGCGCGGCGTGCGGCATTCGGCGCGCGATCTGGCGCACACGCTCGATCACCTGGAGGCCTGGCTCGCCGCGGCGTCCGCGACTTGACGCCGAGGGGATGGCCCCACAGCGATGGCGGAACGCAAACGTCCGCGCCGAACGCGCGAGCGTATCGTCGAGACCAGCCTGCAGTTGTTCAATCGCGACGGCGCACCCCACGTCACGACAGCGGACATCGCCGGAGAAATGGGCATCAGTCCCGGCAACCTGTACTATCATTTCCGCAACAAGGACCAGATCATCGTCGAGCTGTTCGCCGCTTTCGAGCGGCGGCTCAACGACCTGTTCGCGGCACCTGCCGGCGGTCTGGCCGACGTCGAGGATCTGTGGCTGGTCCTGCACCTGCTGTTCGAGGCGATGTGGGATTATCGATTCGTCTATCGCGACCTGGACGAAATGCTGTCGCGCGACCGAAGGCTCCAGGCGCGGTTTGCCCGCCTTATCGGACGCGGCCGACGCACGGTACAGAAGCTGTGCGGCGGCATGATCGCGGCGGGAACGATGGAGGCGTCCGAGTCTGAAATTGCGGCACTGGCCGATAACGTGGCGCTGGTGGCCACCTACTGGATGTCGTATCAGAAAATCGCGACCGTCGAAGGGGCAACGCAGACGTGGAGCCTCGATCGGGCCGCCTACCAGGTGCTGTCGCTGATTGCACCGTTTCTGCGCGGCCCCTCGCGCATGCTGCTGGCGCGACTCAGTCAGGGATACTTGTGATGCTTTCGAGCGCACACAACGAACCGGGCGGACGGGCAAGCGGCCATCGCGCGCGGTCGTCACGCTGAAGCGCCAACGTTAGAGGGTCGAATGGCAAAAAAATGGGCGCGCTTTCCGCATGCGGACAAGACCTTCCATTACGAGGGCGCCGCGTTGAAAAAAAACTGGGCTCGATTGCACCGGGGCGACGCCGAGCCGTATCCGCAGGCCGATGCCGCGCAGCAGGCGTGGCGGCATTACCACGCCGGCGAATTTCAGCAGGCGGTCGAGACCGGACAAGCGGCCGGCGGCAGCGGCGTCAATGCCGCCATCAAGGCGCAGGCTATTTACGCCAATTACCTGGAAAGCGCCGAAAAGTCGCGGCTCGCCTTGTTCGAGGAAGCCGCCGCGTGGGCGGACGCGCGTCGCGCCGAGGCGCCCAAGGACGCCAACGCCCACTACCTGTACGCGTACGCGCTCGGCCGCTACGGGCAGGGCATCTCGGTCGCGAAGGCGCTGGCCCAGGGCATGGGCGGCAAGATCAAGGATGCGCTCGGCCTGGCGATGAAGCTCGCGGCTCACCATGCCGATGCGCATACCGCGTTCGGCGCCTACCAGGCCGAGGTCATCGCCAAGGTCGGGGCGCTAGTGGCGGGTCTGACCTACGGGGCGAAAAAAGACTCGGCGCTCGAGCATTTCCAGAAGGCGCTGAAGCTCAACCCCGATTCGGCCATCGCGCGAATCGAATACGCGAACGGACTGATACTTCTTTTCGGCAACGAGCGCCTCGCCGATGCGACCACGCT
>PLYT01000100.1:0-28493 GCA_003153475.1 Betaproteobacteria bacterium | reverse complement strand
TATTCGCGATACCGGCGTGATGCCGATCGGCGTTCGCGACGCGTCATTCCCCTTTTCGTTCTTCGACGAGAACAAGCATCCCCAGGGCTACTCGATCGACCTGTGCCTCAAGATCGCCGACGCGATCAAGACCGAGCTCGGACTGCCGCGGCTCGAGGTCAGGTACATCCCGGTCTCGCCTGCCAACCGGATAACCGCGCTGCAGGACGGCAAGATCGACCTGGAGTGCGGGTCGACCAGCAACACGCGCGAACGCCAGAAAGACGCCGCATTCGCTTACACGACCTTCGTCGCGGGAATCAGGCTCTTGATCAGGAAGCCCTCGCCGATCACCGGCATCGACGACCTGCGCGGCAAGACGATCGTCGTGACGCGCGGCACGACCGGTGAACAGCTGATGGGCCGGATCAACGCCGAGCGGCTGCTGAAGATGAACATCGTCGTCGCCGGCGACGACGATGCATCGTTCCACTCGGTCGAGCAAGGCAGCGCGGTCGCCTTCGCGATGGATGATGTGCTGTTGTACGAGCTGATCGCCAAGGCGAAACGGCCGGACGATTTTGCCGTCGTCGGCAAATACCTGTCGGTCGAGCCCTACGCGATCATGCTGCGCAAAGGGGAGTCGCGGCTCGAAGCGATCGTCGACAGGACGCTGTCCGATATCTTCTCCAGCGGCGAGATTCGCCGGCTCTACGCCAAATGGTTCGCGACCCCCGAATTGATGGTACCGATGCATCCGCTGCTCAAGGAAGCGTTCGCCACACCGAACACCTATCCGGCGTGGCCGTAGCGGCTGAAAGCGAAGTCTTCCGCAGCGCCGCGGGACCGACCTCACGCGTCGCTACTGCGCGGCGAAGAGTGCGTTCTCCATTGCCTGCGCATCCGGCGGCGTGACCCAAGGCCACGGCGCCAGCAGCGTCGCCACGACCAGTTGTTCGAATTCGGGCGCAAAGCGTTCGATCAACAGATCAGGATCGGGGCACAGATGCCGATCGCTGACGACGCCAAATTGCACGACGCCGTCGTACGAGAGGATCGACACGCCGATGCCGATATCACCCGACTGCGGCACCCAGAACATCATGCTGGCAATGCCAGCGCCGGCCAGAAACAGCGGCTGCTGCGGGCCGGGGACATTGGTCATCACCGCAGTCGCGTTGCGCGCCAGCAGCGCCAGCAGCTCCTCTTGCAGCATTTTCGGTCCGGCGCCCATCGCCGCGAGTATGCCGAGTGTGAGCACCGGCTGGTACGATCCCTTGAGGGCCTCCATGTTCGCGCGCACGGCGTACAAGCGCTCGACCGGATTGGCGATACCCAGCGGAAGGTCGAGAAATACCAGGCCGAACCGATTGCCGAGCTTGTACGCCTTGTCCGGCGGGCGCAGGTTGACCGGTACCAGTGCGCGCAAGTTCACGCCGTCGACGGCATCGCCGTGTCGCTTCAGATAAGAGCGCAACGCGCCGGCGACCGACGACAGCAGGACGTCGTTAAGCGAGCAACCGTAGGCGCGGCCGATGGCCTTGACCTCTGCAAGCGGCACCGGGTCGGCCCAGGCGACGCGCTTGGCGATGGCGGGCTTGCCTTTGAAGCGCGTCGCCGAATCCTCGCCCATCGTCGCGAGCCTGACGATCTCCGCCGTCAGCGCGGTACCCTGATCGGCGAGCGCGACCGCACGCGACGGCTCCTGCCACAGGCCGAGGCCTTTTTCGATCAGTGTCGATCCGGCGCGACGCGCGAATTCGACCGCGCCGGCGAGCGAACCGACCGGTTCGGCGACCCGGTCGTCCCGCGCCCCCGCACGGGGAGGCGGCACCGGCCCTGCGGCGTTGCCGGCGCGATCAGCGTCGGTCAGCGACAGCATCACCTGGATCAGCGCGATGCCGTCGGCGTAGCAATGGTGGATACGCACGACCACTGCGCTGCCGCCTTCGAAGCGCTCGATCAGGTGGAACTGCCACAACGGCCGGGCGGGATCGAGCGGCGTGCTGACCAGCGCGCTCACGAAGGCCTGGAGCTCCGCCTTTCCGGCGGGTTCCGGCAGCGCGACGCGCACGAGGTGATGCGCGATATCGAATTCGTCGTCGGTCTGCCAGAAGCTGCCGCCCGGCGTCTCGATGGGGCGCTGGCCAAAGCGCTCGAACCGCAGGAAGCGATCGGACAACGTCTTCTTCAGGCGTGCGAACGCGACGCGCTCGCGCAGGATCAGCACGCCGCAAATCATCATCAGGTTGCTCGGCCGATCCATCCGCAGCCACGCGGTATCGACACTGGACATGCGTTCGCGCTTGTTGCCGCTCATCGCCCTAGCCTTTTTTTGCCCGTGCTCGCCAAGTCGCGCTAAAGTAGCACAATCGTCGGCGGCGACTAGCGATCGCGCCCGAGTTCGTACTCGCCGGCATCGGCCTTTCCCGGTGCCGATGTCCGATGGTTCCATCGCATTCCGCAAGGAGGAAAGGATGGCCGCACCGAAAGATCTGAAAACCGCGTTTCAGGCCGCCGCAGCCAAGCAGACGAAGAAGAAGCCCGACAACGCGACGCTGCTCAAGCTCTATTCGTACTACAAGCAGGCGAGCGAAGGCGACGTCAGCGGGAATCGCCCGGGGGGATTCGACTTTGTCGGGGCGCGCAATTCGACGCGTGGAGCAAGCTCAAGGGCATGAGCAAGGACGAGGCGATGCAGAACTACATCAAGCGAGTGGAAAAGTTGAACCGCGAATAGCGCCGGCCGCGGCGCGACGATCGCAGTCGTCAGCTTGCGTCCGCGCGTCAAGTAGGCATTCGTCCGACGCATTTTACCGGAACCTCTGGCGCGAACATCGGCCTCAACTTTCGGGAGTTCCGAAGGAGGTTGCCCATGAAGATGCTGGTTAAATCTCTGCTCGTCTCGCTGGTGCTCGGTGTACTTGCGGGCTGCGCGACGACGACAACGGTCGATGCTCCCTACTATCACTATCGCGGCTATCTGGGCCCGGACGGCGTGGATTACCGCTTTAGCAATCGTTACTGAGCACCGACACTTCGTTCGCCAAGAGCAAACGGCCGCGATCGCGGCCGTTTTTTTGCGCCCGCGGGAGGCACGGCGCCGCGGGCAAAGCGAGCAGCGGGCACGACGCCAGACGCGGACACCGGCACTAGATCGTCAGCTTGCGCAACAGCTCCGGGTCCTTCACCACCGTGCGCTGCCGGCCCGGCGGCGCGCCGTAGAGCCCGGCGGGCGGGTTGGTCTCGAGCCGCGACAGCACGCCGGCGTCGGCGCAGCGCGCCTCGAAGCTGATCGAGACCTGGTCGCCGGCGATCCCGCGCACGCTGAAGCACGGCTGGCCGAGCTTGGCGTTGAGCGGCTTCAGCACGGCAGAGGCGATCAGATCGCCGACCGGACCTTCGCCGGCCAGCTGCAGGTCGTAGCTCCGTGGGTTCGCCGGCGGTCGCGGGCTCGCGGCGATCACACCGGGCAGGCCGACCAACTCGCGCGCAAGCAGGTCCTCGGCCGCGGCACTGGGCATGCCCTCGACATTCAGCGTGACTTTCTGCCCGGTCAGGCTCGCGTGCTGTAGAAAAAAATCGCGCGAGAATTCGTCGGCGATTTTGGTGCCGATCGCCTGCAGCGCCTCTTCCTCGCTCGCCCAGCTGCCGAGGCCCTTGGGCAGCGCCGTGTTGTAGTAGATTTCCTCGCCGGTTTCGCGATCGATGCATTTCACCGTCCACGAAGTCAGCGCGTACTTGCTCACCGTCAGGCCCGAAGCGGGTAGGCGCATCGACAGCTTTTTCACCCGCGCTTCTCCCTGCACCAGGAAGTCCGCGTTTTTCTGGTCGCCGGCACCGCCTTCCGACCAGGTGCGGAAACCGAACGACTTGATCCGCTCCTTCAACATGTTCTCCGCCACCGGCGAGGGTTGCGCCGCGGCATCCGGCGCATCCGCATCGCGAACGCTGACCTGGAGCGCTACCTTCGGATTGCCGCTGGCGCGGATGAAGTCGATGCGCTCGTCGCGCGACATCTGGTTGAGCGACTTCTGGATCGCCTTGACGTTGACCACGCCTTGCGTGGTGATCGACATCAGGCCATCCTTGCCCAGCTGCGGCTCGCCTTCCCGGACGACGGTGGGCACGAAGCTCGCGCTTTGCGACAGCAGCCTGTCCTTCAGAACGTCGTAGTTCCGCGCCAGCGAATTCGAATCAAGCAGCATTCCCAGCGCCTTTTCCACCAACTGGCTTTTGGAGTCGGCGCGCAAATCGCTTTGCAGCAGCGCCTTGTCGGCCCGATAGCGCGGATCGCTGGGGTCGATCAGTCCGACGGCGGAGATCAGCATCGTACCGGGAGCGGCCGCCGCGAGCGGCGCGGCCGAGGGCACGACCGGTGCCCGCTGCGCCGGCGCCGGCGTCGATGTCGCCGCGATCGTTCCCGCCGGCGCGGCCGACGGCCGCTGCGCGACATACCATGCGACGGCGCCGACCGCCACGACGGCGACGGCGATCGCGAGGGCGACGGCCGCCGTCTGCGATTTCCGTTCAGGCGAGGCGGGCGCGGCCGCTGGCGGGGCCAGCACTGTCGCGTCCGCCGCGCCGACCAGCGTCGGATCGGTTGCCGCACCCGAAACGCCAGGTGCAGCCGCGCGCAACGCGTCGGAGAACTCGCGCGCGGTCTGAAAGCGATCCTCCGGACGCTTGGCCAGGGCCTTGCGCACGATGGCGTCCATGCCGGCAGGCGCCTGCACGTTGAGGCTCGACGGCGGCAGCGGATCTTCCTTCAGCACCTTTTGCATCGTCGTCGTGGCCGAACCGGCAAACGGACGCTCGCCCGTCAGGAACTGATAGAGGATGACGCCGGCGGAAAACAGGTCGGAGCGCCCGTCGACCGGCAGCCCCATGATCTGCTCGGGCGACATGTAGCTCGGCGTGCCCATCACCGCGCCGACCTGCGTCAGGTTGGACGTCTCGATGTGGGCGATGCCGAAGTCGGCGACCTTCACCGCGCCGCCGGGCAGCAGGAAAATGTTCGCCGGCTTGATGTCACGGTGGATGACGCCCTGCCGGTGCGAGTAGTCGAGCGCATCGAGAACCTGAGACATGATGCGCACGATGTCCGCCGTCGTGAACCGCTCGTTCGCTTCGAAGCACTGCTTGAGCTCGCGGCCGTCGATCTTTTCCATCGCGATGAACCACGTGCCGGCGTCCTCGCCGAACTCGTAGATCGACACGATGTTCGGATGGTTGAGCCTGCCGGCGGCCTGCGCCTCGCGGCGGAACCGCGCGACCGCGTTCGGGCCTTCCGCGCCGGCCAGCTGATCGGCGCGTATCGTCTTCAGCGCGACGATGCGCTTGATCATCGGGTCGTAGCCTTCGTAGACGACGCCCATCGCGCCGCGGCCGATCTCATGCCGGATCTCGTATTTGCCCAGCGTGCTGATGTCCGCCATGTCTGGCTCCCCGTTGCCGAAAACGGCGACGCCGGCAAAACGGCCGGCGTCGCTTGCTCTTTAACGCCGACCGTCTACTTGTACTTGGCGTCGATTTCCCAGACGGATTTCTGCACCAGCCGCTGCACCATCGTATCCAGTGAGACCCCGCCCTGTTGCGAATTCGATACGCCCATGACCGAGGTCGACTTCGCGCCGACTTCCATTTTTTCCTCGGTGTAGCCGGTGGCGACCTGCTCGGTCGTCTCGGCGTTGATGATCTTGTAGCGCATGCCGATGATCCAGACGCCGCTCGACTCGCTGGTTTGAACCGATCCGACGCCGACGCTGGCCGCCGACGCCCCGCGCCCGAAGCCGCCGAGCAGCCCGGCCATCTGGCCGATTGCGCGGCCGTCGAAGCCCTGTTGCGCCGCCGCGACCTGCTCGGTCTTGAGGATGTCGAACTTCACCACGTACTTGGTGCTTTTCAGCTTGCCCATGCGCAAAAACTTGCGCGCCTGGTCCGGATCGCCCAGGTTGTAGGCGAGCTCGAATTCACGCTGGATCGGGCCCAGGTTCGATCGCTCGAGCACCTGGAAGTTGGCGCTGCTCAACTCGACCTCGCCGAAGTCCGCGATGTTGTTCGCGGTGAACTTCTGCAGGAAGGTTGCATTGTTGCTCTTGATCTCGCCGGGGATGACGATTACCGCCGGGCCTCTCTTTTTCGCGTTCGTGTACTCGACCGGCGCATAAAGCGCCTGGTCCGCCGAGGCATTGGCTCTTTGCGAGGTGTCGCTGCCCGCGGTCGGCGAAGGGTTCCCGAATCGGGGCTGAGCGAGGACCAGCGACGCGGCAGCCAGCAGCGTCGCGCCGACCGCGAGGCCGGAATAACGGATGGACTTTCGATTGCTCATGACGGTTCGCTCCCTGTCAAATGCCTATAAGGGCTTAAATGTTCTCATTTCGGTGCGGGCTTTCTGGCACCGGGAAGTCCGGCGTTGGTGCAGTAATCCGCGTACAGCTTGGCGACGACGTCGTCGGCATTTTCGTTGACCAGCGTCAGCGCCATGCGTCCGACGTCCGCGCCCGCATACGAGCTCGAATGCGCCTGCGCAGTCGAGACCTGCCTGCCGTCGCTGCCGGCCAGGTTGAAATCCATGTTCACCGAAACCTGGTTGACATTCATCATCGGGTTCTTCTGCGCTTGCGCGGAGATCAGTCCGCGCAGGACGAAGCTGGCACCCAGGCGGCGCGACGCTGCGAGCGCCGCATCGGGATCGTTGCGAAAATACGCGTCGATCTCGGCCTGCGCGATCTGCCGGCGAATCTCGTCGGGCGTGTAAGTGCGCAGCCCGAGCCCGCGCAGCCGTGTGTTGATCGCCTGGAAATGCGGCCCGTAATTCTGCTGCTGCGCGTAAATCACGCCGTTGGAGCGCAACTCGCCGATGACCACCATGATCTTCTTGCCCTTGAGGGCGGCACGACACGGTGTCGACAGCTGCTCGGCGATCCGGCTTTGCCGGGCTTCGCTCTCGGCCTGGTCAGCTTCGTCCGGCTGCGAAAACTTGAATCCCTCGGCACCGGCCGGGCCTGCGGCCAGCGCGGCAAGGGTGAGCAAGGTCGCAAGGACGAACTTCGGGCGCATCAGGGCTCGTAGGAAAGGCGCGGCAGAACAACGCGCGGTGAACGGGCGCGACAGCCGTCAAAGGTTAGCGCAACACTCCCCGGAAATCCACCGCGAATATTCGGCATTTGCCGGCGCAGCCGCGTCGTTCGTGGGCAACAGCAGGCGCCGCCTACTCCACCACGCGCTTGGCGCGTTTGGCGGCAGTCTTCCTCGGCCTCTTTGCCGTCGCGCCCGTTTGGGAGTCTCCCTTCGCTGCGGTTGCGCCCCTGCCGGCCGCCGTCTTCCTCGCGGCGGGCGACGGCTGTGGTTTCGGCCGGCCGCCTTGCGCCTTGAGCAGCGCATTAACCGCTTCGGACAATTCGTTGACGCGCTGACTCAAGCGCTCGACGTCCGCCGACGTGTGGACGCCCAGCTTGGCGAGCGCCTTCGAGACGCGATCCTCGAACACCTGCTCGAGCTTGTCCCAGGTTCCACCGGCGATCGCCTGCATTTCCTTGGCCTTGGACATGGCGGCGCCGCGTGCGGCGTCGGCTGTTTGCGCCGCGGCCTTGCGGGTCCTTGCCTCGAGCACTTCGCCCTGCTTGACCAGGGTCTCGAAAACTTTCGCGCCGCCTTCCTGCGCCTTGGAGAAGGCACCCAAGCCCGCGAGCCAGATTTGATGCGACGAAGCAAGCACGGACTTCGAAAGACCTTGCGCCTCTCCTGAGGATTTGGCCCCCAGGTCAGCCTTGGCTTTTTTCAACATGGTCGGTTCTCCTCGAAGATGCTGGTCGATCAATCATTCTATTCGACGAATTTAGGGAAATCACACTAATGCCGCCACTGCGCCGGGCCAAACACAGCGCCGTATAATGCCCGCAACATGCGTAACCTCCGGTCGCGCGTGTCGCCGGACAGAGGTAGATCCGGTCGTGCCGACGGCCGCACGCCGGCGTACCAGTTCCAAGGGAGGACGCGATGGCGTATTTCGTTACGGGCGGAACAGGGTTCATCGGCCGTTTTCTCGTCCAAACCCTGCTCAAGCGCGGCGAGCCGGTCTATCTGCTGATGCGCAAGAGCTCGCTCAAAAAGCTCCCGGCGCTGCGCGAAACCTGGGGCGTCGATGACAAGCGGCTGATCGCGTTCATCGGCGACCTGGCGAAGCCCAACCTGGGCATCGCCGCCGAAGACGTCAAACGCCTCAAAGGCAAGGTCGCGCATTTGTTCCACCTGGCCGCGATCTACGATCTGGCCGCCAGCGCCGAGGATCAACAGCGGGCGAACATCGACGGTACTCGCCACGCCGTCGAATTCGCGCACGCCGTCCAGGCCGGATGCTTCCATCACGTGAGCTCGATCGCGGCCGCCGGACTCTACGACGGTGTCTTCCGCGAAGACATGTTCGAGGAAGCCGAGGACCTCGATCATCCGTACTTCCGCACCAAGCACGTGGCGGAAGGCATCGTCCGCAGCAGGTGCAAGCGGCCTTGGCGAATCTACCGGCCTGGATTCGTCGTCGGCCACTCGCAGACCGGCTACATCGACAAGATCGACGGGCCGTATTACTTCTTCAAGCTGATCCAGAAGATGCGCAACACGCTGCCGCCCTGGATGCCGACGATAGGCATCGAGGGAGGACGCATCAATATCGTCCCGGTCGACTTCGTCGCCGACGCGCTCGATTATCTCGCTCACAAGAAAGGGCTCGACGGCAAGTGCTTCCATCTGACCGATCCCGAGCCGTACCGCATCGGCGAAGTCATGAATATCTTCGCCCGGGCGGCGCATGCGCCGCAGATGACGATGCGCATCAATGCGCGCATGTTCGGCTTCATCCCGGCGCCGATCCTGTACGGCATCGGCGCGCTCTCGCCGGTCAAGCGCATGGTCAGGGCCGTGCTCAAAGACTTGGACATTCCGAAGGACGCGTTCAATTTCATCAACTGGCCGACCCGCTACGACAACCGCGAGGCGGCCAAGGCACTGAAGGGCTCGGGAATCGCCGTGCCGCCGCTCGACAGCTACGCGGCGAAGCTGTGGGATTACTGGGAGCGCAACCTCGACCCCGACCTGTTCATCGACCGCAGTCTGTCGGGACGGGTCAAGGATAAGGTGGTCGTCGTGACCGGCGCATCGTCCGGCATCGGCAAGGCGACGGCGCTCAAGCTCGCGTCGGCCGGCGCCAAGGTGATGCTAGTCGCGCGCGGCGAGGAAAAACTGCACGACACCCAGAAGGAAATCGAAGCCGCTGGCGGCAGGAGCTGGATCTACACCTGCGACGTGTCCGACATGGCCTCCTGCGACGCGCTGGTCGCAAGGGTGCTCAAGGATCACGGCGGCTGCGACTACCTGATCAACAATGCGGGCCGGTCGATCCGGCGCGCCGTGCTGAATTCACTCGACCGCTTCCACGATTTCGAGCGGACGATGCAACTCAACTATTTCGGGGCGCTGCGCCTGATCATGGGTTTCGTCCCCGCCATGGTCGCCAACAAGGGCGGCCACATCATCAATATTTCTTCGATCGGGGTCCTGTCCAACGCCCCGCGATTCTCCGCGTATGTCGCATCGAAGTCCGCGCTCGACTCGTTCGCCGCGTGTGCAGCGTCCGAGTTTCTGGACAAGGGCATCAACTTCACCACGATCAACATGCCGTTGGTGCGCACGCCGATGATCGCGCCGACCAAGATGTACGAAAACGTGCCGACGCTCTCGCCGGAGCAGGCTGCCGAACTGGTGGTCGAGGCGATCGTCTACAAGCCGGTACGCATTGCGACGCGGCTGGGCATTTTCGGCGCCGTCTCGCACGCTATCGCGCCGAAGCTCACCCAGATCCTGCTCAACAGCGCGTTCAACATGTTCCCAGACTCGGCGGCCGCCGCGGGCAAGAAGGAAGGCGAGACGCAGCTGTCGCCCGAGCAGATGGCTTTCGCGCAGCTGACGCAGGGGATACACTGGTAGGAAGGGGCATATTAGGGGAGCTTTGGCGGCATTCAGTCAGCGGGTTGTTGAACCTCGTTGAGACTGGTCTGTGGGCGTGACGGCTTCAGGGGAGGGATGACCAATGTACAAGACTGCCTTCGTTGTGACTACCAGCGTATTGGTGCTCTCGCTGGCCGGCCTGGCTTACTTCGCGTTCGCACAGCCGGACGCTTGCACCGGCAGCAACCATTGCATCTCGGTTTGGGTGCAGACCGACGCCGGCGTGCCCACAATTCATGTCAGTGCGCTCGACCTGCACAAACACGGCAAGAAGCACGTGATTTTCTGGGACATAGACAATACAGACACGCCGAGATACACGTTCCCAGACAACGGGATTACGTTCATCGAGAGTGATCGCGGAACGCAAGAATTCCGGTGCGACAGAGTGAGCGCCACGAAATTTCGCTGCAAGGACCCAGAGGGAAACCTGGGGAAGTACAAGTACACCGTCCGCGTGGAAGGGACGCCGCGACCAGGTCCCCTGCCGCCCGATCCTTTGGATCCGTGGATCCACAACGAGTGATGTTCACGCCTGGGCCGCGCGGCGCCCTGACCTGCAGGTGACGTAGAAAGCGCGGGCGACGCTCAGGGCTGCTTTGCAAGCCAGGCACGCACGTCGCCCATGGCCTCCTCGTAGGAGAGAGCCCGGCCAGCGGACTCGCTGGTCGCGAACGCCTCCGCGCCCAGGGCCTTGCGTGCCGACTCGATTAGCGGTGTCAGAAACGCCTCGTCGGTGGGATCGCGACGGAGCCCTGTTCGCGTGGCCTGTGCCTCCGCGGCCCCAAAAAGGAACGCGGCTCGCTGCCACTCATCGCACAGTGCCGCGAGGCCGGCGGAAACCTCAAGTACGCTCTGGCCCGCGGGCGTTGAGCCGATCGCCTGCGCGATGGCCAGAACCTCGTGCAGCATGGGCTTGGCGCGGCTACGCGAACCCCGGCCGATCGATACCATGGCCAGATTCAACAGTGCGATCGCAATGCTCTCCTGGTCACCCAACTCGCGGGCAAGTACCAGCACCTGGACATAGAGCGGCTCCGCCGTATCGGTCTGCCCTTCCACGCGATGAAGCTGCGCAAGGGCGTTCAGAGCGGCAGCAACGGATCTTTTGTCCTCCAATGCCCGCGCCAGCACCAGCGCCTCCTGTAGGTTGGCCCGTGCGGCGGCGTGATCGCCTTGTCCGAGGAAGGCCAACGCCAGCGGCTGTAACACCGCCGCAATCCTTTCCTTGTCACCCATCTCCTTGGCGATCGCCAAACTTTCCTGCAGATAGCCTTGAGCCTCGGCATATCGCGCCATGGATGAGGCCAACTGGCCGGCGTCGAAGAGCGCCCGCGCGCGGCCGACGGTTCGCCTCCGCGCATCGGGGCGCGCGAGGGCCTCGGTGGTCGCGCGATGACCTAGGTCCAGCAGCCCGCGATTGAGCCAGTAGCGCTTCATCGCGGAGATCAACCGCAACCCTGCTTCGGCTCCGCCATCGGCATGGTCGCACCAAGCATGCGCCGACAAGATGTTTTCTCGCTCGAGATCGAGGCGCGCCAACCACATGCCCTGCTTCGGGCCGACCAGCTCCGGCCTTGCTTTCTCTGCGAGTGCCAGGAAATATCCGAGGTGTGCGCTGCGGGCGGGTATCTCGTCGCCCGATTCGGCCAGCCGCTGCTGCGCGTACTGCCGCATCGTTTCCAGCAGCCTGTAACGCCCGCTTTCCGGCTCTGACGTCACCAGCGATTTTTCCACCAGCTCGCTGAGCACGGCGGGGACATCGCCGACTTCCTCCTCGCCCGCCACGCGCAACGCTTCCGCTCCTTCGAGGGTGAAACCTCCTGCGAAAACCGCGAGGCGTCGAAACAGCACGCGTTCGGAATCGGTGAGCAACTCGTGGCTCCAGTCGATCAGCGCGCGCAAGGTCTGCTGCCGGGGTAGCGCCGTGCGGTCGCCGCCGACCAGCAAGGCAAAGCGGTCGCCCAGCCGCGCCGCAATGGTCTCGACCGACAGGCTGCGTGCGCGTGCAGCGGCGAGCTCGATTGCGAGCGGGATGCCGTCCAGGCGGCGGCAGATGTCGGCGACCGCGCCCGCGTTTTGCGCCGTCACGCGGAACGCCGGCTGCGACGCGGCGGCGCGCTCGGCAAACAGTCGCACCGCCTCGAATTGCGCCAATCGGTCGACCGAAATCGATTGCGACGCGTCGGGAGTCGCGAGCGCGGGCACCGCGTAGGTCGCCTCGCCGACGAGACGCAGCGGCTCGCGGCTGGACGTCAGGATTTTCAGGTTCGGGCCCGCCTGCAGCAACTGCTTCGCCAGCTCCGCGCAGGCATCGATCAGGTGCTCGCAATTGTCCAGGATCAGCAGCATTCGACGATCCGCGGCGAGCTTGGCCAGAGCCTCGATCACCGGCCGGCCCGCCTCTTCAGTGACACCCAGCGCGGAAGCGACTGCCTGCGGCACCAGCCGCGCGTCCGACAGCGGCGCGAGCTCGACAAACCACACGCCGTCGGGGTAATCGTCGAGCACGTCGGCGGCGATATGCAACGTAAGCCGCGTCTTGCCGAGACCCCCCGCGCCGATCAGCGTCAGCAGCCGCGTATTGCCGAGGAGCTTCCTGATTTCGGCAAGTTCCCGCTCGCGGCCGACGAACGAGCTCAACTGCTGTGGCAGGTTATTCGGTGTCGCTTCGAGCGAGCGCAGCGAAGGGAAGTCCTTCCGCAGGCGCGGATGCACGAGCTGGAAGACGCGCTCGGGGTTTTCCAGGCCGCGCAGGCGCACGCTACCCAGCTGGCGCAGCACGACATGTGGCGGAAGGCGCTCGCCGACCAGTGCCGCGACCGCCTGCGACAGCAGCACCTGGCCGCCATGCGCGACCCTCATGACGCGGGCAGCGCGATTGACGGCCCCGCCGAAGAAGTCGGCGTTGCGGCGTTCGGTTACGCCGGCATGAATCCCGCAACGCACGCGCAACTCGACACCGTGGGTCGCGGCCGGATCGGCGAGCGCCCGCTGCAGCTGCAGCGCGGCAGCGAGCGCATCGAGCGGATCGTCGAAAGCGGCATGCGCACCGTCGCCGCTCATTTTCACGACGACGCCGCGATGGTCCTCGATGGCGGCGCGCACGATCGCGTCGTGGGATGCCAGCGCGAGCCGCATGCGCTCGTGGTCACGATCCCACAGGCGCGTGCTGCCCTCGATGTCGGTGAACAGGAATGTCGTGACGCCGGAAGAGGCTTTCACACCGGAGTGTCCCGTCATGCTCGCTGCCGGAAGTCGGGTGTCGCCATGCCGGCTCAGCCCGTTTGGCGAACGGCGCCGACGATGCTTCCGGATCGTTCGTCCGCCTGGGCGCTCGCGACGGCGCGCGCAACCTCGTCCATCACGGAGCCATTGCTCAGCAGGGCATTGTGGCCGATTCCCGAGAGCACGACGTTGCGCGCGCACGCAAGATCGGCGCTCGCCTGCGGCGCCACCATGCTGTCGTGGCGAGACCACACCGAAACCACAGGCGCGGGAGGGGACTCGTTTTGAGCGGCGTTGATGCCGGCCAGCCACGGACTACCCGGCCGCATCTGCGCGAGGCAGCGTCCGGGAAACGTCCAGGCCAGCATGCTGCCGTGATGAGGCGTACCGATGGTGACCAGCCGCGCGATGCGCGCCGCGCCGACGCGACGCAGATACGCGCGCGCGACCAACCCGCCCATGCTGTGAGCGATCAGCGCAACTCGCGCCGCACCCGTGGCGGTGCAAATGGCGTCGATTCGCGCGGCGAGCTGGCCGGCGAAATGCTCGATACCCGCGAGCGGCGGGCCATAGTTGATCGTGTATACCGGCCCCAGGCCGCGTCGCGCAAGATCGCGCCGCAAGGCAAACCAGACGCCGTCGTTGACACCGACGCCGTGCACGAGCAACAAGGGTAGCGATGCGGGTTTCGGGGCCGGGTCGACGATAAGCAAGCGATGCGCGACCATGAGGAGCCACGACAATGCGACCGCGCCGACTTCGTCGAGAAAAAGGCGTGCGCACGCCACCGGCCCGAGCCGATACTCGGGCGGCCGCGGCGTGCGCCAGATCCAGCTCAGCGTGAACCAGAACGACGCCAGCACCAATACCGGCAGCAGATACGCGAGCGGAGCGCCGGCGATGAACCACCATGCCGGATCACCGTGGGCGATCCGCCGAGCCGCCCACGAAACGTAGCCGGCGGCGCCGATGATCAGGAGCAGCAGAAGAGAAATCGCCGTCATCGCGTTCGCTGCGCTTCACGCCGAGTCGGTGCGCCAGGCCTTCAGCGCCGGGCCGACTTCAGCGATATCGCCGATCAGGCGCACGCCGGGCAGCGACTTGCGCAGCCTGCGTGTCATCTCGCCGCCGGCCCACAGTGCGGTCGGCGCGGCCAGCTGCCGGCGCAGCGTCGCCAGGCCTTCGCCCGCCTGACGCAGCGGGAACGCCGCCGAAAACGACAGCGCGACGATATGCACCTTGTGCGCGAGCGCGGCGCTGCGAATGTCCTCGATCGGCGTCTGCGTTCCCAGCGAGATGCACTGCGCGCCTTCCGGGACCAGCAGCGCCTCGACCATCAGCAGGCCCAATCCGTGCTGCTCGCCGGGGAAGGTCGTCAGCAACACCCTCGGCGCGCCGGTTTGCCGCGGAAAAGCATTGATCGCCGCGTGCAGCGTCACCTGGATCTGCTCGGTATACAAATGTTCCTCGAAGACCTGCAATTCGCCGCGCATCCACGCTTCGCCGATCGCGCGATTGAGCGGGACCAACGTATCGAGCACGAAACGCTGCAGCCCCAGCCGCATCAGCAGATTGGCCAGCGCATGCTGCAGCGCGGGCGCGTTATGACCTTTGACCAAGGCAACGATGTCGCGCTCGAGCGCAGGCGCGGCGCCTTCGCGGCGCGGCCCGGCGCGCGCATCGGCCAGCGTGTTGAGCTCGCCCAGCGTCTGGCGCATCAGCTTGCCCGGGCGCATGCCGGTATCCATCAGTCGCTTGATCGTACGCAGCTTGGCGACCTGGTCGGGCGGATACAGGCGTTCGGCGTTGTCGTCGCGCTGCGGATCAGGAAAGCCGTAACGGCGCTCCCACATTCGCAGGACATCCTTCGACAGCCCGGTCTCGCGTTCGACCGCGCCGATGTTCAGCGCCAATCCGGAGATTTCGGCCATAAGATTATGTCCAGGACAGGCATCAAAAAAAGCGGCGACTTGAATTATTGTAGGCGCTGCTTCGGACCATTGTCCATGACAGCCTGATGTACATCGCGACCCGCCTGCAGTACGATGATCGTATGCGACGATTCCTGTCCTCGCTCCTTGCATTGTCCGCTGCGGCGGTCGCGCTGGCCGTCGCCGCGCCGGCGTTAGCCGCCGGCCATGCCGCCGACGACGGCGCTTGTCCGGCACTGTTGAACTACACGTTCAACCGGCTGCAGACGGGTCAGCCCGAGTCCCTGTGCCAGTTTCGCGGCAAGGTGCTCCTGATCGTCAACACCGCGAGTTACTGCGGCTACACCCACCAGTACGAAGGCCTCGAGACGCTCTATCGGCGCTACAAGTCACAGGGGTTGGTAGTCGTCGGTTTCCCGTCGAACGATTTCGGCGAACAGGAGCCGGGCAGCAACCAGGAGATCGCGGAATTTTGCCGCTTGACCTACGGCGTCCAGTTCCCGATGTTCGAAAAAACGAGCGTGTCGAGCTTGAAGTCGAATCCGCTCTACGCGACGCTGCTCGCCCGCACCGGACAGACGCCGCAGTGGAATTTCCACAAGTATCTGGTCGATCGCAACGGCAATCGGGTCGAAAGCTTTCGCAGCAAGATCGAGCCCAACGATGACGCGCTGATCACGGTGCTGGAAAAGCTGCTGAGCGAAAAGGCTGCATTGCCCGCCGGCTGACCCCGCAACGAAGCCCCTGTTTCGCCGTGCTGGCTTCTTTGACCGGCGCCGGCGCAATCCCTTATAATCACCGCCCTTTCGGCGAATTAGCTCAGCTGGTTAGAGCAGAGGAATCATAATCCTTTGGTCCGGGGTTCGAGTCCCTGATTCGCCACCAGTCAAACCACGGCCTGCGCTTTTTGCGGGCCGTTTTTATTTCTGACGGCGTCGGTGCCCCTTTGCCAAGATGGAAGGCAAACCCGCGCAGGCTATCGAATCGATAAACTTGGCGCCTGTGACCATTAGGCACCCGCATCGTATCCACCGCGTTTCGCCTCGGTCGCAGCGCGTTGCAGCTGTAACGGGTCGACTGCGCCGCCGTTGCGGCGGGCAGCGCCCGAGCTGGTTCGGCTGGAGTTACCGGCTCGTCATGCGCTCGCCCGATCCAGCGCCTGCATGGCGTCGACGTCGAGCTTGAGCCGGGTCGCAGCGATCAACTCGTCAAGTTGCGCGATCGAGGTCGCGCTGGCGATCGGCGCCGTGACACCCGGCCGGGCGATCAGCCAGGCAAGCGCCACCTGGGCCGGAGTCACGCCGTAGCGCAGCGCGACGTCGTCCAGCGCACCGAGGATCCGCATCCCGCGTGGATTCATGTATTTCTGCATGCCCGGCCCGCGCTGGCTCTTCGCAAAGTCCGCTTCGCTGCGATATTTCCCGGTCAGGAATCCCGCGGCGAGCGAGAAGTAGGTGATGACGCCGATCTTCTCGCGCATGCACAATTGCGCCAGCGGTCCTTCGAACGTGCTGCGATCGTAGAGGTTGTACAGAGGTTGCAGCGTCTCGTAGCGCGGGTAAGCGTGCTGGTTGCTGACTGCCAGCGCTTCGGCCAGACGCTCCGCGGTGATATTGGAAGCGCCGATCGCCTTGACCTTGCCGTGCCTCACCAGGACCGCGTAAGCCTCGAGCGTCTCGTCGAGCGACGTCTTGTCGTCATCCCAGTGCGACTGGTAGAGATCGATCGCATCGACGCGAAGGCGACGCAACGATTGCTCGACTGCCTGCACGATGTAATCCTCGCGCAGGCATTTGTAGCCGAGGCCCATGTCGGAGCCGACCTTGGTCGCGATGACGACATCGTCATGCCGGCCGCGCCGCGCGATCCAGCGGCCGATGATCGTCTCCGATTCCCCGCCTTCGTGGCCCGGCACCCAGCGCGAATACGAATCCGCGGTGTCGATCAGGTTGAAGCCCGCATCGCAGAACGCGTCGAGAAGGCGAAACGATGTCGCTTCGTCGACGGTCCAGCCGAATACATTGCCGCCGAAGGCAAGCGGCGCGACCTCGAATCCGGTGTACCCCAGCTTACGTTTTTCCATCGATACTCACCATTAAGGAGCGAAAGCGGCAGGCTTGTTATCTTTCGCGCATGGCCAGCATCGCCCGCAATAAAACGACATCGTCCCACGGGACGTCGGTCCTGGCCGTACGCAGGTAGTGACTCGCCGGGTCGCGCAACCACTCTTGGGGGAACTCCGCTATCAAATGCGCCTCCCCCGGAGGAATGTCGGCGCGTCCCGCATACGCGCCGTCGTCCAGCGCACCCGCCAGCGCGGCGCACAGATCGACGCCAACGATGCCGCCCATCTGCACGCCGTTGGTCACGCGCCGGTTGATCTCGATCAGGTAGACCTCGCCGGTGCGCTCGTGCTCGATGAACTCCGGGCCGAAGAATCCACTTACGTCGAAACCGGCTGCAAGCAGTTCGGCGAAACGCCGCGCCTCCGGCGCGTGTCGGCAGCGCACGACGGTCGAAGGTCCGGTCGCAGAGCTCCGCATCAGCACTTCGCGCGTCATGCCGGCGTAGGCGACTCCACGCCATGCGGCCACCGCATGCAGCAGCCCCTTGCCGGGAATCCAGGCCTGAATCAGCAAATCGGACGACTTCCAAAAGGCCGCGTCTCCCTTCGAAATCAGTTTCTGGAAGGCCGGTTGCAACTGCTTCTCCTCCAGAACGATCTCGACCGCCTGACCCGCCGTGCCGAACGCGCGCTTCAGCACAATCGGATAGCCGTGCGTGCGCGCGAACGCCCGGGCCGCCGCAACGTCGGCAACGATTTCGAACGGGGGCACGCGTACGCCAAGTGCGTGGGCCGCAGCGGGCAACAGCGTCTTGTCGATACTCGGCCGATAGAACGCGGGATCGCCCAGCGATTCCCGGATCAGCGCGAGCAGTTGGTCCCGGAGCGATCGCTCCAGACCGTCCGGCGGTGTTTCGACGAATGACATCATCAACTGCAACGCAGTGTCGTCGCAGGGCACGATCAGACGCGGTGCGCGCGCGCCAAGGCTGGCCGCAAGCATGTACGCCCATTGCATCGGCGTCGTCGCGTCGGGCAGGTGGGTCACCGCACTGACATAACGGCTCTTTGCCACCAGTGCGCGCTTGGGTGCCAGCACCGATACGTCGAAACCTGCCCGGACCAGCTCGCGCGGCAGACGCGCCGGGCCGGCCCACTCGGTCGCGGTCGCGGCCAACAGCAGCGGAATTCCCACGCGCACTCCCTTTTTGACAGCCTTGCGTCGGCGGGAACGCAGTCTAGCGCCGCACCGCCGCCAACGCCACCGACTTTCGACCTTGAACCGCACAAGTGGCGTCGTACCCCGCCTTGCTTGACCGCGCTGCGGCAGCATCCGAGAATGTCGAGCGTACGCACGCTTTTAGCAACATCCTTTCCCCCTGGCTGTGCCGAACCTCGCGTGTCCGCGACTGAAGGATTGCTGCCCTGCGGGATGCTCACGACGTACGCTGGACCGACAACGCCACCCGACCCCATCATGCATGACGATTACCTGACGCATCTGCGCCGTACCGTCGATGCCATCCGCGCCGATGGCTTCTACAAGGCGGAGCGGGTGATCCAAAGCCCGCAGTCGTCGCAGATTGTGTTGAGCTCGGGCGCCCAAGTACTCAATTTCTGCGCCAACAACTACCTGGGGCTGGCCGACGACCCCAGGCTCATCGCGGCGGCGCGCGAGGGGCTCGAACACTGGGGCTTCGGCATGGCGTCGGTGCGTTTCATTTGCGGCACGCAGGCGGTGCACAAGGAGCTCGAGCGAACGATTTCCGCGTTCCTTGGAACCGACGACAGCATCCTCTATTCGAGCTGCTTCGATGCCAACGGCGGCGTGTTCGAAACCCTGCTCGGCGAAGAGGACGCGGTCATCAGCGACGAATTGAATCATGCNNCGATGGCGTGTTCTCGATGGACGGCATCGTCGCCGACTTGAAGGCGATCTGCGAGCTCGCCGACCGGCATCGCGCGCTGGTGCTGGTCGACGATTCGCATGCCGTCGGCTTCGTGGGCGAAGGCGGCCGCGGCACGCCCGAATTCTGCGGTGTCGAGGGCCGGGTCGACATCATCACCGGCACGCTGGGCAAGGCACTGGGCGGCGCCTCGGGTGGCTTCACCTCCGCGCGCAAGGAGATCGTCGAACTCCTCAGGCAGCGCTCGCGGCCCTATCTGTTCTCGAATACGCTGGCGCCGTCGATCGCGGCGGCAACGTTGCGCGTGCTCGAATTGCTGGCCGCCGGCGAAGGGCTGGAGCTCCGCCGGCGCGTGCAGCGCAACGGCGAGCGCTTTCGCGCCGCGATGACCGGCCTCGGCTTCGATCTCGTGCCCGGCGCGCATCCGATCATCCCGGTGATGCTCGGCGACGCGGCGCTTGCGACGCGCATGGCCGACGCGCTGCTGGCGGAAGGGGTGTACGTGATCGGGTTTTCCTATCCGGTCGTGCCGAAGGGCAAGGCGCGCATTCGTACCCAAATGAGCGCGGCGCACACTGACGGGCAGATCGACCGGGCGGTGGCGGCCTTCGCAAAAGTCGGCAAGGCGCTGGGCGCAATCAAGGAAACGCGATGAAGGCACTCTCCAAACTCGAGCCCGCGCCGGGCCTCACGCTGACCCAGGTGAAAAAACCCGAGGTCGGCCACAACGACGTGATGATACGCATCCGCAAGACGGCGATCTGCGGCACCGACATGCACATCTGGAACTGGGACGAATGGGCGCGCAAGACGATTCCGGTGCCGATGCACGTCGGCCACGAATACGTCGGCGAAATCGTCGACATGGGCCAGGAAGTGCGCGGCTTCGCGATCGGCGATCGCGTGTCGGGCGAGGGCCACATCACGTGCGGCTTCTGCCGCAACTGCCGGGCTGGACGCCGGCACTTGTGCCGCAATACCGTCGGCGTCGGCGTCAACCGCGAGGGAGCGTTCGCCGAATACCTGGTGATCCCGGCATTCAATGCGTTCAAGATTCCGGACGACATCTCCGATGACCTGGCGTCGATTTTCGACCCGTTCGGCAACGCGACGCATACGGCGCTGTCGTTCAACCTGGTGGGCGAAGACGTGCTGATCACCGGCGCCGGGCCGATCGGCATCATGGCGGCGGCGATCGCCCGGCACGTCGGCGCGCGTCACGTCGTGATCACCGACATCAACGACTACCGGCTGGCGCTGGCGCGGCGCATGGGCGCTTCGCGCGCGGTCAATGTCGAGCGCGAGGACCTGGGGGACGTCATGGCCGATCTGCACATGACGGAGGGCTTCGACGTGGGCCTGGAGATGTCAGGCGTGCCGAAGGCGTTCGGCGACATGCTCCGGCACATGAATCACGGCGGGAAGATCGCGCTGCTGGGCATCCCGCCGGCGAACATGGCGATCGACTGGAACGAGGTCATATTCAAGGGACTCGAGATCAAGGGCATCTACGGCCGCGAGATGTTCGAGACCTGGTACAAGATGGTCGCGATGCTGCAGAGCGGGCTCGACCTCTCGCCTATCATCACGCACCACTATGCGGTCGAGCAATTCGAGAAGGCGTTCGCGACGATGCAGTCGGGCCAGAGCGGCAAGGTGATACTCGACTGGGCGGCGTAGCACGCTGGCCGCGGCCGTCCGCGCGGCAAGGGCTTGGCTTATCATCGACGATCCGCTTGCACGCGACGGCGATGAGATCTGTAAGGAACTGACGATCACCTCGACCAACCTCTGGGTCATTCTCTATCGGGCCAGGATGGCGCTCCGGCAATGCCTCGAACAGTACTGGTTTGCCGGTAGCGCCCGTACGGACTGACGTCGCCGATCGCTTAGAGGCTATGGGCCCCCTTATCCCATGCAAGGGCGCGAGCCGGCTGATCTCGCAGATGCAGGACCAGCGCCTGACGCTGCGAAAGCGCTGGCTGGTACGGCTCCATCTGCTGTTTTGCGACGCCTGTCGGCATTTCGAGCGTCAACTCGCGATCCTGCGCGAAGCGATGGTCCGCTATCGCGAATAGGCCTAAAGCGGGCTCTTCGCACCGGCGCCCCGAGTCACACGTTCAGATGCCTGGCTTGATCTGGGGCACGGTAGTGATAATCTGTACTCCGTAACGATGGTCCGAACGCTGATGGTCTCGATTTCACTCAATGGCGAAACGTACGTCTGCCGGTCCGCGTCGCCCCGGGTGGCCGACCTCGTCCGTGAGCTNNGCTCTGCGCCGGCGATCGAATCGAAGTCGTCGCCGCGGTCGGCGGCGGCTAGCTTAAGCAAGATGAACTCTCCGACCGAAAATCTCGCGATGGCGCACGACGACTCGCTGGTCGTCGCCGGTTGCGCCTACCGCTCGCGCCTTTTGGTCGGCACCGGAAAGTACAAGAACTTCGCCGCGACGCGGGCGGCGATCGACGCGTCGGGTGCCCAGATCGTCACCGTCGCTATCCGCCGCACCAATATCGGCCAGAATCCTAACGAGCCGTCGCTGCTCGACTACCTGCCGCCATCGCAATTCACGCTGCTGCCGAACACCGCCGGCTGCTACACCGCCGATGACGCGGTGCGCACGCTGAGGCTTGCGCGCGAATTGCTCGACGGGCACAAGCTGGTCAAGCTCGAGGTGCTGGGCGATGCGAATTCGCTGTTCCCCGACGTGCGGCAGACGATACGCGCGGCCGAGACGCTGGTCGCCGAAGGCTTCGACGTCATGGTCTACACCTCGGACGATCCGATCATCGCGCGCGAGCTCGAGGCCGTGGGTTGCGTCGCGATCATGCCGCTGGCGTCGCTGATCGGCTCCGGGATGGGCATACTCAACCCGTGGAACCTCAAGCTGATCATCGAGCAGGCGAAAGTGCCGGTGCTGGTCGACGCCGGCGTCGGCACTGCGTCGGACGCCGCCATCGCGATGGAGACCGGTTGCGCCGGCGTGCTGATGAACACCGCGATCGCCCTGGCGAAGGACCCGGTACTGATGGCCGGGGCGATGAAAAAAGCCGTCGAGGCCGGGCGCGAAGCGTTTCGTGCCGGCCGCATGCCGCGCAAGTTCTACGCGGCCAATCCAAGCTCGCCGACGACCGGCCTGATTGCTTGACCCGCAAAGGCGCCACGCTGGGGCCGTTTCGGGCCCGGCGCGCGTGGTTTGCGCTCCTCTGCTGCGCCCCGCTGTGGGCGCATGGTGCGCCGCTGACCCGTGCCGAGATCGCACAGGCGTGCACCGGCGCCGAAGACACCGCTCACTGCGGTCGACTGATCGAGACACTGCAGCTTGCCCGACTGCCGAGCCTCGCCCGCCGCGACGGAAACACCTTGGTCGTGTCGCTCTTTCCGTCGGGCAGCACGACCTTCACCGACAGCGACGACCCGGTCAACGGGCGCGCGTACAGCCTGTGGGATTACCTCGACGGCATCAACAGCGTCGTGCTGTATGTGACCGCAGGCGACGACGCGAGCTTTGCGCTGTTGCAGCGTGCGAGCGGCCGCCTCGTCGATCTGCCGGCGGAGCCCCGGCTCTCGCCCGACCGCCAGCACTTCGCCGTCGTCGACGTTTGCGCGCAGCACTGCGGCAACGAGATCGCCGTCTGGCGCGTCACGCGCGACGGCTTCCGCAAGGAGTTGCGCTGGGCCCCGGGTGCTGCCTGGGCCGACGCCGGCGCGACATGGCGCGACGCCGACACGCTGGCGATCGAATTCAACGTCGACCCGGCCCGCGCGCCTTCGACGATCGAGCGCAAGCTCTCCGATTCCAGCTGGACGCGGGTCGCACCGCCATGACCATGGCCGCCGCGCGCTGATGAACGCACCGCGCCCGCAGCCCCGTCGGCCGATCCGCAGCTTTGTGCTGCGGCAGGGGCGGTTCTCCCCGGCCCAGCAGCGCGCCTGCCAGGCGCTGCTGCCGCGATTCGGCATTCCGTACACGCCCGCCCTGCTCGACCTCGCCGCGATCTTCGGCCGCGACAATCCCAAGATCCTCGAAATCGGCTCGGGCATGGGCGAAGCGACGGCGGCGATCGCCGAAGCGCAACCCGATCAGGATTTTGTCGCGATCGAAGTGCATTCTCCCGGCGTCGGCGGACTGCTGAAGCTGATCGAGGACAAGCGTCTGGCCAACCTCCGCATCGTGCAGCACGACGCTGTCGACGTGGTCGCGCACATGATCGCGCCGGGCGCGCTCGCCGGCATCCATGTCTTTTTTCCCGACCCATGGCCCAAGAAGCGGCACCACAAGCGGCGGCTGCTGCAGCCCGAGTTCATCCATACGCTCGCGCAGCGCCTGGCGCCCGGCGGCTACCTGCATGTTGCGACCGACTGGGAAGACTACGCGACCGACGTTCTCGCGGCCGCAAGCGCCGAACCGCTGCTGGTCAATACGACGGCTTCGTTCGCGCCGCGTCCTGCGTACCGACCGGCGACGAAATTCGAGCGCCGCGGCCTTAAGCTCGGGCACGGTGTCTGGGACATCGTGTTCGAGCGACGCTGACGGCGTTGCGCCGCTCGCGCTGGCACCACGGGCCGGGTGAGCGGGGTCTATGCCGAGCGGCGGTCGCGCGCCTTCCGGTCGACCAGCGCGAGCAGCTCGCTGATCGCCGCCGTTGCAACCTCGCGCGAAAAATGACGACCGACGTTATCGAGCCCGCCGGCGGCGAGCCGTTCCCATAGCGCCCGGTCGCGATACGCGCGGACCACTGCGTCGGCGAACGCCTGCGGATCATCGCCGATCAGTACGTCGCTTCCCGGCCTCAGATGCATACCCTCGATCGACGGCGTCGTCGCCACAACCGGCAGGCCGAAGCTCATCGCCTGGTTGACCTTGCCCTTGACGCCGGCGCCGTAGCGCAGCGGCGAGATCGAGACGCGGCAAGCTTCGAGGTACGGCGTCAGGTCCGGAACGAATCCGGCGATGACCAGGTCGTCGGCCGCCAGACTGCGGATCGTCGCCGGCGGATCGGCACCGACGACGTAGCTTTTCACGCCGGGCAGCTCCGAGCGGATTCTCGGCAGAATCCGGTTCGCATACCAGAGGACTGCGTCGGTATTCGGCGGATGGCGGAAACCGCCGACGAACAGCAATCCGGCGCGCTCGTCGAACGGCCGGCCGCGCTCGTGCCGGTCGTGGATATTCGACAGCACGATCACTCTGGCTTGCGGTGCGAGCTCCGCGAGCAGCGCTCGCTCGACGTCGCTGACGACCAGCGTGACGTCGGCGCGGCGAATCAACGCCAGCTCCTCGGCGCGCTTTGCGGCCGCCGCGCCGCGCGTCGCGCGGCTGGCGTCGAGCTCCGCCAATCGCTCTTCGCGCAGGAAATGCAGGTCGACGGTGTCGAATGCGATCAGCGCGTTCGGTGCGAACGCCCGTACCGTCGCCATGTGCCGCGCCGCGATGTAATGCCGCGACAGCAGCACCAGGTCGAACTCGCCGCCGCGCTCGCCGAGCAGCTTCGCCAGCGAGCTCGTATACGGATGGAACTGCACCTCGACGCCCTGCTGCTGCAGCGCTTGAACATACGGCTTCCGGTATTCGAGATTGTCGGCGACGAACGTCACCTTGCAGCCCAGGCCGGTCAGGATCTCCATCGCGCGCTGCATGCGCAGCGACCCCGAATCCTGGTCGGGCGTCAGCATGCATGCGTCGATCACCAGCGCCCGCCGGCTCGCCCACCGGTCGCGCTCAAGCTCCGGTGCGACGCCGTTGGGGCGGCGGTCTTCGAGCGCCCCGGCCCATTTGGCGGCGAATGTGCTGCGATTGACCGTCTGGTGCCGCTTGACGCCGGCCGACTCGTCGGTGCCCGAGGTCGCGCCCTCGAAGTGGACGATCGTCGCCGCCGACTGGTAATAGACGCGGCGTCCCGCGGCGCGCACCGCGAAGGCGAGGTCGGTGTCCTCGTAATACGCCGGCGCATAACGAGGATCAAAGCCGCCGAGCTCGCCGAACAAACGCCGCGGCACGGCGAGGCAGGCCCCGGAACAATAGTCGACCTGGCGCAGATAGTTGTACTCGGGCCGGCCCGGGTCGTCGTCGCGTCCGTAGTTCCAGGCCGAGCCGTCGCGCCACACGATTCCGCCCGCTTCCTGGAGCCTGCCGTCCGGATAGACGAGCTTCGCACCGACCAGGCCCGCATCCGGGTGCCGATCGAATACGGTCAGCATCGCTTCCAGCCAACCGGGGGTGACGATCGTATCGTTGTTGAGGAAGACCAGGATCTCGCCGCGTGCGTGCGCCGCCGCACCATTGCAACTGGCGACGAATCCCAGGTTGGCCGCGTTACGCTCGAAGCGCACGCCGGTTACCGCAGCCAGCGTCTCGCGCGCTGGCTCGGGCGACGCATCGTCGACGACGATGATTTCGTAATGGCCGGCCGTTGTGTGGGCATGAATGCTCTTGAGGCACGTGTAGGTGAACAGCGGCTTGCCGTACATAGGCACGATGATCGAGATCCGCGGGTTGTCGACGGCGGCGAAGGCGAGCGGCGCGATCGTGGTTTCCTGCATGAATACGACGCCTGCCGGCGGAACGTAGCGGTGTGGGCGCGAAAGCCGTCGCACGATGCGGCCGGCCAGCGCGCGCGGGCCTTCGTTGCGCAGGACCGTCGCGGCGACGCCGACATAGTGCGGCGACTGGCGCAGCGCCGACCACTGCGCTCGCGCATGCGCCCAGGCGATCTTGACCTTTTGGCCGCCCTCCCGCAACGGAGCGGTGGCACGCCACGTCGTGCTCGTTTCCAGCTCTTCGACGCGATCGCGCGCGGCATGCAGCATCGCTTCGCTGCGATCGAACTGGTGCTGCATGTCCTCCTCCCGGCGCAGCGCACTTACCAGGTTCGAAGGCAACGCCGATCCGGCGGCGCCGCCAGGCAGTGTAGTCAGCGCGGCGTCGATGGCCGCGACCTGCCGCTTGAGCTCGGTCCGGGCCTCGGCATTGCCGCACTCGACGCCTGCACTGAACAGCTGCGGCAGCGACAGCGCTTCGGCGGCGGACTTTCCTTCCGGCATCGACCCATGGCGCGATTCGAGCACGGGCGGCGCGACAGCATCACCGCGCTTGCGCACGTGCGCCGACAACGGCGCGAGGTAGAGCGCGAGATAGCGTTGCGGGTCGGTCGGGCCGACGCTGGGCGCGCCGCGCGGCGCCGGTGCGGCGCGCACAGCATCCGCGCCGAGGAGCGTCGCATTCCACTCGGCCGGCGTCGCGTCCCAAGGCATGAGCCAGGTACGCGGCCGGCCGGCAAGCCGCTCAGGAAAGGCGCCGAGGTCCGAGGCGACGATTGCGGCATCGGCGACGATCGCCGCCGACAGCGTATAGGAATAGGTTTCCGGCACCTGCGACGGAAACCAGATCACGTCCGGCCGCTCAGCGGCGATCAGCGCAGGCAAATCGGCCTCGCCGTATTCGCCATGCACCGCAAGCGGCAGCTGCGGGCGCTGAGGCACCGGCTCCGATACGGCGCCCAGCACGCGAAACGACAGCGGCAGGCCGCGCGCACGCGCATCCGCGGCGCAGGCCGCAACGACGTTGAGCCCCTTGTCCGGCGACAGCTTGCCCAACGTGACGACGCGGGTGAGGCGCGCAGACGCGGCGAGCGGCGCTTCGGCATGCGCCAGCACCGTTATCGGCAATCCCGGAAAATAGCGTGCAATGCGTCGCCGGACGTCGTGCGACGGCGCGAATACGCGCTCGGCGCCGCGCAACAGGGCTTCGAACACGGCGCGCCACGCCGCGATATCGAGCGGCCATTGCGGCGGGCGGCCCGCGATGCAGGCAGCGCACCCGTCCGCATCGGGCTCGCCGCAATAGCGGCCGTCGGCGGTGACGAGATGATATTGGGGGCAGATCGCATAGTAATCATGCAGCGTGCAGTCGTACGGCACATCGACCGCCGCCGGCAGATCCAGGACAGCGCGCGGCAAACCGTGGACATGATGAAAATGGATGCGCGCCAGATCGAGTCCGCGCAGCAGCGAAACCAGCGCCGTCATATCGGCAGGCAGCGCGAAGTACGCGGCGAAATCTTCGCCTGGCTTGAACCACGACAGCCGGACCGTGTCGCCCGCCGCGGGCTCGAGCAACAGCACGTCGCATTGCGCTGCTACCAGACTGGCGAGCGCGCTCATATGCTGCCGGATGCCGCCACCCCAGGCATGCGCGACGAACAGGAGCCGCGCTTTGTCCGACGCCGCCAGACGCTCCAGTGCGGCGCGGCTTCGCGCTGCCCGGTCGGGCTCGCGCGCGGGGTCGTTGGAAAGCTCGCCCGGAGGCGTGATCGCGGCGTTCAAGGGAAGAGTCCGGCCGGGCGAGGCGTCGTGGGGATCGTGGCGTGGCCGTCACGATTTCGGGCGAGCGGGTGCCGGCCACCGCGCATTTTACGCTTGCCGGATGCCCGGTCCAAGTGGACCGGCAACCGCGCTGAAGCGACCCGCTTACAGCTGCGCCGCCCAAACCCTTGGGGCGGTCGCAGGAAACAGCGAAAGCGTCTTAGCCGAACTCAGCGAGCACCGGTTGATGATCGGAGGCTTGGGTCGCCTGGTCGACGCGAATGGACTTGAGGCGCGGCACCAGGTCGGCGGACACGAAGATGAAATCGCAATGCTGCTCCGGCTCGCCGGGCTCTTCCTTTTCGTAGAGCTTGAACGTCGCAGGATGGGCGAGCCCAGGGTGCGCTGTCTCCCACGCGTCGAACAGCGGTGGAGTGCCGTCACCGAAGGGCTCGACCATCCGTGCATGCAGCGGATCGTCCGGCTCGAGGTTGAAATCGCCGGTGACGATCGTCGCCGCAGGACGGGGATAATCGTGGAAGGGCCCGCCGCCCGTTTCCACGATCTTGCCCAGACGGGCGTAGCCGCTGCCCTCCGCGTATATCGCACGCAACGCATCGACCTGCGCAGTCCGTTTGACCGTGCCGTAATACTCGAGGTGCGTGGTGATGATGCGCACATCGCCGAACGGCGCCTGCACGACCGCTTCGAGCGCGATCCGCGGCATGCCGCGGCGCCCCGGATCGACCGGATAGGGCAACAGGTGACGAAACACCTGTCCGACCGGAAAGCGCGACAGGATCAGGTTGCCGAAGTGCCGCCGCTGGCCGGCGTCGCCCGGCACATCGACGATCGCGCCGGGCACCAGCGTGTATTCGGGCAGGCGTTGTGCAATTTCGCCGAACTGATTTTCGCCGTGGCTGCCCACGAGCCCGGGAGCGGCGAAGTTGCTCGCGATTTCCTGAAGGCACAACACGTCGAAGTCGGCCAGCGCCCTTGCATGCGCCACAATGCGCGCCGGATCGACCCGGCCATCGACACCACGGCACCACTGTACGTTCCAGGTGATGATT
>PLYT01000009.1 GCA_003153475.1 Betaproteobacteria bacterium | reverse complement strand
GTGATGAAGTTGAGCAGGATCTCGGGGTTGCCATTCGAGCGGATGCCGTGCACGCCTGCCGTGGCCTTCAGGTTCACCGGCGGACGGTAGCTGGCCAAGCCTTCCCCGAAGGCCAGCATCCATGGATGATCCTGGTAGAACTGCTGGCGGCCGGTCAGCGTACGCCACGGGATCAACTCGTGCACGTTGGTNNTGTAGCCGGCGTTGTACGAGACGGTTTCCGACTCGATTCCGCTCCATGTCGGCGAGCTGATGATTTTCCGCGGCTGCGCCTGGATGTCGCGAAAGCGGATCTTTTCGTCTTCGCGATGGAGCGCAAGATGCGTGTGTTCGCGTCCGGTCTGCTTGGACAAGGCGGCCCAGGCCTTCACCGCGACATGGCCGTTCGTCTCCGGCGCAAACTGCAGCACGACCTCGCAGGCATCGATATCGGTGTCGATCCTGGGCATGCCGCGGGTGACACCCTCATCGGTCACTAAGCCGTTCAGCTCACCGAGCTGGCGGACCTCGGTCTGCGTGTTCCACGCGATGCCCTTGCCGCCGTTGCCGATCTTGCCCATCAGGGGCCCGACCGCAGTGAAGCGCTTGTAGACGTTTGGATAGTCGCGTTCGATAACAGCCACGTTCGGCGCGGTCTTGCCGGGTACCAGGTCGCACTCTCCGCATTTCCAGTCCTTGACTTCGAACGGTTGTGCCAATTCGCCCGGCGTATCGTGCATCATCGGCGTTAGCACGATCTCGCGCTCGACACCGAGGTGGCCGACACAGACTTCGCTGAACTTCTTGGCGAATCCCTTGTAGATCTCCCAGTCGCTCTTCGATTGCCACGCCGGGTCGACCGCGGTCGACAACGGATGGATGAACGGGTGCATGTCGCTGGTGTTCAGATCGTTCTTCTCGTACCAGGTCGNNTACCAGGTCGCCGTCGGCAGGACGATGTCTGAATACAGACATGTCGTGCTCATGCGGAAGTCGAGCGTTACCAACAAGTCGAGCTTGCCTTCGGGCCCTTTGTCGTGCCAGACGACCTCCGCGGGCTTTGCGTTGTCGATGCCAAGGTCCTTGCCTTGAACGCCGTTACTCGTTCCGAGCAGATGCTTGAGGAAATATTCGTGGCCTTTGCCCGACGAGCCGATGATGTTCGAGCGCCAGACGAACATGTTGCGCGGCCAGTTGGCAGGATGGTCGGGATCTTCGCAGCTCATGCGCAGCGAGCCGTCCCGCAGCGATTTGACGGTGTAGTCCTTCGGGTCGATGCCGGCCGCTTCCGCGTCGCGCACTACCTGCATCGGATTGGTCTGCAACTGCGGAGCGGAGGGCAGCCATCCCATCCGCTCGGCGCGCACGTTGTAGTCGATCATGCTTCCGCCATACAACGTCTTGTCCGCGAGCGGCGACAACACTTCGTCGACGCCGATCTTTTCGTAGCGCCACTGATCGGTATGGGCGTAAAAGAAACTGGTCGAGTTCATCTGGCGAGGCGGGCGGATCCAGTCGAGGGCGAACGCGAGCGCCGTCCAGCCCGTCTGCGGGCGCAGCTTTTCCTGGCCCACGTAGTGCGACCAGCCGCCGCCGCTCTTGCCGATGCAGCCGCACATCATCAGCATGTTGATGACGCCGCGGTAATTCATATCGCTGTGATACCAGTGGTTCATGCCGGCGCCGATGATGACCATCGACCGTCCTTCGGTCTTCTCGGCGTTCTCGGCGAACTGGCGTGCGACCGCGATCACCTGGTCGCGTGGCACCCCGGTGATCTGCTCCTGCCAGGCCGGTGTGTAGGGCGTGTTATCGTCGAAATCGGCCGCTGCGAGTTCGCCCGGCAGGCCGCGCGCAACGCCGTACTGGGCCACCTGGAGATCGAACACCGTCGCCACCAGGACCTCGCGCCTTTCGCTTTCGGGGCCGAGGGCGATGCGCTGTATAGGCACCGTGCGCACCAGCACGTCGCTTTGCGCGTTGTTCGGAAAATGCTCGCTGGGTATGCCGCCGAAATACGGAAAGCCGACCTTGACGCTGTCAGCGCCAGGGCGATCTCCTTCGAGCAGCGAAAGCCTGAGTTTCACATCGCCAGCCCGACGAGCGTCGCGGGCGTCCAGGTTCCACTGCCCGGCGTCGGCGCGACCGTCCGGCCCCCAGCGAAAGCCGATAGCACCGTGCGGTAGCACGACCTCGCCGGTCTCGCCGAAGGCGACCGTCTTCCACTCCGGGTTGTTGGCCTGGCCGAGCTTGTCGCTGAAGTCGGACGCGCGCACGTACCGGTCGGGCACCGTGACGGTCTCGCCGGTCTCGAGGCGGTGTTCCTTCAGCATCACCAGCATCGGAAGGTCGGTATAGCGGCGCGCATAGTCGTCGAAATAAGCGGGGCGCGCCTTACCGCTGCCGCCGAAATAGAACTCCTTCAGGATCACGTGACCCATCGCCATCGCCACCGCGGCATCGGTGCCCTGCTTTGGATGCAGCCAGAGATCGGAGAGCTTCGCAACCTCGGAGTAATCAGGCGTGATTGCAACGGTCTTGGTGCCCTTGTAACGAACCTCGGTGAAGAAGTGGGCGTCGGGGGTGCGCGTCTGCGGGACGTTCGAACCCCAGGCGATGATGAAATTCGAGTTGTACCAATCGGCCGATTCGGGTACGTCAGTCTGCTCGCCCCAAACCTGCGGGCTCGACGGCGGCAGATCGCAGTACCAGTCATAGAAGCTCATCGACACGCCGCCGATCAGGCTCATGTAACGGCTGCCGGCCGCATAGCTGACCATGGACATTGCAGGGATCGGCGAGAAGCCGATGATGCGGTCCGGCCCGTATGTCTTGATGGTGTGAACGTTGGCCGCCGCGATGATCTCGTTCACCTCGTCCCAGGTAGAGCGCGCGAAGCCGCCGAGCCCGCGCACGCTTTGATAGTCGCGCCGCGTCGCATCGTCGACGACGACTGCCGCCCAGGCGTCGACCGGATCGTGTGCTTCGCGCGCGTGGCGCCAGTGCTTGAGGAGGCGGGCGCGCACCATCGGGTACTTGACGCGATTGGCGCTGTACAGATACCAGCTGTAGCTCGCGCCCCGCGAACAGCCGCGGGGCTCGTGATTGGGCATGTCCCAGCGCGTACGCGGGTAGTCGGTCTGCTGAGTTTCCCAGGTGACGATGCCGCCCTTCACGTAAATCTTCCACGAGCACGATCCCGTGCAGTTGACGCCATGGGTCGAGCGAACAATCTTGTCGTGCGCCCAGCGGTTGCGGTAGGCGTCCTCCCACGTGCGGTCCTCGCCGGTGGTCACGCCATAGGCGTCGGCAAATTTCTCCCTTGGTTGGGAGAAATAGGTGAGGCGATCGAGAAAATGACTCATCGTTGGTCTCCGCGGCAGTCGCGTCCTTGTGTAACCGTTCTGGTGTTCAGGGGTTGTTCACGTACGCGTTGCGACGCAGGTAAAACCACCAGTTGAGAACGAGGCATAGCGCATAGAATACGGAGAAGGCATACATCGCGATCTGTGGCGTGCCGGCGTTCATCTGCTCGCCGATGACGACCGGGGCGACGAACGCGCCATAGGCGGCCACGGCCGACGTCCACCCCAGGACCGGGCCGGCCTGCTGACGGTCGAAAATCACGCCAATCGTGCGGAACGTCGAGCCATTGCCGATGCCGGTGGCGGTGAAAAGCAACACGAACAGAAGCATGAACACGACGAAGTACTGCTCCGGCGTGGCGGAGTTGTAGGCGAGCAGCATCACATAACCCAGCGCGCCCGAAGCCACGACCATCACCGCCGAGACCGCCTGCGTCACGATCGACCCGCCCAGCTTGTCGGCGATCCAGCCCCCGATCGGACGGACCAGCGCGCCCAGGAACGGGCCGATCCAAGCGTATGTCAGCGCCGACGGCCCGTTCGGGTTCTTCAGCGTGTGCTGCATCACCCCGGAGGCGTCTGGTACGTGGCTGACGCCGAAGATCACCGAGATGGACAGCGGCAGGGCCATCGAAAATCCGATGAAGGATCCGAAAGTGACGATGTAGAGAATGGTCATCGCCCAGGTGTGCTTGTTGCGGAAGATGGCGAACTGTCGCGCGAGTCCCTGCTTCATCGGGCCGAATGCGGCCACTTTCAGCACCAGCAGCATGCTGACGATAATGAACAGAACGGCGAGCCACATGTTGAGTACGCCCACGCCACTTGGCGGCGGGAGGTAAAGGTACAGACCCACAATCGCCGGCACGAAGGACAGAGTATAAAGCCACGTGATCTTGAGAAATGCGCGCAGCGTGCCGCCAGTATTGGGCGAGACCGGCAGCAGGTTGTTCATGCCGAACCAGCAAAGGATCGACAGCGGGATCAGCGACAACAGCCATGCTAGGCCGGCATTCTGGATGTAAGTCGGCGTACCGGCCCGGATCTTGCCGAAGATCCAGCCGCTATCCTTGACCAGCGTCATCGGATCGCCGCCGAGCGCGCCGAAGATGCCGAAGGTCATCACCAGCGGGATGACGATTTGCATCGTGGTCACCCCGGCGTTCCCCAGGCCGGCATTGATGCCCAGCGCCGTGCCCTGCAGCCGCTTGGGGAAGAACGTGCTGATGTTCGACATCGAGCTCGCGAAATTGCCGCCGCCGACCCCTGACCACAGCGCCATCAGCTGAAAAGCCCAGAGCGGCCATTCTTTGTGCTGCAGAACGATGCCGGTGCCGATGGCCGGCGCGAGCAGCATCGCCGTCGTGAGGAAAATCGTATTGCGACCGCCGGCCAGACCAACGAGGAAGGCAGCGGGGATGCGCATCGTGGCGCCGGCCAGCCCGGCGATCGCAGTCAGCGTGAACAGTTGCTCCTTGCTGAACGGGAAGCCCAGATTGAGCATCTGGACGGCAATGATTCCCCACATGCCCCAGACGGCGAACCCGCACAGCAGCGCCGGCACCGAGATGTACAGATTGCGATAGGCGATCTTCTTGCCGGTGGTCTCCCAGAACTTACTGTCCTCGGGACGCCAATCGGCAATGTCGACGCGGTTTCCTGTCCGCGGCGCAGGTGAAGGCTTGAGTGGGGGGTTCGCGATGCTCATGGCTACCTTGGTTGACGGGAGGCTATCCGCGCAGTCGGAACGCGACGGCCTTGGCTCCCATGACTTGCGTGGTTCGGACCTCAGTCCAGTACATCCAGATCAGCGACACCCACACGACGCCGTACATCAGCATGAACGCGCTGGAGCGGATGCCTGTGAGGTCCATCAACGCGCCGAACATGATCGGCAGCACGAATCCACCCAAGCCGCCGGCCAAGCCGACGATTCCCGATATGACGCCGATGTTGTCCGGATATTCGTCGGAGATGTACTTGAAAACCGATGCCTTGCCGAACGCCCACGTGATGCCGAGGACAAAGAGCAGCAAGGTAAAGACCCAGACGTTGAGCCCCAGGTGTATGCCGACCGAGAACGAGCCGCCGGCCAACCCGACGAAAAGTCCGAGCACGAGGAATTGCCAGTATTCGGTCGCGTAACCGATCAGCCAGATCGGTATAACGCACACCAGCAGCAGGGTGAACATCACGATGCGGCCGCCGAACTTGTCGGTCCACATGCCCAGGGGCACGCGGATCAGCGAGCCGGTCAGCACCGGCGCGGCGGTGAGCAGACCGAACTGGGTCGCGTTCAGGCCAAGCGTCTTCTTGATCGGAATGCCTATCACTCCAAACATCATCCACACCATGAAGCACACGGTGAATGCCAACGTGCTGACGATGAGCACCGACAGCGCTTGCCTGTTATTTCCCCGTGGATCACAGTCCCCTTCTTCCTCATTTTTTCCCTGATCGCGCGCGGATTGGCGTTGGTCTTCGGAGATTTGGTGGCGCCGGACTGCGACGAGCGTGAAACCGCGCTGCTGCGATGCCGATCGCACCAAGCTCGATAGTCGTGGTCGGCCGGCTCACCTACGGACTATAGCCATTGCAACCTGGCCTTCATTTGATCGGAATCAATGCTGGACGAAGGATCCCTCGACGTACCGCGCGTCCGGACGGCGATGCTTGTTCGCTGGCGCGGTGGTCTCGTCGCCGCCGAAGACGGCGTCGAGTACCCGATGCCGATTCAGCGCAGCATCGCGCGGAAATCGAGGCAATACCAAGATCCGTGTCACGCCCCGCTGCTTGGTCGGTGTCCTATGAGAAAGAGGACCGATCGGCTTCGCGCACCTGGCGGCGACGAGCAGGGGGAAGGCGATAAAAATGCCCTGGGTTGACAGTTGCGCGCGCATGGGCCGCGGTCTGGGGCATTGCTAACTCGCTCGGACAGGCAGTTGCACCTGTAATAATCTGTGGCCTACAAACTTGGGGCTTTCGCCGGTCTCTAGCCTCATCAAGGCGTACAGTTACCACAGACAGTGACAGTGACCCGACTGGGTCGTTGAAAGCAAGCTCGCGGTATCGAACCTCCAGAGCTGCCGCCGCACCAGACGGTGGCCCATTGCCTGGGGAACAAGAAGTAGCGAGATGATGTTCTGAAGCGACTTGCGTTCGGGTCCGCGCGGTGAGGCTCGGGGCGGCCCGAACCATTGTCGCAATCGGCGCCTAGCCGGTCGGCAAGCAGTAGTTCCTGTAACTCTCCCGCAGCACTTTCTTCGACAGCTTTCCGGTTGCCGTGTGCGGCAACTCGTCGACGAACACGACGTCGTCGGGGGTCGACCATTTGGCGATCTTGCCCTCGTAGAACTTGAGCATCTCGTCCCGCGAGAGATTCATGTTCGGCTTTTTGACCACCAGCAGCAGCGGGCGCTCGTTCCACTTCGGATGGAACACGCTGATGACCGCCGCTTCGAGCACGGCAGGGTGCCCGATCGCGACGTTCTCGAGCTCGATCGAGCTGATCCACTCGCCGCCCGATTTGATCACATCCTTCGAGCGATCGGTGATCTGCAGGTAACCGTCCGGGTCGATTGAACCGACGTCACCGGTGGGAAACCAACCGTCGGCGGATAGAGGGCTCGACTGGTCGTTCTTGAAGTAGTCGCGCATCACCCAGGGACCTTTGACCATCACGTTGCCGGTCGCAACGCCGTCGCGCGGCAGATCGCGGCCTTCGCCGTCGACGATCTTCATTTCGACGCCGTAAAGCGGCCTGCCTTGCGTCAGAGACAGCGCCATGAGCTCCTCGGCCGACAGATCGCGGTGCTTGGCTTTCGGGCTGCCGATCGTGCCGACCGGGCTCATCTCGGTCATGCCCCAGCCGTGCGCCACGGTGATGCCGAAATCGTCGCGCAAGGTGCGCATCATCGCGGGCGGACAGGCCGACCCGCCGATCGTCGTGCGCTTGAGCGTCGAGAACTGAAGCTTGTTCTGCTTCATGTACTGGATGAGGCCGAGCCAGACGGTCGGCACGCCGGCCGACGATTCGACGCGCTCGCTTTCGAACAGTTCGTACAGGCTTTTGCCGTCGAGACCTGCGCCGGGGAAAACGATTTTCGCTCCGACCAGTGGCGCCGAGTACGGAACGCCCCAGGCGTTGACGTGGAACATCGGGACGATAGGCAGGATGACGCTTTGCGCCGAATAGCCTTTGGCGTCCGGCAGGCAGACGGCCATCGCGTGCAACAGCGTCGAGCGGTGGCTGAACAGCACGCCTTTCGGATGGCCGGTCGTGCCGGACGTGTAGCAGAGTCCCGCCGCGGTCTCCTCGTCGAACTCGGGCCATGCGTAGTCGTCGCGCTCAGCGGCGAGCAGCTCCTCGTAGCAGAGAAGCTGCAGCGACGAGTCGGGCATATGCGCGCGCTCGGTCATCGCGATCCATGTCGTCACTGCTGGACAGGAGGGCGCGAGCTTCTCGACCAGCGACAGGAAGGTGAGATCGAAAAAGACCAGGCGGTCGCCGGCATGGTTGATGATATGCGTCAGTTGGTCATGAAACAGGCGCGGGTTGACAGTGTGGATGACCGCGCCGATGCCGGAAACCCCGTAGTAAAGCTCGAAATGGCGGTAGCCGTTCCAGGCCAGTGTGGCCACGCGCTCGCCCGGTGTGACCCCGAGCCGGATCAGCGCGTTGGCCAGACGGCGCGCGCGGGCGTGGGCATCGCGATAGGTATAGCGATGGATCGGCCCCTCGACGGTGCGCGAGACAATCTCGGCTTCGCCGTGGCACTGGTCGGCATGCCGAATGAGCGACGAAATCATCAGCGGCCAGTGCATCATCAGACCGAGCATCAATAATCTCCCTTTGCTTGCGTTAACGCTTCGCGTGCTGCGCCGCAGCATCGTTGCATCCTTTACGCGCTTGTAAGGCGCATCCCGGCCCGTTAGCATCCACCGGGAAGCGGCCCGATCGGCGCCAACGCGGGCCAAGCCGCCACAAACCCTGGAGGAGCCATGATCGCTTGCACGCGCCGCATCCTTGCGCTGGGCTTCACGATCGCCTGTGTCGCCGGCCCTGCCGCCGCGGACATCAAGATCGCCTTTATCGATCCGCTGTCGGGCGGCGGCGCCGCCACCGGCATTCTGGCGCAGAAAACGCATCAGTTCTACATCGACGCGATCAACGCGGCGGGCGGCCTCAACGGCGAGAAGCTCGAGCTCCTGTCATACGACAACAAGGTCAATCCGCAGGAGTCGCTGATCCAGTTGAAGCGCGCGCTCGACGAAGGCGCGCGCTACGTCGTGCAGGGCAACGGCAGCTCGGTCGCCCTCGCGATCACCGACGCGGTGCAGAAGTACAACGAGCGCAATCCCGGCAAGGAAGTGCTGTTCCTCAACTATGCGGCGATCGATCCCGCATTGACCAACGAGAAGTGCACGTTCTGGCATTTTCGCTTCGACGCCGATGCCGACATGAAAATGGCCGCGTTGACCGATGTAATCGCGCGCGACAAGAAGGTGCAGCGCGTTTACCTGATCAACCAGGATTATTCGTTCGGCAAGGCCGTCGCGGCGGCGGCGAACAAGATGCTCGCCGAATCGCGCCCCGACATCAAGATCGTCGGCGACGAGCTGCATCCGCTGCAGAAGGTCAACGATTTTTCGCCCTACGTCGCCAAGATCAAGGCCGCCGGCGCCGACACGGTGATTACCGGCAACTGGAGCAACGACATGGTGCTGCTGATCAAGGCCGGCAAGGACGCCGGCCTCAAGGTGACCTGGGAAACCTATTACGGCGGCAGCCCGGGCGCCGTCACCGCGATCGGTGAGGCGGGCGTCGACACCCTGAAGCAGGTGTCGGAATGGCACCGCAATGCCGCGCCGGAGCTCGATGCCACGGTGGCGGCGTTCAGCAAGCGCTATCCGGGCAAGGAGAACGAGTATGCCTACTGGCGCGCCAAGACGATGTGGGACATGTTCGCTGCGGCGGCGAAAAAGGCACAGTCCAACGATCCGGTCAAGGTCGCGCGTGCGATGGAAGGCATGAAAATGACAACGTCGCTCGGCGACGTCGAGATGCGCGCCGACAATCATCAGCTGCTGCAGCCGCTGTTCGTCTCGACGTTGGCGAGGAACGTCAAATACGACAGCGAAGGCTCGGGCCTCGGCTGGAAGACCGACGCCAAGGTCGAGGGCAAGGCGACGGCGCTGCCGACGACCTGCAAGATGGAGCGGCCAAAGTGATCGGCGCGACGCGTCCGGCCCGATGATGCAGGCCGCGCCGCGGCCGTCGCGGCGCCATCCGACTTGAGCGCATGCTCGAGCTCGTCACCATCTCGCTGTTGAACGGCATCGTCTACGGACTGCTGCTGTTCATGCTGTCGTCGGGACTCACGCTGATCTTCAGCATGATGGGTGTGCTGAATTTCGCTCACGCCAGCGTGTTCATGCTCGGCGCCTATCTGTCGTTCCAGCTCGGACGCTGGGTCGGGTTCTGGCCGGCGCTGGTCTTGGCGCCCCTCTTGTGCGGCGTGGCCGGCGCGGCGATCGAGCGCTATGGACTCTCGCGCGTCCACGCGCGCGGGCACGTCGCGGAGATCCTGTTCACCTTCGGACTCGCCTACCTGATCGAGGAACTGGTGACGATGGTCTGGGGGCGAAACGCCGTCGCCAACGCCGTGCCGGCGGTCATCGACTTTCCGCTGTTTCACGTCTTCGGCAGCACGTTCCCGGCCTACAAGGGATTGATGATGCTGATCTCGCTGGCGATGTTCGCGTTCCTCAACCTGGCGCTGAAGAAAACGCGGATCGGTCTGGTGATCCAGGCCGCGCTGACGCATCCCAGGATGCTGAGCGCGCTCGGGCACGACGTGCCGGGCGTCTTCGTGCTGGTGTTCGCGGCCGGCTGCGCGCTGGCCGGGCTTGCCGGCGTCATCGGCGGGTTCATGCTGTTGACCCAACCGACGCTCGCGCACGCGATCGGGCCGATCGTCTTCGTCGTCGTCGTCGTCGGCGGACTCGGCTCGCTGGCCGGGGCGCTGATCGCCTCGATGCTGATCGGCATCCTGCAGACGTTTGTGGTGGCGGTCGACTATTCGCTGCTCGACCTGTTCCGCGCGCTCGGCCTCGCAGTTTCGCGCGGCTCACCCCTCTACGAGTTGCTGGCGATCAAGCTCGCCACCGCGGCGCCTGTCGTGCCCTACCTGCTGCTGGTGCTGATGCTGATCGTGCGGCCCCGGGGCCTGCTCGGCACGCGCGACGTATGACCGGCGCAGCGGCTGCCGGCGAGCGCGGGGCCGGGTCCATCGCGCCGGGGCGCCATCGGCGGATTGGGCTGTTGGTCGCGATAATCGCGCTGCTCATCGTTCTGCCGCATCTGCCGGGACTGCAATCCGATTTCAGCCGCTCGATGCTGACGCAGATGGAGATCGCCGCGGTATTCGCGCTGTCGTTCAACCTGCTGTTCGGGCAGACGGGCCTCTTGTCGTTCGGCCACGCCGTGTATTTCGGACTGGGCGGGTACGCCACGATCGGGCTGATGCGCGCGATCAACCATGGATTGCCGCTGCCGATGCTGCTGGTGCCTCTGGCCGGTGCGGCGGGCGGATTGCTCGGTGGGGTGCTGTTCGGCGCGGTCACGACCCGGCGGGCGGGAACGATATTCGCGCTGATATCGCTCGGCGTCGGCGAATTGGTCTACGCGGCGACGTTCATGCTGCCGGNNCTGTGGAGCGTCGCTGCGGCGCTCACGATGTACGCGTTCACGCGCACACCGGTCGGGCGCATGGGCAACGCCGTGCGCGACAATGCCGAGCGCGCGGAGTTCGTCGGCTACAACGCGCAACGCGTTCGTTTTATCGCGTTCGCGATGGCGGGCCTCTTCGCCGGCCTCGCCGGCGGGCTGCACGCGATCAATTACGAAATCGTCTCGGCCGACGCCGTCAGCGCGCAGCGCTCGGGCGCCGTGCTGATCATGGCCTACATCGGCGGCGCGGCGTATTTCATCGGCCCGATCCTGGGCGCGATCGTCATCACCTGGCTGCAGAGCAGCTTGAGCGATTACACCTCGGCGTGGCTGCTCTACCTCGGCGTGTTCTTTATCGTGATGATTCTGTATGCGCCGTCGGGTCTCGCCGGCCTGATCGTCATGCATCGGCGGATCGCCCGGCCGCGGGCGCTCGCCGGCGTGCTGGTCGCGTACGGCGTCGCGCTGGTGCCGCTTGCGCTGATCGCAGCCGGAGCGATATTGGCGATCGAAATGAGCTATCGCCTGTCGACGCAGCCCGAGCTCGGCACGCGCATGCGTCTGCTGTGGACGCCGCTCGATGCCGCGTCGCCGTGGCCGTGGATCGTAGCCGCGGTCGCGCTGGGCGGCGGATTGCTACTCTTTCGCCCGGCCGTCGCTCGGGTGGCCTCGGCCTGGGAGCGCGCCTCGGCGCAAGGCTAGCGATGGCAGCCGTATGCGCGCTCGAGCTTCGCGGTGTCGAAAAGCGCTTCGGCGACACCGAGATCATCCGGGGCGTCTCGCTCGAGATTGCGCGCGGCGAGCGTCACGCGATCATCGGCCCGAACGGCGCGGGCAAATCGAGCTTGTTCAACCTGATCAGCGGCCGATACGCGCCCACCCGCGGATCGATCCGGCTGGACGGCGAGGAGATCGCCGGCGCGCGTCCGTTCGTGATCAGCCGGCGCGGCCTCGCGCGGAGCTTTCAGGTCACCAACATCTTTCCGCGGCTATCCGTTTTCGAGAACCTGCGCTGCAGCGTGTTCTGGTCGCTCGGTTACCGCTATTGCTTCTGGCGCAGCGCCGACGCGCTGCGCGACGCCGCCGAATGCGCACTGGCCACGCTCGAAGAGATCGGCCTGGCGGCCCGGCGTGACGTGCCCGCCGGCGTGCTGACCTACGCCGAGCAGCGCGCGCTGGAAATCGGCATTGCCATCGCCGGCGGGGCGCACGTCATCCTGCTCGACGAGCCGACCGCCGGAATGAACCGTGGCGAAGCCGACCACGCGGTGGCGCTGATCCGCAGAGTGTCGGAAGGGCGCACCTTGGTGATCGTCGAGCACGACATGAGCGTGGTGTTCGGGCTGGCGAACCGGATCTCAGTGCTGGTCTACGGCGAAATCATCGCCACCGATGTACCGGAGCGCATACGCGACAACGCGGCCGTGCAGACAGCGTATCTCGGAGCCCTGCCCGATGCTTGAAGTCGACGATCTGCATGCCTACTACGGCAAGAGCCATATCCTGCAGGGAGTGACCTTCAACGTCGGCGCCGGAGAGATCGTGAGCCTCCTGGGCCGCAACGGCGCCGGGCGCTCGACAGTGGTCAAGACGATCATCGGACTCGTGCCTCCGGTCGGCTCCGTCCGCTTTCGCGGCGTGCGCATCGACGGTCTGCCGCCGCACAAGATCGCGCGCCTGGGGTTGGGCTACGTTCCCGAGGATCGCGAGATCTTTCCGGCGTTGTCGGTGCGCGAGAATCTGCTGCTCGGCATGAAGACCTCGCGCGGATCGGCCCGGTGGTCGCTCGACGATGTGCTGACGATGTTCCCGATGCTGCGTGCACGCATCGACGCACCCGGCGGCGTGCTCTCGGGTGGCGAGCAGCAAATGCTGACGATCTGCCGGACCCTGATGGGCGACCCGGATCTGATCATGGTCGACGAGCCGACCGAGGGGCTGGCGCCACGGCTGGTCGAGCAGGTCCGCCGGCTGCTCGATCAGATCGCCGCGCGCGGCGTGGCGATATTGCTGATCGAGCAGAAGCTGACGATCGCGCTCGCGATCTCACACCGGCTGTACGTGATGGGGCAGGGGCGCATCGTGTTCGAAGGCGACGCGTGCGAGCTCCGCGCCAATCACGCGGTGCGCAAGGAGTGGCTGGAAATCTAGGGCAGCGAGTCAGGAAAGCGCGGCGAAACGCTCGAGATGGTGATCGGCGTCGCCGAATTGCTGTGCGATCGCAGTCAGGCGCCGGAACGTGTGGCTGACCTTGACCTCGTCGCTCATGCCCATTCCGCCGTGCAGCTGGATCGATTCCTGGCTGATCTTGCGGCAGGCGTCGGCGATCCTCGCCTTGGCGGCGGACACCGTCCGCGAGCGCACCGCCGAGTCGCGCTCGGTGTCGACCGCCGAGCAGGCGAGCAGCGCGATCGACTTCGCCTGCTCGTACTCGATCGTCATGTCGACCATCCGGTGCTGCAGCGCCTGGAACGATCCGATCGCGACGCCGAATTGCTTGCGGGTTTTGAGATACGCGAGCGTCGCGTCGTTGGCCGACTTGATTGCGCCGACCGCTTCGGCGCAGATCAGCGCCGTCGCGAAATCAACTACTTCCTCGATCAGCATCAAGGCGCGGTCCGGCGCGCCGATCAGCGCCTGCGCCGAGACTCTGACCTCGTCGAAGGCGATGTCGGCCGCGCGCGTCCCGTCGAACATGCGCAGCGCCGTCAGAGCGATACCCGGGGCATCGCGCTCGACGACGAACAGGCTCAGGCCCTCGGCATCGCTATCGCCGCCATCGGTCCGCGTCGACACGACGAGAAGATCGGCGCCGGCACCGTGGGGGACCGCGCGCTTGACGCCCGAGAGCACGTAGCCACCCGCGTCGGCGCGCGCACGCGTGGCGACATGCGCGAGCGTGTAGCGCGCTGGGCGTTCGGCGTGCGCGAACGCGAGCTTGAGCCTTCCCTCGCTGACGGCGGGCAGAATGCGCCGCTGCTGTTCATCGCTGCCGCCGCGCGCCACCAGTTGCGCGCCGAGTGCGACGCTCGCGAGCCACGGCTCGACGATCAGCGCGCCGCCGATCGCCTGCATCAGGCTCACCGCGTCCATCGCGCCACCGCCGAAGCCGCCATACGCGTTGGGTAGCAGCAGGCCGAGCACGCCCAGCTCCGACATCGTCCGCCAGATGTCCTGGCTGTACCCGTCCGGCGAGGCCACGATCCGGCGGCGCGTCTCGAACGCGTAGTCGCGCTCGACAAAGCGCTCGATCGACGCCGCGAGCAGCCGTTGTTCTTCGCTGGGATCGAGGTTCATCGCCGATCAAAGCCCGAGCGCGTGGCGAGCGATGATGTTGCGCTGGATTTCGTTCGAGCCGGCGTAGATCGTCGTCTTGCGCATGTTGCAATAGCGAGGCGCCAGCGCCGCGAGGAAGTCATCGTCCGGCATCGTACCGTCGACCGGACCCAGCACCTGCGCCAGCGGGCCGCCGGCTTCCAGCATCAGCTCGGTCAGCGCCTGCTGGATTTCGGTCCCCTTGATCTTGAGCAACGAGACCTCGGCGCCCGGCGTGCGCCCGCCGTTCAGCTGATCGAGAAAGCGCAGGTTAGTGATCGCCAGCGCCATCAATTCGATCTCCACGCGCGAGAGCTTGTCGCGAAAGCGTGGATCCTCGATAAGCGGCTTGCCGTTCTTTCGCTGCTCGGCGGCGAACGCCTTCAGGCGCCCGAGCTCGCGCCTGGACGTACCGATGCGCGCGGTGTTCATCCGCTCGTGCCCGAGCAGGTACTTGGCGACGGTCCAGCCCTTGCCTTCGTCGTGAACTCGGTTCTCGAGCGGCACCTCGACGTCGTCGAAAAACACTTCGTTGACTTCGTGCCTGCCGTCCATCAGCGGCAACGGCCGCACGGTGATGCCCGGGGTCTTCATGTCGATCAGCAGGAACGAGATGCCGTCCCGCTTGCGCTCGATCGCCGCGTCGGTGCGAACCAGGCAAAAGGTCCAGTCGGCGAGGTGCGCTATCGTCGTCCAGGTTTTCTGGCCGTTGACGACGTAATGTTCGCCGCGCCGCACGGCTGAGGTGCGCAGCGACGCGAGGTCGGAGCCGGATCCGGGCTCCGAATAGCCTTGGCACCAGATATCATCGCCGCGATATATGCGCGGCAGGAAGCGCCGCCGCTGCGCATCGCTCCCGAACTCGAGCAGAACGGGCGCGCACATCGCGAGCCCGAACGGGATCAGCGGCGGCGCGCCGGCGTAACCGCATTCCTCCTCGAAGATGTAGCGCTGCACGACGCTCCAGCCGGTGCCGCCCCATTCGCGCGGCCAGGACGGCGCGATCCAGCCCTGGTCGGCCAGGATGCGGTGCCAGCCCAGCAGGTCGTCGCGATCGAGCGGCGCGTAGCGGACGACCTTGTCGCGCATCGCCGCCGGAAGATGATCGTGCAGCCATCCGCGCACGTGGTCGCGAAAGCTGCGTTCGTCGGGCGAATAGTCGAGATCCATCGGCTTAAGTCGGGACCGGCGGCGGGGCCAAAGATGGGCTCGCATTATCGCCTAATCGCCGGCGCGCCGCGAACGAGTCCGGTACAGCGAATGGACCGCATGCGTTGTAGGTAATTGTCCTACGCACGCGACTGTTATCCGACCGCACCCAAAATGGGTTACGCACGCTAAAATACGCGGCACCCAGTGCACAACGCCAGGTAACAGAAAACGATGCAGCAGCTCGCGATCACAAGAGGGCCGTTTTCGTACGCCGCGCAACTGGCCGTGCTTGCGGTCCTCTATTTCGCCGTTGCCAAGCTCTCGCTGCTGCTCGCGATTCCGCCGGGATATGCGACCGCGGTGTGGCCGCCTTCGGGTCTTGCGGTCGCCGCGATCCTGCTAGGCGGAAACCGCATGTGGCCGGGTGTCTGGCTGGGTGCCACACTCGCCAATCTGACGGTGCAGGCCTCGGGTGTCGCCGCCGTGCTGATCGGAACCGGCAATACGCTCGAGGCGCTGGTCGGGGCGGCGCTGATCCTGCGTCTCATCGGCCTGCCGCAGCGCTTCGAAAGCGGCGAGGACGTGTTCACGTTTGCCGCGATCGCCGCCGTCACTTCGGCAGTCGCCGCGACCATCGGCGTGAGCGCCGTCGGCGTCGCCGGCGCGATGAGCCTCGCCGACTTCGCCGCCAACTGGTGGACGTGGTGGCAAGGCGATGCGACGGGCATCATTGTTTTTGCGCCGCTAATCCTGTTCTGGACGGCGCGCCCGTCGCGCGGCTGGTCGACGTCGCGAAAGTTCGAAGCGACTTCGTTCGCGCTGGTGCTCGCTGCCGCCGGCTACATCGTCTTCGGCAGCGGCATGACATCGCTCGGCTTCTCGCCTGCGCTGCTGCTGCTGACGTTTCCGCTGATCATCTGGGCCGCATTGCGGTTCGAGCAGCTCGAAGTCGCAGCCGCCATCACCGCACTGTGCGTGATGGCGATCGTCTACACGATCGTCGGACCGGGCCCATTCGCTTCGTCGTCGGTCAACGCCTCGCTGCTGCTGTTGCTTGCCTTCATCAGCATTGTCGCGGTCACCGGTCTTGTGCTGAGGGCCGTCGTCGGGCAAGTGCGCCGGGCGAGGGATGCGCTTCACCGCGCGCACGACGAGCTCGAGATCCGCGTGAGCCTGCGTACGCGGGAGCTCGAGCAGGCGAACGATGCGCTGCGGCAGGATATCGTCATGCGAAGCAAGCTCGAGGAGGATCTCCGGCGCAGCGAGGAGAAGTTCCGCCTGCTTGTCGGCGGCATCCGGGATTACGCCGTTTTCATGCTCGATCCCGAGGGAAGGATCGCAAGCTGGAACGCGGGTGCCGAAAGTATCAGGGATACAAGGCCGAGGAGATCATCGGCCAGCACTTCTCGCGTTTCTACCCGCGGGAGGCGGTGGAAAGCAATTTTCCGCAGACGGAGCTGGAAACGGCCAAACGCGTCGGTCGGTTCGAGGACGAAGGCTGGCGGGTGCGCAAGGACGGCACCATGTTTTGGGCCAACGTGATCATCACGGCGCTGTTCGATTCGGAACACCGCTTGCGCGGCTTCGCCAAGGTCACGCGCGACATGACCGAGCGCAGGCGGATCGAGGCGCTCGAGCACGGCGAACGCAAGATGAACGAGTTTCTCGCGATGCTCGGACACGAGCTGCGCAATCCGCTGGCGCCGATTCGCAATGCCCTCGATCTGATGCGCATCGACTCGACCGGCGATTCCAAGCACGAATGGGCGCGCAGCGTCATCGACCGGCAGCTGACGCAACTGACGCGGCTGGTCGACGATCTGCTCGATGTCGGTCGGATCACCAGCGGCAAGATCGCGCTGCACAGGTCGCAGTTCACCATCCACGGGATGCCGAATCGATCGACCAGCATACCGACGCGTTGCATGCAGCCGCCAGGCGAAGGCGCGCTTGCGCGATCGAGCCGCGCTGCCGTAGAGTGCAGGGCCTTCCCCGGGACGAGTCACGCACAGTGAGCAGTAGCGACTGGATCGAAACGCAACTGCGCGGCACGCTCACCGGGCACGCTCCGGGAAAACTCGGCCGCCTCGCGCGCACGGCCGCGGTGGCGGCGATAGCCCGGCATGAGCGCGCCGTCCCCTTCTGGCCGATCGCGAGGATCGAGGCGCTGCAATTGCGGCGGATCCGCACGTTGCTGCGCCACGCGCAGAGCTCGGTGCCGTTCTATCGTGACAGCCTGCAACACTGGGGGCTCGATCCGGACCGCATCGTTTCGGCTGCCGATCTGGCCCGTCTGCCGATGATCGATGGCGCGGCGTTGGCGGAAGACCCGATGCGTTTCGTCGCCGAGCGGTTTCGCCGGACGGGCCGCGAAGTCTTCAAGACCAGCGGCTCGAGCGCGGGCCTGCGCAAGCCGATCTTCTGGGATCACGGCTCGCTGCTGCTGCGCGCGGCGCGCGGGGAGCGCGACCGGGTCGTTATCGCAGCGCTAGCCGGCGAGCGGTGGGCAGACGTGATCGCGCGCGAGTTCCTGACCAACGAGCGCCGGCATACGCTTGCGCGATGGCTGGGCATTCGCACGCTCGGCCACCAGCGGCTGCTGATCCTGCCCGCCGATTTTTCCAGCCGCACGCAGCGCACGATTTACAGCGAGCGAACCGTCATTCCGCGCAAACCGGTGCACTACCACCACCTGCCTCCAGCCGTTCCATTCCATGTCGCCGCGGCGCACATCGCCGCCATCCGGCCGCGCGTGGTCTTTTCGTTCGGCTCGTACGCCGACCAGTTCTTCCACTATCTGCACGGCGCCGGCGTGAAAATCCCGCTGCCGCGACTCTGGGTGTACCTGGGCGACCGTCTTTCGGCTAGCGGCCGCGATCTGGCCGAGAGCATGGGCTGCGCCGTCTACGCCGTTTACGGCGCGATGGAGGCGGGCACAATAGGCTTCCAGTGCGAACGTCGCGACGGCTTCCACCTCAACAGCGACCTTTGCGTAGTGCGCATCGCCGATGCCGACGGCAACGAGGTGCCGCCGGGCGAGTCCGGCGACGTGGTGATCTCACCCCTCGACAATCGCGCGATGGTCCTGCTCAACTACCGCCTCGGCGACCGCGCGGCGATATCGCCAGAACCTTGCGGCTGCGGCCGCTCGCTGCCGCTACTGGTCCGGCTGGAAGGGCGGCGCTCGGAAATCATTCGCCTGGCCGACGGCAGGGATCTTTCCTCCCTCGCGATCGAAGCTTCGTTCAGCGCCGAGCTCCGCCGCACGATCCAGGCGCAGATCGAACAGGAAGCGCCCGGACGCCTGCGCTGGCGCCTCGTCGCCTCGGTACCTGCCGACAGCGAGGCGTTGCGCGAGGCATTCATCCGTCGCGGCCGGCATGTGCTCGGCGCGGCGACGACGCTGGAAGTGGAATTCGTCGAACACATCGCGCGCACGCCCGCGGGGAAATTCATGCGCAGCGTCGTCCGTCCGCCCGTCGGCCCAGGCCCGTTTTCCGACGCAAGGTGAGAGCGAGCTTGCGGCCTGCGGCTAAGGGCCCTGTGCGCGGGCGGCGTTGCGCGGCGCGCCCATGGTAGTTCCGGCACTGCGCAAGGCCGACGCGATCGTCGTGTTCGGCGCAGCGGTCTGGCCCGAAGGTCCCAGCATGACGCTGCGCGTGCGCGTCGCGCTCGCCGCCGAGCTCCACGCGGCGGGGCTGGCACCGATCGTCCTCTGCACCGGGGGTCGCAGCAACGGCAGCTCCGAAGCGCGGGTGATGCGCGCGATGCTGCTGGCGCATGGCGTCGACGCCCAGGCCGTGATCCCTGACGACGGCGGCATCAACACCCGTCATGCGCTGCGCTCGGTCCAGCGCTTCGGCGAGGGACGCTGGCGCATCATTGCGGTGAGCTCGCCGTATCACATGGCTCGCATCGGGAGCGAAGCGCGGCGACAGGGTATCGCCGTCCAGCTTTGTCCGGCGCCGCGGCCAGGACCGCGCACTTCGCGGCTGCTGGCTTTCGACGCGCGCCAATATTTGCGTGAAGCCGTCGCGGTCCCGGCGTACGCGATCGGCTGGCAGCTCGAAACCTTGCTGCGGCATCCTCCGTTGTCGTTGGCCGCCAGGGCGATGCGTCATGCGAAGGCGCGGATCGGTTTTCTGCTGCGCGATGCCGACGCGGTCGCCGCGACGGACGCTGCGATTTCGTGCCGGATCAAGGAAGAGCTGGCGCGCGTTTCCGACAGCGAAACCGTCATGACACCCGCGTCCGGATTGCGCCGTCCGGCCCAGGGTCCGGTCGGCAGTCGCTTTGGTCTGCGCCACGGACGCCTGCACGCCGGCATCGATCTGCGCGCTCCGTATGGCGCGCCGGTCGTGTCGGCGGCGGCCGGAAGGGTATTGCTGACGGCCATGCTGGGTCCGTACGGCAATGTCGCGGTCATCGACCATGGTGGGGGGCTCGCAACGTCGTATGCGCACCTTGCAGGATTCACCGTCGACGAAAGCGAAGCCGTCGCCGACGGACAGCGCATCGGTTTTGTCGGCGAAACCGGCAGGACCTCGGGGCCCCACCTGCACTTCGAAGTGCGCGTCCATGGCAGCCCGGTCGATCCGATGGCCTATCTCGCGGATCCGGCCTGATTTTCAGTAAAGCTCCGACTCGGATTGTTTGATATTCCTACAGGTTTTTCCGGGGCAGCGCGTCATACTGATTCTGACGGCCGCCAGGGTTCGCGGCTCTCGATATGACGCTCCGCCGGAAAAGCGATGACGATGGTCGAAGCTCCCGCTGCTCTCCAGGTCTACATGATCGAGGACTCGCCGATTTTTTCGCGGCTCCTCGCTGCGGCCGTCGAGTCCGCGGGAGGCGAGCTGGTCGGGCATAGCGATAACGCGCAGCAGGCGATCGCCGACCTGTCGCGCGTCGATGCCGCCCTGATCCTGGTCGATGTGACGCTCGATTCGGGCAGCGGCTTCGAGGTGCTGGAAGCGCTGCAGAAAAGCGGCAAGGCGCGCACCGCCACCAAGGTCGTCCTCACCAACCATACCGCCGCCGAATACGGCAGCTTGAGCTACGCGCTGGGGGCCACGTACTTCTACGAAAAGGAGCGCGACAGCTGGCGCGTGGTGGAACTGATCGGCAAGATGGCTGCGGCCAAATAGCCGGCTGGGCAGAGGGCCGGCGCCGCTTGCACGCTACACGTTGTCGCTTTGCCGTAACCGCTGCCCGGCTTGTCGCATTGGCGCGACCCGCCCAACCCTCTCGTTTTTCGCCCTTCGGTCCGCAGCGGTCGGCGTGACTCGTCGCGACTTACTCGCCAAAGCCGCCAAAGGCCGCTAGCATTCGACCAGCCTCGCGCGGAGCGCGGTTCGGGCGAAGCAGGCCTTCACAGCACGGCCGGCTTGTCGTCCGGGCGTCGTCCGTGACCCGGCCTTTAAGCCTTAGACGACCCATGGCCGAACACGTCCCGACGCCGCCTTCGCCTTCGCCTGCAACCGACGCCGACGGCAACCTGCTCTTGTCCCGCGAGGACGCGCGGGCGCTGCTGCGCGAGTGCTTTGCCGAATTCAAGGCCGGATTGGTCGCCCTGGTTCACGTCTCGATCGAGACGACCAACGATCTGTTCGACGGCAACGCTTTCGTCAGCGAGGCTGAGGCCGCCGATTTTCGCAGCAAGCGCGGGCAATGGCTCGAGCGCTTCGGCCAGGCACTTTCCGAACTGTTCGAGAGGAGGCTCGCCGGCACGCGCCGGCAGGGACGCAGGCCCGACTTCGATGCCTCGCTGACGACGTTGCGGGTGCTCAACACCTTCGATCATGAAAAGCAGGCCTCGCTGATATCGAGCACGCAATTCCTTTATCGACTGACCAAGCGCGAGCTCGACGCGATCGACCTTCGCGTCGGTGCGCTGTTTGGCGAGGCGCGAATGCGCGAAGTCGACAATCCGTTTTCTCCGGACTACGTGCTCGACGCGATCGGGCTATCGTCCCGCGCTCTGTATCCGAATCCGCGCGTATGGCGGCCGCTGATGGAGCGGTTGCTTTCGGACGTCACGCTGGGCATCAACAAGACCTTCATCAAGGTCAATCGCTTCCTGGCCGACCACCAGGTGTTGCCGGAGATCAAGGCGCAGCTCCGCGCGCGCAGCGAATTGCGTCCGCGCGACGACGCCGAATTGCTCCCCACTTTCATGCGCCTGTTCAACGAAGGACGCTCGTCCGCCGCCGACGAATTGCTGGCGCTCGATATCGCGGTGCCGGCGGCGTCCGCGTCGACGCCGACGGCGCTCAAGGATTTGCCGAAGCCTGCGTCGACGCGCCCCGATGCGGCTCCGGCGCCGGCCGGCGCTTCGCCGCAACCCGACTCGACGCCATCAGCGCCGCCCCCGACACTCGTCGCCGAGCGCGCCCCGTCGGCGATCGACGCGGCGTCGGCCGCGGCGCTCAACCCTTATATCGCCGACCTCGCGCGGGTGCTGCAGTCTTCCGCCGCGGCGAGCGCGCCCGCGACCGATGCGTCAGGCTTGCCGCAGGTCGATCCGCTGATGGCCATCGGCTCGCTGTCCGCCGCGGTCGCCGTGCTCGACCGATGGCAGCGGCTCGATCCGGGCGGCGATCATCGCGCAGACGATGCGGCGGCCGGCGATGCCGCGAGCCGCGCCGCCGCGATGAATCGCATCCCGTTCATCCGGGCCGCGATCGACGACAAGGTCGTCAGCTCGACCGACAAGATTACGATGGACGTGATCGGCCTGCTGTTCGACTACATCTTCCGCGATCCGTCGATACCGGAAGAGCTGCGGAGCCTCTTCAGCTGGCTGCAGGTTCCGATCCTGAAGACGGCGCTGCTCGACCGCAGCTTTTTCTCCGACCGGAAGCATCCGGCCCGGCGCCTGCTCGATCACCTCGCGAGCGCGGCGATCGGCGCCACCGGCGATGCCGGTTACCGCGCCGCATTCGAGCTGACCGCAGCGGGCGTGGTCGAAGAGGTCTGCCGCGATTTCCAGGTTGACGTCGGCGTCTTCGATGTCGCCGATCGCAAGGTGCAGGAGTTCGTCGACGCCGATTTGCAAAAGGGCGCCAGCGCGCTCGGCACCGAGGTCGCTGCGGCACTCGCGTCCGAAGAGGGCGAGGCCGATCGCTCGGCGGTACGCGCGCTGATCCGCGACAAGCTCTCGGGCGTCGACGTTCCATTCGACGTGCGCTCGTTCAGCGAAACCATCTGGGCCGATTACCTGACCAGCGTGCGCCTCGCACAAGGCACTGAGGGCGACGCCTGGCGCCGCGGCGTGCGCACACTCGACGATCTCCTGTGGAGCCTGACTGCGAAAGAGCGCAGCGCGCAAAAGGCGCGGCTCGCCAAGCTCGTTCCCGGAATCATCCGCAACCTGCGCGCCGGGGCCGCCGCGGTCAACGTCGGGGACGAGCGCATCAAGCCCCTGCTCGACGCGATGTACCAGTTGCACATGGCGGCGATCAAGCCGGCCGGTGCGACAGCCGCGGACGACGCGGCTGCGGCTGTCCCCGCTGCGGCCGCCGGCGCAGCCGGCGTCGCCGATGCCGAAGGTGCCGAGCACGAGGCAGCCGCTGTCGCGCCGCGAATCGCCAACGTTCACGATTTCGTCGCCGAAATGGTCGTCGGCACGTGGCTCGCGTTCGGACGCGGCGACAAGGCGGTCAACGCACGTTTGTCGTGGATCAGCCCGTTGCGCAGCAAGTATCTGTTCACTACGCGCGAGCGCTCCCGCGCGATCGTCGCCACACCCGAAGACCTTGCATGGCAGCTAGGCGCGGGCAAGGCCAGTTTGATCGTAGAGCCGGTACCCTTGTTCGACCGCGCCGTCAGCGCGGCGCTGGATACGTTGGCCGCGCAAAAGCGGCACGGCGATACCGCCGCCGCGGCCTAAAGCGGGAAAGCAGCGCGCCAATCCGCGAAAAAAAGCGAGCCTCGAGGGCTCGCTCTTCCTTCTGGCATTCAACGCCGCGTCAGATCGGCGTGCAGAACGCCACGGCGTTGGGGCCGATGCCTTCCGGCGCCCACCCGCGATTAAGCATCGCGCGTCGCACCGACAGATCGATTGTGTACCGATGATTCGCGTCGTTGCGGTTGTCGAAAAAGCGATAGACCGGCAGCGTTCCGGCACGGCAATTCCCGAGCGAATCCGCCGGCACCACATAGAATGCCGCGGGGCTTTCGAGCAGCCAAACGCTCGGCCAATGCGTGATGACGAAATTGCATTCGTCGGCAAACGCCGTAAAGAAGTGCGAATCGATCAGCGGCAGCGGGCTGTAGAAGCGACAGACCGGCACCGCGTCCGACGGCGCCAGCGCCGGATCGACCCAGGCGTAGAACAGCTCGCCGGTGCGCTGAAAGGTCCCGGCCAGGTAGGTGTCGACGAAACCCTGCTCGGGGGCACTCGCCGTCATGAAGTAGTGGTCCCTGTCGGCGCGGTAATACTCGATCACCGGCACGGTGCCCGGAGGCGCAACGGCGGCAGCCGGGAACGTGCTCGCGACGGCAAGTCCCATGTCCAGCAAGCCGGAGCCGCAGAACGGGCCATTGCCGCAGGTGGCGCCGCCGACGAATAGTCGCGCCGTGCCGCTGATGATGTCGAGCACGTTTCCGGGCGTCAGGTTCGCGTTGCGAGCCAGCATCAGCGAAGCGACGCCGGCGACGTGCGGCGCCGCGGCGCTGGTTCCTGCGGCAATCCCGTAACTCGGATTGCCTGGCGCAGTTTTTCCGTCGTTGGAAAGCGAAAGGATCAGGCTGTCGATGTCACTGCCGTCTCCGCCGGGCGCCGACACGTCGACGCGAACGCCGAAGTTGGAATAGCTGGCCCGATCACCGGTGCGAGTGCTGGCGCCGACGGTGATGACCCCGCTGCAGTTGGCCGGAGCAGAATCGGAGGCGTTGCCGCTTTCATTTCCGGCGGCGACGGTGATAACGGTGCCTTGCGCCAGCGCAATGTTGATCGCATCCTGCAGCGTTTGCGGGCAAGATGTTGCGCCTCCCAGGCTCATGTTGACGACTTTCGCCGGATTCGGGTTGTTCGGTACGCCGGTCACGGGCATGCCGACCGCCCACAGGACTCCGGCGGTGATGTCTTCAAACGTTCCGCCGCATTTTCCGAGCACGCGGACTGGAAGGATCTTCGTACTCCAGTTGAGTCCGGCGATGCCGACGCCGTTGTTGGAATTGGCCGCGATAATGCCGCTGACGAAGGTGCCATGCCAGGTGCTCGGCTCGCCGGGTACCCCGTCGCCGCACTCGCCGTCCGACGTGCCATCGCCGGGATCGGACGCGTCGTTGTCGCGACCGTTGCCGTCATTCGCCGACGAGGGATCGCTGATGAAGTCGTAGCCCGGAAGAACGCGCCCGGCGAGCTCGGGATGCTGCGTGATGCCGGTATCGATCACCGCGACGACCGTTGACGCGGTGCCGGTTCCCAAATCCCAGCCGGCCGGCGCATTGATGCCGCCGACGGGGTCGGACAACGCCCATTGCTGGCTGTATGAGGGATCGTTCGGCACCAGCATGGCCGTCGCGCGGCGCACCGGGTCGGCATACAGCACGGCGGCATCGGTCTGGAGCTGTGCGGCTATCGTACCCAGCCGGTCCTGCGCGACCTTATCCTGCAGTCTGAGCACCCAGACCTTGCCGATCTGGTGGTCGACGCTCAGCGGCGCACCGATGAGCGCAGTCCAGCGCGGCAGCAGCGTCGCCCAGTCCGGGGCAGGATCGCCGGCAAGCCGCAGCATCACTTTGTTGCCGAGCTCGGTGGCCCCAGCGGTGGCGCGAGCGGACTGCGACTGGACATCGGTCGAGACTGGCTCGGCCCACAATACACTTCGATCGACGCGCAGCCGGGCCACCAGGGCGGTGACCGTCGCACGATCGAGCGGTTGGGCGAGATCGAGCTCGATGGCCCCGGTGCGCGTCGTGCCGGCGGGGCTGAGCGATATGCCGGCCAGCGTCTGCAGGCGGGCAAGGGCGGCATCGGGAAGCATCCCCGGTGCGGCCGCATACGGGTGCAGCATCACGCGGATGCGCGAGATCGTCTGGGCCTGCGCCGCCGAGGCCAGCGCGCCGAACAGCGCCAGCAGGACAAGCCGTTGCAGCCATCGTCGAACCATCGGTCGCTCCCAGTCCCGGATGTTTGCGCCAGAGGCGCTACATCGCGCACATTGCTATTGGCGACCCATCGTACACAATGACATTGGAATTGTCATGCCATTTGCGCCGCGAATCCTGTCTTTGGTGGGATTCGACGCCTGGAAACAACAATGCCCACGGCGGGGTCGAGTCGCGTTCGCCTCGAAAACTCAGGCTTTACTGTCGACTACGGCTCCGAGCGACGTCTGGAAAGGGGCTAGCACCTTGACCATTTGGGCGAATATCCGCGGATTCGCGGCCACTATCTGGCCGCCGCGCAAATAGCCGCTTTCCCCGGCCAGGTCGCCGACTAGGCCGCCGGCCTCTGTGATCAGCAGGCTGCCGGCCGCGACGTCCCAGGGATTGAGTCCGATCTCCCAGAACGCGTCGTAATACCCGGCGGCCACGTAGGCCAGGTCCAGCGCGGCCGACCCGGGCCGGCGCAGGCCCGCCGTCTGCTGCATCATGGTCCGCATCATCGCGAGATACGTTTCGAGATCGGCCCCGTCGCGAAACGGAAAGCCGGTGCCGACCAGGCAATCTTTCAGATGCTGCCGGCGCGACACGCGCAGCCGATGATCGTTGAGAAAGGCGCCCCGGCCGCGCGTCGCGGTGAACAGGTCGTTGCGCACCGGGTCGTAGATCACCGCCTGCGTCAGCTGTCCCTTGTGCTGCAAGGCGATCGAAACGCAATACTGCGGAAGGCCGTGCAGGAAATTGGTCGTACCGTCGAGCGGATCGATGATCCACAAATGCTCGGATGCCGCGTTCGCGCCTTCGGCCGTCCCTTCCTCTGCTAGAATCGCATGGTCGGGATAGGTTGCGCGCAGCGTATCGACGATCGCGGCTTCGGCGGCACGGTCGATTTCGCTGACGAAATCCTTCGGACCCTTGGCGGTGACGACAAGACGGTCCAGATCGCGCGCACCGCGGTTGATGATGCCGCCAGCGCGGCGCGCGGCCTTGACCGCGGTGGTGAGCATCGGGTGCATTTGGGTTCACCGCCCGGGCGATGAGGCGCGAGCGGTGCATAAAGAACAATCGTCGCGCATTCTACCTGCAATCGAGGTCTTTCGACGTCGCATGACGGACGCATCCAAGCCATCCGTCGCCGTTCAGCGAGCGAACTTGCGAAGCGAAGCACTATCGCGCGTTCGCATCGTCCTGTGCGCGCCCAGCCATCCGGGCAATATCGGTGCCTCCGCGCGAGCGATGCGCACGATGGGGCTTTCGCAGCTCACGCTCGTCGCGCCGCAACGCTATCCGGATCCGGAGGCCGACGCGCTCGCGTCCGGCGCGAGCGCAATCCTCCGCTCAGCGCGGACCGTCGCCACGCTCGACGACGCGCTGGCGGGCGCGGCTCTGGCCATCGGATTCTCTGCGCGACGGCGCGAGTTCGCCGGCCGCGCGTTGCCGGTGCGCGCCGCGATGCAGGAGGCGGTCGCCTACGCCGAACGCGGCGAGGTTGCGCTGGTATTCGGCAGTGAAATGTCCGGCCTGTCGAACGCCGAGATCGCGTGCTGTCAGCTGGTTGCAACGATTCCGTCGGACCCCGCGTTTTCGTCGCTGAACCTCGCGGCGGCGGTGCAGGTCGCCGCCTACGAATTGCGCGTTGCCGCCGAAGGCGGCGAAGTCTGGCGCGCTCCGGCGTTCGAGCCCGCGACGCAGGACGAGATTGCGCGACTGTTCGAGCACGGCGAGCGCACGCTGGTCGCGCTCGATTTTCTGCGGCCCACTCACCCCAAGCGCCTGTTGCCGCGCCTGCGCCGCCTGTTCGCGCGCGCCCGGCTGGAAAAGGAGGAGGTCAACATCCTGCGCGGCATCCTGGCGCGGATCGATGAGCGCCTGCAGCGCGCGCACCAAGCGGATTGAATGGCGGCCACAGCCAAAGCCGTGAAAGAGGGCGAT
>PLYT01000003.1 GCA_003153475.1 Betaproteobacteria bacterium | reverse complement strand
GGCGCGGCGATGATCGGCTGGTACGGCACCGCGATGCTTTGCTACGTGACACCGAAGGAGCACCTGGGCTTGCCGAACAAGGCCGATGTCAAGGACGGCATCATGGCCTACAAAATTGCCGCGCATGCAGCCGATCTGGCCAAGGGTCATCCGGGCGCGCAGGTCCGCGACAACGCGTTATCCAAGGCGCGTTTTGAGTTCCGCTGGGAGGACCAGTTCAACCTGGGGCTCGATCCCGACAAGGCGCGCGAATTCCACGACGAGACGCTGCCGCAGCACGGCGCCAAGCTCGCGCACTTCTGCTCGATGTGCGGTCCGCATTTCTGCTCGATGAAAATCACGCAGGATGTGCGCGACTACGCGGCGAAGCTGGGCGTCGACGACGCCGCGGCGCTGGAAAAGGGCATGGAATCGAAGGCGATCGAGTTCGTAAAAAAGGGCGCGGAGATCTACAGCAAGGCGTAACGAACCTGTCCGGCCCGCTGCATCCCGGGAGGAGATCGACCGGCCAAATCCCGACAGCCAAGACCACGATGCGCCCGACGAACGCAGCGATCCGCATCGGCGTATCCGGCTGGCGCTACGCGCCCTGGCGCGGCCCGTTCTATCCGAAGGGTCTGCCGCAGCGGCGAGAACTCGAATTCGCCTCGCGGGTGTTTCCCTCGATCGAGCTCAACGGCTCGTTCTATTCGCTGCAGCGGCCTGAAAACTACGCGACCTGGTACGACGAGACGCCGCCCGGCTTCGTCTTCAGCGTCAAGGCTCCGCGCTTTATCACCCATATCAAGCGGCTGCGCGACATCGACGCGCCGCTCGCCAATTTTTTCGCCTCGGGGATCGCCAACCTGCGCGAAAAGCTGGGACCGATCCTGTGGCAACTTCCGCCGACGATGCGCTACGACCCACCGCTGCTGGATCGATTTCTGGCGTCGCTGCCAGCGGATACCGACGCGGCATCGAAACTCGCGCGACGCCACGACGCGAAGGTCACCGGCCGCGCGCGCCTCGCCTTCGGACCGGTGCGCGCATTGCGCCACGCGCTGGAGGTACGCCACGACAGCTTCGTCGACCCAGGGTTGATCGATCAGTTGCGCCGTCGTCGCGTCGCGCTGGTCGTTGCCGACACGGCGGGAAAATGGCCACAGCTCGGCGACATCACCGCGGACTTCGTCTACATCCGGTTGCACGGCGACGAGGAGCTCTACCGCAGCGCCTACATTGAGCCCGTGCTTACGCGCTGGGCGCAGCGCATCCGGGCGTGGGCCGACGGCGGCAAGCCGCGCGGCATCGAGCGCATCTCGCGCGAGGCCGCGCCCGCGGCCGGGCAACGTGAAGTGTTGTGCTATTTCGACAATACCGACAAGGTCGAGGCGCCGGCCAACGCGCGTCGGCTGATGCAGAAGCTTGGTGTCGAATGGTCAGCGCCGGCGCCGCCATAGAACCCAATAGACAGCCACGTTGACCAGCAGCACGGCGGCGCCGATCAGCATCTGCCGCTCGCGCGTCAGCCCGCTCGGGTAGATCAGCGCCAGCAGATAATGTTCGACGAAATCGCCGCCGTACCCAGCTTCGCCGGCGCTTCGCCGGAACGCGACTTCGAGCGGGGTCAGCGGGCAAATCCAGCCGCTGAATTCGACGAAGGCAGCCCATACGACCGCGGGAATATGCACCCAGGCCCAGCCCGGCCGCCGCAGCACCAGGAGGCCGCCGCAAACCACAAAAAGCACAAACGCAAGATGCGCTGCCAGGACGGCATCGGCGGCGAACCGGTAAGGCATGCGAAATCTCGCGTTCGAATATTGCGCGCGTCCGCGACCCCGTTGCGCAGCCGGGATTTTGGGACGCTACTTGAGCGCGGGCACCGCCGCCTTGCGGTCGGCCATGTGGCTCAGGTAGGCCAGCAGGTCGGTCAGCTCGCGGTCGCTCAGCAGTTTCGCTTCGAACGCGGGCATCTTCGCGGCCGGCCACCGGCGCAGCGATTGCGGATTGCGAATCAGCCGCCGCAAGGCGTCGACCCGCATGTATTCGGTCGGATTGTAGGGAACGTTGAGGTCCGGACCGACCGTTGCGTCGCCGCCGAGGTTCAGTGTGTGGCAGACCGAGCAGTTCTTTTCGAACACCGCATATCCGCGCCGCACCGCGTCGTGCGCCGACGCTCCGGGCGCGAGCATCGGGTAGCGCTTGAGCAGCGGTGGCACATCCTCGATTCGCGCGACCTGATACGGCCACTGCTCGGGCGTGATGCCGCCACGCTCGGGGTTCAGCCACACCAGATAGAACGGCCCGGCGCTCGTGGGCGAATCCGGCTTCAGGGCCGGCCATCGTGCATCCGCCGGTTCGACGGCGAGATAGGCAACCGCCCCGCTTCGCGCTAGCAGCAATGACGCCGGAAGCGTCGCGACGAAGCCGTCGCTGGCGACAAAGCGAAGCGTGTCGTCCGGGGCGACGCCGCCGAGCAGGTTTGCGGCCGGGACCGCGCGAAAGCTCATGTCGCGCTGGTACGCGACGTCGTTCGCTACGTTGACGGTCGTTGCCGCCGGCATGCCGAGCAGGCTCGCCGGCGCGTAGGTCGTCGCGCGTCCTGCAACGGTAACGGTCAAATTGGGCTCGGCCGCCGCGGCGATCGCCGTGCAGCCGAGCGCCAGCAACAGCGCTCCGCCCAGCCTTGCCAGCGTGCCAAACATCGCGCTCATTCCTCGTGCGCGGAAAGCCGCACGATATAGCCGCCTGACTTTTCGTCGCGTTCCAACCGAAGGCCTCCTGCCTGCTCCGCCGCTTCGAGCATGCCGTTGAAAGAACGGAATCCATAATACGATTCATTGAAGCCCGGCCGCACGCGCTTTACCGCCTGCTTGACCATCGAGCCCCAGATCTTGTCGTCGCCGCCCCGCTCGGACACCAACGCCTCGACCGTGCTGACGATAATGTCGATCGCCTCCTGCTGCCGGCCGGCGTCGGCCTGCTTCGCATCGGGACGTGCCGGCGTCGCGGCGCCGGCCCCGTCCTTGCTGTCGACCTGCCCGGCGGGTGCTTCAGCGCCCTTTTTCTTCGCGCCCCCCGCCGCCGCTTTCCTCGCACCCGCCTTGCGCGACTCGGCCTTTTTCTGCTCGCGCACCAGATCATCGTAGAAAATGAACTCGTCGCAATTCGCGATCAAGAGGTCAGAGGTCGAATTCTTGACGCCGACGCCGATCACCACCTTGTTGTTCTCGCGCAGCTTGGACACCAATGGCGAGAAATCGGAGTCGCCGCTGATGATGACGAAAGTCTCGACGTGCGATTTGGTGTAGCAAAGGTCCAGTGCGTCGACCACCATGCGGATGTCGGCCGAGTTCTTGCCCGACTGGCGAACGTGCGGGATCTCGATCAGCTCGAACGAGGCCTCGTGCATCGGTGCCTTGAAGGCCTTGTAGCGGTCCCAGTCGCAGTACGCCTTTTTGACGACAATGCTGCCTTTGAGCAGCAGACGCTCGAGCACCTTGCCGATGTCGAAGCGCTCGTACTTAGCGTCCTGCACGCCGAGCGCGACGTTCTCGAAATCGCAGAAAAGCGCCATGTTGGTGACTTCGGGCGGGTTGGCCATGATGATCCGGAAATGCCAGGCGAGCGAAGCTCGCTCGACCGGGCATCATAGCGCAAGCACCGCCAGGCTGGCACTTCGCAGCCACGCGCCGCATTCCGGACCGACCGAAGCCGGTTTAGACTTAGCGCTCGTCCGACCAATCCACCGAAGGAGCCCGCCATGCTTCGCCGCCTGCTGTTCGTCGTCGCCCTGCTGCCCGCCCTCGCTTTCGCCGCCGGATCGTTCACGCTGTCGAGCGCCGAGATCAAGCCGAATGCGACGATCGCCGAGGCGCAGATATTCAAGGGATTCGGCTGCGACGGCGGCAATGTTTCGCCCTCGCTGGCCTGGAAGAATGCGCCCGCGGGAACAAAAAGCTTCGCGTTGACCGTCTACGATCCCGATGCGCCCACCGGCAGCGGCTGGTGGCACTGGGTGATGTTCAACATCCCCGCCGACGTCAATGCGCTTCCCGCCGGTGCCGGCGATCCGGCCGGTGGCAAGGCGCCGCGCGGCGCCATCCAGTCGCGCACCGATTTCGGCAAGCCCGGTTACGGCGGGCCGTGTCCTCCGAAGGGCGACCGTCCGCACCGTTACATTTTCACGATCCACGCGCTGAAGGTCGACCATATCGACGCCGATCAGGATGCCGGTGGCGCGCTGGCCGGCTTCATGATCAACGCCAATCAGATCGGCAAGGCGACGTTCACCGGAAAATACGGCCGCAAGTGACGCCACCGTCCAGCAGCACGATGCGCAGCGTCGCAGCGATGGGAAACGGCTGCCTACGCCGGCAATGGCGATGAACTCACCCGAACTCTCGCTGCTCGAGGCGCGCATCGTCGGGGTACTGGTCGAAAAGCAGCACACGGTGCCGGACATCTATCCGCTGAGCCTCAATGCGCTGACCGCGGTGTGCAACCAGAAGACCAGTCGCGATCCGGTGCTCCATGCGACCGAAAGCGAGGTTCAGGCCGGCATCGACCGGTTGCGCGGCGCTTCGCTGGTCGTCGAATCGAGCGGCGGCAGGGTGATGCGGTATGCGCACAACGTCGAGCGCGCGCTGGGCCTGCCTTCGCAGGCGGTGGCGCTGCTCGCCGCGATGATGCTGCGCGGTCCGCAGACCGTCGGTGAGCTTCGCATCAACTGCGATCGTTTGCATCGCTTTGCCGACGGGTCGGCGGTTGAGGGATTCCTGAACGAGCTCGCGGAGCGCAGTGCAGGCGCGCTGGTGGTCATGCTGCCGCGCCTGCCCGGTTCGCGCGAAAATCGCTGGATGCATCTGTTGTCGGGGCCGCCGGCCGACCTGGGAGGCGAGGTCGGCGTGACTGCTGCGCCGCGGCGCGTCGACGACGCACTGCAGGCCGCGATCGCCGAGCTCAGGCATAGCGTCGGCGAGCTGCGTGACGAGATTGCCTCGCTCAAGACAGCGCTTGCCCGCTTGAGCACGTCGCAGGAGAGTGGTGACAGTTGACGTCGCGGTCGCACTGCCGGTGCCTTGCCGACCGCCGCGGCCGGCAACCGTCGAACCGGAACGGTGTAAACTGGCCGCCAGAGCCGTCCGCCGCCGACTTTTGGCATCGCGCGCGCCAAGACCATTTCCGGAGGAGTTCGCAATGCGCTTGATCGGTATTTTGTCGCTCATCTTTGGTGCCGTCGCGCTCGCAGCAGGCGCGCAAGCGCAGGTTCCGGCCGGCTATCCGGCCGATTACCGGACAATCGTCGACGGCGCGAAAAAGGAGGGCAAGGTCGTCGTCTACTCGACCACCGACGCCAAACTGGTCACCCCGTTGATCAAGGATTTCGAGGCGGCGTTTCCCGGCGTGAAGGTCGAATACACCGACTTGAATTCGACCGAAGTCTACAACCGCTTCATTAGCGAAAGCGCGGCCGGCGCGGCCTCGGCGGATGCGGTGTGGAGCTCGTCGATGGACCTGCAGATGAAGCTTGCCGCTGACGGCCTGGCGACGATCTACAAGTCGCCGGAAGCGGCAGCGCTGCCCGAGTGGGCGCACTGGAAGGACACGATCTATGCGACGACGTTCGAGCCGATCGCGATCGTCTACAACAAACGCCTCGTCCCCGCCGACGAGGTGCCAAAGACGCATGCCGACCTGCTCAAGCTGCTGAACACCAAGGGCGACAAGTACCAGAACAAGATCACCGCGTACGATCCGGAAAAGTCGGGTCTGGGTTTCATGCTCGCCAACCAGGATGCCAAGCTCGACCCGCAGTTCTGGGACCTGGTCAAGGCGCTGGGCGCGCGCAGTCTCAAGGTGCAGTCGTCGACCGGCACCATGCTCGAGCGCGTTTCCTCCGGAGAGAACCTGATCGGGTACAACGTGCTCGGCTCCTACGCGCTGACGCGGGCGAAAAAAGATCCGTCGCTCGGCATCGCGTTCACGACCGACTACAACCTGGTGTTGTCACGCCTGATCTTCGTGTCGAAAAACGCCAAGAACCCGAACGCCGGCCGTCTATGGCTCGACTACGTGCTTTCCAAGCGCGGCCAGACGATCACTGCGGAACAGGCTGAGCTCTACTCGGTGCGCACCGACATGACCGGCAAGGATTCGGGAATCGCCTTCTCGAAGGAGCTCGGCAGTGCGGTCAAGCCGATCGCAGTCAGCGCCGATCTGCTGCAGGGGCTCGATCAGACCAAGCGGCTGGCCTTTCTCAAGCAATGGCAAACTTCGCTCGCCCGTAAATAAGACCGCTGTGACGTAGTCGGTTTCGGGCGCGGCGCCATCCGGAAATCGGACAGCGAGGTCCGCACTCAAGTTGCAGGCGGGAACTCCGGGACGGCACCCACGATCCACCAACGATGATCGCCCGCAGCTTCAGCTTGCCACGCACGACGGTGGTCGCGATCACCGCGCTGGTGGTGCTGACACCGTTGGCGCTGATCTTCTGGCAAAGCTTCCTCAACGCGCCGTTCTTCAATCCGCAGCGCCAGATCGGCGTCGACGCGTACGCGTTCATCTTCGCCGATGGCGATTTCTGGACCTCGCTTTTTAATTCGGTCGTGATCGCGGCGGGCATGGTGCTGATCGCGCTGCCGCTGGGCGCGGCACTGGCGTTCCTGCTGACGCGCACCGACCTGCCCGGACAGCGGGTCATCGAGGTGCTGGTGCTGATACCGGTGTTCGTTTCGCCGATGGTGCTCGCGTTCGGCTACGTCGTATCGATGGGCCCGGTCGGCTTCTATTCGCTGTGGGCCAAGGGACTCGTCGGCGACGTGCCATGGAACGTGTACTCGCTGACGAGCATTGCCGTCATTGCGGGACTCACGCACGTCCCGCATGTCTATCTGTATTCGTCGGCAGCGCTCAAAAGCCTGGGCTCGGACGTCGAGGAGGCCGCGCGCGTCGTCGGCGCCAATCCGCTGCAGGTAGCGCTGAGCGTCAGCCTGCCGATGACGATGCCGGCGCTGCTCTACGCCGGCATACTCGTATTCTTCCTGGGCTTCGAGCTGTTCGGCCTGCCGCTGGTGCTGGGCGATCCGGAAGGGCATCTGGTGCTGTCGACGTATTTGTACAAGCTGACCAACAAGCTCGGCACGCCTTCGTATCACCTGATGGCTGCCGTGGCGGTGTGCATCGTCGCGATCACCTTTCCGCTGGTCCTGCTGCAACGCTGGCTGCTCAAGACGGCGGGCAAGTACGTCTCGGTCAAGGGCAAAGCGACGCGACAGAAGCTGCTGCCGCTCGGGGGCTGGAAGTGGGCGGCGCTGGCGATCGTCGCGCTCTGGCTCGTGTTCACCATCGTCGTGCCGATTTCGGGCATCGCGTTGCGCGCATTCGTCGAGCAATGGGGCGAGGGCATCAATCTCGGCGACGTGCTCACGCTCGCCAACTTCCAGCAGGTGTTCGACCAGAGCGATCAGGTGCGCGCCATCGTCAACACCTTCCTGATCGGGACGATCGGCGGCGGTCTCGCCGTCGCCTGCTATACGGCGATCGGACTTGCCGGCCATCGCCAGCAGGGCGGGATCGCCCGGGTGCTCGACTACCTGGTGCTCATCCCGCGCGCGGTGCCCGGACTGCTCGCAGGCCTGGCCTTCCTGTGGATCTTCCTGTTCGTGCCGGGCTTGAAGGAGCTGCGCAACACGGTGTTCTCGGTTTGGCTCGCCTATACGGTCGTATGGCTGGCGTATGGCCTTCGACTCATTTCCAGCGCATTGTTGCAGATCGGACCCGAGCTCGAGGAGGCGGCGAGCACCGCGGGTGCGACGCGCGCGCAGGTGATGCGCGAAGTGACCTTGCCGCTGATCCGGTTCGGATTGCTGGCGAGCTGGCTTCTGGTGTTCATGATCTTCGAGCGCGAGTACTCGACCGGCGTCTACCTGCTGGGTCAAGGCACCGAAGTCATTGGCTCGATGCTCGTTTCGTTGTGGGGCGCCGGCGCGATCGACCAGGTCGCCGCGCTGTCGCTGATCAATATCGCGCTGGTCGCCGTCGGTCTCGCGGCCGCCCTGCGTTTCGGAGTCCGCCTCCATGAATAAGCCGGCCAGCAAGCTCGTCGTCGACGATCTGCATCTGCAATACGGCAGCAACAAGATTCTCGAAGGCGTCTCGATGACGCTGAATCCGGGTGAAGTGGTCGCGCTGCTCGGCGCTTCGGGCAGCGGCAAGACGACGCTGCTGCGCTCCGTTGCCGGTCTGGAGCAGCCGAGCCAGGGCCGTATCACGATCGGCGATACGGTGCTCTACGACGGCGCCGCCGGAGTCGACATGCCGGTGGAAAAGCGCAATCTGGGACTCGTCTTCCAGTCGTATGCGCTGTGGCCGCATCGCAGCGTCTTCGACAACATCGCGTACGGCCTTCGTCTGCGCGGCATACCGGCCAGTGAAATCGAAAACCGCGTCCATCAGGCGCTGACCAACCTCGGCCTGGGCACGCTCGCCGCCCGGCTGCCGCACCAGCTTTCCGGCGGACAGCAACAGCGCGTTGCCATCGCCCGCGCGCTGGTTTACAACCCGCCGGTCGTGCTGATGGACGAGCCCTTGTCCAACCTCGATGCGAAGCTCCGCGAGGAAGCGCGTGCGTGGCTGCGCGAGCTGATCGTGCGCCTGGGCCTTTCCGCGCTGGTGGTCACGCACGACCAGACCGAGGCGATGGCGATGTCGGACAAGATCCTGCTGCTCAATGCAGGCCGAATCGAGCAACAGGGAACGCCGGAAGATTTGTACAACCGCCCGCAAACGCAGTTCACCGCCGAGTTCATGGGCAGCAACAACCAGCTGTCGGGCCGCGTGCGCGACATGGCCGACGGCCGCGCGCTGCTCGAAGGCGAAGGTTGGCGCCTGTGGGGCGCCGCGCGCGGCGCGCTCAAGACTGGCGATGCGGCGACCGGCATCATCCGGCTGGAACGGACCCGCATCGCCACCGCCGCGGGCGAGAACCGCCTGCGCACCGAGCTGGTGACCGGCATGTTCCTGGGCGATCGGAAGGAAAATCTGTTCAAGCTCGGCGCCGCGCGGCTGCGTTGCTATGGGACGCCGGTGCCCGATGCCGGCGGCAGCGACTGCTATCTGGAGCTTCCGCAGGACGATTTCTGGGTTTTCGCCGCTCCCGCCGCATCGGCGGCCTGAAGGCGCTTGGCGCGGGGCGCGTTGCAGCAATGGCCAGGATCGACATCGCGGTGGCATGGTTGGTCGGCGAGCGGGCGCGGGCCGCGCCGCTATTGCTGCGGCTGCTCCGCGCGATCCGCGAGCTGGGATCGATCCAGCGCGCCAGCGCGGCGCTGGGCATTTCCTACCGCAACGGCTGGGGCCTGCTCGAAAGCTGGAGCGCCGAGCTTAAGCGGCCGCTGATCGACAAGACGCGCGGACGCGGGACGCGGCTCACCGAACTGGGTGAATTGCTGTTGCTTTGCGACGACGAGATTCGCGCGACGCTGGAGCCCCAGTGCACCAAGCTGCGCGCGCGGCTCGATCGGCAGCTCGGCCTCGCGCCGGACGGATCCCGGCGGCTGACGATCAGTGCGAGTCACGATCTTGCGCTGGCCGCCGTGCGCGATGCGCTCGATGAGGCCGGCGTCGTCCAGCTCGACTTGCAATTCCGCGGCAGCATCGACAGCATCGACGCGATGCTCGCCGATCGCTGCGAGCTGGCGGGGTTCCATGTCGATGGTCACGGCGGCGCCGATCTGGTCGCACCTTATCGCCAGCGACTGCATGCGCGTCGCCACGCCGTCATTCGCTTTGCCGAAAGGCGTCAGGGCCTGATGCTGCCACGCGGGAATCCGCGGGCGATTCGCGCGCTGTCCGACCTGCCGGGCGGTCCGCGCCTGATGAACCGGCAACCGGGCTCGGGCACGCGCCTGTTGTTCGACCGTTTGTTGCGCGTGGCGAGGATCGAGCCGACGCGCATCGCCGGTTACGACCAGGAGGAGTTCACGCATCTTGCCGTTGCCGCGACCGTCGCTGCCGGTCAGGCCGACGTCGGCTTCGGTATCGAGGCCGCCGCCGCGCAATATCGGCTCGAATTCGTGCCGCTGGCAACCGAGCAATACTATCTGGCGCTGCGTCGCGATCATCTGCACGACCCCCGCGTGCTTGCATTGATCGACTATCTCCGGAGCGCGGCTTGCTGCGCACTGATCGCTTCGCTTCCGGGCTACCGCGCAACACACTCGGGCACGGTCGTCGATGTCGACGAAGCCCTGGCCGCATCGACTCCCTCCGTTCCGCGCAAAGGATCCCGCCGCAACGCACCCGGGGCCTGACCGGGACAGCGGCAAGGCGTACAATCGATGCCGCAGTGACGATCGACGCACAGCGTCGGGTGCGGGGAGAGCGAACATGGGTTTGCTGGATGGATTGCTGGGCAACCTGATGGCCGGACGGCCGACGGCGGTGCGGTGGACAGCAGCGCCGCCGGCGGTCAAGGCACTGCGATCGGCGGTGCGGGCCAGAGTGCACTGGTGATGATGGCGCTGCAGATAATCCAGCAGAACGGCGGGCTGCCCGGCATTCTGGGCAAGCTGCGGCAAACCGGCCTCGGCGGACTTGCGGATTCGTGGGTCGGCACCGGCGCCAACCTGCCGGTCAGCGAGGACCAGCTGTCGCAGGCCCTTGGCAACGGCGCCATCGGCCGCATCGCGCAGCGATGCGGCATCGCGCCGGGTGCCGCCGCCGGCGGACTGGCGCAAATGCTGCCGCAGATCATCAACCAGCTGACCCCGGACGGACAGGTCCCCGGCAATCACGGCGCCTTGCTCGAGCAGGCGATGGCCGCCTTTGCGGCGCGGCGCCAGGCCTAGCGAAAGCCGCTCTGGCGCGGCAGTATCGTGCCTGGAATGCACCGGCCGGGCGGCGCGAGCCGCCCGTCTTTTTTTGCGACGCGCGTGAGCAATGACAGCACCTGACCTCCTCGTTGCAGCGATCCTCGGCCTCGTCGAAGGCCTGACCGAATTCCTTCCGGTATCCTCCACCGGTCACCTGATCGTCGCAGGATCGCTGATGAATTACACCGGCGAACGCGCGAAATTGTTCGAGATCGTGATCCAGGCCGGCGCCATCGTCGCCGTCTGCTGGGAATATCGCGCCCGGCTTTGGACGGTGGCGCGCGGGCTTTTGCGCGAGCGCTCGGCACAGCGCTTCGTGCTGAACCTTTTGGTCGCATTCCTGCCCGCCGCCTTGCTGGGACTCGCCTTCGGCACAGCGATCAAGGCACGACTGTTCGCGCCGGTGCCCGTCGCCGCGGCATTCATCGCCGGCGCGCTGGTCATCCTCTGGGCCGAGCGGCGACAGCGCTGGAGGCCCGCCAGCGTGCGCATTCGCAGCGTCGACGAGTTGCGCTGGAGCGACGCGCTCAAGATCGGGCTCGCGCAGGCGTTCGCGCTGATTCCGGGTACATCGCGTTCCGGAGCGACGATCATCGGCGGGATGCTGTTTGGCCTGTCGCGGCAGGCGGCCACCGAGTTCTCGTTTTTCCTCGCCATTCCGACGCTGTTCGCGGCCACCGGCTACGAGTTCGTCAGGAACCGCCATCTGCTGGCGAGCGGCGACCTGTCGATGATAGGCGTCGGTTTCGCCGTCGCCTTCGTCAGCGCGTTTTTCACCATTCGAGCCTTGCTGCGTTATGTCGCGCATCACGATTTCGTCCCGTTTGCCTGGTACCGGATCGCCTTCGGACTGGTGATCCTCGGCACCGCGTACGCCGGACTCGTGCGTTGGGATTAGCCGGATTTCGCCGCCGCGGCGGCACCGACCTCATCGGCCCGGCGTTCGCCATCGTCGGTGTGCTCGGCTTCGCGTTCAAGGCGATCCTGATCAAGCTCGCCTATGCCTCGACACGGATCGATGCGGTCACGCTGCTGACGCTGCGGATGATCTACTCGGCGCCTTTTTTCGCGCTGATGGCGTGGTGGTCGACCCGCGGGCCGGAGGCAAAGCCGCTCGCGCGCCGCGATTGGCTGTCGATCGCCTGGCTCGGCTTCATCGGCTATTACCTGTCGAGCCTGGTCGACTTCATGGGCCTGCAATACGTCACCGCCGCGCTCGAGCGGCTGATGCTGTATCTGTATCCGACGATCGTCGTCGTGCTGTCGGCATTGTTCTTCAAGCAACGAATCACCGGCCGCATCATCGTCGCCCTCGCGCTGTCATACGTCGGAATCCTGCTGGTGTTCGCGCGCGATCTCGAGTTCGCCGGCGATCCGGCCGCGCTCTGGCTCGGCGCCGCGCTGGTGTTCGCGAGTTCGTTCCTCTACGCCTGCTATCTGGTCGGCGTCGGACCGGTGATCGCGCGGCTCGGGAGCATGCGGTTCATTGCGCTGGCGATGCTGACGTCGGCGTTATTCATTTTTATCCATTTCCTGGCGACGCGTCCGGTAACGGCCCTGCTGGTGCCGGCGCGCATTCACCTCTTGTCGCTGACGATGGCGGTGTTCTCGACGGTGCTCCCGACGTATTTGATCGCGGAAGCGATCAAGCGCATCGGCGCCAACCGAACATCGCTACTCGGCTCGATGGGCCCGCTGTTCACGATCTGGCTTGGGTCGTGGCTGCTGGATGAGCCGGTGCACGCGATCCAGCTGGTCGGCGCGGCACTGGTGCTCGCCGGCGTGGCGCTGGTGACGCTGCGCCCGGCCAGAAACTAAAAACGCAGCGCCTGCCGCGTTCTTCCAGCTGACATCGCGGCGGCCGGCGGCGCTAGGGTGGCTGCCGTCTAGAACTGCGGCGGCAGATCTTCGACCGGTCCGTTCGGCGCGGGAAACTGCGACGGGAAATACGTGTCATCGGGTCCGGGCACTGGCGCGCCGCTGGTCGCGGACGTGCCACTCGCTTCCGCTCGCGCCTTGGCCTGCTCAGCGACGGTGACCGCTCCGGCCGGCGACAACAACATCGGACGCTCGGTCGCTACGACGATAAAGCCGAGCAGCAAGAGTATCACCCCGTATTTCAACGACGAGGCGACTCGGCCCATGGACGGTTTCGAACTGTGCGGTGTAAACATTACAAACTCCTTGCGATGCTTATTGCGGCGGCGTTGCACCCACCTGCGACTTTCGCCGCTTCACCGTCGACGAACCATTCGTCGTCGGATGAGCAAATCGTAGTCGACAGGAGTCGGCGGCGCGTCGGCGGGTTCGTCGCAAAAAATGCGCAAAATTCACGCTGCCGCCGACGTACAGGGCGGCCGCTGCGAGCGAACCGGGGACAAAGACGAACCGCAGTGCCGGCCGCGCGATGCGAGGCGGTCTCTAGCCCGCTGCCGGAGTTGCGATACTTCGTTTCACCCGCGCAGCCGCGGGACGCGAGACCACCGACTACCAGGCGGTCGGAGGCTTCTTCAGGATCGTGATCTTCTTGTCGACGATGCTCAAATACCCACCGGTCACCAGATCCTTGAGGAGCCGGCTGATCATATCGCGCGACGCACCGACGCGTTCGGCGATGTCCTGCTGGGTCAGCTTTTCGGGCACCGCCATCACGCCGTCGCGCTCGACGGCCAGGGTGGTGATCAGACGCACCAGCCGGCCGTAGACGTCGGTCAGCGCGAGGCTCTTGACGTTCTCGGTCGTGACGCGGACGCGCTGGATCAGCTTTCCGATCAGGTTCATCGCGAAGTCCGGATGCGCCAGCAGGAACTCACGCACGCTGGCGCGGTTGACGATCGCGCAGGTCGTCGGCTCGACGGTCATGACCGACGCGGAACGCGGACTGCCGTCGAGCGACATTTCGCCGACGTACTCGCCCGGGCCGAAAAAGCTCAGCACGATTTCGCGACCCGCCTCGTTGCTGGCGAAAACCTTGATCCTTCCGGACAGCACGATGAACAGCGAATCGGCGGTGTCGCCTTCGTTGATCAGGATCGCGTTCTTGGGAAAGTTGCGGACCACGCCCGTCGCCGCAATGGCGCCGAGCGTTTGCTCGGCGAGCGGCGCCAGCGGGTCACCGGGCGATGTCGTCATGGTCATGTCGCGGTCATGCCTTCGGCGCGCATCGTAGCACGCGTAGCGGTTGCGCCAGCGCGAGTGGTTGCCAATCCGATGGTGCTAATCGTACTTCCGGATATCGTCGATTACCTTGCCGTCGCTGGCAAGCTCGCCCGGCGCGTGCAGGGCCAGCTCACCGCGCAGCTTGGTGAGCTCGCGCATCGTAGCCATGACGGCATCCGATGGCAGCGCCGCCCCGGGTTGGGTTTCGACATGCAGCGTCATCCGGTCGTTCCCGTCGACCCGGTCGACGACCAGGCGGGCGCGCACGATGCCCGGATGGCGCCGCACGATGTCGGCGACCTGGGCAGGGTGCACGAACAAACCCTTGACCTTGGTGGCCTGGTCGGCGCGGCCAAGCCATCCCTTGATGCGCATGTTGGTGCGGCCGCACGGCGACGCGCCCGGAAGTACCGCCGACAGGTCGCCAGTCCCGAAGCGGATCAGCGGGTAGTCGCGGTTATGCAGCGGCGTGGCGACGACTTCGCCGACCTCGCCGGGTGCGACCGGCTCGCCGGTTCCCGGCTGCACGATTTCCAGCAGCACCCCCTCGTCGACGATAAGACCTTCGCGTGCGATTGATTCGTACGCGAGCGAGCCCAGGTCGGCGCTCGCGTAGACCTGATAGGCCTCGATGCCGCGCGCGCGCAGCGCAGCGGCGAGCGCCGCAGGGAACGCTTCGCCCGAGACCAGCGCTTTCTTGAGCCCGGGGAGTCGCACGCCCAGCTCGTCAGCCTTGTCGAGAATGATTTTCAGGAACGACGGCGTGCCCACATAGCCGTCGGGCTTGAGCTCGGCCATCGCCTGCACCTGCTGCTCGGTCTGCCCGGTTCCTCCGGGAAACACCGTGCATTCCAGCGCGCGGAGGCCGGTGTCGAGCATCGAGCCCGCGGGACTGAAATGGTACGAAAAGCAGTTGTGCGCCAGATCGCCGGCGCGAAAACCGGCGGCATGGAGCGCACGCGCAAGGCGCCAGTAGTCGGGACGATTCCCTTCGGGCTCGTAGATCGGCCCCGGCGAGGCGAACACCTGGCGCGCGTGCCGGTGGGCCCGTCCCCACCCGGCCGCGGCGAAACCCCCGAACGGCCGATCGGCCTTTTGCAATTTCAATAGCTCGGACTTGCGCACGACCGGAATCGAGGCCAGCGCCGCCCGCGAATCGATCTTCATCGGATCGATCCCGGACAGCGCGCGCCCGAACCACGGCGCGTGGGCCTGCGCGTAGGCGATTTGCTCGCGCAGCGCAGCGAGTTGCGCGCGTTCGCGAAGCTCCGGATCGCGCGTTTCCAGCGTATCGAAATGCCCGTTGCCGCTCATCGCTTCGCCGTTGCCCGGCGCGCCGGTCGGGCCGTTCATGCCAGCCAGCGTTTGCGGCGGCGATAGTGCTTGACCTCACGGAAGCTTTTTCGTCCCGCCGTGGAAAGACCGAGGTAGAACTCCTTCACGTCCTCGTTCTGCGCCAGCTGCCCCGCGGCGCCGTCCATCACCACGCGCCCGTTCTCCAGGATGTAGCCGTAGTCGGCGAAGCGCAGCGCAACGTTGGTGTTCTGCTCGGCAAGCAGGAAGCTCACGCTCTCCTGCTTATTCAGATTGCCGACGATCTCGAAAATCTCCTCGACGATCTGGGGCGCGAGTCCCATCGACGGCTCGTCGAGCAGGATCATCGACGGCCGCGCCATCAGCGCGCGGCCAACCGCCGTCATCTGCTGCTCGCCGCCGGACGTGTAGCCGGCGAGGCTTCCCCGTCGTTGCCTGAGGCGCGGGAAATAGTGATAGACCTTTTCCAGCGCAGCCCGGATCTCGGCACGCGAGGCCTTGCGCGTGAACGCTCCGGTCAGCAGGTTCTCTTCGACGGTCAGGTGCGCGAAGCAGTGACGTCCTTCCATCACCTGGCACACCCCGCGGCGGACCAGCTCGTTCGGCGTCAGCTTGTCGACGCGCTTGCCTTCGAATTCGATCGTTCCCTTGGTGACGTCGCCGCGCTCGGCAGAGAGCAGATTCGAGATCGCCTTGAGCGTCGTTGTCTTGCCGGCGCCGTTCGCGCCCAGCAATGCGACGATGCGCCCTTTCGGCACCTGCAGCGAGACGCCGCGCAGAACGAGTATCACGTGGTCGTAGATGACCTCGATGTTGTTGACCGACAGCGCGATCTGCGCCGCCGGTTCGGCCTGGGCCGCCATCGAGGCCACCTGGACCATCGGATGACTATCCTTCCTTGCCGCAATCGCGCGGCGTAAGCTTCTTTTCCGCCGCGTACTTGGCTGCGCCCTGCTCGACCATCTTGTGCACCAGTGCGCGATCGCCCGCCATGAACGGCGTCAGCGTCTTGAAAGTCTTGCCGTCCCACTCCTGGAACTTGACCATGCCCGAGCCTTCATGGTCGGCGCAGCTTGTCTTCACCGGCGGGAACAGGCCCGACGCACCGAGTTCCTTCAACCGCGCGTCGCTCAAGTCGATGTGCTCGAGGCCCCAGCGCACTTGCTCGGGCGTCATCACCTTGCCCTTGCCGAAGTGGTTTTGCGCCTGGCGGATCGCCTCGACGATCATGATCGCGTAGGTGACGCCGCGCGTGTGGTAGATCGAGCCGACCCGCGACTTGTCCTCGAGATTGCCCTTGCCCGACCCGTAGACCTTTTTCACGATTTCCTGCATCACCGGGAAATTGGTGCCGGTGGCAGAAAACGCCGCCGTGACATAGCCCTTGGCTGCATCGCCCGCCGGAATGACGTCTTCCTCGGAACCGGCCCACCACACGCCCAGGATACGGTCGCGCGGAAAACCCAGCTTCGCGGCCGTCTTGATGGCGACCGGATTCATGACGCCGAAGCCCCAGAGGATGACGTAGTCGGGCTTAAGTTGCCTGACCTGCAGCCATTGCGATTCCTGCGTCGTCGCCGGCGGCGTCAACGGAATCTTGGTGAGCTCGAAGCCGTCGCGCGCGGCAAGCGCGTCGAACACCGGGATCGGCTCCTTGCCGTAGGCTGAATCGTGATACATGAACACGATCTTCTTGCCCTGGAGGTTCGCCTCGCCGCCGACCTTCTGTCCGAGGTAGGCGATCATCGCCGCCGCCTGGTCCCAGTACGTCGTGCCCAGCGGGAATACCCACGGGAAAACGCTGCCTTCCGCGGAAATGGCCAGGCCGTAGCCGTTGGTCGTCATCGGGATCTTATCCTGGGCGACACGCTCGAACAGGCCGTAGGCGATACCGGTCGACAAGGGCTCGACGGTGCTGGCGCCGCCATGCCGCGTCTTCAGCCGCTCGTAGCATTCGACGCCGCGAGACGCGTTGTATTCGGTCTCGCACTCCTCCCACGTGATCTTCACACCGTTGATGCCGCCGTTCAGATTCACCAGCGTGAAATAGTCGATCGCGCCGCCAAAGTAGCCGGAGCCGCCCGCCGCATACGGGCCGATTCGATAAGACAGGAGCGGGATGTACTGCTCGTTCTGCGCGGCTGCGATGCTTGCCGTACCCACCAGTAACATGCCCACCAACGCTCGCAGGAACCACATCATGACTGCCTCCTATGATCGGCGACGTGCTGGTCGTCCGAAATGAAGAATCTTCCATCAACGGCACCGGGCGGTACCCTGTTCCTTCGCTGCCACCGCGCGTCCGGGCGGCGGCAACGCCTGTCCACGGCAGTACTAGCCCGCGTCAATACGGGAACGGCCATAGTCTCAGTTTTTCCTTGGTGATCTGCCAGATGCGCGCGAGCCCGTGCGGCTCGACGATCAGGAAGAAGATGATGAGGCCGCCGAATACCATGAGCTCGAGGTTCGACCCGACGCTGCTGGGGACATTGAGGTGCAGCGTACTGTCGAGAAAGGCGACGCCCGTGCTCAAGGCGATCGGCAGCACGACGATGAACGCGCTGCCGAGGAATGCGCCCAGCACGGTTCCGACGCCACCGATGATGATCATGAACAGGATGCGGAACGACAAGTCGAGATTGTAGGCTTCCGGCTCGACGGTGCCGAGGTATGCGTACGCAAACAGCGCGCCCGCCACGCCGCAATAGAACGAGCTGACGGCGAAAGCCAGCAGCTTGGCGCGCATCGGCCGGATGCCGATAACCTCGGCAGCGACGTCCATGTCGCGGATCGCCATCCACTGTCTTCCGATATTGCCCCGGACCATGTTCTTAGCCGCGAGAGCCATCAAAGTGACGATCGACAGCACGAGCAGGTATTTCTCCGGCGGCGTGTCGAACGCGTAGCCCAGGATCACCATAGGCTGCGCGGTGATCACGCCTGACGGATTGTAGTTCGTGAACCAGCCCACTTTGGTCAGGCACCAGAGAATAAAGAACTGCGCGGCAAGCGTCGCAACCGCGAGGTAAAAGCCGCGTATGCGCAGGCTCGGGAGACCGAACACGATGCCGACGGCCGCCGCCATGACGCCGCCGCCGGCGAAGGCCAGCAGCAGCGGAATGCCCGGTATGCGCAGGATGAAATTGTACGACATGAAGGCGCCGACAGCCATGAATGCCGCCGTGCCCAGCGACAGCTGCCCCGCATAGCCGGTCAGCAGGTTCAGGCCCAGCGCCGCCAGCGCGAGGATCAGGCATGGAATCAGGATCGCGGAAAACAGGTACGGCGTTGCGGTGAGCGGAATGACGACGAAGGCGACGAGCAGGATCAGCGCGAGGCCGATGCGATCCTGGCGTATCGGCAGGATCGCCGAGTCGGCGGCGTAGGTGCTCTTGAACTGTCCGGCTTCGCGATAAAGCATGAGGTGAGCTCGTCAGATCCGGCGAATGATCTTTTCGCCGAAAAGGCCTTCCGGGCGCACCAGCAGGAACGCGAGCGCGAGCACATACGGGAACCACCCCTCGATGCCGCCTCCGACATACGGTCCGAAGTAGACTTCCGCGAGCTTCTCCGTGGCCCCGATGATGAGTCCGCCGACAATCGCGCCCGGCACCGAATCGAAGCCGCCGAGGATCAGAACCGGAAGCGCCTTCAGCGCAACGAAGGTCAGCGCAAACTGGACGCCATTGCGCGCACCCCACAAGAGGCCGGCGACCAGCGCGACGAATCCGGCCACCGCCCACACGATACCCCAGATCTGCTGCAGCGGGATGCCCACGGCCAGCGCCGCCTGGTGATCGTCGGCGACGGCGCGCAGGGCCCGTCCGATGCGGGTTCGACTGAACAACAGGGCCAGAAGCGTGACCAGTACCGCGGCGATGCCGGCGGCGGATAAGTCGAACTTCGACACGTTGACGCCGGTCGCGTCGGCTATCCAGCCGATCGGCTCGTCCTGGATGCCGATGTCGAGCCCGCGGACGTTGGCGCCCCACAGCAACTGCGCCAGCCCTTCGATCAGGAAGCTCAACCCGATCGTCGCCATGAACAGCGAGATCTGCGGCTGATTGACGAGCGGACGCAGCACGAATTTTTCGATCAGAAGCCCGAGCAGGATCATCACCAGCAAGGTCACCGCCAGCGCGGCGCCGAACGTCAAGCCATGCTCCATCAGCCCGACGAAGGTCAGTGCCGCGAAGAACACCAGCGAGCCCTGCGCGAAATTGAACACGCCGGAGGCCTTGTAGATGAGCACGAAGCCCAGCGCCACCAGCGAATACATGACGCCGGAAAGCAGCCCACCGATCAGCACTTCGAAGAAAAATTGCATCGCGGCCGCCTAGTGGGGTACGCCGAGATAGGCGTCGATCACAGCCTTGCTGCTGCGCACCTCGTCCGGAGTGCCGTCGCCGATCTTGCGGCCGTAATCGAGCACGACGACGCGGTCCGAAATATCCATCACGACGCCCATGTCGTGCTCGATAAGGACAACCGTCGTCCCGAATTGCTCGTTGACATCCAGCACGAAGCGGCACATGTCCTGCTTTTCCTCGACGTTCATGCCGGCCATCGGCTCGTCGAGCAGCAGCAGTGAGGGCTCCGCCGCGAGTGCCCGCGCGAGCTCCACGCGCTTCTGCAAACCGTAGGGCAACCTGCCGACCGGCGTCTTTCGTATGTGCTGAATCTCGAGGAAATCGATCACTTCCTCGACCTTCGCGCGATTGGCGAGCTCCTCCCGCCTGGCGCGCCCGAACCAGATCGCCTGCTCGAGAACGCTTGCCTTCATCTTGAGATTGCGGCCGGTCATGATGTTGTCCAGCACGCTCATCCCGCGGAACAGCGCGATGTTCTGGAACGTACGCGCGATGCCGAGCGCCGCGGTCTCGTGCGTGTCCATGTTGTGCCTGGGCTTGCCGCGAAACGTGATCGTGCCCTGCTGCGGGTGATAGACGCCATTGATGACGTTGAGCAGCGAGCTTTTTCCCGCCCCGTTGGGGCCGATGATCGCCCGGATCTCGTGCTCGCGCACGTCCAGCGAAATGTCGTTCAGGGCCTTGACGCCCCCGAATGCCAGCGATACGCCGTCCAGACGCAGAACCGGGTCGCCGATCGCGCGGACCGCCGTCATGTTCGCGGGCCCTAAGCCGCGGCCCTGGCCGCACTCGCGGCAAAAGTCTTCGCCTCGACGATGGCGAGGTCGGCAGCGACGATGCCGGTGCGGCCGTCCTCGAACTTCACCTGGGTCTCGACGTGCTGCACGGTCTTTCCGGAATAGAGAGCCTCGATCAGCACCGCGTACTTTTCGGCAATGAAGCCGCGCCGCACCTTGCGCGTGCGCG
>PLYT01000024.1 GCA_003153475.1 Betaproteobacteria bacterium | reverse complement strand
CATCTGGGCGACTTCATCGAGGACGCGAGCACGGTGGCGCCGATCGACGCGGCCGTCAACGCCAGCTTGCGCGAGGTGTGCAAGGATGTGCTGGATACACTGACGCCGCGCGAAGCGAAGGTGCTGCGCATGCGCTTCGNNAGGCCAAGGCGCTGCGCAAGCTTCGCCACCCGTCGCGCTCGGAAAAGCTGCGGAGCTTCATCGAAGGCGAGGGCTAGCGTCCGCGAGTCGCCGCGGCGGCCGGCACGATATGCCAGTCGTTCACGGTGACGCGGCGAGGAGGCCGCGTCAGACCGCAATAATGTAACGGAAGAACGCCGCCTCGCGCGGCGTTTTTCTTTTACGCGGACAAATCCAGCGTCACGATAATCTGGTCGGGATCGTCGGGATCGTGCTGGGCGACGAAGCCCAGCTTGCGGCACAGCGCGAGCATCGGCGCGTTGCTGCCGAGCACGACACCCATCAGCCGGCGAAAGCCGCGTTTCCTGGCGCAGCCGATCAGCGCCTCCATCAACGCGCGGCCGAGCCCGCGCCCGTGCCAGGAGTCGGCGACGGCAATCGCGTATTCAGCGCTCTCGTGGTCGGGATTGGCGACGTAGCGCGCTACGCCGACGATGGCTTCCCCTGACGCATCAACGGCCAGTGCGATCAGTGCGAGCTCGCGGTCGTAGTCGACCTGTGTAAATCGCGCCAGCATTTGCGGCGTGAGCGCCGGGAGGTGCTGCATGAAGCGGCGGTAGCGGCTGAGCTCCGACATGCCGGCGACGAATGCGCGCTCGAGGTCGGCGTCCTCGGGGCGGATCGGCCGGAGCTTGAGCACTTCGCCCGAGGGCAGGCTCAAGCTGGTCTCCAGCTCCACCGGATACGGATGTATCGCCATATGCCGGTAACCGCCCGCGAGGCGGATCCGCGAAGGCTCGACATTGACTCGCGCCCGCGCGACGATTGCCGCGATGGGGCTGACGACGATCTGGTCGAGGTCGATATCGACGACCCAGGGCAACGCGCAGAGCAGCGCCGACACCTCGAGCAGCAGCGCAACCAGCGGCTGCACTTCGGCCGCCGTGCCGGCGATATGCGCGGCGGCGATCAGGTCGATCGCGAGGCGGCGGTTGAGCGGCGGCAGCATCAGCGCCATCTCGCGCGGCTGGGCCGACGTCGCGCCATAGGCGATCACCGGCCCGAACAGCCGATCGGTGCGCACGACAATCCGCACCTCGCGTGACAACGGAAATTCGAGCTGCTTGCGCACGATGAACCGCTGCCGGCTGGCGCGGGGCCGGCCGGACTTGTCCGCAGCGAGCTCGTTCCATGCGCGTTCGAGCATCCTTCCGTCGCGCAAGCCGGCGCGTACGGACGTGTCATCCCCATCGGGCTCGAGGACGACCGGATAGCCGACCTCGCGCGCGAAGGCCCGCGCCACCGCCACGCTCGACACGGCCAGGAGCGGCGCCGCCGGAATGCCGAAGGCGGCGAGCAGTGCGGCGGTCTCGATGTCGGTAAGCCGCGAATAATTTCCGGCAAGCGCCTGCGCGCGCACCTGCTCGGCCGCGGCCAGATCCGGAGCGCTCAGTGCCGGCAGCGGCGGGGGCACCTCCAGCAGCCACTCCTGGTTGCGGCGATACGCGGCGACTGTCGCAAAGGCATCGACGGCGATCTCGGGAGTGAAGAAATTCGCAACGCCCCCCGACTCCAGCGCGACGCGCGCTTCCGGCTGGTCGATGACGCCCAGCCAGGCTGCCAGCACCGGCTTGGCCGCCGTCTGCGCGGCGGTGGCGACTGCCACGGCCGTGGCGACCGGCGGCGCGGCCGGCACCGGGACATGCAGAGCAAGAACCGCATCGACGCCGGCATCGGCCAGCACCGCGGTGACGGCGGCGCCGAATCGCTCGGGGGTGGCTTCACCGCGGACGTCGACCGGATTGCCGGGATCGGCCTCCGGCGGCAGCAGTGTGGCCAGCGTTGCGCGGGTGGACGCCGAGAGATCGGCGAGCACGACCCCGGTCTCTGCCGCGCGGTCCATTGCCAGCAGCCCAGGGCCCCTGCCGTTGGTGACGATCGCCAGCCGATTGCTGCGCGGAATGCGGCCCGAGGCGAGGACGCGTGCCGAGGCGAACAGCTGCGCATAGGTGTGAACCCGGACCGTGCCGGCGCGTCTGAGCGCGGCTTCGAACACCCGGTCGGGCTCGATGTCGCCGGCGCCGAGGGTTGCGGCGTGCCGCCCCGCCTTGAGGACGATCACCGGCTTGGTGCGCGCAGCCGCGCGCAGGGCCGACAGGAAGCTGCGCGCGTCGCGCAGCGTTTCGATATACAGCACGATGCCGTCGGTCTCGGCATCGGTCAGCGCGAACTCCAGCACTTCGCCGAAGTCGACGTCCGCGGTCGCGCCAAGTGCCACGACGGAGGCAAATCCCATCCCCGCGGTGCGCGCGAAATCGAGTAGCGCGCCGCAGACGGCTCCCGATTGCGAGATCAGGCTCAACCGGCCCGGTGCCGCGGCGACGGCGCCGTAGCTGGCATTGAGTCCGATCGAGGTGCGGATGACGCCGAAGCTCGCCGGGCCGAGCACGCGGATGCGCGAGGCACGGGCGCGGGTCGCGATGTCGCTTCGCCAGCGGTGAAAGTCGGCCGCGCTGGCGGTCGGGGCCCCGGAAAGGATGACGGCGCCGCGCGCCCGCTGGGGCGCTTCGTCGAGGATCGCCGGCACCGCGGCCGGCGGGGCGCAGATAACCGCCAGGTCGACCGGCTTACCGATCGCGGTTAGCGACGGCAGGGCCGGCCGGTCGAGAATGGCAGTGTGGTTCGGGTTGATCGCAAAAAGCTCGCCCTTGAAGCCGCCCGCAAGGAGGTTCTCGTAGACGATGCGGCCAAGTGATCCCGGCTTCGCCGAGGCGCCGATCAAGGCGACCGACTCGGGGGCCAGCAGGGGCCGCAAATAATGACCGACGGATATCATCGACTTTTAGTCTACTGCAAACGTCCCGGGCGCTGCGGCGCAGCAGACGTCGAGGCTGGACGGACCCCACAGAAATAGCCTGTCATATCAAGCCCATGCGCCTTTACTTCCCGATGCCGGCCCGACTCATAGAAGCCTTGACAACTATTGTCTAGGCAACTACTATTCGTTTCATGGATGCGACTTCTACGGTCTCCACCGCCCTCTACGACGCCAAGACGTACGACCACCGCACGGGGCTCGGGCGCCTGCTGAGCCAGGTCAAGATAGAGATCATGGAAGCGCTCGACCGGGAGCTGGCGCCGCTGGATATCACGGCAGCACAGTATGTGATCCTGGTCACTCTGGCGGACGGACCGACCGATTCGGCGTCCGGTTTGTGCAAGGGCGTGTCCTACGACCCGGGCGCGATGACCCGAATGATCGACCGACTCGAGCGCAAAGGCCTGGTCCGCCGCGTTCGCTGTCCCGATGATCGCCGCAAGATCAATCTGGAGCTCACCGCCGAAGGCAAGACCGTCTACCCGCAGCTGATCGACAGCGCCGTCGCGGTGCTCAATCGTTATCTGCGGGGATTCGGCCGAGACGAGATCGTCCAGCTGGAGACTTACCTCAAAAGAATGCTGGCCAACGGCTGATTTTTTTTGCCCCTACCCTTGCCTAGGCATTCTCAGCCATGACAACAAAAGGGCAATGCAATCAGAGATAAGAATGATTTTTGATAAGCCATTTCGAACAGTGCGCCAAATCACCGTGCAGCCGGCCGAACTCCGCCCGCGTTTGCCCCATCGAACTGATGCCGGGCGGGTCGCTGCAAGTCCTGGCTTCGGGAGGATGGCAGCACAAACCAGCAGGGGTCGTGGCATGAACGCCCATGTTGCGCGCATCGCAGCCGTCGTCGGCGCATCGATCCTGATCGGCGGCTGCGCGAGCACCGCCGGCCTGTCGACGCAAGCGGAGCCGCATTCAGCAGCGCAATTGGCCGCCGAGCGCTCGCTGGCCGGCACGCCGGCGGCTGCGCCGTGGCCACGCAACGATTGGTGGAAGGCGCTGAACGATCCGCAGCTCGACCGCTTGATCGACGAAGCGCTGGCCGGCAGTCCGACCTTGCGCGTCGCCGAGGCGCGCGCACGGCAGGCGCTGGCGGTGGCCGGCGTCGCGCAATCGGCGCTCTATCCCCAGATCAACGCCGACGCCGAGCTCACGCGCGAACATCCTTCCGAGCGCGGCGCGACGCCGCTGCCGCCGGGGAGCAACTGGGCGACCTTGCATCAGCTCGAGGCGACGCTGTCATGGGAGATCGACTTCTGGGGCAAGAATCGCGAGGCCTACGAAAGCGCGCTCGGCGCCGCCCGCGTCGCCGACATCGACAGTTATGCCGCACGGCTCGCGCTGTCGGTGAACATCGCTCACACCTATGTGCAGCTGCAGCGCGCCTACCTGCAGCTCGACATCGCGGAAGCGACGCTCAAACAGCGTGATCAGATTTATGCATTGACGCGCGATCGCAATGCCGCCGGCGTCGACTCGCTGCTCGAGGTCAAGCAGGCGGAGTCCGCGCTGCCGGCCACGCGCGAGCAGATCGCGCAGTGGCGGGAAGCAATCGATCTTGCGCGCAACCAGCTCGCAGCACTGCTCGGCCAGGGGCCGGACCGCGGTCTCGCGATCGCACGTCCCAGCGCCAGCACGGGTGCCGCGGTCGCGCTGCCGTCGGCGCTGCCGGCGGAGCTGCTCGGACGCCGTCCCGATCTGACCGCGCAACGCCTGCGCATCGAAGCGCTATCGCACGACATCGCCTCGGCCCGGGCCGAGTTCTATCCGAATGTGAATCTTGCGGCCTTCGTCGGCCTGCAAAGCCTGGGCGCCGCCGGCTTTTTCAGCAGCGCCAGCCGGATGGTCGGCTTCGGCCCAGCGGTAACGCTGCCCATTTTCGATGCCGGCAGGCTGCGCGGCAATCTTGCCGCAAAAAACGCCGGCTACGATATCGCGGTCGAGCAGTACAACCAGATGCTGGCCGATGCACTGCGCGACGTCGTCGACCAGATCGATTCGTTCCGCAGCGTCGATGAGCAGCGCAAGGAACAGGCGCTCGCCGTTGCCACTGCGCGCCAGGCATATGACCTCGCGCTGCTGCGCTATCGCGAAGGCCTGGGCAACTACCTGCAGGTGCTGACGACCGAGGCGCAATGGCTGTCGCAGCAGAGCCTCGACGCGGATTTGCAGGCGCGCCGCCTGGCGTTGTCGATCGACCTGGTCCGCGTTCTGGGCGGTGGCTTCGACCCGGCATCGGCCGCACTGGCCCGCGCCGGTTGAGCGCGCCCCGGGACACGCAATCGACACCATGAGCGACCACTTCGAAAAGATCGTATCCAACGACGCCGCCGGCTGCGCGCAGCCGCTGCGCAGGGGCCGCCTGTGGGCGCAAGCGCTCGGCGCGGCGATGCTCGCACTGATTGTCGCCTGCGGTGAAGTCGAGCTTATCGAGCACACCGCTGCGGCGGGCGCGAACTGCGGACCCGACGGGCAGGGTGGCCTCGTGCGCGCCGTCGACAACAGTCTGGCAAGCGGACTCGCGCCGATCGCGATCCTGCGCTAGAGCACGGGCAAGTCAAACAAAGGAAAGCATCATGAGTGAACAGAATTCCGCTCCCCAGAGCTCCGCGCTGCGCGGACGGCGCAAGCGCTGGCTGGCGATCGCCATCGGCGGATTTGCCGTCATCGGCATCGCCTGGGGTGTCTATTGGGCCTCAGTGCTGCGTTACGAGCAGTCGACCGACGACGCTTATGTCAGCGGCAATGTCGTGCAGATCACGCCGCAGATTTCCGGCACGGTCGTCTCGATCGGCGCCGATGACACCCAGTTCGTGAAGGCGGGGCAGACGCTGGTGCGGCTCGACGAAGCCGACAGCAAGGTCGCCCTCGATCAGGCCGAAGCGCAGCTTGCGCGCACAGTGCGCGAAGTGCGGAGCCTTTTCGCCACCAGCGCGCAATTGCAGAGTGCAATCGCTGCCCGCCAGGCGGAGCTCGCGACCGCAGAATCCGATCTGGCGCGCCGCGAGCGCCTCGCGAGCTCGGGCGCGATATCCGGCGAAGAGCTGCAGCATGCGCGTGAAGCGATGTCCGGCGCGCGTGCCGGACTTTCCGGAGCGCAGCAACAGTTCGCCGCCAATCGCGCCCGCGTCGATCACACGACGATCGACGATCATCCGGACGTCAAGAATGCCGCCGCGCACGTGCGCGACGCGTATCTCGCCTACGCGCGCACTGCGCTGCCGGCGCCGGTCGCCGGCTTCGTCGCCAAGCGCGCGGTGCAGCTGGGTCAGCGCGTAAGCCCGGGCACGCCGCTGATGGCGATCGTGCCGCTCGACCAGGTCTGGGTCGACGCTAATTTCAAGGAGCCGCAACTCGCATCGATGCGCATCGGCCAGCCGGTGACGCTGCACGCCGACATTTATGGCGGCAAGGTCACTTACCACGGCAAGATCGCCGGCTTCGGTGCCGGCACCGGATCAGCGTTCGCATTGCTGCCGGCGCAGAACGCGACCGGCAACTGGATCAAGATCGTCCAGCGCGTCCCGGTGCGCATCGGGCTCGATCCGCAGGAGCTTGCGGCGCACCCGCTGCAGATCGGCTTGTCGATGCAGGTTGAAGTGGACACGCATCAACGGTCCGCTGACCGGCTGCCGGAGCCCGGGCAGCCTGCGCAGGCGGTCGAGACCGACGTCTTCCGCTCGCTCGGAGACGTGGCCGATGCGCGCGTGAAAGCGATCATCGCCGCCAACGAGAGTGGCGCGACGCAATCGGCGGCGCACGTTGCGCAGTCGCAATCTGCGCCCGACGCAACCGCTCGCCGCACGCTGGCCCGCAGCGGGCATTCGGCCGCGAACGGCCGCCCGCTGTAGGCATGCGCGATGTCGGACGTAACGCGCCCCCCTGCTTCGGCGCCGGTCTCCGCCGCGCCGCCGCTGACCGGCACCGTGCTGGTCCTGGGCACGATCGCGTTGTCGCTGGCGACGTTCATGAACGTGCTCGACACGTCGATCGCCAACGTGTCGATCCCCGCGATCGCCGGCGACCTGGGCGTCTCGCCCGATCAGGGGACCTGGGTGATCACCTCGTTCGGCGTGGCCAACGCGATATCGCTGCCGCTGACCGGGTGGTTGACCCAGCGCTTCGGACAGGTGCGGCTCTTCACTGCTTCGATATTGCTGTTCGTCCTCTCATCGTTTCTCTGCGCGCTGGCGCCCTCCCTTGGCCTGCTGATCCTGTTTCGCGTGATCCAGGGCGCAGTCGCCGGGCCGATGATTCCGCTATCCCAGTCGCTGCTGTTGTCGAGCTACCGCAAGGAGCGAGCGGGCACGGCCCTGGCGATGTGGTCGATCACGACGCTGGTCGCTCCGGTCGTCGGTCCGCTGCTCGGCGGCTGGATCACCGACAACATCTCGTGGCCGTGGATCTTCTATATCAACATACCGGTTGGCATCGCGGCCGCGCTGGTGACCTGGATGATCTACCGGCCGCGCGAAACGGCGACGGTGCGCCTGCCGATCGACGGCGTCGGCGTCGGCCTGCTGGTGATCTGGGTCGGGGCGCTGCAGATAATGCTCGACCGCGGCAAGGATCTCGACTGGTTCGAGTCGCCTCAGATCGCGATCCTGGCGATCGTCGTCGTCGTCGGCTTCGTACTGTTCCTGGTGTGGGAGCTGACCGAACGCCATCCTGTCGTCGATTTGCGACTGTTCGAGCGCCGAAATTTCTGGACCAGCACGGTGGCGATGTCGGTCGCGTACGGAACCTTCTTCGGCAATCTTGTCCTACTTCCGTTGTGGCTGCAGCAATACATGGGATACACCGCAACGATGGCGGGCATGGTGCTGGCGCCGGTCGGGCTGCTCGCCATTCTGCTGTCACCGCTGGTCGGCAGGAATATCGCCAAAGTCGACCCGCGGCTTTTCGCCACCGCTTCGTTCGTGATCTTCGCGCTGGTGCTGTTCATGCGCTCGCAGTTCAACACCGACGCGGACTTTCGCACATTGATGATACCGACGATCATCCAGGGCGCCGCCGTCGCGGTGTTCTTCATTCCGCTGGTGAGCCTGAGCCTGTCCGGTCTCGCGCCCGATCGGATTCCTGCCGCATCGGGACTGTTCAACTTCGCACGAATCACGGCCGGATCGTTCGGCACCTCGATCGCGACGACGATGTGGGAGCGCGGTGCGAGCTTGCATCATGCGCAACTCGCCGAGCATATCTCGCCGTTCGACGCCAACGCGCTGCAGGCGCTCGGCAGCCTGCATGCCGGTGGCGTCGGCCAGCAACAGAGTTATCAGGTGTTGAACCGGTTGCTCGACCAGCAGGCGTTCATGCTGTCGGCCAACGATATCTTCTACGTTTCGGCGCTGCTGTTCCTGGGGCTGATCGGCATCATCTGGCTGGCGCGGCCGGTCCGTTCCTCCGCGGGCGCCGCTGCGGTGGCGGCCGGCGATTGAATGGCGATGAGAGATAGCGTGGTCTCGCCATCCCGGCCCTTGCTTGATTTTGGCGCAGGACTGTTGATCGGCCTGTCGATCACCGTCGCGCTGTTCGCGGCGATGGAAGATGGTGGCGGTCGATTGCCGCACGACATGCTGCTGAGCGCACTGGCTGCGCTGGTTCTTGCCATCGTTTTGAAGCTGAGCACAAAAATGAGAGCTCGCCATCGCACTGTCGCGCGGCGAGCGGTCCGCCCGCACCATCCGGGCGCACCCGACACTGGCTGGACAGCCGAGGGACCGCCACGCGAGGTGATGGAACCGCGCGGGGCGAACTCGCAAAGTACCGATTACAAGACATCGCGTGACGCGCGCGCGAGCGCCGGGCTACCGGAGTGTAAAACGGCGCGTCGCGATACGAAGGCACCCGCGGAAGGCAACACGCGTCGGCTATAATCGCGGACCGCGCCGCGCGGGCCTGTAGCTCAGTTGGTTAGAGCAGAGGACTCATAATCCTTTGGTCGCTGGTTCGAGTCCAGCCGGGCCCACCCTGACCGCGACCCGTCTCTCGTTCCGGCACAGGGTCTTGAACAGACAGATCAGTACCCCAATTTAGCAGGCGACGCTTGCGTGGGGAATGGGCATCGCCGGCGCCGAAAAAGGTGCGGGCGATTGCAGCCGATAACAAGCACAGGGGCGACAAAGTGGACAGAAGAATGCGTCGCGCAACATTAGTTTGGGCAGCGAGTGCGATCCTTGCCGGTTGCGCAGTAGGCCCGAATTTCCGGCAGCCCGACGCGCTCGCCTCGACCCGCTATACCGAGACCGATCTTCCGGCAGAGACGGCATCCGCGCCGGGCGGCGCGGGTGGCGCTCAGCGCTTCGCGCCGGGTCAGGACCTGCCGTCGCAATGGTGGTCGCTGTTCCATTCCGACCCGCTCGATCGCCTGGTGCGCCAGGCCATCGCCGAGAGCCCGAACCTCACCGCCGCCGAGGCAGCATTGCGCGTCGCCCGCGAAAACCTGGCGGCGCAGACCGGGGCACTGCTCTATCCGAAGGTCGACGCCAACATGGGCGCGACGCGCGAAAAATTGTCGGGCGCTGCATTGGGCGAGCCTGGCGTCGGGACCGAGATCTTCAGCCTGTACAACGCGTCGGTCAACGTCTCGTATGCGCTCGATGTCGCGGGCGGCAACCGGCGCGAGCTCGAAGCGCTGCAATCGCTGGTCGACTATCAGGATTATCAGCTTGCAGGCGCGCACCTAGCGCTGACGTCGAACGTCGTCACCGCCGCGGTGAGGGAGGCGTCGCTGCGCGCCCAGATCGCCGCGACGCGCGACATCATCGAGGCGCAGAACAAGCAGCTCGACCTGGTGCGGCGTCAGTTCGAGCTCGGCGCGATCGCCCGGCTCAATCTGGTGGCTCAGCAGTCGCAGGCCGCGCAAACCGAGGCATTGCTGCCACCACTCGAGCGTCAGCTTGCGCAGACCCGCAATCAGCTTGCGGCGCTTGCTGGCCGGCTGCCCAGCGACGGCGGGATTCCGACGTTCGATCTCTCGACGCTCGCCTTGCCGCAGGAGCTGCCGCTGTCCGTACCTTCGGCGTTGGCGCGACAGCGGCCCGACATACGTGCGGCCGAGGCGTTGCTGCATCAGGCCAGCGCGCAAATCGGCGTCGCGACGGCAAACCAGTATCCGCAGATCACGCTGTCGGGCAGCTTCGGCGCGGAGGCAACGCAACTGCACAGCCTGTTCGCCGGCCCGAGCGTCTGGAGCATCGGCGCCGGCCTGCTGCAACCGCTGTTCCACGGCGGCGAGCTCGAGCACAAGCGTCGCGCCGCTGTCGCCGCCTATGATGAGGCCGCGGCGCAGTATCGACAGACGGTGCTTCTCGCGTTTCAGAACGTGGCCGATGCGTTGCACGCGCTCGAAGCCGACGCACGCACGCTGAAGGCGCAATCCGACGCAGAGCTCCTCGCCCGCAACACGCTTGATCTTACGCAGCGCCAGTTCCAGCTTGGCGGGGCCAACTATCTCGCTTTGCTCGACGCACAACGACAGTTCCAGCTGGCGCGGCTTGCGCTCGTGCAGGCGCAGGCGGCGCGCTACGCCGATACCGCGGCGCTGTTCCAGGCGCTCGGCGGCGGCTGGTGGAACGGCGACAAGACCACCCCGCCGGCTTGAGCGCCCGCGCGCTCGAAACCAGTCGGTCCTATTCGAACACTCGATTGGAGAAGTCTGCAATGAAGAAACGCATGATCATCATGCTGGTGCTCGTGGGAGTGCTGCTCGGCGGCATCGTGGGCTTCAATGTGTTCAAAGGCTACATGATGCAGAAGTACATGGCCTCTGCGCCGGTGCCTTCGGCGACGGTCAGCGCGGCCAAGGTCGACTACCAGGAATGGCAGCCGCAGATGAATGCGATCGGCACGCTGCGCGCGATACGCGGAGTCGACGTGACGACCGAGGTCGCCGGACTGGTCCGCAGCATCAACTTCAAATCGGGTGACGAGGTCAAGGCCGGCCAGGTGCTCGCCCAGCTGAACGACGAAACCGAAGTCGCGCAGCTCAATTCGCTGCAGGCGGCGGCCGATCTCGCGGCGACGGTCTACGAGCGCGACAAGCAGCTGCTCGCGGCCGAAGTCACGAGCAAGGCGCAGGTCGACGCCGACGCCGGCGATCTGAAGAGCAAGCAGGCGCTGGTCGCCCAGCAGGCGGCGCTGATCCGCAAGAAGACGCTGCGTGCGCCGTTCGCGGGCAAGCTCGGCATCAGCATCGTCAATCCGGGCCAGTACCTGAATCCGGCCGACAAGCTGGTGACGCTGCAGACGATCGACCCGATCTACGTCGACTTCAACCTGCCGCAGCAGCAACTGCCGCAGGTTGCCGTCGGGCAGAAGGTGACGCTGACCAGCGACGCGTATCCGGGCCAGACATTCATCGGCAAGATCAACGCGATCAACCCCAAGATCGATCCCGCCACGCGCAATGTGCAGATCGAAGCGACGGTGCCGAACGCCAAGCGCGAGCTCCTGCCCGGGATGTTCGCCACCGTCAAGGTCGACCAGGGCGCGGCGCAACGCTATCTGACGCTCCCGCAGACGGCGATCACGTTCAATCCTTACGGCGATACGGTGTTCGTGGTCAAGGCATCGGACAAAAAGGACGCCAAGGGCAATCCGCAACTCGCGGCGCAGCAGGTGTTCGTGACGACGGGTCCGACCCGCGGCGACCAGGTGGCGATCCTGAAGGGGATCGAGCCGGGCACGCAGGTCGTTACCAGCGGGCAGGTGAAGCTCAAGAATGGCACTCCGCTCGTCATCGACAATTCGGTCCAGCCGGCGAACAACCCCAACCCGACGGTTCAGGAAAAATAATGAACTTCACCGACATCTTCATACGCAAGCCCGTCCTTGCGACGACGATCAGCCTGCTGATCCTTGTGCTCGGTGTCCGTTCTCTAGTCGGTCTCGCGGTCAGACAGTATCCGAAGACACAGAACGCCGTCGTCACGATCAGCACCGCCTATTACGGCGCCGACGCCGCAACCGTCGCCGGATTCATCACCCAGCCGCTCGAAGGCGCGATCGCGCAGGCGCAGGGCATCGACTACCTTTCGTCCACCAGCACGTCGGGCGTCTCATCGATCACGGCGACGCTGCGACTCAACTACGACGCCAATCGCGCGCTGACCGAGATCAACACGCAGGTCAACTCGGTGCGGAATCAATTGCCGCCCGAGGCGCAGCAGCCGGTGCTCAACGTGCAGGTCGGACAGCAGATCGACGCGATGTACATGGGCTTTTTCGGCGAGTCGCTGCCCAACAACAACATCACCGACTACCTGGTCCGCGTCGTCAAGCCGAAACTGGACTCGATCGAGGGCGTGCAGGTCGCCGAAATCCTCGGCGCCCGCACCTTCGCGCTGCGGGCCTGGCTCGACCCGGCCCGGATGGCGGCCTACGGCGTCACCGCGACCGACGTGCGCACGGCGCTGGGCAACAACAACTATCTCGCGGCCCTCGGCACGACCAAGGGCCAGATGGTCAGCGTCGATCTGACTGCGGCGACCAGCCTACACTCAGTCGAGGAGTTCAAGCAGCTGGTGGTCAAGCAGAAAGACGGCGCGATCGTGCGTCTCGAAGACGTCGGGACGGTGAGTCTCGGTGCGGAGAACTACGATTTCTCGACCGCGTTCGGTGGACGAAACTCGGTCTTCATCGGCATCAAGGTCGCGCCCGACGCCAACGTGCTCGACGTCGTCAAGCGCGTGCGCGGCGTGTTTCCCGGGATCCAGGCTGACATGCCGAACGGCATCGCCGGCGAGATCGTCTACGATTCGACCAAGTTCATCAGCAGCTCGATCAACGAGGTCATCAAGACGCTGGGCGAGTCGCTGGCGATCGTGGCCATCGTCATCTTTCTCTTCCTCGGCAGCTTCCGCGCGGTCATCGTGCCGTTGATTGCGATGCCGCTGTCGCTGATCGGGGCGTTTTTCTTCATGCTGATGCTCGGCTATTCAATCAACCTGCTGACCCTGCTCGCCCTGGTGCTGGCGATTGGCCTGGTCGTCGACGATGCGATCATCGTCGTCGAGAACGTCGACCGGCATATGAAGGAGGAGGGCAAATCGCCGCTTCAGGCCTCGCTGACGGCCGCTCGCGAGCTGGGCTCTCCGATCATCGCGATGACGATCGTCGTCGTCGCGGTCTTTGTTCCGATCGGCTTCCAGGGGGGCCTGACCGGAGCGCTGTTCACCGAATTCGCCTTCACCCTGGCCGGCGCCGTCACGGTGTCGGGCATCATCGCGCTGACACTGTCGCCGATGATGACGTCGCGTTTTTTCCGCAGCGAGCAGGAAAGCGGACGCTTTGTCCGCTTCATCGACCGGCAGTTCGACCGCTTGCATCGCGGCTATCAGCGGCGGTTGCACGGCACGCTGGATACCTGGGCGGTGCCAGTGGTGATGGGAGTGATCCTGCTCGGCGGCGTCGTCTACCTGTTCATGACGTCGAAATCGGAGCTCGCGCCGACCGAGGATCAGGGCGTCGTGCTGACGCAGATCATCGGGCCGCCGAACGCGACCTCGCAACAGATGGACGTCTACTCGAAGCAGGTGTTCGATATCGCCAAGAGCATTCCCGAGTACGATCAGATGTTCCAGATCACCGGCGTGCCGACAACCAATCAGGGCTTCGGCGGCGTGTTGTTCAAGCCCTGGAACGAGCGGACCAAGAGCGCGACACAGTTGCAGCAGGAGCTGCAGCAGAAATGGAACAGCGTCGCCGGCGCCCGCGTGGCCGCGTTTCAGTTTCCATCTTTGCCCGGCTCGCAGGGCCTGCCCGTGCAGTTCGTCATCAAGACGACCGAGCCCTATCAGAAGCTCAATGATGTCGCTCAGGCCGTGCTGGCGAAAGCGCAAGCCAGCGGCATGTTCTTCTACGTCGACACCGATCTCAAAGTCGACAAGCCGCAGACGACCGTCGAGGTCAATCGCGACCTGGTGGCGACGCTGGGCATGACCCAGCAGGACGTCGGTGCGGCACTCGGCGCGGCGCTCGGCGGGAACTACGTCAACTATTTCTCCATCGCCGGCCATTCGTACAAGGTCATTCCGCAAGTGCTTCAAACCGACCGGCTCAACGCCAACCAGGTGCTCGACTACCATATCCGGACGGCCGACGGATCGCTGATCCCGGCCTCGACGGTGGCGACGCAGAAAACCGAAGTCGTTCCGGAAGGCATCGCGCGCTTCCAGCAGCTCAACTCGGCGACGATCTTCGGCGTCTATTCGCCGGCGGTGTCGCAGAATCAGGTGCTCGACTTCATGCGCACGACGTTGCAGCAGGTCGCGCCAACCGGCTATTCCTACGATTACTCGGGCGTATCGCGCCAGTTCGTCCAGGAATCCGGCGGGTTCGCCATTACGCTTTTGTTCGCGGTGATCATCGTTTTCCTGGCGCTATCCGCTCAGTTCGAGAGCTTCCGCGATCCGATTGTCATCCTGGTGTCGGTGCCGCTGGCACTGTTCGGTGCGCTGATTTTCATCAACCTCGGGCTGGCGACGCTCAACATCTACACCCAGGTCGGCCTCGTCACTTTGATGGGCCTGATCAGCAAGCATGGCATCCTGATCGTGCAGTTCGCCAATCAGCTCCAGCTCGCCGGCAAGAGCAAGCGCGAGGCGATCGAGGAAGCCGCGGCGGTGCGTCTGCGGCCGATCCTGATGACGACCGCGGCGATGGTGCTCGGCGTCGTGCCGCTGGTGATCGCCGCTGGCGCGGGTGCCGCCGGCCGCCATGCGATGGGCCTGGTGATATTCACCGGCATGTCGATCGGAACGCTGTTCACCTTGTTCGTCGTTCCTGCGGTGTACATGTTGCTCGCCGCCGATCACCACAAAAGGACGACCGAGTCCGGTGAAGGCGTGCCGCAGCCGCAGGCTTAAAGCGGCGGCCGGCTGCGCCTAAAGTGCCGCGGTGCGTCGGTGGTCAGGGCTCCGGCGTGCAGGAAACCCCATCGGCGCGCGGCGCAACGGGCTTGGCACAGCAATTGCTCAATTGCTGATGCCCGGGGCGGGCGGCGCTCTTCGACGCACTCCTCGCCCTTCGCGCCGGCTTTGCTCCGGGCCCTTCGCGCGCGCACAAACACGCGCCGCGCGTCTCCGTCGTCCGATCGGCAACGCGGCGCGATGTCGGCTCCGCTACAGCCGCACGTACTCGTACTCGATCGGAAGATTGTTGATGCCACGCTCGGGCGCACCGATCCAGCCGGCCATCTTGCCGGGTGCTACGACCCGCTGCATCAGGCTCTTCACGAACGCGCGGTCGGCGGCGGTCGGCAGCCATTCGCCTTCGCGCCGGCGATACTCGCTTTCGTCGATGATCGCGCCGCCCGGATCGCATGGCACGCCGGCCCAGACGCCGATCGTGCGGTGAAAGCGCGGCGATGGCAGCGCGAGCCGCTGCCCTGTGCCCGCGCGCTCGAGCTGCCGATTCCAGCGCTTGAGTCCCAGCTCGCAGTCGCGGACGTACGACGTTCGCAGCACCTCGTTCATCGCGTTGCGCAGCGGAATGCTCTCGGTCCTGATGCCGCGCCCCGGATCGGGCTGCGCGAGCTCGAACGCCACGTCGAGGCACCGATGATCGTCGTACTGCGCCTCGTCGGGCCGGCCCTTGAGGCCGGTGGCGAAGCTCGACGCCGCGTTCGACGACACTTCGGAGCCGAACAGGTCGAGCGAGGACGAGAACCAGAAATTGAGATAGCGCTGGAACGTCGGCAGATCGATTGCGCCGGCGTTGCGCACCGCCATCGCATCGTCGGTGCCGAGCTCGGCCATCACCTCGAGCGCCCGCTTGATCACGCGCGAAAGTCCGGTCTCGCCGACGAACATGTGATGCGCTTCCTCGGTCAGCATGAACCGCATCGTCCGCGCCAGTGGATCGAATGCCGATTCGGCGAGGCTTTTCAGCTGGTATTTGCCGTCGCGATCGGTGAAATAGGTAAACATGAAAAACGACAGCCAGTCGGTCACCGGCTCGTTGAACGTGCCCAGGATCCGCGGCTTGTCGGCGTCGCCCGAATGGCGCTCGAGGAGCTCCTCGGCTTCCTCGCGCCCATCGCGCCCGAAGTACGCGTGCAGCAGGTAGACCATCGCCCACAGGTGGCGCCCTTCTTCGACATTGATCTGGAAGAGGTTGCGCAAGTCGTACAGCGACGGGCAGCTGTGCCCGAGCAGGCGCTGCTGCTCGACCGACGCGGGCTCGGTGTCGCCCTGGGTCACGATCAAGCGCCGCAGCGGCGAGCGCAATTCACCGGGCACCTGCTGCCACGCCGGCTCGCCCATGTGATCGCCGAAGCCGATCGTGCGCGCCGGGTCGCCGTCGGCCAGGAAGATGCCCCAGCGGTAGTCTGGCATGCGCACCTGGCCGTAGCTCGCCCAGCCGGCGGCATCGACACCGATGGCGGTGCGCAAATAGATGTCGGCGCCGGCAAAGTCCGACGGGCCCATCGTCTGCCACCATTGCAGGAACTTCGGCTGCCAATGCTCGAGCGCGCGTTGCAGCGTTCGATCGTCGGTCAGATTGACGTTGTTCGGAATCTTTTCGCTGTAGTTGATCGCCATGATCGTTTCTCGCCCTTGCGCCAAGCCGCGGCGCTAGACGCGCTCCCAGTCGAATTTGGCGCGGCTGCCGCTGCCGAAGAGCTTCAGCGCGCCGTCCTTGCCGACCGCGTTCGGCCGCTGGAAGACCCAGTTCTGCCACGCCGCCAGTCGCCCGAATATGCGCGCGTGCATCGTCTCCGGTCCGGTAAAGCGCAGGCTCGCCTCCATGCCGGACAGCGCATCCGGCGAAAGGCTCGCGCGCTCTTCGAGAGCCAGCCGGATCTCGTCGTCCCAGTCGATGTCGTCCGGCGTGAAGGTAACCAGCCCCGCTTCCCGCGCCGCATCGGAGCGCAGCATTGTGCCGATGCGATCTGGCGCGAGCGTATCGACGGCAAAGCGATTGGCAAGCCGCGTGCGCCCGTTGCACATCGGATAGGCGCCGAAATTCTGCGCCGACAGCGCGATCGCCGGCTCGGCCGCGCGCTCGTCGGGGAGTGCCAGCATGTAGCTACGATCGGCCGCGAGGGCCAGCTCGAGCAAGGTGCCGGCAAAGCACGAGCCGCGGTCGATCAGCGCGAACACCGACCGCGCCGACACGTCGAGCCGCGACAAGGTGCGCCGCCACAGGCCGATCGTCTCGCGCACCAGCCAGTGGCCGGCGTGCGTGGCCAAAGTCGCATCGACCGCCAGCACCGCCGCAGGATCGCCGGCCGTTCGCATCACCCAGGTGCCGATGTCGAGCTCGTTGGTGCGCAGCAACAGCATTGCGTCGTCGAACTCGCGCGCGAGCGCCAGCGGCCACCAGTCGGCGCCCTGCGCCGTGATCGCGTCGACCGAGTCGGGAGTCGGGCTCGCCGGAGCGCGCAAGGTGAACGTCGCGACGCGGGCGGCGCGATCGAGCGCGACCTCGAGGTTCGGGTAGGCGATGGCGTCCTCGCCATGCGTTCTCCGGAGCGGCGTGAGCACGATGCCGCGCGGCGGCGGGTCTTCAGAGAGATGCGCGCCCGCCGCGGCGAGATCGTTGGCGCGCCGGGCGAGGGTGTCGCCGAACGTGCTGGGGGTCGAGATCACGTCGACCAGACCCCACGCTTTGGCGCGATCCGCACGCACGCCTTCGATCGTTGTGCAAAAGACGTCGGCGAGGTCGCGACGAAGCCTTCTCTTGTCCGTCAGCCGGGTCAGGCCGCCGGTGCCGGGCAGCACTGCCAGCAACGGAACCTCGGGCAAGCTCACCGTCGACGAGCGATCGTCGATCATCAGGATTTCGTCGCAGGCGAGTGCGAGCTCGTAGCCGCCGCCGGCGGTCGTGCCGTTGAGTGCGGCGATCGATTTCAATCCCGAGTAAAGGCTTGCGTCCTCGATGCCGTTGCGCGTTTCGTTGGTGAACTTGCAGAAGTTGACTTTCCAGGCATGCGACGACGCGCCGAGCATGTAAATGTTGGCACCCGAACAGAACATGCGATCCTTGCCGCTGGTGATCACCAGGCAGTGCACCTCGGGATGCTCGAAGCGCAGCCGCTGCAACGCGTCGGCGAGCTCGATGTCGACGCCCAGATCGTACGAATTGAGCTTGAGCTTGTAGCCCGGCACCAGCGGTCGGTCCTCGTCGACGTCGAGCAATAGCGTCGCGACGGCGCCGTCGATGCTCATGCGCCAGTGCGCATAGCGGTCGGGATGGGTGTCGAAGGTCACCATCGGAATCACCCGGCCCGTTTCGACGACCCGGCGACGGTCACCGCAGCGGTGACCTGTTCGAGCAGCCGCAGGCTCTGCGCGATCGACTTGCCGGACGTATCGACGATCGCATCGGCCTTGCGGTACAGGAGCTCGCGGCCGGCCAGGATGCGTTTCAAATCCTCCATGCCCTCGGTGCTTCCGGCCATCGGCCGCTGGTCGCCCTGCGCGACCACGCGTGCCATGTGCTCTTCGGGTTTGGCCTTCAGCCATACAACGCGGCACGTCGACAGCAGCAAGTCGAAGGTCTCGGGCTCGGAGACGATGCTGCCGCCGGTCGCGATCACCATCGCCTCGTCACGCAGCAGCAGCGACTCCAGCGCGCGCCGCTCGTGGCGGCGGTAGGCAGGCAGGCCGTAGAGCAGGAATAACTCCGCCAGCGAGGCGCCAGCCGCCTGCTCGATTTCGCGGTCGAGCTCGATGAAGGGTACGCGGCGCTTGGCGGCGAGCCGCGTGCCCAACGTCGTCTTGCCGGCGCCGCGCAGACCGATCAGCGCGATCCGGTGTTTGCGTTGCTGCGTTGCCGCACCGAACGCGCGGTGCAACGTGTCCGAGGCACGGCGGATTTCGGCCGCAGAAAGCCGCGACAACCACTGCGTAAGCAGCGCGACTTCGGTCGATGCTTCCGGGCCGCTGCGCGCCAGCTGCTCGACCGGCACATCGATCGCCTGCGCGATCTGCTTCAGCAGCAGGATCGACACATTGCCGCACCCGGATTCCAGCGATGCAAGATAGCGTTCGGACACGCCCGAATCGCGCGCCAGAACGCGCCGCGACATGCCGCGCCGTGCGCGGATTACGCGAACCCGCTCGCCGATCGCGGCGAGATAGGCCGAGTCGCCGTCGCGGCCGGAAACCGCTGACGGCAGCGTGCGCGCCGGCGAGGCCGTACTCATCGACGATCTGCCGCGCGCCGTTCGCGCCGGGCGGCTATAATGCGACAATGCATTTTATTGCACCTCATCGTTCATGTATGCAATATAGTTCATGGCCGCTCCGATGACAAGCCTTCGCCGATGCTGAACGTCCATATCCTGGTCGGCACAATGACCGGCATCGCGCAGCTGGTCGCGCAGGAGATCGAACTCGCCTTCGCGGGTCCGGAGCTCGGCATCGACGTCGCGTTCATGGATGCACTCGATCGCCGCGTGTTCGAGCAGCCGGGCGTATTTCTCATCTGCACGTCGACCTACGGTCAGGGCGACGTGCCCGACAACGCCAAGGCCTTCTACGCCGATCTCGGCGCATGCCGCGACTCGCTGGCGCACGTGCACTACGGCGTGTTCGCACTCGGCGACAGCACGCACGTCGGCACCTACTGCTTCGGTGGCAAGCGTTTCGACGAGGTTCTCTCAGCGCGCGGCGCGCGGCGCATCGGCGAGGTGATGGAACACAATGCCAGCGGGGGCACGTTGCCCGAAGACGTCGCAATCGAATGGTTTCCGCAATGGCTGCAGCAGGTGTGCGCCGCGCTGGCCGCCGATCCCGCTGTCGCCGCCGCGAATGCGGGGCACCCCGGCGATTGACGAGGCCAAGCATGCGCCGCCACAATCGCCGGTCACTGTTCCCGCTCACGCTCGCGCGCCTATGACTCTCCGGACAACGGTGTTCGCCGAGGCCGACCATTCGGCGTCGCCGCCGCGCGTCAGCATTCCCCGCGTCTATAACGCCGCCGTCGACCTGGTCGAGCGCAATCTCGCTCGAGGCCGTGCCGAGCGCGTCGCCTTCATCGACGATGCCGGCCGCTATTCCTATCGTGAGCTCGCGCAGCGCGTCAACCGGTGCGCCAACGCCTGGCGGCGACTGGGCTTGCGCAGTGAGGATCGCGTCGTCCTGCTGCTGCACGACAGCATCGACTTTCCGACGGCATTTCTCGGCGCGATCCGCGCCGGCGTCGTGCCCATTCCTTGCAATACGCTGCTGACCGCGGCCGATTACGAATATCTGCTGGCCGACAGCCGCGCGCGCGCCGTCGTCGTCTCGGCACCGCTGGCACCTGCGATCGCGTCGCTCGCGGCGCGGCTCGATTCACTCGAACACGTCATCGTGTCCGGCGCCGCCGTCGATAGCACCGTCGACTTCAGCGCATGGATCGCGCTCGAATCAGACGATGCGCCGGCGGCGGCGACGACCGCGGACGACGTCTGCTTCTGGCTGTACTCCTCGGGATCGACCGGAAGCCCGAAAGGCGCCGTGCACCTGCACGCGGACCTGATCCAGACCGCGGAATTGTATGCGCGGCCGGTGCTGGGGATCGCGCCGGACGACGTCGTGTTCTCCGCCGCCAAACTCTTTTTTGCCTACGGCCTGGGCAATGCGCTGACCTTTCCGCTCACGGTCGGCGCAACCAGCGTGCTGATGGCCGAGCGCCCGACGCCGGCGGCGGTGTTCAAGCGGCTGGTCGCCGAGCGGCCGACGATTTTCTACGGCGTGCCGACCTTGTATGCGGCGATGCTCGCGAGCGCCGACTTTCCGGCGCGCGAGCAGCTCGGCATGCGCTGCTGCGTCTCCGCCGGCGAGGCGCTGCCGGCAGATCTCGGCAAGCGCTGGCGCGACAAGACCGGCGTCGACATCCTCGATGGGCTGGGCTCGACCGAGATGCTGCACATCTTCCTGTCCAATCGTCCCGATGACGTCTGCTACGGCACGACTGGCCGGCCGGTTCCGGGCTACGAGCTGCGCGTCGTCGACGAGGCCGGCGATCCGGTCGCGCCCGGCGAGATCGGCGAGCTCCAGGTCAGCGGACCGACGAGCTCGCCGTACTACTGGAACAATCGCGCCAAGAGCCTGGCGACGTTTCTAGGACCCTGGACCCGCAGCGGCGACAAGTACATCGTCGACGCCGACGGCCGCTATGTCTATTGCGGGCGCACCGACGACATGCTCAAGGTGGGCGGCGTATACGTGTCGCCGTTCGAGGTCGAGGCGGCGCTGGCAACGCACAGCGCCGTGCTCGAAGCGGCCGTCGTTGGTTATGCCGACGCGAGTGAGCTGATCAAGCCGAAGGCATTTGTGGTGCTCAAGCCGGGACACGAACCGGGCCCCGCGCTGGCCGCGGCATTGCAGGATCATGTCAAGTCGCTGCTCGCCCCGTTCAAATATCCGCGCTGGATCGAATTCGTCGGCGACTTGCCGAAGACCGCGACCGGCAAGATCCAGCGTTTCAAGCTGCGGGCCCCGCGTAGAACATGACGGAAGGCCAGTCCGCTGCTACCATCGCAACGACGACAAGATCAATACTTTCGGAGGGGAAGCCATGACAGACCGGCGTCAGTTCATCCAGCAGGCGGGCCTGCTTGCAGCCGCGGCCGCGACAGGCAGTCTTATGCCGTCGATCGCGCGGGCCCAGACCGCCAAGCTCCGAGTCGGCATGATGCTGCCGTACACGGGGACCTACGCCTCGCTCGGCACGGCGATCACGCAGGGCTTCAACCTCGCGGTCGAGGAAAACGGCGGCATGCTCGGCGGCCGCGCGATCGATTTTTTCACCGTCGACGACGAGTCGGAGCCGTCGAAGGCGACCGACAACGCGAACAAGCTGGTGCAGCGCGACAAGGTCGATCTCCTGGTCGGCACCGTACACTCGGGCGTCGTGATGGCGATGGTCAAGGTGGCGCGCGACAACGGGACGCTTTTGATCATCCCGAACGCCGGCGCCAACGCCGCCACCGGCGGCCAGTGCGCGCCGAACATATTCCGCACGTCGTTTTCGAACTGGCAGCCCGCGCATCCGATGGGCAAGGTCATGTACGAGCGCGGGCATCGCAAGGCTGTCACGCTGACCTGGAAATACGGGGCCGGCGAGGAATCGATCGAAAGCTTCAAGGAGGGTTTCACCAAGCTCGGCGGCTCGATCGTCAAGGAAATGTACCTGCCGTTTCCGAACGTCGAATTCCAGCCGTTCATCACCGAAATCGCCTCGCTCAAACCCGATGCGGTGTTCGTCTTTTTCGCTGGCGGCGGCGCGGTCAAGTTCACCAAGGACTACGCGGCCGCCGGGCTCAAGGACAAGATCCCGTTATACGGCAGCGGCTTCCTCACCGACGGCACGCTCGAAGCGCAAGGCGCGTCCGCGCAGGGCCTGCTGACGACCTTGCACTACGGCGACGGCATCGAGAACGCCAAAAACAAGCTGTTCCGCTACAACTACGGCAAGAAATACGGCGTGCAGGCCGACGTCTACGCGGTCCAGGGCTACGATGCCGCACTGCTGCTGCATGGCGGGCTCAACGCAGTCAAGGGGAGCTTCGGCGACCGCAAGGCGCTTTACAGCGCGATGGAAAAGGTCAAGATCGACAGCCCGCGCGGTCCATGGACAATGTCGAAGGCGCACAATCCGATCCAGGACATTTACCTGCGTCGCGTCGAAGGCAATGCCAACCAGGTGATCGGCGTCGCATGGAAAGCGCTGGAGGATCCGGCGCGCGGCTGCAAGATGTCCGCGGCCTAGCACTTGTTCGCAGGCAACCTAAGGCGGGGGCGGTCGTCCCCGCTTCTTTTTTTGCGCGCGCGGCACCTCGATGCCGGCGCGTGACGGAAGCGCGCCGTGGAATGGCTGATCCAGATCCTCAATAGCGTGCAGTACGGCCTGCTGCTGTTCCTGGTCGCGAGTGGTCTGACGTTGATCTTCGGCATCATGGGCGTCATCAATCTCGCCCACGGCAGCTTCTACATGATCGGCGCCTACCTCGCGTTCACGCTGTCGTCGCTGACCGGCAGCCTGTGGCTCGCGCTGCCGCTGGGCATCGTCCTCGCCGCTGCGCTCGGCCTCCTTCTCGAATGGGCATTGATCAGCCGCCTGTATCGTCGAGACCATCTGTACCAGGTGCTGCTCACGTTCGGCCTGATCCTAATCTTCGAGGAGCTGCGCAGCGTCCTCGTCGGCGACGACGTGCACAGCGTCGCGATTCCTGCGGTGCTCGGCGCCTCGCTGCCGTTGACCGAGACGCTGTCGTACCCCGTATACCGGCTGTTCATTTCGGCCGTCTGCCTGGCGCTCGCAGGACTCATGTACGTGACGATACAGAAGACGCGCTTCGGCATGATGATCCGGGCCGCCGCGTCGAATCCCGAAATGGCGACCTCGCTCGGCCTCGACATCCGCTGGATCCACGCGCTGGTGTTCGCCGCGGGCGTTGCGCTGGCGGCCTTCGCCGGCATGATCGCGGCACCGGTGTCGTCGGTCTTTCCGGGCATGGGCAACCAGGTGCTGATCGTGTGCTTCGTCATCGTCGTCATCGGCGGCATCGGCTCGCTCAAGGGCGCGCTGATCGCCTCGCTGCTGATTGGCTTCGCCGACACGTTCGGCAAGGTGCTGGTACCCGAGTTCGCGAGCATCGCCGTTTATCTTTTGATGGCGGTCGTGCTTTTGTTCCGTCCGCGGGGACTGTTCGGCCGTGCGTGAGACAGGGCGCGCGCGGAACGTCGCATGAAGCGCAGCCTCCTGCCGTGGCTCGTCGTCGCCACCGTCCTGCTGCTGCTTTTTCCGATGGCTGCGGAAAAATTCTATCTGCAGCTCGTCACCAAAATCATGATCCTGGCGATTTTCGCGCTCTCGCTCGATCTCCTCGTCGGCTATACGGGGCTCGTCAGCCTGGGCCACGCCGCCTACTTCGGCATCGCCGCCTACACTTATGCGCTGGCCTCACAAGCCGCGGATCCGGCCAACGTCTGGCTGACGCTGCCGCTGGCGCTGGCGGCGAGCGCCGCAGCGGCGCTGCTGGTCGGCGCGCTGGTACTGCGCACGTCAGGCGTCTACTTCATCATGGTGACGCTGGCATTCGCCCAGATGGCGTATTACTTCTTCCACGACACGCGCATCGCCGGAGGATCCGACGGCATTTACATCAATACGCGCCCCGACGCGCATCTGCCGGGCCTGGATCTGGCCGACGACCTGCATTTCTACTATTTCGTGCTCGCACTGCTCGCCATCGTTTTCGCGCTCCTCGCCGTCGTCCTTCGCTCGCCGTTCGGACGGGCGCTGCAGGGCATCAAGGCGAACGAACACCGGATGCGCGCGCTGGGCTATGCGACCTTGCACTACAAGCTCGCCGCTTTTGTGCTGGCGGGAACGATCGCGGGACTCGCCGGCTATCTCGCCGCAGCGAAGGAAGGCTTCGTCAATCCGGAGATGATGGCCTGGCATCAGTCGGGCGCCGTGCTGATGATGCTGATCCTGGGCGGCATGGGAACACTCTTCGGTGCGGTGCTCGGCGCTTTTTCCTACGTGCTGCTGCAGGAATGGTTCTCCACGCTGACCAAACATTGGCAGCTCCTGATGGGGGGCTTCATCGTCGCCGCGGTGCTGCTGTTGCCGCACGGTCTGATCGGCCTGCATCGCCTGCGGATAAAGTCGCGCGCGCCGCGTCCCGAGGGCGACGGTGACTGAGCCGGTTCTGGCCACGACGACGCTCGGCCGCCGCTTCGGCGGCCTGGTCGCCGTCGACGACGTCAGCCTGTCGCTGGCGCCGAGGACGGTGCACGCGGTCATCGGCCCGAACGGCGCCGGCAAGTCGACGCTGGTCAACCTCCTGTCCGGAGACTTGCGACCCTCGACCGGGACGATCCACCTGGGCGCGCTGGACATCACGCACTGGCCGTCGCATCGCATCGCGCAGCACGGCGTGGCGCGATCGTTCCAGCACACCAATGTCTTCGCCGCCTTTTCCGCCTTCGAAAATTGCCGGCTGGCAGCACAGTCGCGCCACAAGAGCTTCGGCCGCTGGGTGAAGCCCGCCGAGCGCTACGGCGACTGGAACGCCGCGGCGGACGCAGCGCTGAAGATCGTCGGGCTCGCCTCGCGCGGCGGCATTCCGGCGGCCGCGCTGTCGCACGGCGAGCGCCGCTCGCTGGAAATCGCGATGGCGCTTGCGACGCAGCCGTCGGTGCTGCTGCTCGATGAGCCGCTCGCCGGGATGGGTCCGGAGGAATCGGCGCACATCGTCGCGCTGCTCAAGCGCCTGGCCGCAGACCACGCGATCCTGCTGGTCGAGCACGACATGGACGCCGTGTTCGCGCTGGCGGACCGGCTGACGGTGATGGTCAACGGCAGGATCCTGGCGAGCGGCGCGCCGGACGCGATCCGCGCCAATGCCGACGTGCAACGCGCCTACCTGGGCACCGAAGCCGTGAGCACGCTCTGATGGCCGCGCCGCTGCTCGAAGCGCGCAAGCTGCACAGCTATTACGGCAGCAGCCACGTGCTGCAGGGTGTCGACTTCTCGATCGGCCCCGGCGAAGTGGTCGCGTTGATGGGCCGCAACGGCATGGGCAAGACGACCTTGCTCCGCTCGATGCTGGGCCTGATCCGGCCGCGTGCCGGCGAAGTGGACATCGACGGCGCGAGGGCGACGCATCTGCCGCCGCATCGCATCGCGCGCCTGGGTGTCGCGTTCGTACCGGAGAATCGCGGGATTTTCCCGACGCTGACCGTGCGCGAGAACCTGCTGGTCGCCGTGCGCCCGGCCACCGGCGCCAACGCGTGGACGTTCGACCGGGTGATGACGACCTTCCCCGCGCTCGCCGGGCGCCTCGGTCACCGCGGCAACCAGCTGTCGGGCGGGGAGCAGCAGATGCTGACGATCGGCCGCGCGTTGCTGACCAATCCCCGCCTGCTGATCCTCGACGAGGCGACCGAGGGCCTGGCGCCGCTGATCGCGACGGCGATCTGGCGCACGATACGCACGATCCGCGACGGTGGCATCGCGACGGTCATCGTCGACAAGCATTTCGCGATGCTGGCCGAGCTCGCCGATCGCTGCGTGATCCTGGTCAAGGGTCGCAAGGTGTTCGACGGCTCGCCCGCCGAGCTCGCGGCGCAGCCGGGCCTGCGCGAGCAGCATCTGGGTATCTGACCGGCACTCGATCGATGCCGCCGGCGCAATTCGAATTCGTCGACATCGCCGGACACCGGCTGGAATGCCTGCGCATTCCCGGACCGGCAAGCGCGCCCACGCTGGTCTTTCTGCACGAGGGATTGGGCTCGCTCGCGATGTGGAAGGACTTTCCCGAGCGCGTGGCCGGCGCGACCGGCTGCCCCACCCTCGTCTATTCGCGGCCGGGGTATGGGCACTCGTCGCCGGCGGCGCTGCCGCGCAGGCCCGACTACATGCACAAGGAGGCGCAGAGCATCCTGCCAGCGCTGCTCGACCGGCTCGGGATCATGGATCCGCTGCTGATCGGACACAGCGACGGCGCATCGATCGCGCTGTTGCACGCCGCATCGGGCGGCGGACGCGCGGCGCGTGGCGTGGTCGCGCTCGCGCCGCATGTCTTCGTCGAGGACGTGTCGATCGCGAGCATCGCCGAAGCGCGCCGTGAATACGAAACCACGGATCTCCGCGACAGGCTCGGCCGCTATCACGCCGACCCGGATGTCGCGTTTCGCGGCTGGAACGACATCTGGCTTTCGCCCGGGTTTCGCGGCTGGAACATCGAAGGCTGCCTTCCGGGCGTGCGCTGTCCGCTGCTGCTGATCCAGGGGCTCGACGACGAATACGGCAGCACCGCCCAGCTCGACGCCATCGAGCGTCAGGTCGGCGGCAAGGTCGCGCGACTCGAGCTCGCCGATTGCCGCCACTCGCCGCATCGCGACCAGCCCGAAGCGACAGTGGCGGCGATTGCCGAGTTCGTCGTTACGACGTCGCCTTGACCGTTTTCTGCAAGGCCAGCGCGCGCTGGTAAAGACGATTGCGCGGCGCACCCGATTGCGCGACCGCAATGCGCACCGCCTGGGCCAGCGGCAGCTCGGCGAGCAACGGCTTCAACAGTGCGTCGTGCTCGCCCGCGTCGTCTTCGGTCGCCGTGTTGCCCGGCGGCGCGACGATCAGCACGAACTCGCCGCGCATGCGATCGGCATCGGCCGCGAGCCACGCCGATGCGTCGGCCAGCGAAGAGCGATGCAGCGTTTCGAAGCGCTTGGTCAACTCGCGCGCGATAAAAATCTCGCGCTGCGGATCGAGTGCGGCGGTAAGGGCGGCCACCGTCGCGGCGATGCGGTGCGGCGCCTCGTACAAGACCAGCGCATAGGGCAAGGCGTTCACGCGTTCGAGCGCGGCGCGGCGTGCGGTTGCCGAGGCCGGCAGGAAGCCCAGGAAAAGCCACTGCGGCGCTGCGATACCGGCGGCGGAAAGCGCCGTCGTCACCGCGGAGGGCCCGGGAATCGGCACGATCGCATATCCCGCCGCCGAGACCGCCCGCACCAGCGCGGCTCCAGGATCGCTGATCGCCGGCGTGCCGGCGTCGGTGACCAGTGCCACGCGCTTGCCCGCCGCCAGCGATTCGATGATCGCCGCGGCGCGCTTGTGCTCGTTGTGCTCGTGCAGCGAAACCAGCCGCGCGCGGATGCCATAGTGCGCGAGCAGCCCGGCGCTCACGCGCGTGTCCTCGGCCGCGATCACGTCGACCTGGCCCAGCATGTCGAGGGCGCGAAGGCTCAAGTCGCGCAGGTTACCGATCGGTGTCGCCACCACATATAATGTTCGGTCCAGCGCCGGCAACGGCTCCCCTCTGCTCATGGTCGACGATTTCCTTTCGATGGCCCGACTGCCGGCATGGCTGCGCGCGACGGCGCTCGCCGCCATGGTGCTCGGCGTCGGCGCGTGCACCGTCACGCCGCCATTGTCGGGCCGCGCGCCTCCGCCGCCAAGCGCGGAGCCGATCGCGCCTGCGGTCGAAGGCGTTCCGCCCCCGGTGCTGCCGCCGCCTTCCTCGACCTCGACGCTAACGCCTGTCGCGCCGCGCGCACCGTCGCTCGCACCCGGAGCCCAGATCGCGCCCGCTGCCGGCACGACGATCGCGTTGATCCTGCCGCTCGACTCGGCGACCTACGGCCGTGCCGCCGACGCCGTGAAGGCGGGCTTCGTCGCCGCGGCCACACGCGCCGGCGCCGGTGCGCGCGTGCGGATCATCGCCCACGGCGACGACGGCGTGCTGCCCGCGTTCGCCGCGGCCGCACAAAACGGCGTCGCGCTCGCCGTCGGCCCGCTGACGCGCGACGACTTGAAGACCGTGCTCTCGATGTCGCCCCTGCGACCGCGGATGCTGGCGCTGAACCAGGCCGACGACGGCGCGCCTTTGCCAGCCGGCGTCTATGCGTTGACGCTCGCGGTCGAGCAGGATGCGGTGCTGCTGATGCACGTTGCCCGCGACGACGGCGTCAAGGCGGTCGCCGTCGTCGGCAGCGACGCGCCGTTTCAGCGTCGATTCAGCCAGTCGTTCGTCGCCGCGTGGCGGCGCGAAGGGGGTGCGACACCGCGCGAGTACAAGTTCGACGCCAACCCCGAGCGCCTCGGCGCGTTGCGCCTCGAGTTGGCCGCGCAGCCGATCGATGCGGTGCTGCTCGCGGTCGACGCCAGCGACGCGCCGCTCGCCAAGTCGTTCGTGCGCGGAAGGGTCTACGCCAGCAGCCAGATCGCCGACGGCCTGTCGGAGCAGATGCTGTTCGACTTGGAAAACGTCCGCTATATCGAGGTGCCGTGGCTCGCCGAGCCCGACAGTCCGGTGTTCGCCGGCGTACCGCGTCCCGATTTCGAAAACCCGGTGCTGCAGCGGCTCTACGCACTGGGCATCGATGCGTTCGCGCTGGCGCAGATGCTCGCCGAGCCGACGCCGCCCGAGCGCGTCGAGCTCGACGGCGCAACCGGCCACCTGTCGCTGCTGCCGTCGCGGGCCTTTGCCCGCGAGGGTCGCGTGATGACCATCCGCGACGGCCGCGTGTTCCCCGAATCGCCGGCGCGATGATCCTGCCGAATCGCGGCGCGGCGGCAGAAGCGCTCGCGGCCGAGTTCCTTCAGGCGCAGGGCCTGACGATCATCGCGCGCAATTACCGCTGTCGCGGCGGCGAGATCGATCTGATCGCAAGCGATGGTGACACGCTGATTTTCGTCGAAGTGCGGCTGCGCAGCGACGCGGCGTTCGGCGGTGCGGCCGAGAGTATCACGGTGGCCAAGAAGAGGCGACTCGCGTTCGCCGCAGCCCACTATCTGTCTCGGCTGAATCGCGAGCCGCCGTGCCGCTTCGATGCGATCCTGCTCGCCGCACTCGACCCGGGCCGGATCGAATGGCTGGTCGACATCGACGCGACCTGACGCCCTCGCGCGGTGCCAGGTTGTACAATGCCGCTCGAACGATGGATACCACGCATCGCATCCGCGCGCATTTCGCCGACAGCGCCGAGCTCAAGCTCGCCGCAGTCGACGTGATGGCGCCGCTGATCGCGCGCGCCGCGGGCCTGATGACCGATTGCCTGCTGGCGGACGGGAAGATCCTCGCCTGCGGCAATGGCGGCTCGGCGTCCGACGCTCAGCATTTCGCCGCCGAAATGGTCGGCCGCTTCGAGCGCGAGCGGCCCGAGCTGCCGGCGCTTTCGCTGGCGACCGATACCTCGATCCTTACCGCGGTCGCCAACGATTACGATTTCAGCCAGATATTCGCCAAGCAGGTGCGCGCGCTGGGGCGCAGCGGCGACGTGCTGCTCGCGCTGTCGACGTCGGGCAACTCGGCCAACGTCGCGCTGGCGATCGATGCCGCGCACGAGCGAGAAATGCGGATCGTCGCACTGACCGGCAAGGGCGGCGGCCGCATCGGTGAACTCCTCACCGGCGTCGATGTCCACCTCTGCGTCCCGCACTCCGTGACCGCGCGCATCCAGGAAGTGCACCTGCTGACGATACACTGCCTGTGCGATGCGATCGATACCAACCTGCTCGGTGAAGAGAGCTGAATCCCGGGAAACTGGAAGGAACCAATGAAGACGCTCGATACCATCCTGCACATTGCCGCGACCGTGTCGCTGGCCGCCGGCGCGGTGCTGCTCAACGGCTGCATTCCGATCGCGATAGGCGGCGTCGCGGCGACCGCGCAGATCGCCACCGACCGGCGAACGACCGGCGCGCAGCTCGACGACGAGCTGATCGAAGACAAATCGGTCGCCCAGATCGCCGATCGCCTGAAAAGCGATATGCATGTCAACGTGACCAGCTACAACGGCATCGTGCTGCTGACCGGCGAGGTTGCGACCGAGGGGTCTAAAAACGACGTGGCGCAGATCGTGCGGTCGATGCCGAAGGTGCGTATCGTGCAGAATGAGCTCGTCATCGGTCCAACCAGCACGCTTTCGGCGCGCACCAACGACACGTTCATCACCTCGAAGGTCAAGGCCCGGTTCGTCGAGGCCCGCAACTTCCAGATCAATCACGTCAAGGTGGTCACCGAGCGTCGCGTCGTCTATCTGATGGGCATCGTTCGGCACGACGAAGGCGACGCCGCGGCCCAGACCGCCCGCACGACCAGCGGCGTGGAGCGCGTCGTCAAGGTGTTCGAATACCTAAGTTGAGCGTGTCGTCCGACCGGGCCGCGACCGAGGCACCGAGCTTCGCGCCCAAGATCGCGACGGCCGAGACGCTCGCGGCGCAGCTTGCCGCGCTGCCGCGGCCGCTGGTATTCACCAACGGGGTGTTCGACATCCTGCACCGCGGCCACGTCACCTATCTCGACCATGCGCGACGGCTCGGCGCGTCGCTCGTCGTCGGCGTCAACAGCGACGCTTCGGCGCGCCGCCTCGGCAAGGGCGGCGATCGGCCGATCAATCCGCTCGAGGATCGCATCGCGGTCGTGGCAGCGCTCGAAGCGGTGAGTCTGGTCATTGCCTTCGACGAAGACACCCCGCTCGAGCTCGTTCTGGCATGCCATCCCGACATCATCGTCAAGGGCGCCGATTACACCGCGGCCACCACCGTTGGCGCGGCCGAAGTCATTGCCTGGGGCGGGCGCTTCGAGGCGATACCGCTGCTGCCGGGACGCTCGACCAGCGCGCTCTTGACGCGCCTGCGGCGCTGACCGCTGTCGAGGGAATCACTTCCGCCGTTTGCTATAATTCGACGTTTGATCGAGCTCGTTTCGAATGTTCCAGACAATCGATGCAACGGAATTGCAGCGCCTGCTCGACAGCGGCGAAGCGCCGCGTGTCGTCGACGTTCGCACGGCAGGCGAACTGGCCGGCGGAACGATAGGCGGCGCGCTGCACATCGAGTTGTCGACCCTGCCGACGCGGCTGTCGGAGTTCGACAGCGATACGCCGCTCGTTGTCATTTGTCACTCGGGCGCGCGCTCGGCGCAAGCTTGCGCCTACCTGGTTGAGCGCGGCTTCGCCAACGCCTGCAATCTCGGCGGAGGCATCGCCGGTTGGGTGCGCGCCGGCCTGCCACTGAATGGACTGAGCCCATGATGGAACAGTCGCCGCAATTCGAACGCGAAGTCGATGCGCGAGGCTTGAACTGCCCGCTGCCGATTCTTCGTACCAAGAAAGCGCTCAACGACATGGCGAGCGGCCAGGTACTGCGCATCCTGGCGACCGATCCCGCGTCGGTGCGCGACTTCGAGGCGTTCGCCCGGCAGACCGGCAATCAGCTGTTGCAGCATGGCGAGCAGGACGGCGCGTTCTTTTTCCTGCTCCGGCGCAAATAGCGCTCGCCGGCGACCTCTTCCTTCGATAGCGAATGACCATGGCCGATACGCCGCAAGTCGTCGAGCTGACCCGCGACAATTTCGCCGAGACGATCAACGACCATCCGTTCGCGGTGGTCGATTTCTGGGCGCCCTGGTGTGCACCATGCCGCGCGTTCGCGCCGGTGTTCGCCGCCGCGTCGGCCAGATATCCCGATATCCGTTTCGCCAAGGTGAACACCGAGGACCAGCAGGAGCTCGCCGGTCATTTCAACATCCGTTCGATCCCGACCCTGATGATCTTTCGCGACAACGTCATCGTGTTCGCCGAAGCCGGCGCGCTGCCTGCCAGTGCGCTCGATCAGGTGCTGGCGGCCGCGAAGGCGCTCGACATGGAAGCGGTGCGCCGCGAGATGGCCGCGCAGGCCGAAGCGCCGGCGGCCGAGGGCAGCTGACGTTCTAACTTGCACCATGTTTCAAAGCGGACCGGGGTTTGCGACCCTCGCAGCCCTAATTTCCGGACGCTCGCTCGCGGTCGCATCCCCGCTGACGCCGGGCCCTGCTTCGCGCTTCCTCGCGTCAGCGCCGGTAGCGGTTCAGGAAGTCGACGACGATGCCGCGCTGGCTCTTGTCGATCGCCGCATCCAGGCTGCTGTCGAGCGGGTCGTATTGCGCAGCCCGGCGAAACGCGGCGATCGCGTCCTGATGAAAGCCCTGCGCCTGCAGCGAGTAGCCGAGGCAGCGCCACGGCTCGGCATTCCAGAATTCCAGGTCCGACCACGCCCGGCACAATTCGGCGGCGCGCCGCCAGTTGCCGGCGCGCAGCATGCGCGGACCTTCGCCGCGCAATAGCGCAAGCCTTGCCTCACGATCGGCGAACAGCGCCGTCGTATCGGCGTCGTTGACCGTTCCGGTGTCGGAGGCCGATGTACTGGCGCTGGCGCGCGCGACTCCCGGATCGATCGATCCGATCTTGCCCACGTTGCCCTGGAAGCCCCGCCGCAGCAACGACGGCGCCGAAGGCGTCCAGCCGGCAACGGCACGCTTGGCCGCGACGATCGACTCGCTCATCGGCTCATGCCACGCGACGCCGTACAGCCACAGCATCGCCGCCAGCCCGACGACGCCGGTGACGGTATTGAGGATGCCTGGCGGACTGTGCGTCACCAGGCAATCCTCGGCGAAGTCCCACTTCGTCTCGCCTTGCTGCGCGACTTTCTCGTACGCCAGCGCGATCAGCACCGGCGCGAGCAGCGGAAAGCCGCAGGCGATCCCCGCCCACCAGACGTGGAACGAGCGCCGCAACGCGCGCTCCAGTTGTGCGCGCACGTCGCGTCGCGCGTAGGCGTTGCTGATCGAGAATTGCAGATAGACGCCGAACAGCCATTTGCCCGGCGTCTGCTGCAGCGATGCGATCAGCAGCGCCTCGATCGGAATCCAGCTAAACGTGATCAGGATCGGCGCGAGCAGCGGATGGCCGAGCCAGAAAGCGACCTCGTCGCCGACGACGCCGGCGCCGTGCAATTCCGACAGCAGCAGCGCCAGCACCAGTCCCCAGATCGCATAATCGAACAGCCGCGCCGCGAGGCGGTTCCATGGGCGCGGCTCGCTGGTGCGTCCGGACTTCGCGCGCTCGAGCTCGGCCATGCGCAGCTGGAATATCCAGCTCGCGTCTTCCTGCGGCGCGTCGGTGCCGAGGAACACGCTTTTCTCGCGCCGCCAGTTGAGAATCGCCAGATCGGTTTGCGGAATCAGCGCCGGAATGCGCGGCAGGCGATCGCGGCGGACCCACGACAAGCCGTGCACGATGCCGTAGATCAGCGAGAGCACCAGCAGCGACAGCGTGAGCCAGACGAGCACCTGTTTGGCGACCAGCACCGAGTCGGCCGGAGTGACGAACACGATGGCGGCCGCGATGAACGCGCCGAACAGCAGGCACAGCGCGAGCTGGCCCATCGCCGAGCGCCCGAACGAGGCGACGCGCTCGGTCAGCCCGGGGTGATGCAGGGTTTTTTCCGGCGCCGCGACCGGCGCGGTCAGCAGCTTTTCGTCGGCCGCTTCGATGACTTCGTCGTCGTCGTGCGTCGCGGTGCCCGGCTGCTCGACCGTGCCCGCGACGTTGCTGACGAAGCGTGAAATGCGCTGCTCGGTATTGGCCTCGCCAGTGACGGCGAGCTCCTTGTCGTAGTGCTGCCTGTGCTCGGGATCGCTGAGTATGCGGCTGGCATGATTGATGAAGCGCAGGGCTTCTTCGACGTTGCCCTGGCCGTCGCGCGTTTTCGCGTAATATTTTCGGATGAGGCGACGCAGTGCGGCCCGCACCTCTTCGTCGGGTGCGAACTGCGGTACTCCCAGTGCTTCGTAGAGCGTTGCCTTCATCGTCGCAATCGCAGAAAAGTGCAGCTGATCTGACGTTGGAATATTCCGGGAAACGGCTGGACAATGCAAGTTATGGCTATTTGCACGGCAAAATGCCAAGTTCCGCCCAACGCAGCGCGGCAGACGATGCCGCTGTACGGCAGCGCCGGCGTCGCACAGGTGCCAGCGGCGACTTGCGGCCAGGCGGCCTCCAACCGGTCTTCCGCCAATAAAAAAGCGGCCACGAGGGCCGCTTTTTTGCCAGTCAGGAAAAGTCTATTCGCTTCCGTTGCCCTCGCGGTGGGCTTCACTTGTGAAAAAAGCGGCCGCAAGGGCCACTTTTTTTCGCTCGCCGGAGAAGCTATTCGCTTCCCTTGCCCTCACGGTGGGCGAGCTTCTCGCGAATACGCGCCGATTTCCCCGACCGATCGCGCAGGTAGTAGAGCTTGGCACGGCGCACGGCGCCCTTGCGCTTGACCTCGATGTTGGCGATCAGCGGCGAATAGGTCTGGAACGACCGCTCGACGCCCTCGCCGCTCGAGATCTTGCGCACGACGAACGACGAATTGAGGCCGCGGTTGCGCTTGGCGATGACCACGCCTTCGTACGCCTGCACGCGCTTGCGCTCGCCTTCGACGACGTTGACGCTGACGATCACGGTGTCACCCGGTGCAAAGTCCGGCACCGTCTTGCCCAGGCGGGCCATTTCTTCCTTTTCCAGCGTATCGATGATGTTCATGCGTTGCTCCTTGATCAATGGTTCCGGCCGTTGGCCTTTCGCGCAGCGCAGGTCGCCACCTGATGCGCGCAGTTTGTTTTGAAATGTCGCAGCGTAAAACCGCTACCCTTCAGCTGCCCGTCCTCGCCTGCCCTTCTGCTGCCCTTTCCCTTTCCACCACCGCCTCGCGCTTGAATTCCTCGAGCAGCTTCGCATCTTCCGCCGACAGGCTCTTCTGCGCCAGCAGATCCGGCCGCCTGAGCCAGGTCCGCCCCAGCGACTGCTTGCGCCGCCAACGCGCGATCTCCGCGTGGTTGCCGGACAGCAACACCGCGGGCACCGCGCCGCCCGCCGACTGCTCGGGCCGCGTGTAATGCGGACAATCGAGCAATCCGTCGACAAACGACTCCTCGACGTTCGACTGCGCGTCGTTCAGCACGCCCGGCAGCTGCCGCACGATTGCATCGATCAGCAACAGGGCGGGCAATTCGCCGCCCGATACGACAAAGTCACCGACCGAGACTTCGAGGTCGATCTCCTTTTCCAGCACCCGCTCGTCTACGCCTTCGTAGCGTCCGGCCAGCAATATCAGTCCCGGCTCCGCGGCAAGCTTGGCCACGCGCGCATGACGCAGCGGCTCGCCCTGCGGCGACAGGTAAATGACCGGCGCGCGCTCGATGCCCGCCGATCGCATGCCCTCCCGCGCCGCATCCAGCGCCTTCGTCAACGGGCCGGCCAGCATCACCATCCCCGGTCCGCCGCCGTACGGCCGGTCGTCGATCGTGCGGTAGCTGTCGGTCGCAAAGTCGCGCGGATTGCGGCAGGCCAGCGTCCAGATTCCGCGCTCGAGCGCGCGTCCCATGATGCCGTAAGCCGCCGCGCCCTCGACCATCTCCGGGAACAGCGTGACGATTTCGATCCGTACCATGCTCGCCGCGGCGCGATGCTCTACTGCCTCGCCGCGTCCTTGCTTCAATAGTCTTCCTGCCAGTCGACGACGATCCGGCCGGCTTCCGCCTCGACCGCATCGACATAAGCCGGCACCATCGGGATCAGGCGCTCGCCGCCTTCGCCCTCGACCCGCAGCACCGGATGCGCTCCGGTGTCCAGCAATCCGGCCACGCGGCCCAGCGTCCGTCCTGCGCGATTCACCACCGCGAGCCCGACCAGGTCGGACCAGTAATGCTCATCGGCCGCGGCCTTCGGCAGCGAGCTCTTCGGCACCCCGGCGACGAAGCCGCGCAGCGCCTGCGCCGTTTCGCGGCTCGCGATGCCCTCGATCGCGGCGATGATCGAGCCACCGTGAAATTGTGCCTCCGCGACGCGATAACGCGTCCATTCCTTGTTCTCGTCCGGCGCCAGCCACCAGGTCTTGTGCGCGAGCAGCGTTTCCGGCGCCGCGGTGAACGGCTTGAGCCTCACCCAACCCTTGATGCCGAATGGGGCGAGCAAGCGCCCCATGACCACGATGTCCGCCGGCGCGTCCGCTTCGTCGCGGCCTGCGCCGCGCTTGCTAGCCAGCGGTCGGCGCGGCGGCAGCAGTCGGCGCGTCCGCTGCGCCGGGCTTCGCCGCGGTCGCCCGCTTGACCAGGCCGGCGACGGTGTCGGACACCTTGGCGCCCTGATGCGTCCAGTGGTCGATACGGTCGAGCGACAGGCGCAGAGCTTCCTGGCCATCGCCGGCGATCGGGTTGTAAAAGCCGACGCGCTCGATGAACCGTCCGTCGCGACGGTTGCGCGAATCGGCGACGACGACGTTGAAAAACGGGCGCTTCTTGGCGCCGCCCCGAGCGAGTCTGATGACGACCATGGCAAAAAGTCCTGGGTTTGAGCCGCAAAAAAAGACATTGATTATACGACGAAATCCGCGGTGCCCGCAATCGGCGCCGCGACGCCGGCAGGGTCGCCTAGCGCAGCCCCGGAAAGGCGCCCTTCAAGCCCCGCATCATCTTGTGCACGCCTCCCTTGGCGACCATTTTCATCATTTTCTGCGTCTGCTCGAACTGGGCGAGCAGCCGATTGACTTCCTGCACCGACGCGCCGGCGCCGGCCGCGATCCGCCGCTTGCGCGAGGCTTTCAACAGCTCCGGCTTCGCCCGCTCCGCCGGCGTCATCGAGTTGATGATCCCCTCGAGGCGGCGAATCGCGCGATCGTCGACTTGCGTGCCTTGCGCCGCGCGCGCGAGCTCGCCCGGCAGCTTGTCGATCAGGCCCTGCATGCCGCCCATCTTGCGCATCTGTCCGATCTGCGACTTGAAATCCTCGAGATCGAAGCCCTTGCCGGACTTGACCTTCTTGGCGAGCTTTTGCGCGTCGGCGACATTGACCTGCCGCTGCGCATCCTCGATCAGGCCCAGCATGTCGCCCATGCCGAGGATGCGCGACGCCATGCGCTCGGGATGAAAAACTTCCAGGCCGTCGAGCTTTTCGGACACGCCGGCAAACTTGATCGGCGCACCGGTGACTTGACGCACCGAAAGCGCTGCACCCCCTCGGGCATCGCCGTCGAGCTTGGTCAGGATGACGCCGGTCAATGGCAGCACCGTGCCGAATGCCTTGGCCGTATTGACCGCATCCTGGCCCTGCATCGCGTCGACGACGAACAGCGTCTCGACCGGCTTCACCGCGGCGTGCAGCGCGGCGATCTCGCCCATCATCGCGTCGTCGATCGAAAGGCGGCCGGCGGTGTCGACGATCACGACGTCGAGGTAGTGCCGGCGAGCCCAGTCAACGGCGGCGATGGCGATGGCCACCGGATCCTGGCCGGACGAGGATGGAAAGAAGTCGACGCCGACCTGGCCGGCAAGCGTTTCGAGCTGCGTAATCGCCGCCGGCCGGTAGACGTCGCAGCTCACCAGCAGCACTTTTTTGCGCATGTCCTGGCGCAGCAGCCGCGCGAGCTTGCCCGCGCTGGTCGTCTTCCCGGCGCCCTGCAATCCCGCGAGCAGGATCACCGCCGGCGGCACGACTGCCAGATCAAGCGGCGATGCCGGACCGCCGATCAGCCGCGTCAGCTCGCGCTGAACGATGCCGACGAACGCCTGTCCGGGGCTCAGCGATGCCGCAACGTCGGTGCCGATCGCCTTTTCGCGCACGATCGTGATGAAATCGCGCACGACCGGAAGCGCGACGTCGGCCTCGAGCAGCGCCATCCTGACTTCGCGCAGCGCTTCCTGGATGTTGGCGTCGGTAAGCCGCGCTTCGCCGCGCAGCGTCCGAATGACGTGACCGAGCCGTTGAGTCAGATTGTCGAGCATCGTCGATGGGTTCGCGTTGCGAAAAGTGCGGCCGGGAAGCGGCGCGCGCTTGGTGTAGACTGCCAAAAACAAACATGATTTTACTCTACCCGGCGGTCGTCGCCGCTTATCTCGCCGCCGCCTGGCTCGACTGGCGGCAACTCGCGCAAGCCCCGGAGCGCTTATCGCCGCCAGCCGCGGCGACGGCGCGATGGCTGCCCGCGGCGGCGCTGGCCGGACACGCGGTGCTGGTTGCCGCCGTCGTGTTCTCCGCCGGCACGCTCGACTTGAGCCTTTCCAACGCCGTGTCCGCCGTCGCCGGACTGATCGCGCTTTTCGCGTGGCTCGGCTCGCGCTCGGGCGCGCTGCCCGGGGTCGCGGTGATTGCGCTGCCAGTCGCGGCGGGGGCGGTCCTGTTGCCGCTGGTGTTTGCCAATCCGCATCGCATGTCGCTGGCCGATGAACCGTGGGCGGCGCTGCACATCGCGGTGGCGCTGACCGCCTATGCGATGCTCATCGTCGCCGCGCTGCAGGCGGTGCTGCTGATGAGCCTCGAGCGACGGCTGCATCGCGGACAGGCGGCGCGCAGTGCGGCGGCGATGCCGCCGCTGTTGACGCTCGAACGCTTCCTGTTCCGGCTGGTGACCCTGGGCTATGCGCTGCTCACGCTGACCTTGCTGAGCGGCATCGTTTTCTCCGAGGAATTGTTCGGCAAGCCGCTGACCTTTACGCACAAGATCGTCTTTTCGGTGCTCGGCTGGCTGGTCTTCGGCGCGGTCCTGTTCGGACGGTATCGCTACGGCTGGCGCGGCAAGACGGCGCTGCGCTGGATACTCACCGGCGGCATCCTGCTGCTGGTCGCCTATATCGGCAGCAAGTTCGTGCTCGAGGCGATACTGCACCGCTGACAAGGGCGCTTGTCGCCTTGACAGCGCCCCCGGCGCACCAAATACTGGCTGCCGTCATCAGAGGGCGCGCGCTGCTTGAACGACATTCCGCTGTCGACGCTGGTCATCGCGCTGGTTGCGCTGCTTGCGGTTTCGGGCTTTTTCTCAATCGCCGAGACGGCGATGATGGCGGTCAATCGACATCGGCTGCGCCTGAGAGCCCAGCATGGCGAGCGCGGCGCCAAAGTCGCCCTGGGCCTCCTCGCGCGCACCGACAAGCTCCTCGGCGTCATCCTTCTCGGCAACACGCTGATCAACGCGATCGCGACCACGCTGACGGCGGTGATCACGACGCGCCTGTTCGGGCAGGGCGAGGTCTCGCTGATGATCGGCGGCGTCGCGATCGCACTGGCGATCCTGATTTTTTCGGAAATCACGCCCAAGGTCGTCGGCGCCGCGTACGCCGATCGCATTGCGGCGCCGGTGGGCTTTTTGCTTGCGCCGATGCTGCGGCTCTCCTATCCGGTCGTATGGTTCGTCAACCTGTTCGTGCAGGGACTGCTGATACTGCTGCGCCTGAAGCCGGGCGAAGAAGTCGAGGCGCGGCTGTCGCAGGAGGAAGTGCGCAGCCTCGTGCTCGAAGGCCATTTTTTCCGGGGCAAGCATCGGGCGATGCTCGCCAACCTGTTCGATCTCGCCTCAGTCAGCGTCGACGACGTGATGACGCCGCGCAACCAGATCGAGGCACTCGACCTGACCGACAAACCGGCGCTGCTCGCCCAGCAGCTCGCGACCAGCTACCACACGCTGCTGCCGGTCTACGAAGGCTCGCTGGACAACATCGTGGGCCTCTTGCACCTGAAACAGGTGTTGCGCCTGCGCCAGGCCGACGAGATCGACGCCGAGCAGCTCCGCGCGATCCTGCGCGCGCCCTACTTCATCCCGGCCGGAACGCCGCTGTTGACCCAGCTCCACCAGTTCCAGGCCGACCGCCAGCGGATCGGACTTGTAGTAGACGAATACGGCGAGCTTCAGGGACTGGTCTCGATCGAGGACATCCTGGAGGAGATCGTCGGCGAGTTCACCACCCAGGGCCCGGGCGGATCGGACGTGTTTCGCCGGGAAGCCGACGGCAGCGCCGTCGTCGACGGCATGGCGCCGCTGCGCATGCTCAACCGCAAGCTGGGCACCGAGTTTCCGCTCGAGGGCCCCAAAACGCTCAACGGCCTGATCGTCGAATATCTGGGCGAAATCCCCGACTCGGGCATCAGTTTCCGGCTCGCCGGCCAGGGGATCGAAGTGCTGCAGGTCCAGGATCGGGCGATCAAGGTCGTCAAGCTGCTGGCCCCGGTCGGGCGTGCCCCGGCGCCGCCTTTACAAACCACCGGGGAGCAGGCATCATCGATAAGCTAACTTATATGCCTCTGGAATAACGGTTTTCAGGGAATTTAACGCTTCCGGCCCCAATCCGCCCACTGACGATGGCAACGCACGCGGCAACCCGTAACATCAGCGGCCTCGCCCGGGCGATGGTCCAGCACGGCATGTTGTCGGAATTCGACGCCGACGCCCTGCACACGCAGGCTCAGGCGGCCAATCTCGGCTTTGTCGAGCAAGTGCTGATCAGCAAGCGCATGACCGCGTCGCAGATCGCGGTTTTCGCCTCGCGCGCCTTCGGCGCCCCGCTGTTCGATCTGACCGGCTTCGATCTCGACCACATCAACAAGGAGTTGATCGATCCGAAGCTGGCCGCGGTCCGGCGCGTGCTGCCGCTGCAGAAGCGCGGCAACCGCCTGTTCGTCGCCGTCTCCGACCCGGCCAACCTGCAGGCGCTCGACGAGGTCCGGTTCAAGACCAACCTGGTCATCGACGCCGTCGTCGTCGAGGATGACAAGCTCGGACAGACGCTGTCCAAGATCGTCGAATCGATGGGCCAGAGCCTCAAGGACCTGGTCAGCACCGAAGACCTCGAAATCGACCTGCAGGAGGGCGGCCCGCAGAAGTCCGACGACGAGGCCAATCCCGATGTCGAGGATGCGCCGGTCGTCAAGTACATACAGAAAATCCTGCTCGACGCGATAGGCGCGGGCGTGTCCGACATCCACTTCGAGCCGTATGAAAAGTTCTACCGCATTCGCTACCGGCTCGACGGGATCCTCAAGGAAGTCGCGCAGCCGCCGCTGATCATCAAAGACAAGATGGCGTCGCGGATCAAGGTGATCTCGCGGCTCGATATTTCCGAAAAGCGCGTCCCGCAGGATGGGCGGATGAAGCTGACGCTGTCGAAGAACCGCGCCATCGACTTCCGGGTCAGCACGCTGCCCACGCTGTACGGCGAGAAAATCGTCCTTCGTATCCTCGACGCCGCCGGCGTGAAGCTCGGCATCGAGGCGCTGGGCTACGAGCCCGACCAGCAGCAAATCCTGTTGAACGCCATCAAGCGCCCGTACGGGATGATCCTGGTGACCGGGCCGACCGGCAGCGGCAAGACGGTGTCGCTTTACACCTGTCTGAACATCCTGAACCAGCCTGGCGTAAATATTGCAACGGCCGAGGATCCCGCCGAAATCCAGCTGGCTGGGGTGAACCAGGTCAACATCAATGAAAAGGCAGGACTCAACTTCGCTAACGCGCTGCGCGCCTTTCTCCGGCAGGATCCCGACATCATCATGGTCGGCGAAATCCGCGATCTGGAAACGGCGGACATCGCGATCAAGGCGGCGCAGACCGGACACCTTGTGATGTCGACGCTGCACACCAACGATGCGCCGGCGACGCTGATGCGGCTGGCCAACATGGGCGTCCCGGCGTTCAATATCGCGTCGAGCGTGATTCTGATCACCGCCCAGCGGCTGGGCCGCAAGCTGTGTACGCAGTGCAAGAAGCCGGAGGAAATTCCTACGGAGGCGTTGATGCAGGCCGGGTTTAGCGAAGAGGCGATCGACGGCACCTGGCAGGCCTACGGGCCGGTTGGCTGCGACCACTGCTTCGGTACCGGCTACAAGGGGCGCATCGGCGTCTACGAAGTGATGCCGATAACCGACGAAATGCGGCAGATCATCATGCGCAGCGGCAACGCGCTCGACATCGCCGAGCAGGCGCAAAAGGACGGCGTGCGCAATCTCCGGCAGTCGGGCTTGCTCAAAGTCAAGCAGGGAATGACCTCGCTCGAGGAAATCGAAGCCATAACCAACGAATGAGCATCGCATAACCGCGACGGAAATAACGATGGCAACAGCGACTACCGTACAACGCAGGGCCCAGCGCAGGGAAGTCAAGGAGTACACATTCCTGTGGGAAGGCACCGACCGCAACAACCGGCAGGTGCGAGGCGAGATGCGCGCGGCATCCGAGACGGTCGTCTCGACGACGCTGCGGCGCCAGGGCATACGCATCGCCAAGCTTCGCCGCCAGACGTTCCGCGGCGGCCGGCGCGTCAGCGAAAAGGACATCACCTTCTTCACGCGCCAGCTGGCGACGATGCTCAAGGCGGGCGTTCCGCTGCTGCAGGCATTCGAGATCGTCGCGCGCGGCCACGGCAACGCCCGCTTCGCGCGGCTGATGATGGACATCAAGGGGCGGGTCGAGGCGGGCTCGAGCCTGTCGCAAGCCTTCCGCGAGTATCCGGCGCACTTCGATGAGCTGTACTGCAACCTGGTGCACGCCGGCGAAACCGCAGGCATGCTGGACGGCATTCTCGAGCGCCTGGCGAGCTACAAGGAAAAGATCCTCGCGATCAAGAGCAAGATCAAATCGGCGATGTTCTATCCGGTTTCGGTCGTCGTCGTCGCGCTTGTCGTCATCTGGGTGATCATGATCTGGGTGATCCCGGCGTTCAAATCGGTGTTCGCAAGCTTCGGAGCTAATCTGCCGGCGCCGACGCTGATCGTAATGGGGATCTCGGATTTCTTTGTGGCGTACTGGTGGGTGATGGCGATTGTAGCCTTTGGCGCGATCACCTTTTTCCTGTTCATGAAGCGCCGCTCGGCGGCGTTCCGCTATTTCCTCGACCGGATTTCCCTCAAGCTGCCGGTGATCGGCGCGATCCTGGAAAAGGCGACGATCGCCCGGTGGACGCGAACGCTGGCGACGATGTTCGCCGCCGGCGTGCCGCTGGTCGAGTCGCTCGACGCCGTCGCCGGCGCCTCGGGCAATGCCGTCTTTGTCGCCGGCACGCGCAAGATCCAGACGCAAGTCAGCACCGGCACGAGCCTGACCAACGCGATGCACAACACGGGTCTGTTCCCGACGATGGTGCTGCAGATGACGCAGATCGGCGAAGAGTCGGGCTCGCTCGACGGCATGCTGTCCAAGGTCGCCGAGTTCTTCGAGCGCGAAGTCGACGATGCGGTCGCGGCGCTGTCGAGCCTGCTCGAGCCTATCATCATCGTTTTCCTGGGCGTCGTCATCGGCGGACTCGTCGTCGCGATGTACCTGCCGATATTCAAGCTTGGCGCCGTCATCTGACGGAGAACGCGGGAAGCGAAACGCGATCGAGCCGTTCCGCCGGATTGAGCTTCCGGCGGACGGTGACCACTCGCGGGCGTCAGCGTCGCGCATGCAACGTGTCGAACGCGCCGCCCACGAATCCCACGCCTTGCCGCGCGCGACTTGAATCCGATGTCTTTCGCATTCGATAACGTCGCCATGCTGGTGCTCGCCGCGGTCGTCGGACTGTGCGTCGGCAGCTTTCTGAACGTCGTCATCCACCGCCTGCCCAAAATGCTGGAGCGCGGCTGGAAGGAGCAATGCGCAGAGCTCGCCGGCGACAGCCCGGTCGACGCACCGGCCTTCAATCTGGTCGTGCCGCGCTCGCAGTGCCCGTCCTGTGGCCATCGCATCGGCCCGCTGGAGAACATTCCGGTCGTCAGCTACCTCGCCCTGCGCGGGCATTGCCTCGCCTGCCGCGCGCCGATCTCGGCGCGCTACCCGATCGTCGAGCTGCTGGCCGGAGTCCTCACCGTCGTCGCGATCGTGCGCTTCGGTGTCACGCCGACCGCACTCGCCGCCTGCGTGTTCCTGTGGATGCTGCTGGCCCTCACGCTGATCGACTTCGACACGCAATTGCTGCCCGACAACCTGACCTTGCCGCTGCTGTGGGCGGGGCTGCTGGCGAACATCCTCGGCGCCGCCCCGATCGCCAGCTTGCGCGATGCGGTGATCGGCGCGATCGCCGGATATCTGACGCTGTGGATCATCTACTGGCTGTTCAGGCTGATTCGTGGCAAGGAAGGCATGGGCTACGGCGACTTCAAGTTGCTGGCCGCGCTCGGCGCCTGGCTCGGCTGGCAGATGCTGCCGCTGGTCGTGCTGCTGTCGTCGGTGGTCGGTGCCGCCATTGGCATTTCGCTGGTCGTGTTCAAGGGACGCGATCACCAGATCCCGCTGGCGTTCGGGCCGTACCTTGCGATCGCCGGCGCGATTGCGCTGTTCTTCGGCAAATCGCTGATCGCGATCTACCTGCCGGCGTAGGCACACTGAGGGACACCGAGACACTCATGCCATTCGTCGTCGGATTGACCGGGGGCATCGGCAGCGGCAAGTCCGCGGTGGCGAGCGCGTTTGCGGCGCTCGGTGTCGAGATCGCCGACGCCGACGTTCTTGCCCACCGGCTGTCGACGCCCGGCCAGCCGGGCTACGCGGCGATCCGCGCAGCGTTCCCCGACGTCGAGCTCACACCGGGCGGAGAAATCGACCGCGCGAAGCTGCGCAGCCGCGTGTTTACCGACGCCGCGGCGCGCGTGCGCCTCGAAGGCGCACTGCATCCGCTGATCGCCGCCGCAGCGCGGCGCGAGATCGCGGCCTGGCGAGGTGCTTACGGCATCACTGTCGTGCCGCTGTTGCTCGAGCGCGGTAAGCTGGCCTCGGCGGTCGACCGGATACTCGTCGTCGACTGCCTGGAAGAAGCGCAGGTGTCCCGCGTCGTCGCCCGCAGCGGCATGACGCCGGCCGAGGTGCGCGCGATCATGGCGACTCAATCCAACCGCGAAGCGCGGCTGGCCGCCGCCGACGACGTCATCGACAACGCCGGGCCGCCCGAAGCGATTGCGCCGCAGGTCGCGAGTCTCGACCGGCGCTACCGCGAGCGAGCCGCGACGGCCGACTCGGGCGTGCTCGCGCGATGATCCGCTACGAGCATCCGCTGAACGAGCGCGTCCGCACGCTGATGCGGCTCGAGGGCCTGTATTCGCGCGCCCTCTTTTTCACTGGCGAGACGACATCCGCCGCGCACCATGCCGCGCTGCTGGCGCTGTTCGAGATCACCGACGTCGCGGCGCGGGCGGATCTCAAGACCGACATCCTGCAGGAGCTCGAGCGGCAGCGGCAGTCGCTGGCGCCGCTGCGCAGCAACCCTGCGATCGACAGCGAAATGCTCGACGCGCTGCTGGCCGAGATCGACGACGTCTGCGCGCGCCTCCTGGCGCTGACCGGAAAAGTCGGCGCGCATCTGCGCGACAACGAATGGCTGATGGCGATCAAGCAGCGCACCGCGATCCCCGGCGGCGTGTGCGAGTTCGACCTGCCCGCCTATCACTACTGGCTGCATCTGGCGCAGCAGCAGCGCCAGCACGACTTGCAGACCTGGATCGCGCCGCTGTTGCCGATACACGGCGGCCTGACGATCATCCTCCGGCTGCTTCGGGAAAACGGCAAGACCAGCAAGCACGCCGCGTATCACGGCGTGTTCCAGCTGATGCTGACGACGGCGAAAGTGGCGCAGCTCTTGCGCCTGGCGCTGCCCGCCGACCTGCCGTGCGTGCCCGAGATCAGCGCCAACAAATACGCGCTCAACGTCCGCTTCATCGGCATCAACGGCATGGACCGCGGCTCGGTATACGAAGGCAATTTCGACTTCGAGCTGACTTTCTGCAATCTTTGACAGGCATTGCATTATTGACGGCCGACCGCTATCGTCTGCCGTGAATACCCCGCCCGGCACGGACGCCAGATCCCCGGGCAACCCAACGAGGAGGAGACTCAGCATGCAAACGATCAACGATCGCCGCAAGGCGTTGCTGTGCGCGTTCACCCTTGCGGCGACAGCGACCTGGGCGTCGACCGGATGGAGCCAGGAAGTTCGTCACTTCCGCTTTGCCTACGACCAGCCGAGAAACACCGGCTACAGCATCGCGGGCGATATCTTCGCCGACAAGTTGAAGGAGCTCAGCAAGGGCACGATGCTGATCGACCAGTACCCCGGCGCGCAGCTCGGCCAGGAGCCGCAAGTGCTGCAATTGATGAAAGCGGGCGACATCGAGTTCTGCATCAGCGCGGCAGCCAACGCCGCGACGCTTTCGCCGCAGGCCGGCGTGATGTCGCTCCATTTCCTGTTCCGCTCGGAAGACCATCTGAAAAAAGCGCTCGCCGATCCGAAGGTCGTGCAGGCGTTCAAGGACATGATCGAGGACACGGTGCAGGGCGGCCATGTCCTCGCGCTGATCACCCTCGGGCTGCGCGACATGTACAGCAAGAAAGAGATCCACCGGATCGAAGACATGAAGGGGCTGAAGGTTCGCGTCCAGGCGACCGCCACCGAGGACACGATGTTTCCGGCGTATGGAGCGCAGACGGTGCACATGCCGTTCGGCAGCGTGTACACCTCGTTGCAGACCGGCGTCATCGATGTGGCCGAAAACGGCGTGAACGTCTATCTGGTCAACAAGCACTACGAAGTCGCGCCGGTCCTGTCGATGACCGAGCACGAGGCCAACAACAATCTCATCTGGATCAGCGACAAGCTGTGGAAGAGCCTGACCGACGAGCAGAAAAAATGGGTGACGGCGGCGGCCGATGAAGTCGGCAGGACCCAGCCCGCCAAGTCGCTCGAGCTCGAGCATCAGTCGGCCGACAAGCTGAAGGCGATCGGCGTCAGGATCGTGACCGATGTCGACAAGTCGGGCTTCCAGAAGGTCGCCGCACCGTACCTCGACAAGCTGGCCAAGGAGCTCGGTCCGCACGCCGTCAAGATCAAGGATTTGATCCAAGCCGTGAAATAGCGATCCGACCTCGAGGAGCGGCCGCGCATTCCGGCCCCTCCTCGACCTCGATCGTTGCGAGCGAAAGCCCATGAGCATTGCCGACAAGCTAGTGCTCCAGCGGCAACGTCATCTGAAGTGGCGCGCGTTCGATCGTCTCGAGATGGTCCTGATGATGCTGTGCGGGGCGCTGCTTTTCGGCTTTTCCGCAACGGTGATGTTCGACATCGTCACCCGGACGATCGGTCATCCCTGGCTGTGGCTGCAGGAAGTCACGTCGACCTTTTTCATCTACGCCATTTTCGTCGGCGCCGCCGTAGCGACGCGGCGTAACGACCACCTCTACCTTACCGCGGTCGCCGAAGCGCTGCATGGAACGCCGCGCCTCGTCGCCGAAGTCACGATCCGGCTGGTGGTTCTCTCCGTTGCATGCTGTCTGATCTACTTCGGCTACCTCAACTTCCTGCGCGGCTTCTCGAGCTTCCGGATGCCGTCGATGACGCCGATCGCTTCGCTTTATGCGGCGATTCCGATCTCCGGCGCGCTGATCGCGCTGTTCACGATCGAACAACTCGTCAACGGATGGCGCAAGGGGTTCGATCACCCGGAGCCGCCGGACGAGCTCTTCGCGACCATGCCGATCCTGGCGGTGCCGCCGCGCGTGAGGCGCCCGTGAGTGCGACGCTGATCCTCGGATTGATGACGGCCCTGTTCCTTTTTTTCGGCTATCTGGGCGTGCCGGTTGCATTTTCACTGATGGCCGGCGTCCTGGTCGGCGCGGCGTTCACCGACGTGACCTTCCCGGCGATCATCCAGAAGATATTCGACGGCATGGATTCCGAGGCGCTGCTGGCGATCCCTTTCTTCCTGCTGGTCGGCGAGCTGATGAGCTCGGCGAATGTCGTGAGCAGAATCACCAATCTTTCGCTGGCGCTGGTCGGACACATCCGCGGCGGCCTTTCGCAGGTCGTGACGGTGTTCAGCATGTTCTTCTCCGAAATGTCCGGATCGACGACCGCCGACGTCGCGGTAATCAGCCGCGCGCTCGGCGGCCCGATGAAAAAGGAGGGCTACAGCCCGCCGTTCATCGCCGCGATCATCGCCTCGGCGTCGACGATCGCGGCGCTGGTGCCGCCCAGCATCACGGCGGTCGTCTACGGAGCCGTCGGCAATGTCTCGATCGCGGGACTCTTCATGGCAGGCGTCGTGCCCGGCTTCATGATCGGCTTCGGCCTGATGATCTACTGCTATTTTTTCGGTCCCGCCGGCCTGCGCCGACCGCGCGCGCCGTTTCGCGATGTCGCCTTCGCCTTCAAGGACGCCTCGCTGCCGCTGATGATTCCAATCATCCTTCTCGGCGGCATCCTCACGGGCTGGTTCACGCCGACCGAGGCGGGCGTGGTCGCGGCGATCTGGATCCTCGTCGTCGTCATCCCGTCGCTGAACCGCGGGCACATCAAGCTGCTGCCGTACGATTTCTGCCTCGCGGGACTGATCTTTTCGCTGCCGCTGATCACCATCGGTGCCGCCAACGCGTTCGGCTGGATGCTCGCCTACCTGCGCGGAGCGATCGTGATCTCCGGATGGATCACCGGCATCGCCGGCAACGACCCGCATCTGATCATGCTGCTGATGGTGCTGCTCTTCACGATCATCGGCGATTTTATCGAGCCGGTGCCGACGATCATCATTTTCATGCCGCTGGTGAACGCGCTGACCACCGCGGGGGACATCAACCCGGTGCACATGGGCGTCGTGCTGATCGCGACGCTGGCCTTCGGGCTGATCACGCCGCCGTATGGCCTGGTCCTGCTGATGGCGTCGAAATTCGTCGGGGTCCGGTTCTCGCAAGCGCTGCGCGCGGCGCTGCCGATCTACGTCGTCTTCTTCGCCACGATCGCTTTTGCGATATATTTCCCCAAGGTCGTGCTGTGGCTGCCCAAGCAGGTGCTTCCGGAATCGGTCGGATGCTTCAAGAATCCGAGCGGCGCCGGCTATATCTGCCCGAAGTGAGCGCCACGACGAAAGTCCGGCCAATGCAACCCTCGACAGGATCCGGAACAGTGATCATGGGTAATGCGATGAAATCCGCCGCCGACACGCGCTGGCCGTTCGCCGTGCGGCCGCTGACGCCGAAGCTCGGCGCGGCGATCCAGGACGTGAAGCTCGCCGACGACATGAGCGACGAGCTCTTCCACGCGATCTACCAGGCGTTCCTGCGCTACCAGGTGCTGCTGTTTCCGCCGCAGGATGTGCCGCCGGGGCGCCAGGTGGCGTTCGCCCGCCGCTTCGGCGAAGTGCAGATCCACATCATGAACCAGTACCACGCCGACGGCTTTCCCGAGCTCTACCGACTGTCGAACCTGGACGCCGAAGGCAAGCCGAGCGGCAAGCATCCCGACCGCGGCACGCTCGAGTGGCACACCGACGGCTCGTGGCAGCGCGTCACCGGACAGGCGACGATCATCTACGGCGAAGTGATGCCTGAGATCGGCGGCGAGACGCACTTCGCCGACATGTACGGCGCCTACGAGCGCCTGAGCAGCGAGTGGAAGGCGCGCGTCGCCAACCTGCGCGCCGTGCACAACCTCGACTTTTCGCGCACACGCCGACACGGCGAAGATCCGATGACCGACGCGCAGCGGCGCGAGAAGCCGCCGGTCGACCAACCGGTCGTGCGCACGCACCCCGAGACCGGCCGCAAGTGCCTGTACTTAGGCGATCACGCCGAATACATCGTCGGCATGCCGTACGACGAGGGCCGCGCGCTGATCGAGGAGCTGAACAAGCTGGCGATTCATCCCGATCTGACCTACGAGCATCGCTGGACGGCGCGCGAGTTGATTCTCTGGGACAACCGCTGCGTCATGCATCGCGCGACTGCTTACGATCCGGCGACGCAGGGGCGGGTGATACGCAGGTGTACGGTGCTGGGGGAAGCGCCGCACCAGTAACTCAAACGGCTCGGGCGCGGTGTCGGCGCGTCCGGCCCTCACTGCGAATCGGACGTTGCGCGTGATGCTCCGCATATGCATCGAGCAAGCGGCGAATCATGCGCTGATACTGGGTATGATGCTTCGCGGCTTCTTGCTTGAAGAAGTCGACGCTGCGCTTGCTAAGAGCCAGCGTGACCTTGATCCCTTCTTCGCGAAACACCAGATCCTCGGGTGCAGGCAGGAAATTCGGCACCACTCTGAGCTTGCCCAGCGGCTCATCGGTGTATTTTATTTTCGCGCTCATAGATTCGTTTGCCTCTCCGCCAGTAGCCCGCTCCATGTATTCGGATAACGTCTGAACGATACGTGAAGCGAACCGTAAGGACGTCATTTCCGACCGTGCCGAAGCAGAAGAAACGCGGCTCGGCTTCGCTATGCGTCAGATCCTCGGCAATCACGACGCGCGGATCCGCGAACGCCAATTGAGCCTCCGCAAATCCGACGCCATGCTTACGCTGGTTCTCGCGGTCCTGCGCGGGATTCCAACCGAACCGCGCGGTCATCACTTGGACATGATACACGAGATCCACATAATAAGCCATACCAATATATGGCTACGCACGTGACATGCGTAAATCGGCACGATCGGGTTCCGCCCCGATCTTCAAGTGATTTTGCGCTCGTTGCGCCGCTCTAATCTCGGCCGATCGGCCGATGCGACTGTCTCGGGAGTGCTTGGCCGGATTGCGAGGGCGTTAGCCGCAACCCGGCGCCGACCGTCCTTTAATCAGGGCAACGCCATCCCCTTTTCCGCCATCGCCTCGCGCAACCGGTCCGGATAGTCGGTGATGATGCCGTCGACGCCCATGTCGATCAGGTTCCGCATGTCGCCGCGCTCGTTGACCGTCCACGGCAGCACCTTGAGCCCGAGGGCGTGCGCTTCGGCGAGATCCTTGGGCGTCAGATTGCGCCAGAACATCGACCAGGTGCCGCACCCCGCGGCCTTGACCAGCGCCGGCAGCGACCCGCCATGGTCGCGCAGCGCGAATCCCGCGTGCCACGGCGAAGGCCCGCCGTCGGGCGCCTGCTGCACCGTATTGTCGTTCGCCGTCTGAATCGTCAGGCACGCGGTCTCGATCTCGGGAGCGAGACGTTTCATTTCGACCAGCGTGCGCCAATCGAACGATTGCAAGGTCACGCGATCGGCGACGTTCGCCTCGCGGACGACGGCGAGGACCAGCCTGGCGAACGTCGCGGGGTCGGGCGTGTTCGCGCCGCTGGTCGGCGTGATCTTGGTCTCGATGTTGAACCGCACCGGCTTGCCGCTCGTCTTGGCCAGGTCGAACAACTCGGAGAGCTTCGGAAAGCGCTCGCCGTCGGCCGCCCGCTGATCCGGGAACGAGCGCGCGTACTGACTCATCGGATTGATGCGGCCGATGTCGTAGCAACGCAACTCGGCGAAGCTCAGCGTGCGGATCTGCGGCCCGGATCCGGCGAGCCAGTGCCCGTCGGGATCGCGCACTAGGTCGGGACTCAGGAACGGATTGTGCGAGATCACGACGACATCGTCCTTGGTCACCCCCATGTCGGTCTCGATCGTCGTCACACCGATGTCCATCGCACGGCGAAACGCCGCGAGGGTGTTCTCGGGTGCAAGACCTCGCGTTCCGCGGTGGCCTTCGAGGTCGAAGGCCACGGAAGGGAGGACGAAGAACATTGAGAGGAGAAGCACGGCGAAACGCATGATCAAATCCGGGTAGCTGACGAGGTGCCTCTCAATGTTGTCCGGATCGCCCTTTAGTTTTTCGAAGTCGAGCGGCGAGTGGTTGTGGAAGCGCTGGCCGGCAGACTTATTTAGTCGCTGGTCCAAAGCCTCGCCTTCGACCTTTCCATCTTTGAACCTCGCGTGGTCTGCCAGAACCTTGCCTTTGGAGGCGCCGAGCACGCAGTCAAATCGACGAAGCACAGTCATAGGCAGCATCACTCGCTCGTACTGCGGCGGACGAAGGGCCACGCAGAAGGTCGGCGATCTGCCAGATTAGGTTCTCGAAATAGATGTGGTCTGGCATTGGTTAGTGAATCTCCGTTCGTTTCGGCCGCCAGAGCCGACTTCGATCAGCAGTCGGTCAATGCCGACGCACGCTTGCGCGCCGCTTGGCCCACCATCTTGTCGCGTCCACATTTGTCCTCCCCCGGCGCGAATGGTACCAAGTCGGGAAGCAAAGTTCAGCCTTCAAAGGAGACCTGGACCGAGCGCATATAATCGGATCATGGCGCCCGGACCCCCGCGCCCTCGACGTCCCTCATGGAATGGCTTTTCCTAGTCGCCGTCCTCGTCCTCGGCGTACCCGCCTGGGCGTGGTTCGCGCAGGAGAGCCTGCTCTTCTTTCCGCAGCCGATTGCCTCCACTGCGCACCTGCCGGCGCGCGCCTCGCCGCTGGAGGTCGTCGCCGCCGATGGCACGCATCTTCGCGGCTGGATCGTCAAGGGAACGGCGGCGCCGGCGCCCACCGTCATCTACTTTGGAGGGAACGCCGAGGAGGTCTCGTGGACGATCTCCGATGCGCGCTGGCCGCGCGACTGGTCGATCGTCGGCGTCAACTATCGCGGTTACGGCACGAGCGAGGGCAAGCCGGGCGAGCCGGCGCTCACCGCCGACGCGCTGGCGATCTACGAAGCGGCCACCAAGCGCGACGACGTCGATCCGCATCGCATCGTCGTGTTCGGTCGGAGCCTCGGCACCGCCATCGCGACACATCTTGCGGCGAAGCGTCCCGTCGCCGGCGCGATTCTCGTCTCGCCCTACGACAGCATGACGGCGATCGGCAAGCTGCACTATCCGTGGCTGCCGGTGTCGCTGTTGCTGCGTCACCGCTTCGACGCGGTCCCCGACGCGAAGCGCAACGCGATGCCGCTGCTCGCGATTGTCGGCGGGTCGGACTCGATCATTCCGCCCAAGCGCTCGCGCGCGCTGTTCGACGCCTGGGGCGGCCCGAAAGCCTGGCAACTCGTGCCACGCGCCGGCCACAACGATCTCGGCAACGACGCGGCATTCTGGGAGAGCGTCGCGGGGTTTTTGGGGCAGAGGTAGCTACCTGTTCCCACCGGTACGGGATGGCAACGATACGCTACGGTTGCGTTGCGTTATGTCACCGAACGTGCTAGCGTGGGTCCCATCGGATGCGGCCTGTCCGCGCCACCCGGAGGAGCAAGACATGGGCAAGACCAGAGTTGTTGCGCTCGGCACTCTCGTTGGCGTTGCTCTCGCTCTCGCGCCGCTGTCGTCCGCCTTTGCCGACACTCGACTCAACCGGCATTGGGGTCACGGCGGCAATTGGGGCGGCGGCCATGGCAACGTGAGTTACGCGGTTCGCGGCGGCGGCTACGGCGGTCACGGTTGCTACGGCTGCTTATGGCCGTTCGGCTTGGCGGCTGCGGCCGTCGGGACGGTCGCTGCCGCGGTCGTCAACACCGCCGCTGCGGTCGTCACATTGCCGTTCGTCGCTCTCAACGCTGCCGCGAACGCGCCCTACTACGCGCCGCCCGCGGCCTATGGGCCGCCGGCCGCCAGGTACGACGACGCGCCGCCGCCTTCCTATTACAACAACAACGCGCCGCCTGCCTATTACGCGCCGCCCGCAGGCTACTACAACAGTGCGCCCGCTCCGGTCTACTACGGCCCGCCCGCAGCGCCGGCTTATTACCGCGCTGCCCCTGCCTATTACGCGCCACCCGCGCGCTATTACGCTCAGCCCCCGCAGTATTACGCTCCGCCTGCGGCTCCGGCTTACGACTACGGACCGCCGCCGGACTACTACAACCAAGCTCCGCCCGCTCCAAGCTACTACGACAATCGGCGCTGATCGCGTCGCCGGATGAGGCGATCGGCCGGGGGCGGCTCGACACCGCGAACTCGAACTAAGAAGGCGGCGTCCGCTGCGCCTGCCGCGGTTCGCGGCCGCGGAGGTCGCCCTTCGCGGCAGCAGGCGGCACAGCTAGGCGAGCGGATTCTCGACGCTGCCACGCATCTGTTCCTGTCGCACGGCTACGGCGCCACGAGCATCGAAGCGGTCGCGCGACGCGCCCGAATTTCCAAGCGCACGTTCTACCATCGCTTCCCCGATAAGCCTGCGCTTTTCGCCGCCGTCGTCCATCGCATCATCGAAGGTCTGCGTCCGCCCGCCGATATCCCGCTGCTCGAAGGCGACCTGTATGAGATCCTGCGGCGGCTGGCAGGACTCATCCTGCGCGCGGCACTGTCGCCACAGGCGATCGCTCTGAATCGAATGATCGTCGCGGAATCGGGAAGATTTCCGCGACTGGCTGCTGTCACGACCGGCGCCGCCGAGGAGGCGATCCGGCTCATCGCCGGCATTCTCGAGGGTGAAATCCGCGCCAAAAGGCTCGCATTGGCCAACCCGACGTTCGCGGCCCAGCAGTTTCTCTACATGATCGTCGCACTGCCGCAGCGCCGGGCGATGGGCTTCGGCGCGCCGATGGCCTCCGCCGAGATCGATGCATGGGCTGGCGACGTCGTGAACCTGTTCCTGAATGGCTGTCGGGGCTGGCGGCGCACGGCGCGCTGATCGACGAAAAAACCTCAGGTGCATTGCGCGGGCCGAGGTATTACCATCGGCTTCATGCGCGCGCTTCGATTCCACAGCTACGGTCCGCCGGACGTCCTGCGCGTTGACGAGTTGCCTGAGCCCTCGCCGGCTCCGAGCCAGGTCAAGGTGCGCGTGCAGGCGGTCGGCCTCAATCCGATTGACTGGAAGATCCGCGCCGGCCATCTGCGCCTGCTTCCGGTCTTTCGGTCGCCGCCGCGCGGGGTGGGCACCGATTTCGCGGGCGAGATCGTCGCCATTGGCGCAGGGCCGAGCACGCGGCGGGTCGGCGAGCGCGTCTTCGGCTCGCTGCAGCCGTTCGGACGTGAAGGCGCGCTTGCTGACTTCCTCGTCGTGTCGGACGAGCGCGTGCTGCCGATTCCGGACGATCTCGACGCCGCGCAGGCGGCCGCGCTGCCTGTCGCCGGAGGCTCCGCGCTGCAGGCGCTGACCGACGAGGCGCACGTGGGCCCGGGGCAACGCGTGCTGGTCACCGGCGCGGCCGGCGGCGTCGGGCACTTCGCCGTGCAGATCGCCAAGCATCTGGGCGCGTACGTCGTCGGCGTGTGCAGCGAGGCGAATGCGGCCTTCGTGCGCGAGCTCGGCGCCGACGAAGTCGTCGACTATGCCCGCGACGATTACACGCGGCGCAGCGACCGGTTCGACGTCGTCTTCGATGCCGCGAGCGTGTCGAGCTTCGCGGCCGCGAGTCCCGTGCTCGCCGCGTCGGGCGTCTACATCAGCACCGGCGGCAACACCAGCGCGCTCCTGGGCGCCGCGGCGGCCGCCGTGATGGCGCGCCTCACCTCGCGCCAGCGCGCGATCCCGATGCTGCTGCGCAACGACGCACGGATCTGGCAGCGGCTGCTGCAGCTGGTGCGGCAAAAGGCGATCGAGGCGCACATCGAGCGCACGATCTCGCTGGAAGAAGTCGCCGACGCCCAGCGCGCGATGGAAACCGGCCACGGCCGGGGCAAGATCATCGTCCGGCTGAGTTAGGCCCCGTCTTCGTAGGTCGCTTGACACGCCGTCCGGCCGGGTTCAGACTTGGTTGAACGATCAATCAAGTCATGCCGGATACCGCCCCCGCTCCCTCGACCCGCGACCGCCTGATCCAGACGGCGATGAAGCTCTTCTGGGAGAAAGGCTACGGCTCGACCAGCGTGGCCGACCTGCTGCAGGCGGCGGGCGTCAACAGCGGCAGCCTCTATCACTTCTTCCCCGGCAAGCAGGACGTGCTGCTCGCGGTGCTCGATGCCTATCGCGACGGCATCGGCCCGATGCTGCTCGCGCCCGCGTGGCAAGGCGTCGACGATCCGATCGAGCGCGTGTTCGCGCTGCTCGCGCGCTACCGTCTCGGCATCGTGCAGACCGATTGCGGCTACGCCTGCCCGATCGGCAGTCTCGCGCTGGAGATCCACGAGCCCGACCCGCCGGTGCGGAAAGCCCTGGCCGCCAACTTCAATGCCTGGACCGATGCCATCGAGGCGTGCCTCGTCGCCGCGGGACCGCGGCTGCCACGCTCGCTCGACCGGCGCGAGCTCGCGCGCTTCGTCCTGACCACGATGGAGGGCGGCGTGATGCAGGCGCGCACGCATCGCGACGTCGCGTATTTCGACAGCTCGGTCAGGCAGCTTCGCCTGTATTTCGATCATCTGGAGCGCGAGGCGGCCGACAAGCCGTCGCGTGCCAAAGCGCCCCGCAAGCGGCCTACTTCACGAGGGACCAAATGATGTCGACGAATCTGCGCGTCACGCTGTCAACGATGCTCGTTGCGACCGCGACGGCCGGCGCCCCCACCCTCTCTGCCCTCGCCGCGCCGATCGAGCCGCTGCAGCCGATGGCCTTCCTCGCCGGGCATTGCTGGAAGGGCGATTTCGCCGACGGCAAGCAAACCGACGAGCATTGCTTCACCTGGCTCTACGACGGCAAGGCGCTGCGCGACACGCACACCGTGCGCGCGCCGGGTCGGCCCGATTACGTCGGCGAGACCACCTACTACTGGGACTCGGCCGCCAAGCGCGTCGAATACGTCTACATCGAAAATCTTGGCGGCGTGAGCCGCGGCAGCATGCAAAGCACCCCCGAGGCGCTGGTCTTTCCGGCCACGCAGTACGTCGCCGACGGCGAGGCGATGACCTACCGCGTGCGTTGGACCAGGCTCAGCGACACCTCGTACGAAGCGTGGAGCGAGATGCAGGGCAAGGACGGCTGGACGACGATGTTCAAGCTGACGATGAAGCGCTCGTCATAGCTGGCGCGCCTAAAGCGGGAAGGCTCGTCGGTGCCAGCGGCCCGGCGCCAGCAACGGGTCGGGCACGCCCGCCTCGGCGAAACCTTTCTCGCGCAGCAGGCAGGAGTCACATTGGCCGCAGGGCCGACCCTCCCGATCCGGATCATAGCAGCTATGAGTGAGCCTGAAATCCAGGCCAAGTTGGGCGGCCAGGCGCACGATGTCCGCCTTGCTGAGCGCGATCAGAGGCGTATGAACCCGGATGAGCGTGCGGCCTTCCACGCCAGCCTTGGTCGCCAGGTTGGCCATGTGTTCGAAGGCGTGGATAAACTCAGGCCGGCAGTCGGGGTAGCCGGAGTAATCCAGGGCATTCACGCCGATGAAAATATCGGAGCATTCGAGCACCTCCGCCCACGCCACCGCATACGAAAGAAAAATGGTGTTGCGCGCCG
>PLYT01000047.1 GCA_003153475.1 Betaproteobacteria bacterium | reverse complement strand
CACATGTACGACACCGTCAAGGGCTCCGACTGGCTCGGCGACCAGGACGCGATCGAGTACATGTGCAAGATGGCTCCGCAGGTCGTCTACGAACTCGAGCACTTCGGCATGCCGTTCGACCGCAACGCCGACGGCACGCTCTATCAGCGGCCGTTCGGCGGACACTCGGCGAACTTCGGCGAGAAAGCGGTCCAGCGCGCAGTGGCCTCGGCCGACAGGACGGGGCACGCGATGCTGCACACGCTGTATCAGCGCAACGTCCGCGCGCGAACGCAATTTTTTGTCGAATGGATGGCGCTGGACCTGATCCGCGACGCCGAGGGCCAAGTGCTCGGCGTCACCGCGCTAGAAATGGAAACCGGCGAGGTCATGCTCCTGCAGGCGAAGGCGACGCTGTTCGCCACCGGCGGCGCCGGTCGGATCTTCGCTGCCAGCACCAACGCGTTCATCAATACCGGTGACGGCCTGGGCATGGCCGCGCGGGCCGGCATCCCCCTGGAGGACATGGAGTTCTGGCAATTCCATCCGACCGGCGTTGCTGGCGCAGGTATCCTGATCACCGAGGCCGTGCGCGGCGAAGGCGGCATCCTGTTGAACGCCAACGGCGAGCGCTTCATGGAGCGTTACGCGCCGAACCTGAAAGACCTTGCGTCGCGCGACATCGTGTCGCGCTCGATGGATCAGGAGATCAAGGAAGGGCGCGGCTGCGGCCCGCACAAGGATTACGTCCTGCTGAAGCTTGATCATCTCGGACCCGAGGTGATCATGAAGCGGCTGCCGTCGATCCGCGAGATCGCGATCAAGTTCGCCAATGTCGATCCGATCCGCGAGCCGATCCCGGTCGTGCCGACGATCCACTACATGATGGGGGGAATCCCGACCAACGTTCATGGTCAGGTCGTCGCTCTGAGCGGCGGCGACCCGAATACGGTCGTTCCGGGGTTCTTCGCAATCGGCGAGTGCGCCTGCGTGTCGGTTCACGGCGCCAATCGCCTGGGCACCAATTCGCTGCTCGACCTGCTGGTGTTCGGCCGTGCCGCCGGCGATTTCATCGTCGGTCAGAATCTGCAGCGACAGGCGCACAAGCCGCTGCCGGCACACGCCGCCGATGCTGCGCTCGCCCGTCTGGCGCGGCTCGACAGCGCGACGACCGGCGAGCAGGTCGCCGACGTCTCGGCGACGCTGCGCCGCACCGTGCAGACGCATTGCGGCGTGTTCCGCAACCAGGCGCTGCTCACCGAGGGTGTCGCCAAGATCCTCGAACTGGAGCGCCGCGCGCAACGAGTCGCGATCCAGGACAAGAGCCAGACGTTCAATACCGCGCGAGTCGAGGCGCTGGAGCTCGACAATCTGATCGAGGTCGCCAAGGCGACGATCGTATCAGCCGAGGCGCGGCGGGAAAGTCGCGGCGCGCAGGCGCGCAGCGACTATCCGAACCGCGACGATGCGAACTGGCTGAAACACACGCTGTGGTTCCGAGACGGCAACCGGCTCGAATACAAGCCGGTCAACATGAAGCCGGTGTCGGTCGATGCGTTCCCTCCCAAGACGCGGACCTATTGAAGCGAACCCGATGAAGTTTCGCATCTACCGTTACGATCCGGCCAAGGACAGCGCGCCTTACATGAAGGATTACGACGTCGAGCTCGATCCGCACGACCGGATGCTGCTCGATGCGATCATCCGGCTCAAGGCAGTCGACGACACGCTGGCGTTCCGGCGCTCGTGCCGCGAGGGCGTATGCGGGTCCGACGCGATGAACATCAACGGCAGGAACGGACTCGCCTGCATCACCAATCTGCGCGAGCTCTCAGAGCCGATCGTGCTGCGGCCGCTGCCGGGCCTGCCGGTGATCCGCGACCTGATCGTCGACATGAGCCAATTCTTCAAGCAGTATCATTCGATCAAGCCCTACGTCGTCGACGATACGCCGCCGCCGGAAAAGGAACGCCTGCAGTCGCCGCAGGCGCGCGAAGAGCTCGACGGACTGTACGAATGCATCCTGTGCGCATGCTGCACGACCGCGTGTCCGTCGTTCTGGTGGAATCCGGACAAATTTGTCGGGCCGGCCGGGCTGCTTGCCGCGTACCGTTTCATCGCCGATTCGCGAGACCAGGCGACCAGCGAGCGGCTCGACAATCTGGACGACCCGTACCGGCTATTCCGCTGCCACACGATCATGAACTGCGTTGACGTTTGCCCGAAGGGCCTCAACCCGTCGGCGGCAATAGGCAGGATCCGCAGTCTGCTGGTCAAACGAGCCGTCTGATCAGTCGTGGATATCCAGCCCGCGCCTGCGGCGCCCTGTGAGCCTTCGCCGCAAGCCGGCGATCGGCAAGCGCAGGCCGCCGTCGATGAACGCTGGCTTGCCCGGCTGCGCTGGCGATGCCGGCGCGGCATGCTCGAGAACGATCTGATCCTCGAACGATTTCTGAATGCCCGCGGGGCAACAATGAGTGCGGCCGATGTGGTTGCACTCGACGCGCTGCTCGACCACAGCGACAACGACTTGTGGGCGCTGCTGTCGGCCCGCATGGAGCCCGCCGACGCTGCGCTATTGCCGCTGGTAGGGTATCTGAGATCGATTTGAGGACAAGACGGAGGAATCCCGTCGGTCCACTCGTGACCGCCGCCTGGAGCCATATGCCATGACCGACCATACTGCGACACTGAACTTCGGCGACAGCACCGCGCCGATAAGTTTTCCCGTGCTTCCCGGGACGATAGGCCCGGAAGTGATCGACATCCGTGCGCTGTACGGCAGGACCGGCAAGTTCACCTACGACCCGGGTTTCCTCTCGACCGCGTCGTGCGCGTCGACGATCACCTACATCGACGGGGATAAGGGCGAGCTTCTCTATCGCGGCTACCCGATCGAGCAACTCGCCGTGCAGTGCGATTTTCTCGAAGTCTGCTACCTGCTGCTGAAGGGCGAACTGCCTACCGCGAAGGAGAGGGACGAGTTCGTGCACATGGTGACGATGCACACGATGGTGCACGAGCAGATGAGCCAGTTTTTCCGCGGCTTCCGGCGCGATTCGCACCCGATGGCGATGCTGGTCGGCGTCGTCGGCTCGCTGTCCGCGTTCTACCACGACTCGCTCGACATCACCGACGCGCACCACCGCGAAGTCTCGGCGATCCGCCTGATCGCGAAGCTGCCGACGCTGGTGGCGATGTGCTACAAATACACGATGGGTCAGCCGTTTGTGTATCCGCGCAACGAGCTCTCCTACGCCGCGAACTTCACGCGCATGATGTTCTCGGTGCCCTGCGAGGAATACAAGGTCAACGACGTGATGGTGCGTGCGCTGGACCGGATCTTCACCTTGCACGCCGACCACGAGCAGAACGCATCGACATCGACGGTGCGCCTCGCGGGCTCGTCGGGCGCCAACCCGTTCGCCTGCATCGCTGCGGGCATCGCCTGCCTTTGGGGTCCGGCCCACGGCGGCGCCAACGAGGCCGCGCTCACGATGCTCGAGGAGATCGGCGACGTGTCGCGGATCGGTGAGTTCATCAAGCGCGCCAAGGACAAGAATTCGGGCGTNNCGGGTCTACAAGAACTACGATCCGCGCGCCAAGCTGATGCGCGAGACTTGCCACGAGGTCCTCGAAGAGCTGGGATTGCACGACGACCGCCTGTTCAAGCTGGCGATGGCGCTGGAAAAGATCGCGCTCGAGGACGACTATTTCGTCTCACGCAAGCTCTATCCGAACGTCGACTTCTATTCAGGCATCGTGCAGCGCGCGATCGGGATTCCGGTGAGCTTATTTACTGCGATCTTCGTGCTGGCGCGCACCGTCGGCTGGATCGCCCAATGGAACGAGATGATCTCCGATCCCGACCAGAAGATCGGCCGGCCGAGACAGCTCTACACCGGCGCGGTGCGGCGCGAGGTCGTGCCGATCGCGCAGCGCTAGACGCCCCCGCTTGCGCGGCGGCGCTTGTGCCCCGATATAGGTGAAGCCATGAGCATGATGAGGGAGTTCCAGGAGACCAGCACGCTGTTCGGCGGCAACGCCCCGTTCATCGAGGGTCAGTACGAGATCTACCTGGGCGATCCGGGCGCGGTCGGCCCCGATTGGCGCGAGTACTTCGATATGTTGCGCAACGGCGCGCAGGACGTGCCGCAGGCGCCGATCGTCGACTCGTTCATCCAGCTGGCGAAGAACCGTAGGCTCGCCGCGCCGATGGTCGATGCCGCGGCGATGCACAAGCTGGTGCTGGTGCTGCGGCTGATCAGCAAGTACCGCACCGTCGGCCTGTTCCAGGCCGATCTCGATCCGCTGCAGCGCGCCGAGCGCCCCTATATCGCCGACCTGGACATCAAGACCTACGGCTTCACCGACGCCGACCTCGACACCGAATTCGACGTCGGTTCGTACAAGGGCGCCCCGCGCGGCGTGACCCGCATGCGCCTGCGCGACCTGATCGCCGCATTGCAGGAGACCTATTGCGGCACCTTTGGCGCCGAGTACATGTATATCGGCGATACTGCGCAGAAGCGATTCATCCAGAACCGGATCGAGCCGCTGCGCTCCCGGCCGAGCTACACGCCGGAGTTTCGCCGCCACATCCTCGAGCGCCTGACCGCAGCCGAGACGCTCGAGCGCTATCTGGGCACCAAGTATGTCGGCCAGAAGCGCTTTTCCGCCGAGGGCGGCGACACGATGATCCCGATGCTCGACCACCTGATCCAGAAGGCGGGCGCCGGCGGCGTCCAGGAAATGGTGATTGGCATGGCGCACCGCGGCCGGCTGAACGTGCTGGTCAATACACTGGGGAAGATGCCCAAGGACCTGTTCGCCGAGTTTGAGGGCCATCACCACGACGACCTTCCGGCCGGCGACGTCAAATATCACCAGGGCTTCTCGTCCGATGTCGTGACGCCCGGAGGCCCGATGCATTTGACGCTGGCGTTCAATCCCTCGCACCTCGAGATCGTCGACCCGGTCGTCGAAGGATCGGTACGCGCGCGGCAGGACCGCCGCAAGGACCCGACGTTCGACCAGGTGCTGGCGGTGCTGATCCACGGCGATGCGGCGATTGCCGGCCAGGGAGTCGTGCAGGAAACGCTGAACCTGTCGCAGACACGCGGCTACCGCACCGGCGGAACGATTCACCTGGTCGTCAATAACCAGATCGGCTTCACCACGTCGGACCCGCGCGACACGCGCGGCACACTGTATTGTACCGACGTCGCCAAGATGGTCGAAGCCCCGATATTCCACGTCAACGGCGACGACCCCGAGGCCTGCCTGCTGGCGATCGAAGTCGCGATCGAGTTCCGGCAGAAGTTCGACAAGGACGTCTTTATCGACCTCGTCTGCTTCCGCAAACAGGGGCACAACGAGGCCGACGAGCCGATGATCACGCAGCCGCTGATGTACAAGCGGATCCGCGAGCACCCGGGGACGCGGGCGCGCTACGCCGAGCGCCTCGCCAAGGAAGGCGTGATCAGCGCCGCCGACGCCGACGCGATGATCGGGACCTACCGCCAGGCGATGGACAAGGGTTACCACACCAACACGACGATCCTGTCCAACTACAAACCGCCGTTCGCCGTCGACTGGGCCAAGTTCGTCGGGCGGCACTGGGCCGACGAAGCGGACACGACGGTGCCGCGGCCGAGGCTCACCGAGCTCGCCCGGCGCGTGACCGACGTGCCGGCCAATTTCAAGCTGCATCCACGCGTCGAAAAAGTGATCGCCGATCGCCGGGCGATGGGCGAGGGCACGCTGCCGCTCGACTGGGGCATGGCGGAAACGCTGGCGTATGCGACCTTGCTGGACCAGGGCTACGGCGTGCGCCTGTCCGGGCAGGACACCGCCCGCGGGACCTTCTCGCACCGGCACGCGGTGCTGCACGATCAGAATCGCGAAAAATGGGATGCCGGCATCTGGGTGCCCTTGCAGCACATCAAGGAAGGCCAGCCCGATTTCGTCGTCATCGATTCGGTGCTTTCGGAAGCCGCCGTGCTGGGCTTCGAGTACGGCTACGCGACTTCGGAGCCGAACAAGCTGGTCGTGTGGGAAGCGCAGTTCGGCGACTTCGCCAACGGCGGCCAGGTAGTCATCGATCAGTTCATCGCTGCCGGCGAAGTCAAATGGGGCCGTGTTTGCGGACTCACCTTGCTGTTGCCACACGGCTACGAAGGCCAGGGGCCCGAGCATTCGTCGGCGCGGCCGGAGCGCTTCCTGCAGCTTTGCGCCGAGCACAATATGCAGGTCTGCGTGCCGACGACGCCGGCGCAGATATTTCATCTGCTGCGCCGCCAGATGGTGCGCAACTTTAGGAAGCCGCTGATCGTGATGAGCCCGAAGAGCCTGCTGCGACACAAGGAAGCGGTGTCGACGATGGACGAGCTCGGCGGCGGCAAGTTTCAGACGGTGATCGGGGACGCCGACCCGCTGGTCGCCGAAGACGTGCGGCGCGTTGTCGTCTGCAGCGGCAAGGTCTACTACGATCTCTCGGCTTACCGCCGCGAGCAGAAGATCGCCGATGTCGCGGTCATCCGTCTGGAGCAGCAATACCCGTTTCCGCATGCCGATTTCAAGCGCGAGATCGCCCGCTATCCGAATGCCCTCGAAGTGGTCTGGTGCCAGGAGGAGCCGCAGAATCAGAGCGCCTGGTATCGGCTGCGCGCGTACATGCGCGCCGACATCGGCGACAGGCAGGTGCTCGCCTACGCCGGCCGTGCGATCTCGGCATCTCCGGCCGTCGGCTACCTGTCCAAGCACCTGGAACAGCAGAAGGCCGTCGTCGAGGAAGCGTTCGCGGCGATGCTGAGGTCGGGAGAAATGGTGACCGCACATTAAGCACAGGCGACAGGCATGCGCTCAGCAGACCGAACAAAAACTTGGGCGGGACAGGCGCGTTCCCGCGCACCGGTCCGGATGACAGGGATGGATGATGCTGATTGAAGTCAAGGTGCCGGTGCTGCCGGAGTCGATCACCGAGGCGACGCTGGTCAACTGGCACAAGAAGGCCGGCGATGCGGTCTCGCGTGACGAGAATCTGGTCGATATCGAAACCGACAAGGTCGTGCTCGAGCTGCCGGCGCCGAATTCCGGCGTGCTGACCGAAGTCCGCCGTGGCGACGGTTCGACGGTCGTCGCGCAGGAGGTCATCGCGGTGCTCGACACCGGAGCCGGAGCCGCGGCGCCGGCTCCGGCCGCTGCTGCCATCGCGCCTTGGGCCCCGGCAGCGTCGGCGAAACCGGCGTCCGCCGCGGCGCCGGCGGCGGCGGACATGGTCGCCTTGCCGGCAGCGCGCAAGATGATGGTCGAGCAGAATCTGGGCGCTGGCGGCGTCGCGGGAACCGGTCGCGGCGGCCGGATCACCAAGGGCGACGTCGCCGCCACGGCCGAAGCGAGGTCGGCGGAGCCGGCGAGGACCGAGCCTCCGGCGCCGCCGGCGGACAAGGCGCCGGCCGTGTCGCTGCGGCCCGATCTCGCAGCGCGCCCCGAGCAACGCGTGCCGATGTCAAGGCTGCGCCAGCGCGTCGCCGAGCGTCTGGTCCAGTCGCAATCGACCGCCGCGATCCTGACGACGTTCAACGAAGTCAACATGGCGCCGGTGATCGAGCTGCGCAACCGCTACAAGGATCGCTTCGAGAAAGAATACGGCGTCAAGCTGGGCTTCATGGGATTTTTTATCAAGGCGGCGGTGCACGCGCTGAAGAAATTCCCGACGCTCAACGCGTCGATCGACGGCAGCGACATCATCTACCACGGCTATTTCGATATCGGCGTCGCCGTCGGCAGTCCGCGCGGACTGGTCGTGCCGATCCTGCGCGATGCCGATCAAATGTCGATTGCCGAAATCGAAAAGCAGATCGCGGACTTCGGGAAGCGCGCTCAGGAAGGCAAGCTGACGGTGCAGGAGCTGACCGGCGGTACTTACACGATTTCCAACGGCGGCGTTTTCGGCTCGATGCTGTCCACGCCGATCATCAATCCACCGCAATCGGCGATCCTCGGCGTGCACGCGACGCGCGAGCGGCCGGTCGTCGAGAACGGGCAGATCGTCATCCGTCCGATCAACTACCTTGCGCAGTCGTACGACCATCGCATCATCGACGGCCGCGAGGCGGTGCTTTCGCTGGTGGCGATCAAGGAAGCGCTGGAAGATCCGGCGCGGATGCTGCTGGATCTGTGATCCGCTCGGGAGACCATGGCAGAGCCCTTTGACGTCGTCGTGATCGGTGCCGGCCCCGGGGGCTACACCGCGGCGATCCGCGCCGCGCAGCTGGGGTTCAAGGTCGCGTGCATCGACGACTGGAAGACGGCCGAAGGCAAGCCTGCGCCGGGCGGCACCTGCACGAATGTCGGTTGCATACCGTCCAAGGCCCTGCTGCAGTCGTCGGAAAATTTCGAGCACGCGGGACACGGCTTTGCCGAGCACGGCATCGAGGTCAAGGGACTGGCGCTCAATCTGGCGCAGATGCTCTCGCGCAAGAACAAGGTCGTCCGCCAGAACAACGACGGCATCATCTACCTGTTCAAGAAGAACAAGATCGCCTTCTTCAACGGCAGCGGCAGCTTCGTCGCCGCGAACGGCGACGGCGGCTGGCAGATCGCCGTATCAGGCGACGCCCGACAGACGCTCACCTCGAAGCACGTCATCATCGCGACCGGGTCGAAGCCGCGCGCGCTGCCCGGAGCGCCCTTCGACAATCGCCTGATCCTGGACAACGAAGGCGCGCTGGCGATTCCCGAGGTGCCGAAGACGCTCGGCGTCATCGGGGCGGGCGTCATCGGCCTCGAAATGGGCAGCGTCTGGCGGCGGCTCGGTGCGGAAGTCACGGTGCTCGAGGCGCTGCCGGTTTTCTTAAGCGCCGCCGACGAGCAAGTCGCCAAGGAAGCGTGGAAGCTCTTCGCCAAGCAGGGTCTGTCGATCCGCCTCGGCTGCACGGTCGGCAAGGTCACGGTGAACAAGAATGTCCGCGTCGACTATACCGACGCCGACGGCAAGGCGCAGGCGGCGACGTTCGAGCGGCTGATCGTATCGATCGGGCGACTGCCGCATACCGCGGGCCTGAACGCCGAAAGCGTCGGGCTCAAGCTCGACGAGCGCGGCTTCGTCGCCGTCGACGAAGATTGCCGGACCAATCTACCCAATGTCTGGGCGATAGGCGACGTCGTGCGCGGACCAATGCTTGCTCACAAGGCCGAGGAGGAGGCCGTCGCCGTCGCCGAGCGCATCGCCGGCCAGCATGGCCACGTCGACTTCAACACCGTGCCCTGGGTCATCTATACGTCGCCCGAGATCGCCTGGGTGGGCCAGAACGAACAGCAGCTCAAGGCCGCGGGCATCGCCTATCGCGCCGGCGTGTTTCCGTTCATGGCTAACGGCCGCGCCCGGGCGCTGGGCGACACGCGCGGCTTCGTCAAGCTGCTTGCCGATGCCGGGACCGATCGCGTGCTCGGCATGCATGCGATCGGTCCGCTCGTATCCGAGCTGATCGCCGAAGGGGTGGTCGCGATGGAATTCGGTGCGGCCAGCGAGGACATCGCGCGAATCTGCCACGCCCATCCGTCGCTTTCCGAGGCGACGCGGGAGGCGGCGCTCGCAGTCGACAAGCGGTCGCTCAACTACTAAAGCGACGGCGATCCTCGTTCATGATCGTCATGCCCATTTCATGAACGAAGCTGTCGCCGAAGCCTACATCCCGGCCGCCCGCCAAGGGTTGCTGCTCGCGCATCTCAAACCGGAGCTCGATCGGCGCGGCATCGACCTCGACCCCGCGCAGCTCGGCGCCCTTGACCGGCTGCAGCGCCTGCACGACGAGCTGGTCGAATTCCGCAGGGCGAGAATGTCGCTGCTCCGGCGCTGGTTCCGACCGCCGGTGGCTCCGCGCGGCGTCTACCTGGGGGGACCCGTCGGCCGTGGCAAGAGCTTCCTGATGGATGCCTTTTATGCGGCGGCGCCTCTGCGGCGCAAGACCCGCGTCCATTTCCACGCGTTCATGAAAAGCGTCCACGAGGAGCTCAAGTCGCTGCCGCGCGAGGAGGATCCGCTGGCGACGGTAGCGGCGAGGATCGCGCGCCGCCATCGCCTGATCTGCTTCGACGAATTCCACGTTTCCGACGTCGCCGACGCGATGATCCTGGGGCGTTTGCTGACGGCGCTGTTCCGGCACGGCACAGTGTTCGTTCTGACGTCCAATTACCGGCCCGACGACCTGTATCCGAACGGCTTGCAGCGGCAGAACCTGCTGCCGACGATTGCGCTGCTCAAGCAATGGCTGGACGTCGTCGAGGTCGATGGCGCAACCGATTACCGGCTGCGGGAGCTCGAGCAGGCCGCCGCCTACTATGTCGCGCCGTCCGGCGGCGCCGACGCCAGGCTCGGCGCGCTGTTCGAGCGCATGCGCCCCGGCCCCGACGAAGATCCCCGGCTTGTCGTCGATTCGCGCGTGCTCAAAGCCAAAAAGCGCGCCGGCAGCCTGGTCTGGTTCGACTTCGCGATGCTGTGCGAAGGGCCGCGCTCGCAGATCGACTACCTCGAGCTCGCGCGTCGCTTTGCGGTGGTCATCGTTTCCAACGTGCCGCGATTATCGTCCGACATGAGCAATGCCGCCCGCCGCTTCACCTGGCTCGTCGACGTGTTCTACGATCATCGGGTAAAGTTGCTCTTGTCAGCCGAGGTCGCTGCGGTCGATCTGTATCGCGAAGGCGCGAACAGTCATGAATTCGCCCGCACCGTCAGCCGGCTGGTCGAAATGCGCACCCGCGAATACATGGCGCTGCCGCACCTTGCCGGAGAAGCCGCTGCCGCGGCGTGACGACAAATTTCCGATCCGGTGCCAGTGAGCATCGGCACCGAAGCCATCAGGAGGAGACACCCGTGCACAAATTCAAGGCCTACCGGACGTTTCAGGAGAACGGCGTCGTGTCCAGCCGATTCGTCGAAATGGGGCTCGACGAGCTCGACCCCGGCGAGGTGGTGGTCAAGACCAAATACTCGACGATCAACTACAAGGATGCACTGTCGTACAACGGCGCCGGCAAGATCATGCGCAAGTATCCGACCGTCGCCGGCATCGACATGGCGGGCACCGTCGATACGTCGGCCGATCCGCGATTCAAGCACGGCGACAAGGTCATCGTGCATGCCTACGACGTCGGCGTCGCCCATGACGGCGGCTACGCCGAATACGTTCGCGTGCCCGCCGACTGGGTCGTGCGCCGCTCGCCCAACATGACGGCGTTCGAGGCGATGACCTTGGGCACCGCGGGATTCACGGCGGCGCAGGCGATCGAGCTCATGCAACACAACGGCCTGACGCCGCGCAGCGGGCCAGTAATCGTCGACGGCGCGACCGGCGGCGTGGGCAGCGTCGCAATCGATGTGCTGTCCCGGCTCGGCTATCACGTCGTTGCGCTGACCGGCAAGGAAAAGGAGACCGATTACCTGCGCGGGATCGGGGCCTCCGAAGTCGTGCTGCGCTCGAGCATCGACTTCTCCAAAGTGCGCCCGCTGGACAAGGCGACCTGGGCGGGCGCGATCGACAGCCTGGGCGGAGAGGTGCTGGCCTGGATGCTCTCGACGATGAAGCAGGCCGGCACGGTGGCGAGCGTCGGCCTTGCCGCGGACTTCAAGCTCAGCACGACGGTCATGCCATTCATTCTGCGCGGCGTGCATCTGCTGGGGATTAACAGCGCCGAGTGCCCGATGGCGCTGCGGCAGAAGCTGTGGGACCGGCTCGCCAACGAGTGGCGGCCCTCGCGGGTGCAGGCGAAGGTCGTGACGATCGATTTCGCCGACCTGCCGACGCACTTCGATGCGTTTCTCAAGGGCACGGTGCGCGGTCGCACCGTCGTTCGCGTCGGGGCCGATACCGCCGGTCTCTAGAGCTGAAGCACACGATGCATAGCTACGTCGAAGCGCACCGGCGCTCGCTCGCCGATCGCGACGGGTTCTGGCGCGAGCGAGCCGCGCTGATCGACTGGCAGACGCCGTTTAGCGAGGTGCTCGATTACAGCCGGCCGCCGTTCGCGCGCTGGTTCGTCGGCGGGCGCACCAATCTTTGCCATAACGCGATCGACCGGCATCTGGCCGAGCGCGGCGCGCAGCCGGCGCTGGTCTACATCTCGACCGAGACCGACACCCGGCGCACGTACACCTACGAAGAGCTGGCCGACGAAGTCAATCGCTTCGCGGCCATACTCACGGCCCAGGGTGTCGACCGCGGCGACCGCGTGCTGATCTACATGCCGATGATCCCGGAGGCGGTATTCGCTATGCTGGCGACCGTGCGTATCGGCGCGATTCATTCGGTCGTCTTCGGCGGCTTCGCGGCGGCGAGCCTCGCCACGCGCATCGACGATGCGCAGCCGAAGGTCCTGATCACCGCCGACGCCGGAATGCGCGCCGGGAAGTCGGTGCGGTACAAGCCTCTGGTCGACGAGGCGCTGCGTCTGACCGTGCATCCGCCGTCGCGCGTGATCATTGTCAATCGCGGCATCGATGCCGCGATGAGCAGCACGCCGGGACGCGATCTCGATTACGCGACGCTGGCCGCGCAATACGCCGGAGAGAGCGTGCCTTGCGTCTGGCTCGAGTCTTCCGAGCCCTCGTACATCCTGTACACCTCGGGGACGACCGGAAATCCGAAAGGCGTGCAGCGCGACACCGGCGGCTATGCGGTCGCTCTGACCGCGTCGATGCGCGACATATTCTGCGTGGCTCCGGGCGAAACCATGTTCACGACCAGCGATATCGGCTGGGTCGTCGGGCACTCGTACATCGTCTACGCGCCGCTGCTCAACGGATCGACGACGATCATGTACGAAGGCTTGCCGATCCGGCCCGATCCGGGCGTCTGGTGGAGAATCGTCGCCGAGCACAGGGTACGCACGATGTTCAGCTCGCCGACGGCGATACGGGTGCTGAAAAAGCAGGATCCGGCGTTCATGAAGGCGCACGACGTGTCGTCGCTGCGCTATCTGTTCCTGGCCGGCGAGCCGCTCGACGAACCGACCGCCCGCTGGGCGGCAGACTCGCTGGGCGTCGCGATCGTCGACAACTACTGGCAGACCGAGAGCGGCTGGCCGATCCTGTCGGCGCAGCTGGGGATCGCCGAGACGCCGCGCAAATTCGGCAGCCCGTCGTTTCCGGTGTGCGGCTATGACGTGAGGCTGCTCGACGAGCTGACCGGGGAGGAAGTCGGCGCCGATCGGAAAGGCGTGCTGGCAATCGTGCCGCCGCTGCCGCCGGGCTGCATGACGACGATCTGGGGCGACGACCAGCGCTTCGTCCGGACCTACTTCGAGACGCTGCCCGGTCGCAGCATCTATTCGACGTTCGACTGGGCGTTGCGCGATGCCGACGGCTACTATTTCGTGCTCGGGCGCACCGACGACGTGATCAACGTCGCTGGTCACCGGCTGGGCACGCGGGAAATCGAGGAAGCGGTGCAGGCGCATCCGGGAATCGCCGAGGTTGCCGTCGTCGGCGTCGCCGATGCGATCAAGGGCCAGCTGCCGATGGCCTTCGCGGTGGTCAAGGATCCTTCGCTGCTCGAGACCGCCGAAGGCATCGGCCGGATGCGCGCCGAAGTGCTGAGCACCGTCGATCGCTTGCTTGGCGCGATCGCCCGTCCGGGTGCCGTGCATTTCGTCACGCTGCTGCCCAAGACGCGGTCGGGCAAGCTTTTGCGGCGCGCGATCCAGGCGCTGGCCGAGGGGCGCGATCCTGGCGATCTGACGACGATCGAAGATCCGGCGGCGCTCGAGCAGATCCGCGACGCGTTGAAATCCTAGTTTCGGCTTGGGCGTCCGGCGCCTCGCTCGATACGGCGCCCGTTGGCGGGAATGGCGGCGGCGGTGCCGAAGAGCATGCGCGCCCCGGTGCCGGCGGGCATTCTGCCTGCGCCGCAGCGGCTCGCCGGACACGACTCGACGCTCGTATTCGGAAAAAATGACCGTTACGCGTAAAATGGATGGTTTTTCGCAGCCCCGCTTTGTCCAATAGCTCTTTCCGCGCCTCGCTCCCCGCCGCGCCGCCGCACGTCGCACTCGCCCGCGTGACGCGCGGCGACGCGACCGACAGCATTCACTATGGATCGGTCGCGGTCGTCGACCGCGAGGGCCGCGTCCTGTACGCGGCCGGCGACCCGTCGCTTGTCACGATGACGCGCAGTGCGCTCAAGCCACTGCAGGCCGTACCGCTGGTCGCGTCCGGCGGCGTCGAACGTTTCGGATTTTCGAGCGAGCAGATGGCGCTGATGTGCGCCAGCCACTCCGGCGAACCGCGCCACGTGACGGGTGTCGCCGACATGCTGCGCCGCGCCGATTGCCGGCCGGACCAGCTGCAATGCGGCGTGCATCCGCCGCTGTTCTATGCGGCGCGCGACGAACTGCCGCCGGCCGGCGTCGTTTTCACGGCACTGCAGCACAACTGCTCGGGCAAGCACACCGGGATGCTGGCTTACTGCCGGCATTGTGGGCTACCAACTGAAACCTACCTCGAATTCGGCCACCCTTTGCAGCGAGCGATCCGAGCGTCGGTCGCGCACCTTACCGGGGTGGCGGAGTCGCGACTGGTCGCCGGCATCGACGGTTGCTCGGCGCCCAACTATGCGGTGCCGCTATCCGCGCTTGCGCTTGCCTACGCGCGACTCGCCGGGGCCGAGGATGCCCGGTACGGCCGCGCGCCGATCGCTCTCGCCGAGGCGATGAGCGCACATCCGGAAATGGTCTCGGGCGAGAAGCGCAACGACCTCGTCCTGATGCGCGCCGGCCGCGGTAACTGGATCACCAAGGTAGGCGCCGAGGGGATCCAGACGATCGGCGTGCGCAGCAAAGCCTGGGGTATCGCGATCAAGGTCGCCGACGGCAATGCGCGCGGACTGCATCCGACCACGGTCGCCGTGCTCGATCAGCTCGGCTTGCTCGACGACGCGCAGCGAGGCGAGCTGTCGGCCTGGCGCGAACCCGCAATCCGCAACTACCGCGGCATCGTCACGGGCAAAATCGAGCCCGTTGTTGCGCTGGAGCAACGCGGTTGACCGGCCATGTCGCCCGTTCAGGCGCGGGACTGAACTTCCCGAAGCGCGAACGGTCTAGGATGCAAGCTGCCTGCCTGAGTCGATCGCGCGGCGCGCCTGATGGCTCGGCTATACTGCCGGCGGGTATCGCGCCCACCGGATCCGGTGTGGCGACAATAACGATTGACTCAGGGACTGGCGCGGATGGCTGACCGCGAAGTAGATCAGCAGCTGGTCGAGCGCGCGCAGCGGGGTGACAAGCGCGCATTCGAGCTGCTGGTGCTGAAGTACCAGCGTAAGCTCGGGAGGTTGCTGTCGCGGCTGGTGCGCGATCCGGGCGAAGTCGAGGACGTGACGCAGGAGGCATTCATCAAGGCCTATCGCGCACTGCCCTCGTTTCGCGGGGATAGTGCGTTTTATACGTGGCTTTATCGCATCGCGATCAACACGGCCAAGAACTACCTGGTCGCGATGGGCCGGCGGGCGCCGACGTCCACCGGCTTTGACAATGAAGAGGCGGAGAATTTCGAAGACGCCGAGCAGCTTCGCGATTCGGCGACGCCGGAAGACGAGTTGCACGGCAAGCAGATAGCGGCTACCGTCAACAGGGCGATGGAGACGCTGCCGGAAGACTTGCGCACTGCGATTATTCTGCGCGAGATTGAAGGCTTGAGTTACGAAGAGATTGCCAACGCGATGAATTGTCCGATTGGCACGGTGCGCTCCCGGATTTTTCGGGCGCGCGAAGCGATCGCCGAGCAGCTGCGACCGCTTTTGGGGACTGATAAGGACCGGAGATGGTGATGGGAAACTTCACGAAAGGATCCGACGCCAATGGCGGCGGCGAGACCAGGGTGCCGACACCGGAGGAAATCTCGCTGCTGATCGACGGAGAGCTCGAGCCCGTACGGGCCGGCGCCGTCCTCACCAGCTTGTGTCGATCCGACGGCGTGGCGACCTGGGTTTGTTATCACGTGATCGGCGACGCCGTGCGCGGAATTTCCGCGTTGTCGCCGGCGATGGCGGCTAAATGCGTCGATCGACTGGCGGCCGAGCCGACTGTGCTGGCCCCGCGGCTGCGATCACCCGCACCGCACGCTATCGCATTGGCGCTGGCGGCGACGATCGCGGCGGTAAGCGTCGTCGGCTGGGTCGCTTTGACCACGATGCCGGCTCCGGTAGCAGTGATCGCCAGCGCCCGGCAGGCTGTCGGCGTGCGCGCGGCGGATGCCCGGCCCGCGGTCGACAGCGAGTATTTGCTGGTACACCAGGAATACTCGCCGGCCAACGCGATCCAGAGCATAGGCCCCTATTTGCGCGCGGTATCAGCCAGCGAGCCGGATGCGCGTCCGTAGCGCCAGCGCCCGGCAACGACGGGAGTGGCCCACCCGGCTGCGCTGCGGCGTCGGGGTCGCTGCCGTCACGCTGCTCGCGCCGCTCGTCTCCCCTTCGGCATTTGCACAGGATGCGGCCGACTGGCTGCAGCGCGCGGCAACGGCCGCGCGCCAGTTGAACTACGTCGGCACGATCGTCTACCAGCACGGCGGCCGCATCGAGACTTCGCGTCTCTATCATCTGCTGGACGCCAACGGCGAGTCGGAAAAACTGTCCAATCTCGACGGTCCGGCGCGCGAGATCGTTCGCAACGACGAGCGCGTACGCTGCTATTACCCGGATGCGAAGGTCATTCGGGTCGAGCCGCGAAGCATGCACAACGCTTTCCCGTCACTGCTTCCGCAGCAGCTGGCGACGCTCGCTACTTACTACCAATTCCGCAAGGCCGAGACCGCGCGCGTCGCGGGTCTGGAGACGCAGGCCTACGTGTTCGAGCCGAAGGACGGAGCGCGCTACGGCCACAAGCTTTGGGCCGACATCGCCACCGGGTTGCTGCTGAAGGCGCGGCTGCTCAACGAACGGAATGAACCGATCGAGCAGTTCGCGTTCAGCGACGTACAGATCGGTGTGCGGCTCGATCGCGATGCGACCAAGCCACCGTTTGCCACCGTGCCTGCCGACTGGCAGGTACGCGAATCGCCAGCGGCCGACATCGCGCCCAAGGAAACGGGTTGGGTGGTTCGCGACATGCCGCCCGGCTTCATCAAGATCGTCGAAGGTTATCGCACACTGCGCGGCAAGCCGGCGCAGGTCGCGCATATCGTGTACTCCGACGGCCTGGTCGCAATCTCGGTCTTTGTCGAGCCGACGCCGTCGACGCCGCAGCCGGTCGGCCTGTCGCAGCAAGGCGGCATCAATGTCTACAGCCGGCAGCTCGACGATTACCTGGTGACGGTTCTGGGCGAAGCGCCCGGTGCAACCGTGCGTCAGATCGCCTACTCGGTCGGACGCCGTCAGTGACCTTCGGGCTCGGCTAAAATTCGACATTGCCGGCCCCGTCTTTCCATTTCCGATAACACGTCAGGAAGCCACTGCAATGAGACTTCGTGCTTGGACCGTACTTGCCACGCTCGCCGGCGCATTTTCGCTGATGCCGTCGGCGCTCGCCCAGTCGGGGCGGCTGCCTGATTTCACCGACCTCTACGAGCAGCAAGGTCCGGCCGTGGTCAGCATCGACGTCACGCAAACGGCGCGCCGCCAGCAGATGCCCGATATTTCCGAAGACGACCCCTTTTACGAGTTCTTTCGCCGCTTCGGGCAGATCCCGCGCGGCCAACCGCGCCCGCGCGACTTCGAGCAGCAGTCGACCGGCTCGGGCTTCATCCTGGCCGCGGACGGCTACGTCCTGACTAACGCCCACGTTGTCGACGACGCCAGCGAAGTGACGGTCAAGCTGACCGACAAGCGCGAATTCCGCGCCAAGGTCATCGGCACCGACAAGCGCACCGACGTCGCCTTGCTCAAGATCGAGGCCACGGGCCTGCCCAAGGTGACGATAGGCGATCCGGACAAGCTCCGGGTCGGCGAATGGGTGGCCGCGATCGGCAAGCCCTTCGGCTTGGAGAACACGATCACGGCCGGCATCGTCAGCGCCAAGGGCCGCGAGCTGCCGAACGAAAATCTCGTCCCGTTCATCCAGACCGACGTCCCGATCAACCCGGGCAATTCCGGCGGCCCGCTGTTCAATCTCAAAGGCGAGGTCGTCGGTATCAACTCGCTGATCTTCAGCCGGACCGGTGGCTACATGGGGCTCGCGTTCGCCATTCCGATCGACGTCGCGATGAACGTCGTCAAGCAGATCCAGGAAAAGGGCCGCGTGACTCGCGGCAGGATCGGCGTGCAGATACAGGAAGTCAATCGCGAAACCGCCGACGCGTTCGGCCTCGCCAAGGCGGGTGGCGCGCTGGTCAATTCGGTCGAGAAGGGCGGCCCGGCGGACAAGGCGGGCATCGAGGCGGGCGACATCATCACCAAGGTCGACGGCCGGACGGTGAACACGTCGTCCGAGCTGCCGCGCATCATCACCCAGGTCAGACCAGGCACCAAGGTATCGCTGCAGCTGTGGCGCAAGGGCGCGACCAAGGAGGTCGCCGTCACCGTCGCCGAGCTCAAGGAGGACGAGGCGCCCAGACCCGCTCGCCGAGCTGCTGCGGGCAAGGAAAAAGCCAAGCCTAACCGCATGGGGCTGGTGCTGTCGGACCTGACCGACGAGCAAAAAAAGGAGCTGGAGATCAAGAACGGCGTCGTCGTCGAAGACATCCGCGGCACCGCGCGCGGCGACATCCAGCCGGGCGACGTCATCCTGGCGGTGATCAGCCGCGGCACGACGATCGAGGCGAAGACCGCCGAGCAGATCAATGCGCTGATCGCCAAGCTGGAGAAGGGCGCTTCGGTGACCTTCCAGCTGCGGCGCGGCGAACAGCAGTTCTACTCGACGGTTCGGCTCGGCAACGGCGGTGCCGAATAGCGGCCGCGGCAAACGCCGATGTCGCCGGGCCGGCCGCCGGCCGGCCCGCCCGGCTGACGCTGCTGGTCCGCGCCTATTGCCACTTGTGTGATCAGATGCGGGCGGGGCTCGCTTTGTATGCTGCCGGCGTTCCGGTCGACGAGCTCGACGTCGATGCCGACCCGGCGCTCGAAGCGCGGTGGGGTGCCCTGATCCCGGTGCTCCTCGTCGACGGCCGTGAACTGTGTCATTACCGGTTGGACACGAGCGCGCTCGCTGCGGTGGTGGCGCAGGCGGCCGGCTCTAGCTCGCTTTAGAGGCATAAATCGGCTAAAATTCAACGTATTCCGACGCAAGCCATAGCCGAGGCATAGCAATGGAGGGGCACTTCGCGGTGCCCCTTTCTTTTGGACCCTGATGCAGCATATCCGCAACTTCTCGATCATCGCGCACATCGACCA
>PLYT01000036.1 GCA_003153475.1 Betaproteobacteria bacterium | reverse complement strand
GGCATGGCGACCAACATCCCGCCGCACAACCTCACCGAGATCGTCACCGCGTGCCTGACATTGCTCGACAACCCGGACAGCACCGTCGATGAGCTGATCGAGCACGTCCCGGCCCCCGATTTTCCGACGGCGGGCATCATTTTCGGCACCGAAGGCGTGCGCGAAGGCTACCGCACCGGGCGGGGGCGCGTCGTCATCCGCGCCCGCACGCACATCGAGGACCTGGAAAAGGGCGGGCGCCAGGCGATCATCGTCGACGAGCTTCCGTATCAGGTCAACAAGGCGACGCTGCTGATTCGCATCGGCGAGCTCGTCCGCGAAAAAAAGCTCGACGGCATTGCGGACCTCCGCGACGAGTCGGACAAATCCGGCATGCGCGTGGTCATCGAGCTCAAGCGCGGCGAAATCACCGAGATCATTCTCAACAATCTGTACAAGCTGACGCAGCTGCAAGACAGCTTCGGCATGAACATGGTCGCGCTGGTCGATGGCCAGCCGCGCCTGCTCAATCTGAAGCAGTTCCTCGAATTCTTCCTGCAGCACCGGCGAGAGATCGTCGTGCGGCGCACGCGCTTCGAGCTGCGCAAGGCGCGCGACCGCGGCCATATTCTCGAGGGCCTCGCCGTTGCGCTGTCGAACGTCGACGAGATCATCGCGCTGATCAAGGCGGCAGCCACACCCGCCGAGGCCAAAGCGGCGCTGATGGCGAGGACGTGGCGCTCGGCCCTGGTCGAAGAAATGCTGGCCCGCTCGGCGGCCGACGCGGCGCGGCCTGAAGGATTGGCGCCCGAATACGGCTGGCAGGAGCGCGGTCCGGCGCGGGGCTACCGGCTGTCGGACTCGCAGGCGCAGGCAATACTCGAGCTGCGGCTGCAGCGCCTGACCGGGCTCGAGCAGGAAAAGATCACCGGCGAATACCGCGACGTGATGGTGCAGATCGTCGACCTGCTCGACGTCCTGGCCAAGCCGGCGCGGGTCACGAAGGTGATCGGCGACGAGCTCAAGGCGATGCGCGACCAGTTCGGCGACAAGCGCCGCTCGGAGATCGTCGCGCACAGCGCCGATCTGTCGATCGAGGACCTGATCGCGCCCGAGGACATGGTCGTCACCTTGTCGCACGGCGGCTACATGAAGGCGCAACCGGTCGCCGAGTACCGGGCGCAGCGTCGCGGCGGCCGCGGCAAGCAGGCGACCGGGACCAAGGAAGACGATTTCATCGACCATCTGTTCATCGCCAACACACACGATTTCATCCTCTGCTTTTCGAATCGGGGACGCGTGTACTGGCTCAAGGTGTACAACGTGCCGCAGGGCGGCCGCGTGTCGCGTGGCAAGCCGATCGTCAACCTGGTGCCGCTGCTGGAGCACGAGAAGATCACGGCGATCCTGCCGGTCAAAGAGTTCGTCAGCGATCGCTTTGTGTTCATGGCGACAACCAAGGGCACGGTCAAGAAGACGCCGCTATCCGATTTTTCGCGTCCTCGTCCATCGGGCATCATCGCGGTCGATCTGGACGACGGCGATTTCCTGGTCGGTGCCGCACTGACCGATGGCAAGCACGACGTCATGCTGTTCAGCTCCGGCGGCAAGGCGGTGCGCTTCGAGGAAGGCGACGTGCGCTCGATGGGCCGGACCGCGCACGGCGTGCGCGGCATGATGCTGGACAAGGGCCAGCGCGTGATCTCGATGCTGGTCGCCGAAGACGAGCAGCAATCGGTGCTGACGGCGACCGAGAACGGCTACGGCAAGCGCACGCCGATCGTCGAATACACGCGACACGGCCGCGGGACCAAGGGCATGATCGCCATCCAGCAGACCGCGCGAAACGGCAAGGTCGTCGCCGCGGCGCTCGTCCTGCCCGACGACGAAGTAATGCTCATCTCGACCGGCGGCGTGCTCATCCGGACCAAGGTGTCGTCGATCCGCGAGATGGGGCGCTCGACTCAGGGCGTGACGCTGATCAACCTGGGCGAGGGTGAAAAGCTGGCCGGCCTCGAACGAGTCGTCGAAACCGAGCTCGTCACCGACGAGCCGGAATAGATCGGCAAACGGTACGGCGCTTGCCGGCGCGCTCCGGCGGCGACGACTGAGGAAATCCGGACCAGCGATGATCAACGACGACGACGACAACGAGCAGGAATTCCAGCGCCACCGCGCGGCGATCGATGATCTCGATCGCGAGGTCCTGCGCGCACTCAACGAGCGCGCAGCGCATGCGCAGGCGATCGGCAAGCTCAAGGGCAAGAGCGCCGCGTACCGTCCGGAGCGCGAGGCCCAGGTGCTGCGCACATTGCGCGACGCCAACCCGGGGCCGCTGCCGGGCGATGCAGTCGCCGGAATATTCCGTCAGGTGATGTCGGCTTGTCTGGCGCTGGAGCGGCGCCTGCGCATCGCCTACCTCGGCCCTGCCGGGACGTTCAGCCACGGTGCGGTCGGCAGGCATTTCGGCGAGTTTGTCGACGCCGAGCCCTGCGCGTCGATCGACGAGGTGTTCCGCGCCGCCGAATCCGGCCAAACCGACTATGCGGTCGTACCGGTCGAAAATTCCACTGAAGGCGCGGTCGGGCGCACGCTGGACCTGATGTGCCAGACCGAGCTGACGATCGTCGGCGAAGTGCGCCTTCGCATCCAGCAGAACCTGCTGTCGAAGTCGACTTCGCTGGATTCGGTGCGCAAGGTTTATTCGCATGCCCAATCCTTGTCGCAATGCGTACTGTGGCTCGCGCGCCATCTGCCCGCCGTGCCGCGGATTGCGGTGGCGAGCAACGCCGAAGCGGCACGGCTGGCGTCGACGGAGCCGGGCGCCGCGGCGATCGCCGGCGAGACCGCGGCTGCGATCTACGCCCTCGAAATCCTGGCGGCGCACGTCGAAGACGACCCGAACAACACGACACGCTTCTGGGTGCTGGGCCGCCATGCGGTCGCCCGGTCGGGCAACGACGAAACCTCGCTGGTGATGTCCGCGCAGAACCGGCCGGGTGCGGTGCACGCGCTGCTCGAGCCCCTCGCAAAGCACGGCGTCAGCATGAACCGGCTGGAATCGCGTCCGGCGCGCACCGGTCTGTGGGAGTACCTGTTCTTCGTCGACCTTGAAGGCCATCGCGAGGACGCGCCGGTAGCGTCTGCCCTGGCGGAACTCGGCGCGCGCGCGCCGTTTCTCAAGCTGCTGGGGTCGTACCCGGCGGCGCAATACTAGGGCGGACGATGGGCGCGAACGCAAGCGCAATGGCGGCGCTGTCGCCCGACTATGTGCGACATATCAGTCCCTACGTGCCCGGCAAGCCGATCGAGGAGCTCGCGCGCGAGTACGGACTGGTCGAAAGCCAGATCGTCAAGCTCGCGTCGAACGAGAATCCTCGCGGACCCAGTCCGAAAGTGCGCGCGGCGATCGCCGCCGCGGCCGCCGGCGTCACCCGCTACCCGGACGGCAACGGCTTCGCGCTCAAGCAGGCGCTGGCGGCGCGGTTCGGCGTCGGCCTTGACCAGATCGTGCTGGGCAACGGCTCGAACGACGTTCTCGAGCTCGCGACGCAGGCGTTTCTGCGCCCGGGTGACCACACCGTCTACGCGCAGCATGCCTTCGCCGTGTATGCGCTGGCGACGCAAGCGCGCGGTGCCCGCGGTATCGAAGTGCGCGCGCGCGATCTGGGGCACGATCTGGCAGCGATGCGCACCGCGCTGACGGAAGAGACACGCATCGTCTTTGTCGCTAACCCGAACAATCCGACCGGAACCTGGCTGCCGCCGGCCCAGGTGCAGACCTTTGTCGAGTCGGTCCCGAGCGGCGTGCTGATCGTCCTGGACGAGGCGTACAACGAGTATCTGCAGGCCGACCAGCAGGCGAACAGCGCCTCCTGGATTGCGGCGCATCCGAATCTGATCGTGTCGCGCACCTTTTCCAAGGCCTACGGCCTTGCCGGTCTGCGCGTCGGTTACGGCATCGCCGATCCCGGCGTCGCCGACATGCTCAACCGGGTCCGACAGCCGTTCAACGTCAACTCGATCGCGCAAGCCGCCGCGCTGGCGGCGCTGGCCGACGATGACTACGTCGCCGAAAGCGCGCGTCTGAATCGCGACGGGCTCGCCCAGCTGATGCACGGGCTCGATGCGATCGGCGTTCCGTATTTGCCATCGCATGGCAACTTCCTGATGGTTCGCGTGGCCGACCCGGGCGAGGGCGCGGCGCCGGTCTACGAGGCCTTGTTGCGCCGCGGCGTGATCGTGCGCCCCGTGGCCAACTACGGTTTGCCGGAGTGGCTGCGGGTCACCGTCGGACTGGCGGAAGAAAACGCGCGCTTTCTCTCGGCGCTTGGCGCCGCGCTCGGCAAATAAGCAGTGGCTCCAAGCGCACCCGGCAAGCTCGTCGTCGTCGGCACCGGGCTGATCGGCGGTTCCTTCGCGCTCGCGATGAAAGGCGCTGCGATCGTCGGCAAGATCGTCGGCGTCGGCCGCAGCCGCGGCAACCTCGATCAGGCGCTGCGCCGCGCGATTGTCGATCGCGCGTACACGCTCGACGAAGCATGGACCGCCGAGCTCGCCGATGCCGCCTTCGTGCTCCTTGCCACGCCGGTCGGCGAAATGCCGGCGCTGTTTGCCGCGATTGCCCCGCATCTCGGGCGCGCGACGATCGTCACCGACGCCGGCAGCACCAAGCAGGATGTGATCGCTGCGGCGCGAGCCGCGCTCGGGGCCGCGTTCCCGCGTTTCGTTCCGGGTCATCCGATCGCGGGCAGCGAGCGCTCGGGCGCCGCCGCAGCATCGGTCTCGCTTTTCCACGGTCGACAGGTCGTGCTGACGCCGCTGCCGGAAACGGACTCGAACGCGATCGACCGCGTGCGCGAATGCTGGACGGCGTGCGGCGGGATCGTGAGCCTGCTTTCGCCCGAACGGCACGACGCGCTCTTGTCGGCGGTCAGTCATCTGCCGCATCTATTGGCGTTTGCGTTGATCGGCGAGCTGGCCGATCGTCCCGACGCCGCCGACTATTGGCGCGTCGCCGGGACCGGATTGCGCGATTTCACGCGGCTGGCGGAAAGCCATCCGGACATGTGGCGCGACATCTGCATCGCCAATGCCACGCGCGTGCGCGTCGATCTCGACGCCTACCGGCAAGCGCTCGAGCGCATCGATGCGATGCTCGCGCGCGGCGACGGCGCCGCCCTCGGTCGGCTGTTTGCACGCTCGCGCGACGCGCGGGCTGCCTGGCTCACCGGCGCGCGCGGGAGCGACGATGTCGAGTAGCGTGTCCGGCCAGAGCGCCGGGGAATTCCTCGACATCGGTCCGATCGCGCGCATGACCGGGACCTTGCGCCTGCCGGGATCCAAGAGCATTTCGAATCGCAGCCTGCTGCTGGCCGCGCTGTCGCGGGGTACGACCGAGTTGACCGGATTGCTCGATGCCGACGACGTCGATCGCATGCGCGAATCGCTGCGGGCGCTGGGCGTGCGCATCGAAGCCGGCACCGTGGCCGATGCCTGCATCGTGCATGGCGCCGCCGGCGCGTTTCCGGTGCGGCGCGCGAGCCTCTTCCTGGGCAACGCGGGTACGGCGTTTCGGCCCCTGACGGCGGTGCTGGCCTTGTCGCACGGCGATTACGAGTTGTCCGGTGCGCCGCGCATGCATGAGCGTCCGATCGGCGATCTCGTCGACGCGCTGCGCGCGCTGGGCGCCGACATCCGCTACGGCGCCGCCGACGGATTTCCGCCGCTTTCGATCGCGCCAGGGGCGGTGCGAGCTGGCGGCAAGGTCGCGATTCGCGGAAACGTGTCGAGTCAGTTCGTGACGGCGCTGCTGATGGCGCTGCCACTCGCCGGCGGCGGTACCGCAGTCGAGGTGCAGGGCGAGCTGATTTCTCGCCCTTATGTCGACATGACGTTGTCGCTGATGCGTCGCTTCGGCGTTGCCGTCGTGCGCGAAGGACACGATCTTTTCCGGGTGCCCGACGCGGCGGCTTACAAGAGTCCGGGGACACTGGCGGTCGAGGGCGACGCCTCTTCGGCCTCGTATTTTCTGGCAGCCGGGGCGATCGGCGGCGGCCCGGTGCGCATCGAGGGCGTCGGCCGCGACAGCATCCAGGGCGACGTCGCCTTTGCCGCGACGCTTTCGGCGATGGGCGCCGAGGTCCGCAGCGGTGACGATTGGATCGAGACATCGGGTAAGGCGCAGCTGCACGGTATCGACGCCGATTTCAACGCGATTCCCGACGCGGCGATGACGGCGGCGATCGTCGCCCTTTTTGCCGACGGTCCGACGCTGTTGCGCAATATCGGCAGCTGGCGGGTCAAGGAAACCGACCGCATCGCGGCGATGGCCCGCGAGCTTCGCAAGCTCGGTGCCGTGGTTGAAGAAGGCGCGGACTGGATGCGCGTGACGCCGCCATTGCGATGGCTGCCGGCGACGATAACCACCTATGACGACCATCGGATCGCGATGTGCTTCTCGCTCGCGGCGCTCGGTGGCGTGCCGGTGCGCATCAACGACCCGCAATGCGTGCGCAAGACCTTCCCCGGCTATTTCGCCGCATTCGAGCGGCTGGCGCGGCGATCTTGAGCTGCGCTGGCGCAACGACGTTCAATCCGGCCGCCGAGGCAGCGCCGGTGATCGCGATCGATGGTCCGGCGGCATCGGGCAAGGGCACGATTGCGCAAAGCGTGGCGGCGGCGCTGGGCTACCGCTATCTGGACAGCGGCGCGCTGTACCGGCTGGTGGCGCTGGAGGCGACGCGGCAGAAGGTCGCGACCGACGACGAGCCGCGGCTGGCCGCCCTCGCCGACGGCCTCGACCTAAGCTTTGGCGACGGGCGGATTTTCGTCTCCGGCCAGGATGTTACTGACGCGATCCGCGCCGAGGGGGTCAGCGCCATGGCCTCGAAAGTCGCCATCCTGCCGCGGGTTCGCACTGCGCTCCTCACCCGGCAGCACGCCTTCCGCGCCCCGCCCGGCCTCGTCGCCGAGGGGCGGGACATGGGTACGGTGGTGTTTCCCGACGCCAGGCTCAAGATCTACTTGACCGCCACCGCCGAGGCCCGGGCGAGCCGCCGGTATAAGCAGTTGATCGACAAAGGAAACTCAATTACAATTCAAGGTCTTTTGCGCGATATCCGGGAACGGGACGAGCGCGACAGCGTCCGGGCGGCGGCACCGCTCAGGATCGCGGCCGACGCCATCGTTCTGGACACGACGGACATGATCGCCGATGCGGCCATCGCCTGCGTGTTGCAGCAGTATCAGGCGCTTACGGCAGCCGGAGCGGCCGGGCCCGCGTGAACGCAGCGAAAAAAGGCACGAGCGGCACAGTAGACACACCCGCAAGCAGAGCGCGAACGCGCCTCGCTGCGGCAGCAGGGTCCGCCATCCGGGCGCGATTCAGGGCAGTCCGGGCGGCGGTTTGACCAACGGACCCGTAGCCACGCCCGTGGCAACGGACGAAACGAACAGGACACCCACCCTACATGACAACCGCAACCCCCAACCCCACCGCTCCGGCCCAGGAGAACTTCGCCGCCTTGTTCGAGGAATCGCTTGCACGGCAGGAAATGCGTCAGGGCGAGCTCATCACAGCCGAAGTGACGCGCGTCGACTACAACATCGTCGTCGTCAACGCAGGACTCAAGTCCGAGAGCTTCATCCCGATCGAGGAATTCAAGAACGACAAGGGGGAAGTCGAGGTCAAAGCCGGCGATTTCGTCACCGTCGCGATCGAAAGCCTGGAAGACGGCTACGGCGAAACACGCCTGTCGCGCGACAAGGCCAAGCGCCTGAAGGCCTGGCACGACCTGGAAGCCGCGATGGAGCAGGGGACGATCGTTTCCGGCGTCGTCAGCGGCAAGGTCAAGGGTGGCCTGACGGTCATGGTCAACGGCATACGCGCCTTTCTGCCGGGATCGCTGGTCGACATCCGGCCGGTGAAGGACACGACGCCGTACGAATTCAAGACGCTCGAATTCAAGGTCATCAAGCTCGACCGCAAGCGCAACAACGTCGTCGTCTCGCGTCGCGCAGTGCTCGAAGCGAGCCTCGGCGCCGAACGCGAGGAATTACTCAAGACGCTGCAGGAAGGCGCGATCGTCAAGGGGATCGTCAAGAACATCACCGATTACGGTGCGTTCGTCGATCTTGGCGGCATCGATGGGCTGCTGCACATCACCGACCTCGCCTGGCGCCGGGTCAAGCATCCGTCGGAAGTTCTCGCCGTCGGCGATGAGGTCACCGCCAAGGTCCTCAAGTTCGACCAGGAGAAGAATCGTGTCTCGCTGGGCATGAAGCAGCTCGGCGAGGACCCGTGGGTCGGTCTGTCGCGCCGCTACCCGCCCGGCACGCGCCTGTTCGGCAAAGTCACCAACCTCACCGACTACGGCGCATTCGTCGAGATCGAGCAGGGCATCGAAGGCCTGGTCCACGTCTCCGAGATGGATTGGACGAACAAGAACATCCATCCGACCAAGGTCGTGCAGCTCGGCGACGAGGTCGAGGTGATGATCCTGGAAATCGATGAGGAGCGACGCCGCATTTCTCTCGGCATGAAGCAGTGCATGCCGAATCCGTGGGAAGAGTTCTCGATCAACCACAAGAAGGGCGACAAGGTCAAAGGACTGATCAAGTCGATCACCGACTTCGGCGTGTTCATCGGGCTTCCCGGGGGGATCGACGGCCTGGTGCACCTTTCCGATCTGTCGTGGTCGGCGACCGGCGAAGCTGCCGTGCGCGATTACAAGAAGGGCCAGGAGGTCGAAGCCGTCGTGCTCGCGATCGACGTCGAGCGCGAGCGCATCTCGCTCGGCATCAAGCAACTCGATGGCGACCCGTTCTCCAACTATGTCGCGACGCACGACAAGGGCAGCCTCGTCAGCGGCACCGTGAAGTCGCTCGACGGCAAGGGCGCGGTCATCGTGCTCGACGGCGACGTCGAAGGCTATCTGCGCGCTTCGGAGGTTGCCCGGGATCGTGTCGAGGACATCCGCTCGCACCTGAAAGAAGGCGACTCGGTCAACGCGATGATCATCAACATCGATCGCAAGAATCGCTCGATCAACCTGTCGATCAAGGCAAAGGACAGCGCCGACGAGTCGGAGGCGCTGCAGCGCATGACTGCCGAGAATTCCGGCACGACCGCCGGGACGACCAACCTGGGGGCGCTGCTCAAGGCCAAGCTCGACAACAAGAACCAAGGGTAGGCGACTTAAGTGATGACCAAATCGGAGCTGATCGACCGCTTGGCGGCGCAGTTCCCGCAATTGGTGGCGAAGGACGCCGAGCTCGCGGTGAAGATGATTCTCGACGCGATGGCCGAAAGTCTGGCCAAGGGCGAGCGGATCGAAATCCGCGGGTTCGGCAGCTTCGGCCTCAACTACCGTCCGCCGCGCACCGGCAGGAACCCCAAATCCGGCGAGCGCGTCCAGGTGCCGGAGAAACACGTGCCGCATTTCAAGGCCGGCAAGGAATTGCGCGAGCGCGTCGACTTCAAGGAAATGAAAAAGGGTTGATGGTGACCCCGCTCGAACAATCTTCATTGGATCCGCAGCATGAGATTTGTCCGCTGGCTCGTCGGGCTCGTCGTCTTTGCAGGCCTGTTGCTGCTTGCGCTGCAAAACGCGGAACCGGTCACGCTGCATGTCTATGACGGTGTCGGTTGGCAGACGCCGCTGATCTTCCTGCTTCTGATCGTGTTCGCCGCCGGGGTCGCGGCGGGCCTGTTGGCCGGGTCGATCCGCTCGGTTCGCCTCAAGCGGCAACTCGCCAGGCTGCGCAATCAGCAGCGGCGGGCGCCGGTGACACGTCCGCGCGACGGAGGCTAAAGCGAAGTGCCGACCATTGAAATCGAGATCTGGTGGCTGCTGGCGCTGACCTTGCTTTTTTTTGCGCTCGGCTGGATCGCCGCCCGCATCGACATCAAGCATCTGCTGCGCGAATCGCGCGCGCTGCCGCTATCGTACTTCCGCGGCCTCAACTTCCTGCTGAACGAACAGCCTGACAAGGCGATCGAGTCGTTCATCGAGGTGGTCAAGGTCGATCCGCAGACGATCGATCTGCATTTCGCGCTGGGCAACCTGTTCCGCCGCCAGGGCGAGATCGACCGCGCGATCCGCATGCACCAGAACCTGCTCGACCGCCCCGACCTTCCGTCGGACAAGCGCGAGACCGCGGTCTTTGAGCTCGCGCAGGATTTCCATCGCGCAGGCCTGCTCGATCGCGCGGAGGATCTGTTCACCAAGCTCGACGGCAGCACGTTCGAGCTCCAGTCGCTGGGCTCGCTGCTGCAGATCTACGAGCAGGAGAAAGACTGGCCGAAAGCGATCAGCGCCACGCGGCGCATGGAAACGCTGGCCAAGCGACCGTACTTCAAGGAGATCGCCCATTACCATTGCGAGCTTGCGCAAGGCTCGCTGCTGCGCTCGCAAACCGACGAAGCTAGACGGTTCATCGAGCAGGCACTGGCCGAATACAAGCTGTGTACTCGGGCGACGATGCTGCTGGGCGACCTCGAGGCGCAACTGGGCAACGATGCCGCGGCGATCGCCGCATGGCAGCGCATCGAATCGCAGAATCCTGCGTTTCTCGGCCTGGTCGCCGATCGCTTGGCCGACGCGTATCGCCGGACCGGCGACGTCGCGCAAGGCATTCGGGTGCTGCGCAACTACGAGGACCAGTATCCTTCGCTCGATCTTTTGACCACGCTGTTCAACCAGATCCTGGCGCACGACGGCCCTGACGCTGGAACGCAGCTGATCAAGGACGAGCTGACGCGCAATCCGACGCTGCTCGGACTGGACAAGCTGCTCGAAGCGCAGCTGATGGAAGCGCCGGCGGAGCGGCGCCACGATCTGGAGCTGGTCAAGACGCTGGTAAGCCAGCACATCAAGCGTCTTGGCATGTATCGCTGCGAGCAATGCGGCTTTCGCGCCAAGCAGTACTACTGGCGCTGCCCGGGCTGCAGCAAGTGGGAAACGTATTCGCCGCGGCGAACCGAGACGCCCGATGGATTCGCATGACTGCCGCTGATCCCCGCGTAATCGTCGCGCTGGACTTTCCCGATATGCTGAGTGCCTTCGGGCTTGCCGCCAGGCTCGACCCGGCGTTGTGCGCAGTCAAGGTGGGCAAAGAGCTCTTCACGGTCGCCGAGGCCGGCCTGGTGCGCGAGCTCGTTCGCCGCGGCTTCCGCGTCTTCCTCGATCTCAAGTTTCACGACATCCCGAATACGGTGGCGCAGGCCTGCGCGGCGGCCACACGGCTCGGCGTCTGGATGATCGATGTGCATGCCGCGGGCGGCAGCGCCATGCTCGCCGCGGCGCGCGATGCGGTCGTACGGACGGCGGCAGAAGAGCGTCGACCGCGCCCGCTGCTGATCGCGATTACGGTGCTGACCAGCCTCGATGCGGCCGACCTGGCTTCGATCGGCGTCGGCGGCACGGCCGAAGCGCAGGTCTTGCGGCTCGCGCAGCTCGCCAAGTCGAACGGCCTGGACGGCGTCGTCTGCTCGGCACAGGAGGCCGCGATGCTCCGTTCTGCATGCGGGCCGGACTTCAAGCTGGTCACACCGGGCATCCGCCCGGCGGGCACCGCCGCGCACGATCAGGCGCGGGTGATGACGCCCGAGGCGGCGATCGCGGCCGGCGCCGACTACCTCGTCATCGGCCGTGCGATCACCGCCGCGGCCGACCCGGTGCGCGCGTTGCGCGACATCAACGCCTCGCTCGGAATCGCGGCTTGAAGATCACGATGACCGGAACGGGGTACGTGGGGCTGGTATCCGGCACGTGCCTGGCCGAAGTCGGCAACGACGTGCTTTGCCTCGATGTCGATGCAGGCAAGATCGACGTGCTCAAGTCGGGCGGCGTGCCGATCCACGAGCCGGGGCTGCAGGACATGATCCGTCGCAACGTTGAGGCCGGCCGCTTGCGCTTCACCACCGATGCCGACGCCGCCGTGGCGCACGGCAGCCTTCAATTCATCGCCGTCGGCACGCCGCCCGATGAGGACGGCGCCGCCGATATGCGCCATGTCCTCGCCGCCGCAGCGGCCATTGGGCGGCGCATGACCGACTACAAGGTCGTCGTCGACAAGTCGACGGTTCCGGTCGGCACCGCAGATCGCGTGCGCGAGACGATCGTCTCGGAGCTTGCCGCCCGCGGCGCGACGCTGCCGTTTGCCGTCGTGTCGAATCCGGAATTCCTGAAGGAAGGGGCTGCCGTCGAGGATTTCATGCGGCCCGACCGCGTCGTGATCGGTGCCGACGACGAGCGCGCGATAGCGCTGATGCGCGCAGTGTACGCGCCCTTCCAGCGCAATCGCGAGCGGCTGCTGGTGATGGACGTGCGCTCGGCGGAGCTCACCAAATATGCGGCTAACGCGATGCTCGCGACCAGGATCTCGTTCATGAACGAGATGGCGAACCTCGCCGACGCGCTGGGCGCCGACATCGAGCACGTGCGCCAGGGCATCGGATCCGATCCCCGCATCGGCTACCACTTCCTCTATCCGGGTGCCGGCTACGGAGGGTCGTGCTTTCCAAAGGACGTAAAGGCGCTGCAGCACACCGCCGCGCAGCACGGCCGCCCCTCGCGCATCCTCGCCGCGGTCGAGGCGGTGAACCAGGCGCAAAAGATGCGTCTGGTGGAAAAGATCGTCGCGCGGCTCGGCAGCGACCTGTCCGGCAAGAGATTCGCCCTTTGGGGACTCGCGTTCAAGCCCGATACCGATGACATGCGCGAAGCGCCGTCGCGCGCGATCGTCGCCGGGCTGCTCGAACGCGGCGCGGCGGTTGCCGCCTATGATCCGATTGCGATCGACGCGGCCAGGCGCGTGTTCGGTGAGACGCCGGGATTGTCGTTCGCGAGTTCGCCGATGGCCGCCGTCGCCGGGGCCGACGCGCTGGTGGTCGTCACCGAGTGGAAGGAGTTCCGCAGCCCCGAGTTCGCCGAAATCAGGCGGCAGTTGAAGCAGCCGCTGCTGTTCGACGGGCGCAATCTGTTCGACCCGGCGCAGGTACGCGCGGCGGGCATCGAATACTTCGGGATCGGGCGAGCCTGATGCCTGCGAACGCGCGTCGCTTCAGTGATTTCCGCGACGCGGTGCGTCGCGCGCGCGTGCTGGTCGTCGGCGATGCGATGCTCGATCGTTACTGGTTCGGCGAAGTCGAGCGCATTTCGCCGGAGGCGCCGGTGCCGGTCGTCAAGGTCGCGCGCAGCGAGGAGCGTCCCGGCGGCGCCGCCAACGTCGCTCGCAACGCCGCCGCGCTCGGCGCGCAGGTGACGCTGATCAGCATCATCGGCGACGACGAGCCGGGGCACGTGCTCGAGCGGCTGCTTCGGGGCGAAAGCGTCCACACGTCGCTCCATCGCGACGCCGCGTTGCCGACGACCGTGAAGCTTCGCGTGATCGGACGCCAGCAGCAGCTGCTACGCATCGATTTCGAAACCGCGCCGTCGCCGCACGCGCTCGCGGCGAAGCTCGCCGACTACGAGCGCTCGCTGGCGTCTTTCGACGTCGTCGTGCTCTCCGATTACGGCAAGGGCGGCCTGTCGCAGATCGAGCGGATGATCGCGCTCGCCCGGGCAACCGGCAAGCCGGTGCTGGTCGATCCGAAGGGGGACGCTTACCTGCGCTATCGCGGCGCGACGATGCTGACGCCCAACCGCGCCGAATTCCGCCAGGTCGTCGGCCCATGGCACAACGAAGCCGAGCTTGCGGAAAAGGCACAGACGCTGCGCAGCGAGCTGGCGCTTAATGCGCTGCTGGTCACTCGCTCGGAAGAAGGCATGTCGCTCTACACCGATGCGGGCGCGCAGCACATCCCGGCGCAGGCGCGCGAAGTCTTCGACGTATCCGGCGCCGGCGACACGGTGATCGCGACGCTGGGCACCTTGCTCGGCGCGCGTGCCGACATCGGCAGCGCCGTACGCATCGCCAACAAGGCGGCCGGCATCGTCGTCGGCAAACTGGGCACCGCGGTCGTGCATCCGGATGAGCTCGGCTGACAAGGCGCGGCGGCGCGCAGGTATCAGGCACTGATGGCCAAGGCGAAGACCGCATACGTCTGCACCGAGTGCGGCGGTCAAAGCAGCAAGTGGCAGGGGCAGTGCCCGAACTGCGGCGTGTGGAACACGCTGGTGGAGACGATCGCCGCGACGCCGTCGTCGCGCTTCCAGGCGCTCGCCGGCGCGCCGAGTGCCGTCCGGACGCTGGCCAGCGTCGAAACCCAGGACAACGCGCGCACGCCGACGGGGATCCAGGAATTCGACCGCGTCCTGGGCGGAGGGCTCGTCGCCGGCGGCGTGGTATTGCTGGGCGGAGATCCCGGCATCGGCAAGTCGACCTTGCTGCTCCAGGCGATGGCCGCACTCGGTGGCTCGGGCAGGCTAGGGCGTGCGCTCTACGTCACCGGCGAGGAATCGGTCGAGCAGGTAGCGCTTCGCGCGCAGCGGCTGGGGCTGGTCAACGCGACTGTCGAGCTCTTGGCCGAGGTGCAACTGCAGGCGATCGTCGGCGCGATCCGGACCTTGCAGCCGGGTGTGGTCGTCATCGATTCGATCCAGACCGTCTACACCGAAGCGCTCGAGTCCGCGCCGGGGAGCGTGGCGCAGGTGCGCGAGTGCGCGGCGCAGCTGACGCGGCTCGCCAAGCAGAACGCCATCACCATCATCCTGGTCGGACACGTGACCAAGGAGGGTGCGATCGCCGGGCCGCGCGTGCTCGAGCACATCGTCGACACCGTGCTGTATTTCGAAGGTGACACGCATTCGAGCTTTCGCCTGGTGCGGGCGATCAAGAACCGCTTCGGCGCCGCGAACGAGCTTGGCGTGTTCGCGATGACCGAGCGCGGCTTGAAGGGAGTGGCCAATCCGTCGGCGCTGTTCCTGTCGCAGCATGCCGATCCGGTCGCGGGCAGCTGCGTGCTGGCAACGATCGAGGGCTCGCGGCCGCTGCTGGTCGAAGTACAGGCGCTGGTCGACCCGGTGCAGGGGGGACTGGCGCGTCGTCTTGCCGTCGGCCTGGATCCGCAGCGATTGGCGCTGCTGCTGGCGGTGCTGCATCGTCACGGTGGCGTCGAGACCGGGCTTTTCGATGTGTTCGTCAACGCCGTCGGCGGCGTACGCATCGGCGAACCCGCGGCCGATCTAGCCGTACTTATGGCTATATATTCATCATTTAAAAACAATCCATTACGAGCAAAATCTATTGTGTTTGGCGAAGTCGGCCTGGCCGGGGAAATCCGGCCGGTGCAGCGCGGGCAGGAGCGCTTGCGCGAAGCCGCCAAACTCGGCTTCAAGCGCGCGCTGATCCCAGCGGCGAACAAGCCGCGGCAAGCGATCGAGGGTATCGACATCGTCGCCGTACATCGGATCGACCAGGCCTTGCAGCAGCTGCAGGGATAAAGGCCGCGCGGCTTCTCATGCCTTGCCGCGCTGCACGACCTGCAGCCTGGTGACACGCTTGGCGGCGATCATCGGTTCGGTCGCCGCGAAATAAGTCTTGAAGTGCGGCATGGCACGGTGGCGGAGGAACGCCGCTTCGTCGTCGTACACCTCATAGAAGCAGACACGGTCCGGCCGCTCGGGATCCTGCAATATGTCAAAGAGGCGACATCCGGGCTCGCTGCCGACCGAGCCTTCGGCGTCGAGCTGGGCAGCGGCCAGAAACGCGTCGAGGTGACCTGGCCGCAGATCGAATTCCACCCACAGTGCAAAGCGCTGCATTGGCTCTCCGTTCGAATCCGCCGCGCTACGCCGCGGCGCTGACCCGTGGCCAATGCGGCGCCACGACGAATATGCGGACCGTTTCCCGCCAGATGCCGTCCCCGGCGCGCTCGAGGCCCGCGACCAGTTGTGCCTGCGACGAGGCCGCGAAATGCGCCTCGATCTTCGCCCGGCAAGCCTCAGCCGAGACGACGGCGTCGGGGTCATCGATCGCGGCCGGCGCGATCCACGCGCGGCGCGGCAGCACCGTCCAGCCGTCGGCAAGCTCGGTCCACGGCGCCCCAGGGCGTTGCCAGTCGTCACTGTGGCACCACCAGCCCCGCCAATGCGCGGGCGAGATCCCCGGCATCGGCGCTGGCGGCCCGGCCGCCAGCGGGTAGAACAACCAGCCCTGCAGGCAAGCCCGCGGTGTCACACGCGCGACGTCCGCCGGCAGCGCCGCCCGGCCGAGCGCGGTCTGCGACAGCGGTAATTGGACCTCGAGCATGTGCTGCCATTTGCGATCGAGGCGATCGGCGGCATTGGGTCCGAACAGGCGGGAGAAGTCGTCGCCGGGCGGCCAGTACAGATAGAACTTGTAGCCCATCTCCAGGTGCTGCACCTCGGGCAGTCCCGGCAGCGACACGATAAAGTCGAATTCGCCGCGAACCGCCTGCGCGTCCTTGACCGGCAAGCCGGCAGCGTGCAGACGTGCGCCAGGCAGCTGCGCGAACCAGAAGCGCCAAAGCGCCTCGGCATAGCGGCCGAGTTGGCGCGCGTTGGAGGCCGCCAGGTGTTCGCGCAGACGCTGCGGCGCTGCGTCCAGGTCGAGCAGCCAGCGGTGGCGCAACCGAAGCGAGTCGGTGCGCCAGGCATCGGTAAGCGTTGCGATCGGCGCCGCGTGCTCGGCAATCAGCAGCGGCGACGCGATCAGCGCAGCCAGCGCTCGTACGTCGGGGTCGACGAGATCGTTCCATGACGGCCGCGCGCGCGGCGTGCCGTGCGGCTGGCCGGCGACCGTTGCCTGCAGCTTGTGCATCGGAACCATGACCGGAACCGCGATTCTAACCTGTGCCTGTTGTTGCCGCGCGATCGGCCTTCCGGTTGACTGGAGTGGCGCGAAGGCGTGCAATGGGCACGCCACACTGGGAAACGTCGGCAGCGCAAGCTGATCCTTGGTCGTTTTGTCCTTCAGCCTCGAGGAGCTTCATCATGGCCGCTAAATCATCGTCAAAAACGGCACGCCGGACCACGGCCGCCGCGAGCAAACCGCGCAAGCCGCGTGCGAAGGCGGCGCCGAAGCAGGCCTCGCCGTTCGGTGCGCCGCACACCGGCGCCTTCGGCGACCTGTCGAAGATGGCCAAGCTGATGACGCCGGAGCAAGCGTTCGAGCTTTATCGCGCGAATGCGAAAATCGCGCTCGACGTCATCAACGCCGCGATCGAGAGCACGGCCAAGCTCCGGCGCCTTCAGTTCGAAGGGGAGGAGCAGGCGCGCTCGATGCAGAAAAAGGCTGCGCGCCATGCCGCCGAGGCGGGCGACGCGCACGCGCTGGTCGCGGCCGGACAGAGCGTCACGCAGGAAGCAGTCGAGAAGGCGATGCACTACTGGGGTCAGATGTTCGAGATGATCGTGGAGATGCAAAAGCGGCTGTTCGCCCTGATGGAGGAGCAGATGAGCGGCGTGCCCGGCGCCAAGGAGGCCAAGGCGATGATGGCGATGATGCCGGATCTCAAGCAGGCGCAGAACCTCGTCCACGCGATGCAGGGCGTGATGTCGTCCGGTGGCTCGGCGTTCTCGTCGATGCAGCGCCTGATGGGCGACTTGGCGCGAAGCGCCCAGCAATCGATGCCCGGAGGCAAACGCTAGTAGGTTAGCGCCACGGCGGACCCGGGCCCGCCGTCGTTCAGGCGCGCCGCGGCTGCGGCGCGCGAGGCTCCCGATCGGTTGTCCCGGATTCGCTGGAAGGCGCCGAGGCGGCGGGACGCTGCGAACCGCCATCGACCACCGATGTGCCGCGGATGCCGATAGGAATGCACGCGGTCAACTGCATGCTCAAGACTAGGCAAATTATCGGCACTTTCACGCGGTCTCCGGTGGCTGACATCGGCCCAGCATAGCGCACAAGCGCTCGTCGTGGGCGAATGCGAGACCGGACCGGCGGTGGGTGCAACGATCGAAAGTGGCGGCGCCGCCGCTAGCGCCGCAGCCGGGCCCGCGTGTATTCGACGGCGAGCGGGGCGAGCGAAAAGGCGATGACCGCGACGATCACCAGCCCGAAATTGTTCTGCACCATCGGCAGCGTACCGAACAGATACCCGCAAGACACCAAGAGACCCACCCACAGCAGTGCGCCGCCGATGCTGAAGGCGAGGAAGCGGCGGTAGTCCATTCGACCGACGCCTGCGACAAACGGGGCAAAAGTGCGCACGATCGGAACGAAGCGCGCGAGTACGATCGTCTTGCCGCCGTGGCGTGCATAGAATGCGCGCGTTCGCTCGAGGGCTCGCGGGTTTAGCAATCGCGGATGCTTCCGTTGGGCGATCTTGCTCCCGAGCAGACGGCCGATCCAGTAGTTGCAATTGTCGCCGCAAAAAGCGGCGCCGATCAGCGTCAGCGCAAGCAGTTCGACCGGCATGTCGGCGGCGGCCCACAGCGCGCCGGAAGCGAACAGCAGGGAGTCGCCGGGCAGGAACGGCGTGACGACCAGTCCGGTCTCGCAAAAGACGATCACGAACAGGATCAGATAGATCCACGGCCCGTAGTTCAGCAACAGCAGGGCGAGCTCATCGTCGAGATTGCCGATGAATTGCCATGCCGTGACCAGCAGATCCATGAACTTGATTATTTCGTGATCCGTAGTGGCACGAGCTGCGGCAACTCGCGCCTAGTGCGACGTAAGCTCGGCGCCCCGGCGCTCGCCGCGCCGGAGGATTTCGGTCCGGATTTCGCCGAACTGCTTTCGCGTCTCCGCCTCGATCAGCGCCGGCCCGATCAGCGGAGGAACCCATATGTTGGGCGTGTAACGTCCGCTGTTGACGATGTGGATCAGCCCGCCCACGTCGACGATGCGCGTCGTGAATGCCGACGCCTTGGGCTCACCGCTGATGAGGCGCGATCGGACCTCGTTGAAGGGGGAGAGTCGCACTTCGCGCACATTGTCGAAGGCGAAGCTGAACGGACCCCGCGTCGCGTTGCCCTTTTGGTGCACCTTGAGCAGGTTGTCGGCGCGCTCCTGGACGCGGCTGTACTGAATATTCGAGATGAAGCTGCTCATGTTGTCGTAGTCGGTCAGCACGTCCCAGACCGTTAGGGCCGGTGCCCGCACCGGGCAATCGACGTCGACGACGATCTCGGCGCCCTCTTTTCTGGCGTGGACGACAATATCCTGGTCGGCGGCGGCCCAGGCGTAAACGGTGGCCGTCGCGACCCAGCACGCGACCAGCCATGTGTGCGCCCGCTTCACAGCAGCTCGTCGAGCGGCAGCATCGACAGCATGTCGACCTTCACCCGGCGCCAGATCGATGCGGCCGGTTCCTGGTGGTATTCGACCGGCTTGCCGTCTTCCAGCGTGTGCCATGCCAGGGCCGGTCCGCCCGTGGCCGTCGTGCCATCGAGCGCGAGCGCATAGCTGTTGGCAGGCTGGGAGATCGCGGCAAAGCGCGTAGCGATCTGACGAGCCAGCTCCGGGCTGTCGATGATGACTCCGATCTCGGTGTTGAGGTGCAGTGAGCGGCGATCCAGATTCATCGACCCGACGAAGACCCGCTGTCGGTCGAACACGAATACCTTGGCGTGCAGGGCGTATTGTCCGGCGCTGGGCGATTTCAGCGCGTCGCCGCGCACTACCGGTCGGCCGAGCACGGGTCGCACCTCGTAGAGCTGAATTCCCATTTCGAGCAATGGTACGCGATACCCCTGGTAGGCGGAGTGGACGACCGGCATATCGGTCGATGCCAGCGAATTGGTGAGGATGCGCACTTGCAGGCCGCGTTCGCGAAGCTTGGCCAGAAACTTCACGCCGGCATCGCCTGGTACGACGTAGGGCGAGACGATCAGCAATTCGGATCGCGAGGCTTCGACCGCCTTGGCCAGCCGGTGCCGCAGCCGCCGCCCCGGCTCGTCGCCATCTTCAACCTTGCTCTTGTCCGGGCTATCGTAGATGACTTCGGCGCGTGCCCAGATCCACGGCGCATTGCCGGCGACGAGGTCGCGCAGCGGTTCACCGCCGGACAAGCGGCCCATATAATTCTTTCCGCTCATCCCGGCGTGGTGCGCCGCCAGCGCGGCGCGATAATCGTCGAGATCCTGCACCGAAGGCTTGCTGCCGAACAACGCCTCGATCGGAATGACAAGCGGGCTGTTCCAGTAGGCATCGAAGCTCGCCGACATGTCCTTGACGATGCCGCCCGCCGCAATGACATCGTAGTCGCCGAATTCGAGGTCGCGGCCTTCCTGAAAGTAGGCGTTGCCGATGTTGCGCCCACCGATGATGCCTATCTCGTTATCGACGACGAAGAGCTTGTTGTGCATCCGGTAATTCAATCGACTCGCACTGGCGAGAAGCTCGACATCGTGCAGGGCCTGGACGGGACCGCGGTATGCCGACGGATTGAAGACGCGCAACTCGACGTTCGGGTGCGCGGCCAGCGGCTTGAGCTTGGCCGTGCGTCCGTGCGACCCCTCGTCGTCGAGCAGCAAACGCACGCGTACGCCCCTGTCGGCTGCCTGCAGCAGCGCTTCGTGCAGCAGCTGGCCGGTGTCGTCGTTTTCAATGACGAAGTACTGGACATCGAGCGTGCGCTCGGCCTGTTGTTCCATCTCCATGCGCAACAGGAAGCTGTCGATACCGACCGGCAATAGATGGAATCCGGAAAGGCCGGGGTGCGCGGCCGATGGGGCCGCAAGGCGACGGCCCAGGCTCGTCTGCTCGGGATGGGCAAGCGCGTTGGACGCTGGCTTCGGGTAGTCGGCGCCGGGCGGAAGGCTTGCGCATCCCGCCACCAACAGCGCGGCCAGCGCGATCAGGCCGACCGGATGGCGCCACGCGCGTCGCGCGCTCATCCCGTCTGCGGCCGACAATCGGCGCGTGTTATTGGCATGCGAGAATTTTTCGTGAGGCCGCACGTCGCGTTGCGATTTTCGCCCGCGGTTGCCGCGTTGCCCATCGGCGAATGGATGAAAGCGTTGTAGGACGAAGGGCGACAGCCGGCCCTGGCGTGCGACGTTCAGGATTTCCGTGCGGGAAGCTTGGTTGTTCGATGCAAGCAGGGCCACCGTCGGCGCAATTTACGGAGAGCGAACGGCGCGCGTGCGCCGAGCAGCGATCAACGCGGGGCGACGAGCTCGCGCAAACGTCTGAGCACGCCTTGTTCCTCGTCCGGGGGAAAGCCATAGTGAAACAAGGCTCGTCGCGTGCCCGGCGCCGGCGGCTTGCCGGCGTGCTTGGCGAGTCCCTGCGCGATTGCCGCAAACGATGCGCACAGCAATACCGCGGGCGCGTTGACGCGATGATTTGCGCGTTCGGGTCCCACAGCCTCGAACTTCAGGGCGCTGCCATAAAAGGCCACGTGGCGCGGATTGACCTCGATTACCGCGTGGGAGTAGCCGCAAATCACGGCGGCGTACAGGTAGGCCGTTTGAAATAACCCGGCCAGGACAGGCTTGCTCGCCGCCGTGCGGTCGACCGCGAGTCGCGTGAATTCGCAGATCCGCCATCCTTTCGCGCGCAGCGCGTCGATCTCGGGGCGGTAAAGCTCGTCGGCCGACAGACCTTTGCCCGTGTCCACGCCCAGGCCCACGGTGCCGACGATCTGGCCTTCGTCATAGGCTATGAACGTAAAGACATTGGTCTTGGCCTTGCGTCCGGGAATGGTGTAGCCGCGGCCCGTATAGCGGCGCTCGACCAATGACCAGGCATCGCGGCGCGCGCCGGTGCGTTTGGCAACGCGGATCTTGAACGCCCCCTCGATCATCGACGCGTCTTCGAGCGAGGGGACGTCCGCTTCGGCCAACGTCAGGCTGCGAAAGCGTAGCGGACGATCGTCGAATACGGTCTGGCCCGTGATGTCGGTCTTGACGCGGATTCTGTCGACCGACTTGCTATCGCTGTGAGACGTCTTTTTCTTGCGCCGAACCGGCTCCGCGGCAATGGGCTCGCTGCGCAACTTCCTTACGATTTTGGTTATGGATGCCTTCAACGGGCTCTCCCGCGAGAATCGCGGCTCCCCCTTCACTCCCAGCTTGTGCCTCGCGCCGCGCGTTTGTCAAGGATTCGCCGAACAAAGTCTCCTCGAACAAAAAATGGCACACAACTGGGCCGTTTTCCGTCCAACACACCAAAGTCTCAGGGTCTGACCTGCAGACAGATGCTCTACTCGTTAGCGACTCGAGGCGTCAGCCGAGACCACGCAGTCGCTTCTCGATGCCGACTTCTTCGTGCGGCGAGAAAGCATAGGGGTAAAGGGAGCGGACGCTTGTGTAAAGATGGGGGTGGCCGCCGTAGCTCGCGATCTGTGTCTCGGCGTGGGCGAGACACAGCCCCAGCAGAACTGCGGGCGCGGCGACGCGAGGATTGACCCGCTGCAGGCCGAGCTGCTGGAAGCCGAGCATGCGCCGATAGAAGCTTACGTGCCGCGGATTGACCTCGATCAGCAGGTCGGTGCAATAGTACATCCGTCGTGCATAGATGAATGCCAGATGAAACAGTGCGGCCAGCAGGGGCGTCGAGCGAACGTCGTTGTCGATGGCAAGCTTGGTGAACTCGCACAGGCGTCGCCCGTCGCGGCGCAAGGCGCTGGCCTCGTCCGGGTACAGCTCATCGACGAACAAGCCAGCGCCCGCATCGAGCCCGACCGAGACGGTGCCTACGATGCCGTTATGGCCATGTGCCGCGAGCGCTATGCGGGTCGGATCGCTGCCGCGCGTCTCGCCAAGCTTGTAGTTGCGCCACGCGTAGCGCCGTTGCACCAGGCAGTTGGCGGAATTTCGCCGATCATCGGTGTCGGCGAGTCGCAGCTTGAATCGCTTGCCCGCAGGCTCTCTCTGGAGTTGACGTGCGTCCGGGTCTTCGACGCAAAGGTTGATGGGGACCGGATTTTGTGCGATGGAGGCGATGGTATCGCCGCCCAGTGCTTCTCCAATCAGTTGCCTTCTTGCCGGTAACACCAATGACCTCTCCTGTCGCGGGCACCTCCCCGTGCCCGCCATCGTTTACGGCGCCGGATGGCACGCAAGTGTAGAGCAATACTGCTCCGGGAGAAAGGGCTTTGGGAGAAAATGTCGTCGCTCGGCGACGGAGGCAATGGCGCGTCACCCTCGTTATGCCGAAGTCGAAGAAAAGATCATCTTCGGCAACGTTCGTGATCTCTCACGGCGGTCGACGCTTGATTCTGCGCGTTGGCCGACCACAGAGCCTTTGATCTGGTGCCCAGGGCCGGACTCGAACCGGCACGACGCGTTTCGGCGTCGGCGGATTTTAAGTCGTGGCAGCGGGTTAGCGGGCATCGTTGACTGCTTGTGGTATCAGTGGCTTACTTATTGGCCTATGTCGGCTGTTACTGCGAATTCTTGCCGGCGCTGTCCGAAATTTGTCCGATGCTGAGTCGATCCGTCAATGGAAGATTTTCAAGACCTCAAGATTATCGGGTTCTCCGAAGAGTTGGCTCGTGCATCAGGAAAGGGGAAGGACTTCAAACTAATGCCCCTGCAACTGTCTGGTATCCCACCGACGGGCTGGGCATCTCTCCTCGAGTGGCGCTACGCCCAGAGCCATCCTGGAATCAAACGTAGCATAAAGGTCGAAGGGGCTCACATATATGTCGATTGTGTACCGGAGGAGCTGGCGCTAATCCTTGAAGAACTGAAGCCAATGGTCACTGCGACCAATGCAGATCACAGGTCGTCCGTTGCGCAGCAACGGCAGCTACTTAACGACGCGCAAGGAAAGGCAGCNNGAATCCCCTTGGGGACGCCAATAAATCAATTGCTTAGCGATACACCGAGCCGTTTGGGGTAAATCTGGGGTAATACGCACAATCTGCGTGAAGGGGTGCCATGGAAGGCCGACTCGAGCCGTTCCTTCGTTTCTCGGAGGGGAACGTCACACAGGACGGAATGCGAATCAAGCTTCGCGTCGAGACCGCGAACGTTCCGCCGCTCGACATGGAGTTTCATTACGCCGAAGTCGCAAACATGGTTCAGTATCTAGCGAAGCTCGCCAGTGTCGCTTCTGAACGGCGCGGGCCGCCGAAAACTTTCGGTACTGGGGCCGTTGATGTGGCGCCTATCCCAGCGACGCAACTAGCGCTGATGCTCGGGGCGCCAGGCAAAGCGAATCTTGTAGTTCGCCTCTCTGATTTCGATTTGGCATTTGAACTACCGTTGGGCGCGCTACAAAGCGCCGCGCCCTCATTTGCCCAAACTGTAGAGACTCTAGCGGCAGAGCCCAAGACCAAGAATTAAGCGTAGCGTCGCGCTGCTTGTCTGCCAGCCTATCGCGACATGGGTAGCACGTACGCTAACAATCTCTGGCTACGTTGAGCCCTTCAGGCGATTGCATGCATCTTTGATGCGACGTATCTCCTCGTCGTACATAGCGACATTTTTTTCGGGCAACCCTTCTAGCGCGTGTTCCGCCTTAAC
>PLYT01000022.1 GCA_003153475.1 Betaproteobacteria bacterium | reverse complement strand
TGGATGAAGCTCTCGTACAGAATCCCCAGCACCAGGTAGATCACGAATATGGCAAGCACCAGCAGGATGCCCATGCCGCGCAACGACGACTGGAACGCCTGCGCGGTGCCCTGGTAGACGCCGATGATCGTGTCGGGGGGGCGCAATTCCGCCATCGCCTTGTCGATCTCCTTGATGGCGTCGCCGATCGCAAGACCCGGCCTCAAGTCGAACGATATCGTCACCGACGGCAGCTGGCCCAGGTGGTTGATCGCGAGCGGCCCCACCGTCGGCCGCAAGGTCGCCACGCTGTTGAGCGGGACCAGCGATCCGCTCGCCGAGCGCACATAGAGCAGCGACAGCACCGAAGCGTCGGTCTGGTAGCGGGGTTGCAGCTCCATTACGACCCAGTACTGATTGGTCGGCGCGTAGATCGTCGATACCTGGCGCTGGCCGTACGCATCGTAGAGCGTGTTCTCGATCTCCTGCGCGGAGACGCCCAGCGCCGACGCCTTGTTGCGGTCGATCTCGACGGTGACCTGCGGCTTGGCGATCTGCAGGTCGCTGGTCACACCGACGAGCGCCGGAAGCGATTGCAGCTTCTCCTCGATCTTCGGCGCCCACTGATACAGCTCCGTCGTGTCGGTGCCCTGCAGCGTGTACTGATACGAGCTCTTGGTGACCTGGCCGCCGATGCGAATCGCCGGAATGTTCTGCACGTAGGCTTTGATGCCGCTCACCCGCGACAGCGGGCCGCGCAGCTGCTGCACGACCGTGTCGGCGTTGGGACGGTTCTGTCGCGGTGTGAGCGCGACGAAGATTCGGCCAACGTTGAGCGACGAGCTCGGGCCGCCGGCGCCGACCGACGACATAGCTCCCTCGACATTGGGATTTTCCTTGACGATTTCGGCGACCTGCCGCTGCATATCGGCCATTGCCTGGAACGAGACGTCCTGCGCGGCCTCGGTGAACACCAGAATCTGGCCGTTGTCGTCCGCCGGCAAAAATCCCTTGGACATCGTGGCGAAAAGCACGCCGGTGCAGATGGCGATGCTGAAGAAAGCGATCAGTACCAGCTGCTGATGACGCAGAGCCGCGGCCAGGCTCCGCCGGTAGCCGCCAAGCACCGCCTCGAACACGCGTTCCGAAAAAGCATATACGCGGCCGTGCGTCCTCTTGTGCTCGTCGACCAGCATGCGGCTGCAGAGCATCGGCGTGAGCGTCAGCGAAACGATGCCCGAGATCAGCACGGCGACGATGATCGTGACGGCGAACTCCCGCAACAGGCGGCCGAGAATGCCGCCCATGAACATCACCGGGATGAATACCGCGACCAGCGACAGCGTCATCGACACGATCGTGAAACCAATCTCCTTCGACCCGTCGAGTGTGGCCTGCATGCGTGACTTGCCCATTTCCATATGACGCGTGATGTTCTCCAGCATCACGATCGCGTCGTCGACGACGAACCCGACGCAAAGCGTCAAGGCCATCAGCGACAGGTTGTCCAGGCTGTAGTTGAACGCGTACATCAGCGCGAAGGTGCCGATGATCGACAGCGGCAGCGCCAGACTGGGGATGATCGTCGCCGAAACGCTGCGCAGGAAGACGAAGATTACCGCTACGACCAGAACCAGCGCGAGGAGCAACGACATCTGCACGTCGTGCACGGCGGCGCGTATCGATACCGACCGGTCGTAGAAGACATTGAGCTTGATCGCCGGCGGCAATTGCGATTCGAAGGTCGGAAGTATTTTTCTGACTGCGTCGACGATCTCGATCGTATTCGTTCCCGGCTGGCGCTGAACCGCGAGCATGATGGCCCGAGTCCCGTTGTACCAGGCCGCGATCTTGTCGTTCTGCACGCTGTCGAATACGCGACCGATCTCGTTCAGGCGGACCGGGGCGCCGTTGCGATAGGCGACGATCATCGGGGCGTACGCCTCCGCATTCATCAGCTGTCCAGTCGCCTGCACCGAAGTCGCCTTGTCACGCCCATACAGCGTGCCGGTCGGCAGGTTGACATTGCTGTTGCCAACGGCCTGCTCGACGTCGGTCAGCGCGATGCCGCGGGTGGCCAGGGCGTTAGGATCGAGCTGGATGCGCACCGCGTACTGCTGCGACCCGTAAACCGCGACTTGCGCGACGCCGCTGATCGTCGAGATCTGCTGCGCGAGCAGATTCTCGGCGTAGTCGTCGACCGTCGACAGCGGCATCGTCGTCGACGCAAGGACGATATTGAGGATCGGCGCGTCGGCCGGGTTGACCTTGCGCTGCGTCGGCGGGGTGGGCATCGACGAGGGAAGCGAGCGCGCGGCGGCAGCGATCGCCGATTGCACGTCCTGAGCCGCCGCGTCGATGCTGCGGTCGAGCGAGAACTGCATCGTGATCGTCGCGATGCCGTCGGTGGAAGTCGACGTCATCGAGTCGATGCCGGCGATCGTCGAGAACTGCTTTTCGAGCGGCGTCGCCACCGCCGAGGCCATCGTATCCGGGCTGGCGCCCGGCAGCTGCGCCTGCACCTGGATCGTCGGAAAATCGACGTTGGGCAGCGCGTTGACGGGCAGCAGGCGGTAGGCGATGACGCCGAAGATCAGGATGCCGGTCATCACCAGTACCGTCATCACCGGACGGCGGACGAAAAGCTCGGCGATGTTCACGACGGCTGCGGCACCTTGCCGACGTTGACCCGGGTGCCGGGTGCGAGCCGCAACTGACCGACGGTGACGACCTGGTCACCGACTTGCAGGCCGCTGGCGACGACCGTCTCGTCACCCTCGGCGCGCGAGACCTTGATGTTGCGCAATTCGACGGTCATGTCGGGCTTGACCACGTAGACGTACTGGCCGTTCGGGCCATTCTGTACGGCCGCCGATGGCGCGATGATCGCATCCTTCTGGTCGTACAGCGTCAACACGACATTGACGAACTGTCCGGGCCACAGCGCCTTGTCGACATTCGGGAATTCCGCCTTGAGCTTGATCGTCGCCGTTGTCGTGTCGGCGGTGTTGTCGATGAACGATAGCTTGCCCTTGATCAGCGGATGGGTCGAGTTGGCGAATCCTGCCTGGACCTGCAGCACGCCGTCGGCCTGGTATTTACGGATGTCGGGGATGTGCTGTTCGGGCACCGAGAACGAGGCGTATACCGGCACGACCTGGTTGATCGTCACCAGCGGATTGGTGTCGTTGGCCTTGACCAGGTTCCCCTGCTGGATCGCGATCTTGCCGGCGTAACCGGTCACCGGCGATCGGATCGTGCAGTACTCCAGCTGCAGCCTGGCGCTCTCGATCGTGGCCTCGTCGCCGCGGACCGTCGCCGCCGCGCTGTCCATGTTGGTCTTGACCTGATCGTAGGCGTCTGGGGAGATGAAGTTCTTTTGCAGCAGATCCTTGTAGCGCTTTTCCTGCTCGACGGTGTGGTCGAGCAATGCCTTGTCCTTGAGCAGATTCGCCTGCGCCTGCATGAGCGTTGCCGCCAGCGGCCGCGGATCGATTTCGAACAGCAGCGCGCCCTTGGCGACCTCGTCGCCTTCCTTGAAATGAACGCTGACGATCTGCCCGTCGACCCGCGCCTTGATGGCCACCGTGGTGAACGGCTCGACGTTGCCGATGGCGATCAGGCGCACCGGCAGCGTCTTGGCCACGACCGGCGCGACCGTGACGGGCACGCTCGGCGGAGTCTTTTGCACCGCCGCGCGCGACTCCTTGTTGTATTGCGCGACCAGCCCGACGGCCACGGCCAGCACGGCGAGCGCTGCGACTATCGCAAAAAGCTTCTTTCGTCTTCGCATGTTCAAGCGGTATCTCGGGCATCGCCTCGGCGAGCATGGTGCGGCGCTCGCGACGGGCTTCAATACCCCATTTATCGTCCCGACGCTCCACGGGGGTGCGTGCGCCGGACAGCCGTATATTGTCGCGCAATTGCCGGGCGCCGGGGCGCCGTCGACACATCCTGTAACAGAGTCCGTCGGCGGCATGTAGTCTACCGCCGCTCGCGACGGCGTTCGCTATAATCCGGCGGGCAGGATGCGGGTGTAGCTCAATGGTAGAGCAGAAGCTTCCCAAGCTTACGACGAGGGTTCGATTCCCTTCACCCGCTCCAATCCCGAACGGCCGCGGCGCGGCCGCTTGAACCCGATCTGAACCCATCCATGTCCAGTCCCCGAGCCGCAGCGATCGCCGCAGCAACGGCATGGTTCGACGCCGGCGCGCTGCTGGCCGAATTGACACGCCGGGTTGCATTTCGTACCGAAAGCCAGGATCCGGCCCGCGCTGCAACGCTGGCGGCCTACCTCACCGAGGAGATCGGCCCCTCTGTGGCGCGCTGCGGCTTCGAGTGGGCGATCTGGCCGAATCCGGTGCCCGGCGCGCCGCCGCTGTTGTTCGCCGAACGACGCGAGGACGATGCGTTTCCGACGGTGCTGATCTACGGCCACGGTGACGTCGTCGCCGGCTACGACCAGCAATGGAGCGACGGACGCTCGCCGTGGGAGCTGTCGGTCGCTGACGGCAAGTGGTATGGCCGCGGCACCGCGGACAACAAGGGCCAGCACACGATCAACCTCGCGGCACTCGGCCGGATCCTGGCCTGCCGCGGCCGGCTCGGTTTCAACGCCAAACTGCTGCTCGAAATGGGCGAGGAGATCGGCTCGCCGGGGCTGCACCTGACCTGCGAGCGACGCGCCGAATCGCTGTCCGCCGATGTGCTGATCGCGTCGGACGGCCCGCGCCTCACCGCCGCCTCGCCGACAATTTTTCTGGGCTCGCGCGGCGCATTCAATTTCGATCTCGATGTCAGTTTGCGCGACGGCGCGCATCACTCGGGCAACTGGGGAGGCTTGCTCGCCAACCCCGGAACGATCCTGGCCAATGCGATTGCCGCGATCGTCGATGCGCGCGGGCGCATCCTGGTCGACGCCTTGCGTCCGCCGCCGATTCCCGCCTCGGTCAAGGCGGCGCTGGCCCGAATCGAGCCGGGCGAGCCCGGCGGCCCGGCAATCGATCCGGATTGGGGCGAGCCGGCGCTGACCCCGGCCGAGCGTGTGTTCGGCTGGAATGCGCTCGAGGTTCTGGCCTTTCGCACCGGCAATCCCGAGCGGCCCGTCAACGCGATCCCGCCGCGCGCAAGCGCGCACCTGCAGCTTCGCTTCGTCGCCGGCTGCGACTGGCGGACGTTCGTTCCCGCGGTGCGGGCGCACCTCGACGCGCGGGGCATGACGATGGTCGACGTGCGGCAGGCATCGATGGAGCCGATGGAGGCCACGCGGCTCGATCCCGCCGATCCGTGGGTGCGCTGGGCGAGCGAATCGGTCGCGGCGACCGTCGGTGCGCCGCCGGTCATCTTGCCGAACCTGGGCGGCGCGCTGCCCAACGATTGCTTCGCCGATGTGCTCGGCTTGCCGACGATCTGGGTCCCGCACTCCTATCCGGCTTGCTCGCAGCACGCAGCGAACGAGCACATGCTCTGCGCGGTGGCGCGCGAAGGGCTCGAGATCATGACCGGATTGTTCTGGGACTTGGGCGTTGCGGGAACGCCGCCTCGCCGCCGGCCGGTCGATCAGGGCCGGATGTAGGCCCAGCCCTGCTGTTGGCGCTGCATCAGCTCGACCACCCCGGCGGACACATAGCCGATGCCGCTCAGCATGTCGGCTTGGGTCAGCTTCTGTCCACGCATCGTGTTCTCGCAGGCAACGACCTTGACGCCGGCTTTCCCGGCTTCGTCGATGCGATTGCCGACGACCGAATCGGACTTCAGCATGCCGATGCCGGGTCCGTACGCGACGATTTCGATGTCGACGTTGGCGGCGCCGACGTCGGTCTGGATGTTGCGCGCATTATTGAGCGCGAGGTTCCACTTGGCGGGCTCCGCATCGCTGACCTGGATGACGACCCGGCTGCGCTGGGCGGTCCCCTGGCCCTGCGCGCCGGCGGTGCCGGCGCCGAACCACAGAGCCGGGACGAGCAGGGCGGCGACGAACAAGCCCGAATGTCTGGCAACCATGTTTTCTCCTGGAATTTATCGTTACCGGGCGCCATTTCGCCCCGGTCCGCAGCAGCATTATCGACGTTTTCACGCGCTGCAGGGACGCGCCGCGGCTGGCGGGCGGCCGCCGCGCCGGCTAAAATGGCGAGTGACCCGACCCGCGCACATGCCGATCGCGGCCATCGCACTGATCGTTGCCGCGTGCGCCTGCTTCACCAGCATTGACGTCACCGTCAAGCACCTGAGCCAGCGCTATCCGGTGCCGCTGCTGGTATGGGCGCGCTGGGGCGTACAGGGGCTGCTGATGTTTGCGGTACTGGCACCGACGATGCGCTGGAATCTGGTGCGCACGGCGCATCCAGGTCTGCATCTGGTGCGCGGCGTCGTGCTGATCGCGTCGTCGCTGTGCTTTTTCACCGCGGTCAAGTACCTGCCGCTTGCCGAGGCGACCGCGCTCAACTACACGAGCCCGATCCTGGTGACCTTGTTTGCCGGATGGCTGCTGCAGGAGCGCATCACCTTGCCGCGCTGGGGCTTCGCTGGCGCAGGCTTCGTCGGCATGCTGCTGATCGTGCGTCCGGGCATGGGCATGCTCGACAGTGCGTCCTTGTTCGCGCTGGCCGCGGCGGCAGCGTACGCCGGCTACCAGATTCTGACCCGGAAGCTCGCCGGCGAGGACTTGCGGGTGTTGCTGTTTTATCCCTGCCTGTGCGGCGCGGTGCTGATGTCGATCGTCGTTGCGGTTCAGCACGACGACGCCTGGTATCCGACGTCCGACCTGGCGCTGTTCCTCGGCATCGGCGTCATGGGATCGGTCGGCCACTGGCTGTTCACGCGGGCATTCCGGCTCGCCGCGGCGTCCGCGATCGCACCGTTCACCTATGTGCAACTCGTTTTCTCGACGGTCGCCGCCTGGCTTTTGTTCGGGACCTTTCCCGACGGCTGGGCGCTGGCCGGCATGATCGTGATCGCCGGCAGCGGCGTCGTACTCACCTGGTATGAGCGCTGGCGTGCGAGCCTGGGACCGGCCGAGCCTGCCGCGGTCGACTGAAGGCATCCCGATCGACTAGAATTGGCCTGACCGCCTTACCAGTTCGGCGCTGTTCGGCCGTCCACCCGAAGGAAAACGACATGAGCAACGCATGAGCACGGCTGCGACCCGCATCGGTTTCATCGGCCTCGGCCTGATGGGACACGGCATCGCGAAAAACCTCATTGCCAAGGGCTTTCCGCTGACAGTGCGCGTGCACCGGAATCGCAAGCCCGCCGAGGACATACTCGCGGCCGGCGCCAAGGAGGTCAAGACCAGCGCCGAGCTCGCGCGCGCGTCCGACATCGTGATCCTTTGCGTGACCGGCTCGCCGCAGATCGAGGAGATCGTCTATGGCCCGGACGGTATCCTGGGGGCGGCGCGCGACGGCCTGATCGTCGTCGACACGTCGACCGCGGAGCCTTCGTCGACGGCGAAGATACGCGACGATCTGGCGGCGAAGGGTACGCGCTATGTCGATGCGCCGCTGGCGCGAACGCCCAAGGAAGCCGAAGAGGGCCGGCTGAACACGATGGTCGGCGCCGACGAGGCGACGTTCGCGCAGTTGAAGCCGGTGCTGTCCGCGTACTGCGAAAACGTCATTCACGTCGGGCCGCCGGGACATGGCCATATCCTGAAGCTGGTCAACAATTTTCTCGCCCAGGCGATCGCGACCGCGAGCGCCGAAGCCTGCGCCGCATGCGCCAAATCGGGGGTTTCGATCGCGAAGCTGCACGAGGTAGTGTCGGCTGGCGGCGTGAACTCGGGAATCTTCCAGATGATGGTCGGCAGGATGCTCGAAGGCGGTGATCTGTCGGGCCTCAAGTTCACGCTGGTCAACGCGATGAAGGACCTGCGCTATTACACCCACATGGTCGAGTCGCTGCCGTCGCCCGCGATCGTCGGCGAGGCCGTGCACCAGAGCCTGGTCAACGCCAACATGCTCGGTTTCGGCGACAAGTACATCGCTTCGCTGATCGAGGCGCAGGAAAAGCTCGCCGGCGTGAAGATCGTGGGGCGGTAGAAGGAATTGACGACAAGGCGGGGCTCGCGCGGGATGCGCGGGCCCGCCCGCAGCGGTATGCTTGGATTCATCGGCGGTTTGGCAGGAGAAAATCGAGTCATGTCCGTTTCTTCCCTCTGGGAAAATCCGCTCGGCACCGACGGTTTCGAGTTCGTCGAATACGCGGCTCCCGATCCGGCGGCGCTCGGCCGCCTGTTCGAGCAGATGGGGTTTTCGGCAATCGCTAAGCACCGCTCGAAAAACGTGCTGCTGTACCGGCAGGGCGACGTCAACTTCATCGTCAATGCCGAGCCGGGGAGCTTCGCGCAGGGCTTCGCCCGCGTGCACGGCCCGTCGATTTGCGCGATGGCGTTTCGTGTCAAGGATGCCGGCCGCGCGTACGCCAAGCTGATCGAGCAGGGCGCGTGGGGCGTCGAGGCCCATCCGGGACCGATGGAGCTCAGCATCCCGGCGATCAAGGGCATCGGCGATTCGCTGATCTATCTGGTCGATCGCTATCCGGTCGACGGTGCCGGCGTGTCGATCTACGACATCGACTTCGTGCCGATCGCCGGGGTCGAGCAGCGTCCGCAGGGCGCGGGACTCGTGACCATCGATCATCTGACGCACAATGTCCATCGCGGCCGGATGGAGGAATGGGCGAGCTTCTATGAACGCTTGTTCAATTTCCGCGAGATCCGCTATTTCGACATCGAGGGCAAGCTGACGGGCCTCAAAAGCAAGGCGATGACGAGTCCCTGCGGCAAGATCCGCATCCCGATCAACGAGAGCTCCGACGACAAGAGCCAGATCCAGGAATACCTGGTCGCCTACCACGGCGAGGGCATTCAGCACATCGCGCTCGGCACCGGCGACATCTACGACACCGTGCATACGCTGCGCCGGCGCGGCGTCGCGTTTCAGGATACGCCGGACACCTACTACGAGGCGCTGGCGGCCCGGCTTCCAGGGCACCAGGAAGACACCGCCCGCCTGAAGAAGGAGCGCATCCTTCTCGATGGTGCCCCGGCTAAGAACGAGATGCTGCTTCAAATCTTCACGAAGACCGTCATCGGCCCGATTTTTTTCGAGATCATCCAGCGCAAGGGAAACGAGGGTTTCGGGGAAGGCAATTTCCGCGCCCTGTTCGAGTCGATCGAACAGGACCAGATCCGGCGCGGCGTGCTCAAAGGCTGAATCGGGCCGGCGCTTTGCGCGCCGCCCCCGGGAAACTCGCGCTGACATCAAACCCGTGCTTACTCCTCTGGGCTTCCGACTGCTGCGCCGTCTCGCCGACGGCGAAATCCACTCCGGCGAGGCGCTGGCGAGCGCGGTCGGGATGTCGCGTGCTCGGGTGTCGCAAGTGCTCAAGGAAGCCGACACCGCCGGACTCAAGCTGGAGCGCATCCGCGGCCAGGGCTATCGCCTGCACGATCCGGTTCCGTTTCTCGACCGCGACGCCATTGTCGCGGCGCTCGGCGCGACGGCCAAGACGCTGAAGATCGACGTGGTCGACACGGTCGATTCGACCAATAGCGAGCTCAACCGCCGCGCCGCGCGCGAAGACGTGCACCGGCGGCTGCTGATCGCCGAATGGCAGACGGCGGGGCGCGGCCGCCGTGGCCGCGGCTGGACCGCGGTAGCCGGCGGCAGCCTGACCTTTTCGCTCGGCTGGCGGTTCGAGCAGGGGGCGGGCTTCCTCGCGGGCCTCTCGCTCGCCGTCGGCGTGGCGCTGGCGCGCGCTCTGGAGATTGCAGGCATCAGCGGCGTCGAGCTCAAATGGCCGAACGATCTGATCCATCGCTATTGCAAGTTCGGTGGCATCCTGATCGAGCTTTCTGGCGACGCGCTCGGCCCTTCGCTCGCGGTGATCGGCGTCGGGCTCAACGTGCGGCTGCCGCCTGCCGCGCGGCGCACTATCGCCCAGCCGGTCACCGATCTCGCCACGGTCGCGCGGGGACGGGTCATCGATCGCAACCTGCTGCTCGCCGTGCTGATGCGGGAACTGACGGCGATGCTGGATCGCTATGCGGTCGAGGGCTTCGCGCCGTTGATCCCCGAATGGCAGCGGCGCAATGCCTTCCGCGGCAAGGCGGCGAAGATCGTGTTGCCCGACGGCAGCACTGCATCGGGGGACGTGGTCGGCGTCGACGCCAGCGGCGCGCTGGTCCTCGACCACGGCGGCCGGCGCCTGCGATTTGTCACCGGCGAAGTCTCGCTGCGGCGACCGTGACGAGGGCCGCGCTCGTTGTTGCCGCCCGCGGGCTTCCGGCTGCCGTACCGGTCGTGGATAATCGCCGCATAGCGCCGGCGTCAAGCCTGGCAAGGATCTAGGCCCCAATGAGAACGCTGGCCTTTCTTCTGTTGCTCGCCAACCTGAGCCTGTTCGGTTATATCAAGCTCGATAGCCTCGGCAGCGGCGAGGGCGCTCGGCTTTCGCAGCAAGTCCAGCCGGACAAGATCAAGCTGCTCACGCCGCAGGAGGTTGCCGCGCTCGGACCGGCCAAGGCCGCATCGCTCGCCGACATTTGCGTCGAATGGGGTCCGCTGTCGGACACCGACCGCAATCGCGCATTGGCCAGTCTCGAGCCGCTGGATCTTTCCCGGCTGATGAGCCAGAAAAAAATCGAGGTCATCGCCAGCTACTGGGTCTTTCTGCCGCCGGTCGTCAACCGCGCGGCCGCCGACCAGCGCCTTGCAGAACTCAAGGGCAAAGGGATCAAGGATGTGTCGGTCATCGAAACCGGACCGCAGCGCAATGCGATCTCGCTGGGTGTGTTCCGCGGCGAGGACGCGGCTCGCGCCCGCCTCGCTGCGCTGCAGGCCGAGGGATTGACCAATGCGAAGCTCGAACCGCGGACGCAGTCGGTACAGCAAACGGTGCTGATCGTGCGCGATCCCACGGCCCAGGCGATGGCGCGCCTCAAGGAACTGCAAGGCGAATTTCCGGGCAGCGATACCAAGATCGGCGCGTGCGACAAGCCAGCTTGAGCGATGCGCCGTCGGCGGGCGCGGTGTCGATCCGCGAGGCGGCGACGGTGACCGACATCGAGTTCGCCCGCGCGTTGTTCGCCGAATACGCGGAGTGGCTCAACGTCGATCTGTGCTTTCAGGGCTTCGACGAGGAATTGCGCACGCTGCCCGGCGCCTACGCGCCACCGCGTGGACGGCTTTTGCTCGCGGGGCACGAAACCAACGCGTTCGCGTGCATCGCGTTGCGGCCGCTCGCCCAAGCGGTGGTTGGCGAAATCAAGCGACTTTATGTCCAGCCCGCGCGCCGCGGCGAAGGGTGGGGCGGGCGGCTCGTCGCCGCAGTCCTCGCCGAAGCCCGCGCGATAGGCTACAAAGAGCTCAAGCTCGACACACTGAATTGGATGAGCGCCGCGCGTACGCTGTACGAATCGGTGGGATTTCGCAGTTGCGCGCCGTATTACGTCAATCCGCTTCCCGGCGTCGTCTACCTGTCGCTGCGGCTGGACGGCGCCGGCGCGAGCAGCGGCTGAGTCGGAAGGCGCGATGAGACGGTATTCGTTTCTCGATCCGGGTGAATCGGCCGCCCTCGAGAAAGAAATCGCCCACCTCGAGGCACAAACCGGCGTGCAGCTCGTCACCGCTGTCATCGGCAAGGCCGACAGCTACGTCGAGCTGCCGTGGAAGGCATTCGCGCTCGGCGCCGCGCTCGCCGGCCTCGCACTCGTCGTTGCCGCCGCGCTGTGGCCGCGCTGGACCGATGCCGGGGACGCGCTGATCTGCGCCGTCGCCATCCTCGGCGCAGGGGCGGCCAGCGCGATCCTCGCCGTCGTCGCACCGCCTTATGCGCGGCTGTTCCTGCGCGCGACGCGCCGCGATCTCGAGGTTCGTCAGTACGCGCAGGCATTTTTTCTGCGCCGCGAATTGTTCGCCACGCGCGAGCGCAACGGCATCCTGCTGCTGGTGAGCCTGTTCGAGCGCAAGGTGGAAATCCTGCCCGACCTCGGTCTGCACGCCCGCTTCGACGCGGCCGACTGGCGCGCTGTGATCGGCGCGATGACGCCGCTGTTGCGCGAGCGCCGTTGTTTCGGCGCGTTGCAGCAGGGGGTCGCCCGCGTGCAGGCGATGTTGCTCGCCAAGGGCATGACCGCCGTATCCGACCGCAACGAGCTTCCCGACCGGCCGATCCAGGAAACGGGCGCGCGATGACGGCGATACGATCGCTCGGCTCGATCATGCTCGCCGCGTGGCTTGCGGCGGCAACCGCGCTTGCGGCCGACGTGCCCTATCTCACCGGGCGCGTCGTCGACAACGCCGAGATCCTCGCGCCGGCGACGCGCGATCAGCTCACCGCCAAGCTCAAGGCGCGCGAAGACGCCAGCGGTGACCAGATCGCGGTGCTCACGGTCCCGACGATAGGCGACGAAGCGATAGAGCAATACGCGACCCGCGTATTCGAGGCCTGGAAGCTCGGCCAAAAGGGCAAAGACAACGGCGTGCTGATCATCGTTGCGCCGAACGATCGCAAAATGCGCATTGAGGTCGGCTACGGCCTCGAGGGCACGCTGACCGACGTCGCGGCCAGCCGCATCATCCGCGACCGGATGACGCCGCGTTTCAAGGAGGGCAATTACGACCGCGGAGTTAGCGACGGCGTCAACGCGATCATTGCGACGCTCGAGGGGCGCGTCGATACGGTGCCGGCAAGCGCCGCGACGACGAACCCGACAGGCGCCAAGCCGCTGATGCAGATCGACGGCCCGGAGCTGTCCTGGCCGATGCGTATCNNCCGGGCGTCGGCTGGTTCCTTTATGTTTTCCTGATTCCGTTCTGGGCGATGTTTCCGCTGATCATCGTCGGCGCGCGCGGCACGCTGTGGCTGCTCGGCACCTATGTCGTCGCCTATCCGATCGCGAAGCTCATCCTGTCGCGGCAGCCGTGGTATCTGAAAGCGGCCAGCGAATTGAAGACCAAGGGTCACGCCAGCATCGGCGGATTCGTGATGAGCTCCGGAGGCTCGTCGGGCGGGTTCTCGTCCGGCGGCGGGGGCGGGTTCTCGGGCGGCGGCGGCAGCTCCGGGAGCTGGTAGGTCGTAATGCGGGGATTGCCGCGCCCCGCGGTGCTCGTCGCGGGGCGCGCGCCGCCGATCGCGGGCGGCAGGGAATAGGCATCCGTGCCGCTTCCGGATATCATGACAGTCAGCCTGTCGCCCGTCCCGCCATGACCGACCCGCATTCCGCTCTCCGCTACGCGCTGAACCAGCCTCCGGTCGTCGGCGAAGTCATCGACGGCGAGGTCATGGTCATCAATCTCGACACGGGCGTCTATTACAGCGTCACCGGCGCTGGCGCCGCCGTGTGGCCGATGCTGGTCGGCGGTGCGACGCGACGCGAAATCAGCGATCAGGTGGCGCGGCATTACGGCGCAGACGCCGCGTCGGTCGAACGCGACGTCGACACGTTCATCACGCAGCTGGCCGACGAGGCGATTCTGCGCCCGCTGCACGACGGCGCAGCTGCCGGCTCGGTCGACACGGCCGACGAATGGCCTGCCGTGACATATCCGGGATTCGGCTTCGAGCGTTACGACGACATGCAGGCGCTGCTCCTCATCGACCCGGTGCACGAAGTCGGGGATTTCGGTTGGCCTTCGCGTAGCGCGGACGACAGCGGGAACGCATGAGCGGTGGGGCGGGCGGGGTGTCGGAGCTCGCGCTCCTTGCCGCCACACTCGACGGCGCGATCGCGCGGCTTCCTGCTGCGCCGCGCATCTATCGCGTTGCCGGCGGCCTCGTTGCGATTCGCGCCGGCGATCGCGCCGCGGCGGTGCTGGAGGCGCTCACCCCGATGCGGGCGAGCGAAGACGGCGGAGCGGTCGCGCTCGAGGTCTTTATCTTCGATGGCGCGACCGACAAGGTGACGCTTCCGGATACGGCGATAACGCATCGCCGGATCGCGCAGGCAGGAGGGCTGGGCGCAGTCTCTGCCTCCGGAGCGCAGGCGTTTTTTCAGCCGGATGCCGGTGTCCTTTCTTTGTTCGACGCGTCGCGGCGGCGCGCCTACTGCTGGCTGCGCGATTCGAGCGCGCTGCCGTACTACGAATTCGCCGCGCCACTGCGGCACCTGCTTCAGTGGTGGATGCTTTCGCGCGGCGGTGCGCTGTTGCATAGCGCCGCAGTCGGCACACCCGGCGGCGGCCTGCTGATCGCGGGCCCCAGCGGCAGCGGCAAATCCACGACCGCGCTGGCCTGCCAGGAATTCGGGTTGGGGTTCACCAGCGACGACTATGTGCTCGTCTCCGCGGGCGCACCGCCGACCGTACACATGGCCTATTCGACGGCTAAAGTGGTGCGCGAAAGCCTCGGCGCGCACAGCCGTTACCGCCGCCACTTTCGCAATCTCGAACGCGGCGACGAAAAGCCGATGATGTTCATGCACGAGGTCGCGCCACAGCGGGTTCTGCCATCCTTTCCGCTTCGGGCGATCGTGCTTCCGGTCATTACGCAGCGCAGCTCGACGCGGATTGTCGCGGCGAGCGCGGCGGAGATCCTGCGCGCGGTCGCGCCGAGCTCGATTCTGCTGTTTCCGTTGGCCGGCGCGACCGCGTTCCAGCGAATCGCGGCGCTGTGCCGAGCGGTGCCGTGTTTGCGTGCGGAGCTTTCCGGCGATCCGCACGACGTGGCCGGCGCCTTTGTGCGCCTGCTTCGCGATGGAACGATCGTCGGCGTGGCGGCGGCCGCATGATGCGCCTGAGCGTCGTGCTGCCCGTGTTCAACGGCGCATCGTATCTGGCTGCCGCTATCGACAGCGTGCTCGCCCAGACCCGGCCGGCTGACGAGCTCATCGCGGTCGACGACGGATCGACGGACGATAGCCCGGCGATACTCGCGCGATACCCGGGTTTCCGGGTCATCAGCCAGCCCAATTCGGGCTGTGCGACCGCGCGCAATGCTGGCGCCGCCCTCGCGAGCGGTGACGTGATCGCATTCGTCGACCAGGATGATATCCAGGACGTCGACCGATTCGCGCGCCAGAGCGACGCGCTGCAGGTGGATCCGAGGCTCGGCTTCGTCGTTTGCGCGCAGCAGAATTTCTTGACCGAGGCGCTGGAGCAGCCGCCGTCGTGGTGTGACCCGCGCACGCTCGCAGGGCCGCAACATGGGTTTGGCGCGAACACCTTGCTGCTGCGACGCGAAGTGTTCTTCCGGGTGGGAGCTTTCGACCCCGACAAGGTGCCGCTGGACGACTCCGACTGGCTGGCTCGTGCGCTCGACGGCGGCGAGCGTTATCTTCATCTCGACGCGGTCCTGGTGCGCCACCGCATTCACGACGCCAATCTCAGTGCCCGACGAATGTCGCCGCGATTCACCCACCTGATGGCACGCACGTTGCATGAGTCGCTGAAACGTCGCCGCGACCGCGACGAGACACGATGAACGCGATCGACGTCGTCATCCCGGCGTTCAACGCCGCGCGTTATCTGGATGAGGCGCTGGTGAGCGTTCTTTCGCAGGACCATGCCGCGAATCGAATCATCGTCATCGACGACGGCTCGACCGATGGCACCGCCGAGGCTGCGTCGAGGTTCGGCGCACCGGTCGAGATCACGCGCCGTGACAACGGCGGGGCAGGCGCAGCGCGCAACACCGGAATCGCGCGATCGACAGCGGCCTTCGTCGCCTTTCTTGACGCTGACGACCGCTGGATCGCGCGCAAGCTGACTCCTCAGATGGCCGTGTTGAACGCCGATCCGGCAATCGATCTTGTCCTGTGCCTTGTCCGCGCCTTCGCAAGCCCGGAACTGCCGGAAGCGGAGCGGGCTGCGCTCGAGGCGCAGCAGCCGCGTCCATTCGAGGGATGGGTCCCCGGATCGATGCTGATCCGCCGCACATCGTTCGATCGGGTCGGTCCGTTTGCCGAAGACCTTGGCGTTGCCGAAAGCGTGGATTGGTTCAACCGGGCACGCCGCGCCGGGCTGAGCTATCGCGTCATTCCCGAGGTACTGCTCGAACGGCGGCTGCATCGTCACAACACGACGCGTTTGCAGGCTGCCGATCGTCGCGACTACCTGCTTGCCGCCAAGAGAAACGTCGAGCGGGTGCGCAAGGACCGCGAAAGCGATCCTCGATGATCGGCGGCGGCTGGCAGCCGACGCAAGCACAGGAAGATCTGCTCGAAGCCGCCGTAGGCAGCGAAGCTGGGGCGCCCGCGGCCTGGCGATCGTGGCGCGCGCGACTGGGGTCCGTCGGGCCGGATGCGGTCGACGACGGCAGCGCGCGGATCCTCCCGTTGCTCAAGCCGCGCGTTGCCCTGCTTCCTCCCGACGACCCGATGCTGCCGTTGATCGTCGGCTATTACCGGCGCTCGCTCTATCACGGCCGCATGCTGCGAGCGCGCGCGGCGACCTTGCTGGCGCTGTTCGGCCGGGCCGGCATAGCGACGATGGTGTCGAAGGGAGGTGTGCTCGGCGCCGCCTACTACGGCGACCTCGGACTGCGGCCGATGAACGACTTCGACGTGCTGGTGCCGCGCGGGCAGGCGCTCGATGCCATTCGGATGTTGCTCGGTGCCGGATGGGTCAGCACGCAGCCGATGGCCGAAATGCTGCCGGATGCGTATCACAGCGCATGCTTCCAGTCGCCGGATCGCCTCGACTTCGACCTGCACTGGCATTTGCTGCCGGAATCATGCTTTGCCGATGCCGAGATTCCTGCTTGGGAGGCGGCCGAGCCCTATATGGTCGATGACGTGACGACGCAGGCACCTTGCGCGACAGATCTGCTCGTCATCGTCTGCGCGCATGCCGCGCATTGGTCGCCGGTATCGCCGGCACGTTGGGTGGCCGACGCGCTGGTGATCCTGCGCCGCGCGCCGGAACGCATCGACTGGGCGAGAATCGCGATGCTGGCACAACGCTGGCATGTCGCCCCACACCTGTCCGACACGCTTTCGTACCTCGCGCAACGATGGGGCGCCGACATCCCGCGCCCGTTGCTCGACGAGCTCCGGCGCGCCTCGGTCGGCCGCATCGATCGGCGCGCCTACGCGCTGCTCGGCCGCATGCCCGGCCGTCTGACATATCTCGGCCGCCCCTGGTTCCGCTATCGCTTGCGCACGCGAGATCGCTCCGCGCTGGCTTCGTTGCCGGGCTTTGTCGAGTACCTGAAGATTACGCTCGGCCTCGCAAGCGGTCGTGCGCTGGCCGGGGAGGTGTTTCGCCGGTACCGGCGCTGGCGCGCCGACCGAGCCGGAGGCAAGCGCTAGCTTCTTGCCGATACGGCGAAATGCCGCGCTCGTGCACCGTCGTGCCAGGGCAGCGCCTCGAAGCGGACGTCGTGATACCCGGCGTCGCCAACGAGCGCGACAATCTCGGCCTCCGCGTACCAGGTAATTTCGCGCACATCGTCTTCGCGTGCGAGGACGCCGGTGCGATCGCGCTGCTCGAAACGACTGCGGACGATGCTGCGCCGGCGCGCCATGTCGATCATGGTTTCGGAGCGGCGGGCGATCTGCGACCCATCGGCCAGCGCCAGCGTGGAGAGCTCGACGACCGGCGCACCCGGCGGGTGGGCGGCTTCGCCGGGCACAAACAGGTCGAGCAGCAGCAATCCCGGATCGATCAGGTGCGCGCGGACGCGCAGCAGCGCGTCCAGCGCCGCGACGCGCCCGGTTAGGGATTGGAACGCACCGCTGGCGATGATTGCGGCGCCGTAGCGGAACGGCAGGTTGAGCGCCGTGATGCTCTGGCGGAACAATTGGGTGCTTCGGCCGATCGACGTCAGCTGTGCGCCGCATCGCGCGAGCGCCGCTTCCGACGCGTCGGCACCGTGCACATTGAATCCCGCGTCGACCAGCGGGACCAGCAGACCTCCGCTGCCGGTCATCGCGTCGAGCAGCGTGCCGGCATCGCGCGGCAAGCGCGATGCGTACCACGCGGTCGCGGCGCTGTGCGCACGTTGCGATGGAACCGTCTCGAACGCCGCGCGGAGCGCGCCGTCGCCCGGCGTCGGCGCAGCCGGCGTGGCGCGTTGGAATCTCGGGCGCGGCTCCTGATGTCGCAAGCGGCTTCAGGCTCCGCCCAGCGCGGCGCGTCCCGCATCGGCGATCCCGTCTACCCAGCGATGCGCTGCCGGCACCGCGCCGGTCCAGCGCAGGAAGCCGTGGATCATGCCGGTGCAGCGGATCAGGCATACCGGTATTCCCGCGGCCTCGAGCCTCGCCGCGTAAGCGAGCGCGTCGTCGCGCAGCACGTCGCATTCGGCCACCGCAATCACGGCCCGCGGCAGCCCCGACAGATCGGCGGCCGCCAACGGCGACAGTCCGACGGCGTTCTTCGCCGCGCCGGCGCGGTAGGCGTCCCAGTACCATGCCATCAGCACCGCCGAAAGGTTGTAACCAGCGGTGAACTCGCGATACGACGGCCGCGAGCAGGTCGCGTCCAGCGCAGGATAGAGCAACAGCTGGAGGTTGGGTTGCGTGGCGCCGTCGGAGCGCAGGCGCAAAGTCAGCGCAGCAGCGAGATTGCCGCCCGAGCTGTCGCCGGCGACGGCGAAGCGCATGCCGTCGGCGCCGAGCGTCTTCGCCTCGGCGCGGGCCCAGCGCCAGGCGGCTTCGAAATCGTCCAGCGCCGCCGGGTAGACATGCTCGGGCGCACAGCGGTAGGCGACGGAGACCAGCACGACGCGCAATCGATTGGCGAGGATGCGGCACAACCGGTCGTGCGAATCCAGCGAGCCGGTTACCCAGCCCCCGCCGTGCGCGTAGACGAGCAGCGGCAAGGGTTCCGACGCTGCGGGCCGATAGACGCGCACCGGGAGCGGATCGTCGCCTTCGCCGGGAGCGAAGGCATCGCTGATCGAGGCTACCGGCTCCGGCTCGCCGCCGAGGAGCACGGGCGCGGCCTCCGCCGCGGCGCGCAGCTGTGCGATGTCGGGCGCCTCCGCACCGACCGGGACGTTGAAGACCGTGTCGAGCAGACGCTGTATATCGGGGTCGAGCATCGTCGCTATCGGTGGATCGGTGCGAAGATATTACCCGAATCGTGCCACGCAGTTGACAACGGTGCGCCCAACCCTTACCTTAAAGCCAGCGCCGATTTGATTCGGGGGTGACTCCGCAGCTTGCGGGCGCTATACAAATCCAGCTAAAGCGGCTTTCGACCGAAACCCGCTCGGCGGTAAGCTGAACGGGTTTTTGTTTTTTTGGCGGCTCCATGACGACCACCGACAAGACTGCACTGCTGCAACGGCTGCTGCGCGAACGCATCCTCGTCCTCGACGGTGCGATGGGCACGATGATCCAGGCCGAGAAGCTCGACGAGGCCGACTTTCGCGGTCCGCCGGCGTGCGGGCTCAGCGACCATACGCATGATCTGAAGGGCGACAACGACCTCCTGGTGCTGACCCAGCCCGCGGTCGTCGCCGCGATCCACGACGCGTTCCTCGAGGCCGGCGCCGATATCATCGAGACCAATACCTTCAACGCAACACGCATCGCGCAATCCGACTACCGGCTGGAGGCGAAGGTGCGCGACATCAATTTCGCCGCCGCCCGGATCGCCCGCGAACGCGCCGACGCCTGGACGGCGAGGACGCCCGACAAGCCACGGTTCGTCGCGGGCGCGCTGGGGCCCACCAACCGGACGGCGACGATCTCGCCCGACGTCAACGATCCGGGCTTTCGCAACGTGAGCTTCGACGAGTTGGTCGCGGCGTACGGCGAAGCGATCGACGGCTTGATCGACGGCGGAGTCGACCTGTTGCTGGTCGAGACGGTATTCGACACGCTCAACGCGAAGGCTGCCCTGTTCGCGATCGACGAGGCGTTCGACCGCCGGGGGACGCGCTTGCCGATCATCGTGTCGGGCACGATCACCGATGCATCGGGACGAACGTTGTCGGGTCAGACGACCGAGGCGTTCTGGAACTCGGTGCGGCATGCGCGCCCTCTTGCCGTGGGCTTGAACTGCGCGCTGGGTGCGGCGCTGATGCGCCCCTATATCGAGGAGCTCTCGCGCGTGGCCGACACCTTCGTCTCCTGCTATCCGAACGCCGGGCTGCCGAACCCGATGAGCGATACCGGCTACGACGAAGCGCCGGCGACGACGGCGGCGCTCGTGGCCGATTTTGCGGCCAACGGCTTCGTCAACATCGTCGGTGGCTGCTGCGGCACGACGCCGGCGCATATCCGTGCGATCGTCGAGGCGGTGAAGAATCTGCCGCCGCGCATCGTTCCCGTCGAGGAAACCGCCGACGCGGCCGCGTGAAACCGACGCTCCCCGACGATGGGGAGACGAACAAGAACAACAGGCAAATTCCCATGTCCCGCGCGATGCGCCTGGCCGGTCTCGAGCCGCTGACGATCGGTGATGATGCGCTGTTCGTCAACGTCGGCGAGCGCACCAACGTCACCGGCTCGCGCGCGTTCGCCAAGCTGATTCTCGCCGGCGACTACGCCGGCGCGGTCGAGGTGGCCCGCCAGCAGGTGCAGAACGGCGCACAGATGATCGACGTCAACATGGACGAGGCGATGCTCGACTCGAAGGCGGCGATGGTCAGGTTTTTAAATCTGATCGCCGGCGAACCCGACATCGCGCGGGTGTCGGTCATGATCGACTCGTCCAAGTGGGCCGTCATCGAGGCGGGCCTCAAATGTGTGCAGGGAAAGCCGGTCGTCAATTCGATTTCGATGAAGGAGGGCGAGGCCGAATTCCTGCGCCAGGCGCGGCTGGTGCGGCGCTACGGCGCCGCCGCTATCGTCATGGCTTTCGACGAAAAAGGCCAGGCCGACACGTTCGAGCGCAAGGTCGACATCTGCCGCAGGGCCTACGAGCTGTTGACGCGGCAGGCCGATTTTCCGCCGGAAGACATCGTCTTCGACCCGAACATCTTCGCCATTGCGACCGGCATCGAGGAGCACAACAACTACGCGGTCGACTTCATCAACGCGACGCGCTGGATCAAGCAGCATCTGCCGCATGCCAAGGTATCGGGCGGCGTGTCCAACGTCAGCTTTTCGTTCCGCGGCAACGACCCGGTGCGCGAGGCGATCCACACGGTTTTCCTCTACCACGCGATCAAGGCGGGCATGACGATGGGCATCGTCAACGCCGGCCAGCTCGGCGTCTACGACGACATCGATCCGGAGCTTCGCGAGCGCGTCGAGGACGTCGTGCTCAATCGCAAGCGCGCCGACGGCGAAAGTCCGACCGAGCGCCTGGTCGCGTTCGCCGAGACGTACAAAACCGCCGGCAAGCACGTCGTCGAGGACCTGGCGTGGCGCAATACCGACGTCGAGGCGCGGCTGTCGCATGCGCTGGTCAAGGGCATCACGACTTACATCGTCGCCGACACCGAGGAGGCGCGACGCAAGATCGAGGCTCAGGGCGGCAAACCGATCCAGGTGATCGAAGGTCCGCTGATGGCCGGCATGAACGTCGTCGGTGACCTGTTCGGCGCCGGCAAGATGTTCCTGCCGCAGGTCGTGAAAAGCGCGCGCGTGATGAAGCAGGCGGTCGGCCACCTGATCCCGTTCATCGAGGCGGAGAAGGCGAAGTCGGGCGACGCCGGCAAGCCCAAGGGAACGATCGTGATGGCGACGGTCAAGGGCGATGTCCACGACATCGGCAAGAACATCGTCGGCGTCGTCCTCCAGTGCAACAATTTCGACGTGATCGACTTGGGCGTCATGGTGCCGGCGCAAAAGATCCTGGACGTCGCGCGCGAGCGCAACGCCGATCTGGTCGGCCTGTCCGGGTTGATAACGCCTTCGCTCGAGGAAATGGCGCACGTGGCGCACGAGATGCAGCGGCTCGGCATGGTGCAGCCGCTGCTGATCGGGGGTGCTACGACCTCGCGCGTGCACACCGCGGTCAAGATCGCGCCGAACTACGGCGGGGTCACCGTCTATGTGCCCGATGCCTCGCGTGCGGTGGGTGTCGCCAGCAAGCTCTTGTCCGGCGAGCTCAAGGACGGCTATGTCGCCGAGGTCGCGGCCGACTACGAAAAGATCCGCGTCCAGCACGCGGGCAAGAAAGGGCCGCCGCTGATCTCGCTGGCCGCTGCCCGCGCCAACGCCTTGCGCCTCGACTGGCCGCATTACCTGCCGCCGCGGCCGGCGCTGATCGGCCGGCGCGAGATCCGCCGCGCCGATCTGGCCGAGCTCGCCAGATTCATCGACTGGGGACCGTTCTTCCAGACCTGGGAGCTGTCAGGGCCGTATCCAGCGATCCTCGACGATCCGGTCGTCGGCGAAGCGGCGCGCAACGTGTTGGCCGACGGCCGCGCGATGCTGAAGCGCATCGTCGAAGGTCGCTGGCTCATCGCCAACGGTTCGATCGCGCTATTGCCGGCGAACTCGATCGGCGACGACATCGAGCTCTACGCCGACGAGGCGAGGAAGAGCGTCGCGCTGACGTGGTACAACCTGCGCCAGCAGAACGAGCGGCCGGCGGGAAAGCCCAATTACTGCCTCGCCGATTTCGTCGCGCCCAGGGATTCCGGTGTGGCCGACTACCTGGGGGCGTTCGCCGTCACCGCGGGTCTGGGCATCGAAAAAAAACTCGCCGAGTTCGAGGCGGCGAAGGACGACTACAACGCCATCATGCTGAAGGCGTTGGCGGATCGCCTGGCGGAGGCCTTCGCCGAGTGGCTGCATATGATGGTGCGGCGCGAGTACTGGGGTTACGCCAGCGACGAGCGCCTCGACGCCGCCGGCCTGATCCGGGAGGAATATCGCGGTATCCGACCGGCCCCCGGTTACCCGGCGTGTCCCGATCACGCGGTCAAGGCGCCGCTGTTCGACTTGCTGCGCGCAGGCGAGATCGGCATGTCGGTGACCGAAAACTACGCGATGCTGCCGGCCGCATCGGTGTCGGGCTTTTATTTCGCCCATCCCGAAGCGACTTACTTCGCGGTCGGCAGGATCGGCGACGATCAGGCAGCGGACGTCGCGCGGCGCAGCAGCGCGCCGGTGGCGCAGCGCGCCGTGTAGTCCGCGAGCTCGCCCGGCGCTCGTTAAGGCGCGTGTGGCCGCGTGCTGCGTGCGAGGATCGAGGCGACGGCTCTGCCGACGGCGTAAGTGGCAAACGCCAAGACGATACCCAGCAGCAGCGATGCCGCGATGCCGGCCAGATCGGGCCAGGAGAAGGCACCGCCGCCGAGCGTGCGTCCAATGATCGCGACGACGTCGTCGCCGCGCCAGTCCCGGCCTTCGACGCCCAACATCGCCGCAGCGCGCGAGACGGCGATCGCGCCGAGCTCGTAGAAGTCCCCGCCGATCGAAAGTATCGGCGCCCACGCCATGGGCAGCACGAAGCCGAACAACGCCATTGACGCGATACTGGATGCTGGCACCCGTGTGGCGCGAACCAGCAGCGGAACGCCGATCGCGATGCTCAGCACGAACGGAAAAAAGACCGTCAGCCCATACGCGAGATCGCTGCCATGCGTGTCGAAGCCGGTGAGCTGACCGGCATAGGCCGAGCCGACATGGACGTAGGGAAAAATGCGCTGCAAAAGCCGCGCGCCGTAGATCGGATCGATGTCGAGCCGGGTCACCGTCGCGCCGCCGAGTTGCGCTCCCCAGGCGTGCATTAGCTCGTGCAGCGGGACATAGATCCACCAGCCGGCGGCGCACGCCACCAGCAGTAGCGGCAGCGCGAGCGCACCGACGCCGCCGGTGAGCCGCTGCAGGCCGGCGAAGAGATCGGTGAAAGGCGTGGCGAACAAGCGCATCGGACAGCAATCGCAGCATGGGCGAGGGACCGTTGCAGCGCGGCCGGGCACGCGAGGCAACTCAAGCCTTCATCGACAGACGCCGCGTAGTATGCTGCACATGCGCGATACGCGCCGTCAATTCCGCACGCCTGCCATGATGGTCGTCTGCCTTTGCGCCGCCTGGTGCGACACCTGCACCGAGTTTCGCGTCGCGTTCGACCGCATCGCCGCTGCGCGCCCCGATATGCGCTTCATCTGGCTCGACATCGAGGACGATAGCGAGCTTTGCGGCGACATCGACGTCGAGAATTTTCCCACGCTCGCCATCTATCGCGGCGACGCGCTGTTACACTTCGGCGTGTCGCTGCCGCAGGAAGGCACGGTGGCGAGGCTGATCGATGCGATGGCGGCGGGTGCGGCCGCGGCTGCCACGGCGCCCGACGGCGTGCTGCAGTTGCCGCATCGCCTCGCGCAGCGGGGCTAGAGGCGCTCGGTTCGGGCGCGCTACTTCCAGGCGCCGACGGCCTGCCGCGCCGCCTCGTTCAGCGGCCGAGCGACCAGCCCGCTTTGCGAGACGACGACCTCGTAGCGCGCACCGTCGCTCATCGGGACGTAGACCGCGCTGCCGTACAGCGCGTCGGCCCAGGGCACGTAGCGCCGCCCGGCGCGCAACAGCGTCCATACGTCGACGCGATCGGGTGGATTCAGTGCATAGACGGTGCGCTCGCGGTCGCGCTCGTGCGAGATGTCGGTGTAGCGCCCGCTGATGCGCTCGAGCCGGTAGGCGGTGTCGAAACCGAGAAGATTGGCGAATGGCCGCCACTTGAGCACGCGCGCGTCGACTTGCCATTCGTCACCGGACAGGGCGAGCTCCTGCGTCTCGCCCGACGGGTAGGTGAGCAGCGCCTTGTAGCGCTCGTCGCCCGCGCCCTTGAATTGCGCCTCGAGCGCCGGCTGTTCATGCGTCAGCCGGCGGTAGGTCAGCAGATTGGCGCCCAGGAGGCCGATCGCGACCGCCGCCAGGAACAGTACCAGCGATGAGGTTCCGTGGACCGCGCAGGCGCGGAAGCGGCGATGTCGCAGGCGTTTGATCGCCAGCAGCAGGAAGAGCAATCCCGCAATCGCACAGACGCTGACCAGCGTATCGAGCAGCATGCTCTCGCCCCCGCCGTCCTTTGAAGTCGTGCCATTATCGCACCGCAGCCGCGCCGGTTTCCCGCCGGAGGATGCGGCTCCTTTGTTTTGATAGAGTACGCGACGCGTTGGCGGAGCCGGACGGCGCCCGCCCGCGCCAACGGCGCCTTCGAAAAAAGAGGTTTCCGATGAACGGCAACATGATGCAGATGCCGCTGTTGATTTCGGCACTGATCCGCCACGCCGACCGTTACCACGGCGACGTCGAGATCGTCTCGCGTCCGGCCGCGGACGAAATTCACCGCTACACCTGGCGCGATGCCCACCACCGCTCGCGCCAGCTTGCCAAGGCGCTGCTCGCCCTCGGCGTGCGGCCGTCGTCGCGCGTCGGGACGCTGGCGTGGAACACACACCGGCATCTGGAACTGTACTTCGCCGTGTCCGGCATCGGCGCCGTGATCAACACGGTCAATCCGCGGCTGTTCCAGGAGCAGATCGAGTACATCGTCAACCACGCCGAGGATGAGATCGTGTTCTTCGATCTCCCGTTCGCGCCGTTGGTGGAAAAGATCGCGCCGCGCTGCCGGGGCGTCAGGGCGTGGGTTGCGCTGTGCGACCGCGAGCGCATGCCGGATTCCGGGCTGCCGCTCTCGTGCTACGAGGAGTTGGTCGCCGCGCAAACCGACAACTATACGTGGCCGCAATTCGACGAGAACACCGCGGCGTCCCTTTGCTACACGTCGGGCACGACCGGCAATCCGAAGGGCGTGCTGTTCGCGCATCGCTCCACCCTGCTGCACACGTTCGGCATCAGCCTGGCCGACAGTCTCGCCGTTTCGTCGCGCGACGTGGTGCTTCCGGTCACGCCGATGTTCCACGTCTTTTCATGGGGACTGCCGTACGCGGCGTGCATGGTCGGAGCCAAGCTCGTGCTCCCCGGCGCGCAGCTCGACGGTGCGAACCTTTATCAGCTATTCGAAGCGGAAGCGGTGACGTTTACCAGCGGTGTTCCCACCGTCTGGCTGGGGTTGCTGCAATTTCTGGAAACGCAGAAAGTCGCACCGAGCACCCTCAAGCGCGTCGTCATCGGCGGGTCGGCCTGCCCGCCGGCGATGATCGACAAGTTTGCGGCACTCGGCATCGAGGTGATCCACGCCTGGGGCATGACCGAGACCAGCCCCGTTTCGACGACGAACCAGCCCAAGGCCAAGCATCTGTCGCTCCCCGCGGACAAGCTCCGTCAGCTTCGCACCAAGCAGGGCCGACCGGGATTCGGAGTCGATTTGAAGATCGTCGACAGCGAAGGCAGAGAGCTGCCGCGCGACGGCGTCGCTTTCGGCGATCTGATGGTGCGCGGTCCGTGGGTCGCCGCCGGGTACTTCAAAGGCGATGGCGGCGACGTGCTGCGCGACGGCTGGTTTCCGACTGGCGACGTCGCGACGCTCGACGCCGACGGCTTCGTGCAGATCACCGACCGCTCGAAGGACGTCATCAAATCGGGCGGCGAGTGGATCAGCTCGATCGGCGTCGAAAACATTGCGATCGCGCATCCGGGCGTGGCGGAGGCCGCGGTGATCGGTGTCGCGCATCCGAAATGGGACGAACGGCCGTTGCTGGTGATCGTGCGCAAGGAGGGCGAGGCGTTGAGCCGCGACCAGATGCTCGATTTCCTGCGCGGGAAGCTCGCCAAATGGTGGCTGCCGGACGACGTCGTGTTCGTCGACAGCTTGCCGCACACCGCCACAGGCAAACTGTCGAAGCTCACGTTACGCCAGCAACTGAAGGACTATCGGTGGCCGGCGGCGAGCGCCGCCGGGGGATAGCGCCGGGATCAGTCCATCTTGCCGAGATAGTCGCTCTTGCCGATTTCGATGCCGTTGTGACGCAGGATCGCGTAGGCCGTCGTCGTGTGAAAAAAGAAATTCGGCAGCGCATACTGCAGCAGATAGTTGACTCCGCTGAACGTGTGCGGTTCGCCGCGGACCGGACGCACGATCTCGCGACTTTCGGAGCCGTCGATCTCCGCGGCTTTTTTGGTCCGCAGATAATCGAGCGTGCGATCAATGCGAGCCACGAGCTCGGCGAATGTCTTTTCGTTGTCTTCGACTGACGGAGGCTCCCCACCGGCGAGCCTCGCGGCGGTGCCGCGGGCGAAGTCGCTCGCGATCTGTATCTGCCGGGAAAGCGGCAACATGTCGGGATAAAGCCGCGCATTGATCAGCACGGTCTCGTCGATCTTGCGCGCCTGCGCGTGCGCGGCGGCCTTTTGCAGGACGCCTTTCAGGTTGGTGAGCATCCTGGCGAATACGGGCACGCTTGCCTGGTACATCGATAGGGCCATGGTCGTCCTCCTCGGTTGGGGACCGGGATTGTAGCAAGCGCGATGGCGCCGGCAAACGATTGTCGAGGGACGCCGCTTTCCATTGCGCTTGCTGCCGCCCATAATGGTCGCGCACAGGCAGTCACGGAGGTTCCCGATGTATGCGCAGGGCGAATCCAAATGGCGCCTGCACGGCGTTCGAGTCGTGCACGGCGACGAGCTCGACGTCAACACCCCGCAGACGCCGGGGATGAATCGCGCCGCCGCGATCACGAACGCGCGTGCCGGAGCGGAAAAGCTCTGGGCAGGCACCGTCGTCATCCATCCGAGAGCCAAGACCGGGGCGCATCATCACGGCCCGGTTGAAAGCGTCATCTATGTCGTCAGCGGCAACGCCCGCATGAAATGGGGCGACCGGCTCGAGTTCACGGCCGAGGCGGGGCCGGGCGACTTCATCTATATTCCGCCCTACGCGCCGCACCAGGAAATCAACGCCAGCGACGACGTGCCGCTGTCATGCGTGCTGGTGAGGAGCGGCCAGGTTCCGGTGGTCGTCAATCTCGACATTCCGGCGGTCGAGCCGAATCCGGAGCAAGTGCATTGGGTGGACAACATTCACCCGGCCCCGAAAACCTGACGCCTGAAGGTACCGATGAGCGATTTCTATCCGCAGGCGAGCCGGTCGCTGCAGGACCGGTTCGATACGCGCCGACTGGCCGACCGGATCGAACAGCGCCTGGTGGCGGATTGCGTCGCCGACGCCGACCGGGCGTTCATCGAGGCCGCCGACATGTTCTTCCTGGCGACCGTCGACCAGGATGGGCAGCCGAGCTGCTCGTACAAGGGCGGCGCGCCAGGATTCGTCCGCGTCGTCGATGCGCGGACGCTGGCGTTTCCCAATTACGACGGTAACGGGATGTTTCTGTCGATGGGCAACATCGCGCAAAGCCGCAAGGTTGGCGTGCTGTTCATCGACTTCGAGCATCCCCGGCGGCTGCGGCTGTCGGGCGAGGCGAGCATTTCCGAAGGCGATCCGCTGCTCGCCGAATATCCCGAGGCGCAGTTCATCGTGCGGGTCGCGATGACACGCGTGTTTCCCAATTGCCCGCGCTATATTCACCAGTACCGCCTGGTCGAGCGCTCGAGCTATGTGCCGACGACGGCCAAGGCCACGCCGGTACCGAACTGGAAAAAAAGCGACTGGGCGTGCGATGTGCTGCCCAAGAACGACCCGGCGCGCGCTTAGTTGGCAACCGTCGGCAGCCATCAGGAGCCACCTGCCGGTGGCCACACCACGGTTGTCTAGCGGACCTCGAGCCCGCGCTTCTTGTGCCAGTCGGCGATCGACTCGTTCGGGTACTCGCGAAAGTGCTTGTGGCCCTTTCCTTTCGGCACGTCCGACCAGGGCGCCGCGAAGTCGAGCATGATCGATACGTCCTCGGGCGGCTTGGGCAGCGGCGTATCGATCGCCGACGCGAACGGATAGACCCATTCCGCCCAGCGCGGGTCCCAGACCCACAGTGCACTCGCGCATTTGGCGCAGAAGTGGCGGCGCGCCTTCGACAGCGTCGGCTTTTTGGCGCCGGACTCCTTGAAGCGGGCGCGGTAGACAGCGATGTTCTTCGCGCCGCGCACCTTCAGCGTCTTGGTGTCGCCCATGATGTTGATCGCATAGCCGCCGCCGCCGGCAGTCTTGCGGCAGATCGAGCAATAGCAGCGCATGTACGGCTGCGGCGTATGCGTGTCGACGCTGAACGTGACGGCGCCGCAGTGACAGGACCCTTTGAGCTTCATCGTCGTCTCCATTGGATCGGTCTTTCGATCATAGCGCAGGTGGCCGGCGTTGCCGACATCCGAAGCCCGCTTTACTTGTGCCGCGGGTCGAGCGCGTCGCGCAGTCCGTCNNGGATCGAGCGCGTCGCGCAGTCCGTCGCCCAGCAGGTTGAACGACAGCACCAGAAGGAAGATCGACAGGCCCGGCCAGATCGCCATCCATGGCGCGTTGTCGATGTAGTTCTTCGCGGTGTTGAGCATGCTGCCCCACGACGGCGCCGGCGGTTGCTGGCCCAGGCCCAGGAACGACAGGCTCGCCTCGGCGATGACGGCGGCGGCGATCGCCAACGTCGACTGCACAATCAGCGGCGCAACGACATTGGGCAGGATGTGGCGCAGCGCGATGCGCAGATGCGAGTTGCCGATCGCGCGCGCCGCCTCGACGTAGTCCTCGACCTTGACCGAGAGCACCTGGGCGCGGGTCAGCCGGATGAACACCGGCGTCGCGGAAATGCCGATCGCGATCATCGCGTTCGTGAGGCTCGGTCCGAGAAACGCGGCCAACGCGATCGCGAGGATCAGGAACGGACAGGCGAGCATCGCATCGGTGATGCGCGAGATCAGGGCGTCGGTCCAGCCGCCGGCGTAACCGGCAAGGAGCCCGATCGGCACGCCGAGGGCCAGCGCGATGCTCACCGACACGAGACCCGCCAGCAGCGATGCGCGCGCGCCCCAGATGACCCGCGATGCGACGTCGCGACCGATCTCGTCGGTTCCGAAAACGTACATCGCGCTCGGCGCCTTGCGCACCGCGCTCCAGGTCGCCTGCAGCGGATCGTGCGGCGCGATCCACGGCGCGAACAGCGCCAGCAGGACGAAAAACACGACGACGGCCAGCCCGACCAGCGCGCCGCGGCGGCGCATGAAGCGCCGCAGCACGCGCTGCCCCGGCGTCAGCTCGCGGTAGATTGGAAGGTCGGCGGCTATCGTAGCCATTGTCGCGTTGCTTGCATGACCGGTGCTAGCCGCGCAAGCGCGGGTTGACCGCGAAATAGGCCAGATCGGCAAGAAGGTTGAGCAGGATGTACGCCGTCGCCGTGAACAGCACGACTCCCTGCACGACCGCGTAGTCGCGATTGAATACCGCGTCGACGATCAGCTTGCCGAAGCCGGGTATCGTGAACACCTGTTCGGTCAGTACCGCTCCTGAGAGCAGCGTGCCGAATTCCAGCGCGCCCAACGTGATGACCGGAATCAGCGCATTGCGCAGCGCGTGCTTGAGTACAACTACTCTTTCGTCGAGCCCCTTGGCGCGTGCCGTGCGCACGTAATCGGAATTGAGCACCTGCAGCATCGCGCTTCGCGTGTGACGCATCAGCACCGCCGCGATCGCGTTGCCCAGCACGAACGCCGGCATGATCATCGACGCCAGGTTGGCCTTCAGGTCCTCGAACGGGCTGACGTAGCCGGACGCCGGAAGCCAGCCCAGCGTGACCGAGAAGAAGAGGATCAGCATGATGCCCAGCCAGAAGTTCGGCGTCGACAGGCCCCACAGCGCAAAGATATTGGCCGCGTAATCCCACACCGTGTCCCGGGCCACCGCGGCGACGATGCCGGCGGTGATCCCGATCGACAGGGCGATGATGATGGCGAGAGCGGCGAGCTCGAGCGTGACCGGAAGCTTTTCGAAGATCAGCTCGCGCACCGGTTTCTGGATGCGCACCGACTCGCCCAGATCACCCCTCAATACGCCGCCGGCCCAGTACAGATAGCGGATCGGCAGCGGCTTATCGAGGTGGAGCTTCTCGTGCAGATGCGCGATCACGGTCGGATCCTGGTCTTCGCCGGCGAGGATCAGCGCCGGGTCGCCCGGCAGCAGCTGCTGCAGGCCGAAGATCAGGATCGACACGAAGAACAGTGTCGGGACCAGCGTCGCCAGGCGCTGGACGAGGTAGTTGAGCACGTCGCTGGATCAGGATCCGCTCATCCGCAGTCCCTGCACCCGCACCAGCCCGTCCGGGATCATGCGGAAGCCGCTCAATTTCGCCGTGTGCGCCCACAACCAATGGCGGTGGAACAGGTAGATGATCGGACGATCCTTGAGCACGATCGCGGCGATGTCTCCGAAAATCTTCTTGCGGTCGGCCGGATCCAGCGTCGTGCGCGAACGGTTCAACAGCTCGTCGACCTCGGGCTTGCAATAGCCGGCGTAATTGAGCGGCTGCTTACAGCCGTCGAAGCTGAACAGATTGCCGTCGGGATCGGCGCGACCGCTCCACGCCAGAATGTAGGCCTCGAACTGGCCTTTGTCGGCCATGTCGAGCGAAGTGGCGAATTCGGTCGCCTGGAGCTTGACCTCGAATCCGGCCTCCTTGACCATCGCCTGTATCACCTGCCCCATCTTCTGCGCATCCGAGGTCGTCGGCGTGATCAGCGTGATGCTTGGATTGGGAACCCCCGCCTCCCGTAGCAGCTCCTTGGCGCGCGCGACATCGCGCTTCGGGATCGGCATGTTCTTCGCGTAATAGGCATTGCTTGGTGCAACCCATTGGTTGCCGACGTCGGCTTCGCCGTCCATCGCCACCTGGACGATACCGTCGCGGTCGAGCGCGAGCTCGAAGGCTTCGCGCACCTTCGCGTCGCGTCCGAGCGGGTTCTTTTGCGCGAGATCGCTTTTTCCGACGTTGATCGTGATGCCCTGGTAGCCGATCTCGGTAATCTTGGCTACCTTGAAACGGCTGTCGGTGTTGACCTGCGGCACGTCGGATGCCTGCATGCGCTCGATGAAGTCGAGCTGGCCCGAGCGAAGGTTGGCCAGGCGCACCGTCGCATCGGGGATGGGCACGTAGACAATCCGGTCGAAGTGGATCTCTCCTTTGTTCCAGTAGTTGGGGTAGCGTTCGACGACGATGCGGTCCTGCGCGACGCGCTCGACAAAGCGGAACGGCCCCGAGCACACCGGCTTGCTGCCGAACTTGTCGCCCTCCGCCTGCGCGGCCTTCGGCGACACCATCATGCCGGCGCGGTCGGCCAGCGCGGCGAGCAGCGGCGCGAACGGCGCGGACAGGTTGAGCCGCACGGTGGAGTCATCGACAACATCGACGCCGCTCACCGGCGCGAGTTCGCCGCGGCGGTTCGAGCCGGGCATCGTCTTGTGCCGCTCGATGTTGTACTTGACTGCCGCGGCATTGAATTTCTCGCCGTCGTGGAAGGTCACGCCCTTGCGCAGCTTGATCGTCAGCGCCTTGTGGTCGGCTGACCATTCGTAACTGGTCGCAAGCTGCGGCACGATGTCGAGTTTTTCGTCGACATCGAACAGCTTGTCGCACAGCGAGGCGAATACGATGCGGCCGACAAAGGTGCGGGCCAGCGTTGGATCGAGCACGTCCGGATCTTCGGCGAGGCCAAACCGCAAGGTTTGGGCTGCCGCGCCGGCCGCCGCGATCGCCGCCAGCAGGACCAGGCCCAGCCGGAGGGTCCATGATTTCGTATTCATCGCTTAGCTCCCGTCGCTGTTCTTCGGATTTCCGGATTGATCCGGCGTTACGATCTTATCGCCAATCCTGCCTCTTCGGTCAATCGTTAATCGCGACTGCGAAAGGCCTGTTGTAACCGCGCCAGCCGTACGGCCGCCGCCGTCGGAGTCCGCGCCGTTTCCGGCTCGAGCGAGGGTGCGATGTCGCGCCAGAAGTGGCATGCGACCGCATGAGCGCCTTCGACGGCGAGCGGCGGCGTTTCGGCGGCGCAGCGCGGCTGGGCGTACGGACAGCGAGTACGAAAGCGGCAACCCGACGGTGGATCGATCGGGCTGGGAACGTCGCCCTGCAGTATCGTCCGTTGCCCACGCGCGCCGGGCTCGGGAACCGGAATAGCCGAGAGCAGCGCCTGCGTGTACGGGTGGCGCGGCCGCGCGAACAACTCGCGCACCGGAGCGTACTCGACGATGCGGCCCAGGTACATGACGGCCACGCGCGCGGCGATGTGCTTGACCACCGCCAGATCGTGGGCGATGAACACGTAGGAGAGGCCGAGGCGATGCTGCAGGTCCATCAGGAGGTTGATCACCTGGGCCTGAATCGATACATCGAGCGCCGACACCGGCTCGTCGCAGACGATCAGCCGCGGCTCGACGGCCAGCGCCCGCGCGATGCCGATCCGCTGCCGCTGCCCGCCTGAAAACTCGTGCGGATAGCGCTCGGCATGCTGCGGCGCCAGGCCGACCAGCCCGAGCAGCTCGGCGACGCGGTTGCGCCGCCGTCCGGGCGCGAGATCGTACAGCGCCAGCGGTTCGCCGACGGTCTGGCCGATCGTCATGCGCGGGTTGAGCGACGCGTACGGGTCCTGGAAGATGATCTGCAGTGCGCGCCGCTCCCGGCGCATCGCCGCCGGGTCGAGCGTAAACAGATCGATGCCGTCGAAGCGCACGCTGCCGGCCGTCGGCTCGAGGAGCCGCAGCAAAAGGCGGCCGGTCGTCGACTTGCCGCAACCCGATTCGCCGACCAGCGCCAGCGTTTCGCCGGCCGAGAGCTCGAAATCGATGCCGTCGACGGCGCGCACGACGCGCGCATCGCGCTGCAGGAAGCCGCGGCGCAGCGGGAAATGCTTGACCAGCCCTGCGACCTGCAGCAGCAGCGGAGCACCCGGAGCCGCCGCGCTTGTCACGCCGGCACCAGAACGTCGGGGTCGAGCGGTGCCCGCCAGCACGCCGACCGGTGACCGTCGCCCAGGTCCAGCAGCGGCGGGTCCTCGCGGCGGCAGCGCTCGAACGCGAACGGACAGCGCGGATGGAAGCGGCAGCCCTCGACCGGCGCCATCGGATTCGGCACCTGCCCTTCGATCGCCGCCAGCCGCGTCTGCTCGAGGTCCAGCCGCGGGATCGACCCGAGCAACCCGACCGTATACGGGTGCTGAGGCTCGGCGAACAAGGCCGCGACGCTTGCACTTTCGACGATGCGCCCGGCGTACATGACGACGACGTCGTCGGCGAGCTCGGCGACGACGCCCAGGTCGTGCGTGATCAGGATGATCGCCGTGCCGGTCTCCTCGCGGAGCTGGCGCATCAGGTCGAGGATCTGCGCCTGGACGGTCACGTCGAGCGCAGTCGTCGGCTCGTCGGCGATCAACAGCGCCGGCCTGCAGGCCAGCGCCATCGCAATCATCACGCGCTGGCGCATGCCGCCGGACAGCCGGTGCGGGTAGTCGTCGAAGCGTTCCTCCGGCGACGGCATGTGCACCCGGCGCAGCATTTCCAGCGCCAGCGCCTTGGCCTTCGCCGAGCTTTCGGGCCAGTGGCGGACGATGCCCTCGACGATCTGATCGCCGATGGTGAACGCCGGGTTGAGCGAAGTCATCGGCTCCTGGAAGATCATCGAGATCCGGTCGCCGCGGAGCTCGCGCATCGCCGCAGCGGACAAGCGCAGGAGGTCGACCCCGTCGAACAGTATGCTGCCGCCGCCGATCCGCCCCGGTGGTTTCGCGACCAGGCCCATGATCGACAGCGCGGTGACGCTTTTGCCGCAGCCGGATTCGCCGACGATGCCCAGCGTCCTTCCGGCCTGCAGCGCAAAGCTGATGCCGTCGACCGCCGCGAATTCGCCGCCACCTTCGACGGCGAACAGCGTGCGCAAATCGCGCACTTCGAGGAGCGGGGTCATCGCTGCCGGCGGGCCGCCTGGAAGCGCTGGACTTCGGCTTCGATCTGGGCGCGATCGGTGATGCCGGCCGGCCGTGCCGCGCTGGGCAGGCAGGCGACGAACGGCTGGTAACGCTCGAGGCTCACCTCGTACAAACGCTTCAATTCGGCGATCGGGTCGGGATGGTCGTCGACCCGCAGATCCAGGAACGGGTAGGTTTCGGTCGTGTAGATCAAGAGCGCCGCGGCCTGCTTGCCCCGCTTGTCGCCGCCTGCCGCTTCGCCGGCCGCCATCGCGGCCAGCAGCCGCTCGGCGAAAGGAGCTTCCGCGTGCGCCCGGTAGGCGAGCGCGGTGTCGTCGAGCACGGCCGGCCCGGCCAGCATGTTGCCCGCGACCGAAAACCCGTCCTGCACCCGATGGCCGCACCAGTCGATGCACAGGGCGCCCGTATGGGCCGCGCTTCGGCCGCCGCGGTCGACGAGGTGCACCTGCCGATGCTCGCGGCCTTCGTCGCCGGCGACCAGCAGCGAGACGGCATCGGCGGCGGCACGGCCTTGCTCGAGCAGGTCGAGACCGCGCGGGCCATAGCCCGGATTGACCAGCGCCTGCGTCGACAGCGCGCCGACGCCGCTTCGCCCATGAGGACACAGCGCACCGACGGAAAAAAAGCGGCTGGCCACGGCAACGCCGAGCGTCCCATCCGCGTCGCGCGCGACGATCGACCAGGTCACTGCGGTCTTCCGCGCGGATTACGGGCGGAGCGCCGCGGCGACACCAAGCGGGTCAAGCAAGACAGGAGAAAGCGAGAAATTCGGCAGGATCGTCGGTATAGGCATGCCCGAAGCTGACCCTCCCGCGGCCGCGCAACATCAGCTCCTCGCGGCGGATCATGATCTCGGGCTCGCCTTCGATCGTTATCCAGGAGCCGTTCGAGCTGTGGTCGATGAATACGAACTTGTCGCGCCGGCGCTCGATGCGCGCGTGCATGCGCGACGCCTTGCGGTCGGCGATGACGACGTCGCTTTGCAGGTCGCGACCGAGCGTCAGCACCGAGTGCGCCTCGCCCAGCTCGATCTTGCGCAGGCCGTGCACCAGCTTCACCATCGCCGGCGCCAGCGCGAGACGCGGCGACATCGCCGTCAGCTCGTCTTCCGAGTCTTGCCACAGGATCTCGAACAGGCCGACGTCGCGCTCCTTGCCCTTCAGGGTTTGCGCGGCGTGGTCGCGGGTGCGGCCGCGCAGCACCGGCGAGAGCTCGGCCACGGTCTGCGCGGTCGTGAAGATCTGGCCGCCGGCGGCGAACGACGTCATGCGTGCCGCGACGTTGACCGCGTCGCCGAAGACGTCGCCGGCATCCTCGATCGTCGGGCCGGCGTGGAAGCCGATATGCATCGACAGCGCGGTGCCCTGGCTGGTTCGCTGCGACGACACGCGCATCTGGATCTCGATCGCCGCCTGCGCCGCCGCGTCCGAGGTCGGAAACGTCGCCAGCACCTCGTCGCCGATGGTCTTGATGACTTGCCCGCCGGTGTCGCTGCACACGCGCTTGACGATCGCCAGGCAGCGGTCGATCGTCTGCTGCGCGTCGGCATTGCCGAGCATTTCGTACAGCTTGGTGCTGCCGGAAACGTCGGCGAACAGGACGGCGAGGTTGCGCGTTGAGGTGGTCATGCGGCGATTGCCGGGCAGATCGGCGCAAGTATAAGGCAAGACATCGGCGGCGGCCTTCGTGACCGGCCTTCGGGTGAGTATTCACGTTGACTTGACGGGGGTGCCGGCCTAGTATGCCCCGTACGTCGCCACCGCTTCGCCCATCGGCCTGACGGACCCCGTAATGAAACGATCGTTGATCTGGCTAGCCTGCTGTTTGTTCCTGATTGCCATGCCCTGTTTCGGCGCGGAGACCAGTACCGTCACGCTGCTGTTCGGCCAGCCCAAGCTTCTGCGCGGCACCACCTGGTTCAACCTGAAGGAGGGCGTCCGGCTGCGTGATGGCGACGTCATCGACCTGCCGCCCTCGGGGCAGCTGCAGCTCGAATTCACCGATGGCGGCGCCGTCGGCGCCATCGGGCCCGGCGCCCTCTACATCGTCGCCGCCTCGGCGCGCGACGCCAAGCAGCCCGGGTCGGCCGAGCTCCAGCTCCCCCGCGGCTGGCTCAAATTCGTGACCAAGCCTCCGGGCCCGCGGGTGCGCATACGTACCGGCCTGGGCACGATAACGGCTTCCGAGGCCGCCGTGGTCGTCCACGCGGGCGACGGATTCGAGGCCTTTGTCGAGACCGGGATTGCCCGCCTGTCGGACGTCGGCAAGATCGAGCTTACGGGCGGCGAGGTCAAGGGGGGGGGATTCGCCAGCCGCACCGCCGGCAAGCCCTTGGAGACCGAGCGCCGTCCCCCGGCGACGTTTGTCGCGGCGCTGCCGCGGGATTTCATGGATCCGTTGCCTTTGCGCGCCGCCCGGTTTGCTTCGGTGCACGTCGATCCGGTCGCGGATCACGAGGCGACTTTCGCCGAGGCGCAACCGTGGCTGGCCGGCCCTTATCGCGCCAGTTTCCTCAAGCGCTTCCAGGCGAGGCTCGACGACCCGGCCTTCCGCGACGCGATGGCGACCAGCGGCAAAGCGCCGCCCGAATGGAGTGCTGCGGCGCCGCCGCCGAAGGCCGAGGTCCCGCCGCCGGCGCCGGCGCCGCCGGCCAAGGCGGAGCCGGAGCGGACTTTCCACTGGCCCTGGGAAAAATCGAGCAAATAAGACAGACAGGACACTCGTGAAGCTGATCTGGAAATTCAACCTGGCATTGGCCGGCGTCGCGGCCGTCGCCTTTATTGTGGCGGCGGTCGTCTCGTATACGGTGCTCCACGCCAACGCCCGCGATGAAGTATTGCAGAACGCCCGCGTGATGATGGAGTCGGCAAATGCGTCGGGCGATTACACCAACGCGCAGGTCAGGCCCCTGCTCGAAACGCAGCTCAAATACAAATTCATCCCGCAATCGGTGCCGGCGTTTGCCGCAACGGAGCAGTTCAACGAGCTGCGCAAGAATTATCCGGACTACACGTTCAAGGCGGCGACCTTGAATCCGACCAATCCGCGCAATCACGCGGTGGACTGGGAAATCGATATCATCAACCAGTTCCGCCAGTCCGCGGCCAAGACCGAGGTGATCGGCGAGCGGGCTACGCAGACCGGGCGCTCGCTCTACCTCGCCCGGCCGATCCAGATCAAGGATCCCGCGTGCCTGATCTGCCACAGCACGCCCGACGCGGCGCCCCGGACGATGGTCGAGACCTATGGATCGACCAACGGCTTCGGCTGGAAGGTCAACGAGATCGTCGGAGCGAACATCGTTTCGGTGCCGACCTCGGTGCCGGTGCAGCGCGCGAACTACACGTTCAGGATTTTTCTGCTCTCATTGCTTGTCGTATTCGCGTTTACGATAGGCATGCTGAATGTCATGCTCTACTGGTTCGTCATCCGCCGCGTCAAGCGATTGTCCAAGCTGGCGGACGAAGTCAGCCTCGGCAATCTCGAGGCCGGCGAGTTCCAGACACAGAGCAAGGACGAGATCGGCGTGCTGACCGAAGCCCTTGGGCGGATGAAGACCAGTATGGTGCAGGCGATCAAGATGCTGGATGCGCACGGCTGACAGACGCGGCGGCGAAAGACCAATCGAGCGAAACGTGACCGAACCTACCCGTATCGGCAAATACACGATCCAGAGCGTGCTCGGCAAGGGCGCGATGGGGGTCGTCTACAAGGCATTCGATCCAGGCATCGAACGCGTGGTCGCGATCAAGACCGTGCGCAAGGACCGCGTCGACCAGGACATGATCGAGCAGTCGATGGCGCGGTTCAAAAACGAGGCCAAGGCAGCCGGCCGGTTGCTGCATCCGAACATCGTCAGCGTCTACGAATATGGCGAGGACGAGGCCAACGCCTTCATCGTCATGGAGTACGTTGAAGGCACCGGCCTGCGCGAGTACCTGGCGCGCAAGGCGAGCTTCGATCTGCCGCACGTGGCCTCGATCATGACGCAGCTGCTGCGTGCGCTCGACTTCGCTCATGAGCGCGGCGTCATCCACCGCGACATCAAGCCGGCGAACCTGATCCTGACCGCCGACGGCACGTTGAAGGTCGCCGATTTCGGCATTGCGCGCATCGACACGTCGAACCTGACGACGCTGGGCATGGTGATGGGAACGCCGTCGTACATGTCGCCCGAGCAATGCCAGGGCCAGCCGGTCGATAAGCGCTCCGACCTGTTCAGCGCCGCGGTCGTGCTCTATGAGTTGCTCGCCGGCGAAAAGCCGTTCGCCGGCGCGACCGAGACGATCGCCTACAAGATCTGTCACGAAAACCCGCGTCCGGCGTCGACCGTCTCGCGCCTGACGCTGTCGGCGACGATCGATGCGGTGCTCGCCGTGGCGCTGGAGAAGAGCCCCGATGCCCGGTTCCAGAACGCGCGCGCGTTCAGCCGTGCGTTGCGCGAAGCGCTGAATGCGCCCGCGCAGCAAAACCCCGACGAGACGGCGGCAACCCAGATCAACACGGCCATCGCGGCGATGCAGCCGTCGATCGCCGCGCCGCCGGTCTGGGAGGACACGCTGCTGCGCACCGTCGAGCGCCAGCTCGCGCACTACGTCGGGCCGATGGCCAAGGTGATGACGCGCAAGGCGGCCACGCAGACGGCGGACCTGGGGAAGCTTTACGCCTTGCTGGCCGAAAACATCAGCGATCCGACGACCCGCGAAAAATTCAGCGCCGGCATACGTGTCGCGATGACGCCCGATGCGACCCCCCCCGGCAGCTCGACCGGGACCAACACGCGGTCGCTGCTAAGGCAGGCGGCGCTCGAGCAGAGCTTCGTCGACCAGACGAGCAACCAGCTCGCGGTCTACTTAGGGCCGATCGCGAAGGTCGTCACCAGCCGCGCAGCGCAAAAGGCCACCAGCCGCCAGGAATTCGTGCGTCTGGTTGCCGGTCATCTGGGCGACCAGGAGCGCAACACCTTCCTGAAGGAAATCGGCTTCGAGGAAGCCTGAACCGCGTGCTACACGCGCTCGATGACGGCGGCGATCCCCTGGCCGCCGCCGATGCACATTGTGATCAGCGCGTAGCGCCCACCGGTGCGCTGCAATTCGTACATCGCCTTGATCGTCAGGATGCAACCGGTTGCGCCGATCGGGTGACCGAGCGCGATCGCGCCGCCGTTCGGATTGACCTTCGCCGCGTCCATGCCGAGCTCCTTGCTCACACCCAGCGCCTGCGCAGCGAACGCCTCGTTCGATTCGATGACGTCGATCTGGTCGAGGGTCACGCCGGCCTTCGCCAGCGCGCGCCTGACGGCACTGATCGGACCCAGGCCCATGATCTTCGGATCGACGCCGGCGTGTCCGTAGGCGACCAGCCGCGCCATTGGCTTGAAGCCCTTTTTGGCCGCCGTGGATTTTTCCATCAGCACGACTGCAGCCGCCGCATCGTTGATCCCGGAGGCGTTGCCCGCCGTGACGGTGCCGTTTTCCTTGGCGAACACCGCGCGGAGCTTGGCCATGCCCTCGATCGTCGAATCGCCGCGCACATGCTCGTCGGTGTCGAACACCGACGGCCCCTTTTTGCTCTTGAGCTCGATCGGCAGGATCTGGCTCTTGAAATGCCCGGCCGCGATCGCTGCCGCCGCGCGCTTGTGGCTCTCGACGGCGAAGCTGTCCTGCTGCTCGCGCGTGATACCGCAGCGGGTGGCGACGTTTTCCGCGGTGACGCCCATGTGAATCGTGTCGAACGGGTCGGTCAGCGCGCCGACCATCATGTCGATGTCCTTGGCGTCGCCCATCCGTGTGCCCCAGCGCTGCGTCAGGTTGGCGTAGGCGGCGCGGCTCATGCTCTCGGCGCCGCCGGCGACCGCGGCGTCGGTATCGCCCAGCAGAATGTATTGCGACGCGCTGACGATCGCCTGCAGTCCGCTGCCGCAAAGACGGTTCAGCGTCAGCGCACCGGTGTCGTGCGGCAGCCCGCCGTTGACGCAAGCCACGCGCGACAGATACATGTCCCTGGGCTCGGTGTGGATCACATTGCCGAAGACGCACTGGCCGACATCGGCCGGATCAACCCTGGCGCGGCTCAACGCTTCCTTGACCACTTTCGCCGCCAGCTCAGTCGGCGGCAGGTCCTTCAGACTGCCGCCGTAGTCGCCGATCGCCGTGCGTACGCCGCTCAGGATGACGACCTCTCGTTGTTCGCTCATGACTTGCCCTTCGGTGACGGAATGTCGATTATCCTGCCAATATGACCGCGGCGCACCGTCGGGCGTTCACCGGCTGGCGTCCAGAAGCCAAGCCGCAATGATCGGTCGGGGTCAGGCCGAAGCGAGCGTGCGGCTGATGCAATACAGGCCCTCGAGCACCAGGTTGTCGTGCAGCTCGAACGGTATCGTCAATCGCGGCGCCAGCGCGCGCGCCGCGCCGCCCGAGAGCACGCAGACGAGTCCAGGCGCTTTCGGCTCGTGCATGCGCCAGACGCGCTCGATCGCGCCTGCCTGCGCGTGCTGGCAGCCGCTGGCGATGGCGTCGACCGTCTGCAGCGGATTTTCGACGTATTCGCCGTCGGCGTCGGGCAACGCCGCCGTATGCTGGTGCAGCGCGCGCAACATCAGTCCGACGCCCGGCAGGATCACTCCGCCGTTGAATTCTCCGCCGGCGGTCAGGTAATCGATCGTCGTCGCGGTCCCGCAGACGACGACCAGCGCGGGCTTGGCGCCGACGATCTGTCGCGCCCCGATCAGCGCAGCCCAGCGGTCGCTGCCGAGCTGCGCCGGATTGCGGTAGCGATTGACGACGCCGCACTGCTCGTCCGGCGGAATCAGCCAGCGCGGCGCCGGCGCGTCGGGCCAGGTCTCCAGCACCCGGATCATCGTGGCGCGTACGCGCGTGCCGGCGACGTTGGAGATGACGATCTGCGCGGGCGTTCGGAACTTGGCGAACTGCGCGGCGAGCCCCGCGATTTCCTCGAGCAGGACGTGGCCGGATTCGAGTCGGTTGTCCCGGGCTTCGCCGCCGGCACGGGCGCGAAACAGTCCCCACTTGAGAAAGGTGTTGCCGATGTCGATCAAGAGATCGTAATCGGGCTTGCGGGCGGGGCTCATCGCGGGTCTGTCCTTGATCGGCTTCAGATGGGGTCGAGCGGAAAGATCGGCCGCGTAAGTTTCCGATAACGATACACCGACAGGTCGGCGTTGGTGACGCCGATGCCCGCGCATTCGACGATGTGCGCGGCGATCGGCTTGAAGCCGGCGCGATAGTGGATGCGCGATTTGAGCATGATGTAGCGCTTGCGCTTCGGGTCGATGCCGCAATGGGTGAACACGCCCAGGTCCATCGGCTCGTGCGCACGCTCAGTGATCACGATTTCCATTGTCGCGCCTGCGTTGTCGATTTCTAGCACGGCGGTGCGTCCGAGAAACGTGCGGATGCCGGTATACATCGGGCCGGTGATCGTGAACGCGCCATCGGTGATCGCGCCGACCTTACCCGACACCTCGAGCGGCTCACCCTTGCGGCCGATCGCCGGCATATCGGTATGTCCGCCGAGCGAAAGCCTGACCGGATTGCCGCTCCCGGCCGCGATCATTTGCGCCACCGCGACCGGATCGCGGATCGGCGCGACCGCGACATCGTCCAGACGCTGCCACAGAATTTCGGCGACAACCGCCATCACGTCCTGCGCGCCGCCCGAGCCGCAGTTGTCGCAGTGATCGATCAGCAATACCGGTCCGCCTGGCGCGCCTTCGCCCAGCCGACGCGCGGCGGCGACCGATTCGGCCAGCGGCGGTGCGGCGAAGGCGTACTCGGCGCGCCGCTGCCAGGCGATCGCCAGCATGTGGTCGCAAACCTCGCGCGCGGCAGCGGCTCCGCCGCGACGGCCGTCGGCGACGACGATCGCCGACACGCCGGTGTACGGCGTGTCGGCGTGCGGGAACGATGGCAGCAGGCTCGCCGCGAGCACCGTGCCGCTCGTCTCCATCGCGCGGGCATAGCGCAGGATGTCGCCCGACGGGCCATCTTCGGGGGCGTGGCGCATGACCGAGGCCAGCAGCGGCAGCCAGCCCCATGCCATCACGGGTTCGATCTCGCGGTTAAGCGCGCGCAGCAGGATTTCTCCGGCCAGCTTGCCGACCTCGTACATGTCGACGTGCGGATAAGTCTTGTAGCCGGTGATCACCGTCGCATTGGCGACGAGCTCGGCCGAAAGATTGGTGTGGTAGTCGAGCGTCACCGCGATCGGCAGTTGCGGCGCGATCGCGCGGAGCCGCCGNNGCCGCGTCGCACCCGGCGCGCACCGCATCCTCGAGCGGGCGCACCAGCGCCTCGAACGTCGCGCGCGAGGTCTTGTTCGACGGCCACGCCTCGGCCGCGACCGGTGTCACGATCTCGGCGCCTTCGCGCATCGCCAGATCCAGATAGGCGCCCATCGGCGTGTTGGTGCCGGTGAAGCGCGCGCGCGCCGCCTCGCCGAACGCGGGCCCATTGCCGTGGCCGAAAGACGACAGCGGCGTCGGCAACGGCGAGAACGTGTTGGTCTCGTGCTTGATCAGCGCGATGACGTAGCGGCGCGGCATGCGTTGTCTTTCGGCGCGGCTCAAGCCGGCCGGAACGAAGGTCCCAGCGGCTTCAGCCGCAGTCCGGGGCGCAGCCGCCGCCAGGAGAACATCGTCGGATCGGCCTTGGCGGGGCCGGGCGCGACGACGACCAGAACTTCCCGGGCGATCGGCTCGAAGTCGGCGCGAAAATGCACCGAGCTTTTCAATGCCAGAATGCGCTCGCGCTTGGGCTCGATCCCGACGTGGCGGAACATCTCCTGATCGGCGGCCTGGCATTTACGCGAGGCCAGCACGACGCGCACACCGTCCTTTTCCAGCAGCGCCATCGGCCCCAGGTCCATGCGAAAGCCCTGGAACATCGGACCGGTACAGGTAAAGCGGCCGTCGCCCAGCGCCAGCACCGTGAATTCGCCGGCGAGCGGCTTGTGACCGGGCACGCCGGACGTCTCGCCCAGCGCGAATATCGATTTGAAGCCGATGCCGACGGCATGCGCCTGGGCGGCGGAGGCCGGATCGATCAACAGTCCCAGCACCGCGCCGGGCGCGCGGCGCGCAAGCAGCGCCGCGAGGAGTCCCGTCGTGTCGCCGTTGCCACCGGCGCCCGGATTGTCCTGCGTGTCGGCAAGCACGACCGGCGCGCCCGGTTCGCCGCGCTGCATCGCGCGAAGCACCGCGGCGTCGGGCTCGAAAAGCTGCATCGAAAAATCGCCTTCGGCATCGGCCACCGCACGCGCCAGTGCCATTGCGGCGGTCTCCACGCGGCCGGCGTCCGGCCCGTAGCCGAACACCGTCATGCCGCACTCGGGAAAGTCGGCCATCGGGAAGCCGGGCGCAAACGATAGTACGGCATCGTGCTCGCGCTCGAGGCGATCGAGCAATGCGTACAGGCTTCGGGCGGGCTCGATCAGCGTGCACTGCGAAGGCAGCCCGGTCAGAAAATCCAGCGGGTGGAACGATCGGGCCGCGGGGCTGCCCAACCGCAACGTCCGGTCGAGCAGCCGCGCCGCGCGCTCGCCGGTCGCCGCCATGTCGATGTGCGGATAGGTACGATACGCAACCAGGCCGTCGCAGTTCTCGATCATCGCGCGCGTCACATTGGCGTGCAGGTCAAGGCTGGCGACGATCGGCGTGCGCGATCCGGCGATGCGGCGCACGCGCGCGAGCAATTCGCCCTCGCCGTCGTCGAAGTGCTCGGTGACCATTGCACCGTGCAAATCGAGGTAGATGCCGTCGACCGGGAGCGCTGCGACGAGGCGTGCTAGCATGTCGCCGACGATGCGTTCGTAGGCGTCGCGCGTCACCTGCGCCGAGGGCGACGCAGCGCCCCAGACGAGACCGACGGTCTTGTGCCCGAGTGCGTGCAGCGCGGCGATCGCGCCGGCGGCGGGGATGTTGGCGCCGGCAACGCGCGGTGCGATATCGGCGCCGCGGGTCAGCGGCGGCCAGCCGCCGCCGTGTTCGAACGCGGCGTAGTCCGCCTTCGACGGCGCGAAGGTATTGGTCTCGTGCTGGAAACCGCCTACCGCGATGACGCTCACCGTTTCTCCCGTGCAGCGTCACCCGCTGCCGGACGAGATTAGCCGGATTCTCCGGTGCGTGCAAACGATGCGGGGTTCGCGAAGTGCCGTGCAGGAGACATCGATGAGTGAAGCCATCTGGCGCTGGAGCGCGACGCGCGTCGCGGCCGCCATCCGCAGCCGCGAGATTTCGGCGCGCGAGGCGCTGGAGGCGTCGCTCACGCGCCTGGTCGAGGTCAACGGCAGGCTCAACGCAGTCACCGTCGATCTGTCCGAGACGGCGCGCGCCGCGGCGGATCACGCCGATCGCGCGGTCGCCGCGGCGGATGCGCCGCTCGGACCGCTGCACGGCGTTCCGGTGACGATCAAGGAAAACGTCGACCAGCAAGGATGCGCGACGACCAACGGCGTCGTCGGCTTTCGCGACCTCATCGCGACTGCCGACTGCCCGGCCGTCGCGAATCTCAAAAGCGCCGGTGCGATCATCATCGGTCGCACCAACACGCCGGCGTTCAGCTTTCGCATCGACACCGTCAACGACTTGCGGGGCCGAACGTACAACCCGTGGTCGAGAACGCATACGCCCGATGGTTCATCCGGAGGCGCCGCTTCGTCGGTTGCCGCCGGCATCACGCCGCTGGCGCACGGTACCGACATCGCCGGCTCGATCCGCTTTCCCGCCTACGCCTGCGGCATCGCCGGCATCCGGCCGTCGTTCGGTCGCGTGCCTTCGTACAACCCGACGCAGACCGCGGAGCGTTCGCTGTCTTCGCAACTGATGTCGGTGCAGGGGCCGCTGGCGAGATCGGTCGCCGATTTGCGTCTTGGGCTCGCCGCGATGGCCGCACGCGATGCACGCGATCCCTGGTGGGTGCCCGCGCCGCTCGACGGGCCGCCGCCGCCGAGGCCGATCCGCGTCGCCATCGTCACCGCGGCTGCCGACCTGGCGGGAGCGAACCTGCATCCGCATGTCGCCGCCGCGATCCATCAGGCGGCGCGCTGGCTGGCTGGCGCCGGTTACCAGATCGTCGACGAGCGCACGCCCGGTTTCACGCGCGCCTGCGAGCTCTGGTTCGAGATGCAGTTGCCGGAATTTCGCGAATACCTGCAACCGCTGATCGAAAAGGAGGGCGACCAGGGCATCCGGACCGCCGTGCGGTTCATGCTGCAGAACGTGCCGTCGCGCGACGCGCTGCCATACATGAAGGCGCTGGCCGAGCGTGCGCGCCTGGTGCGCGAGTGGACGGCTTTCCTCGACCGCGTGCCGCTGGTGCTGGCGCCGGTCTCGTCGGTGCCGGTCTACGAGCAGGGGTTCGACGTCGAGAGCGCGGCGCGCACCGCGGCGGTATGGCGCGAATGCGCGACGCTGATGGCGATCCCGGTGCTGGGATTGCCGGCGGCGGTCGTGCCCGTCGACGTAACGGGAGGCCTGCCGATCGGCGTGCAGCTGATCGGACCGCGCTTTCGCGAGGACTGGTGCCTCGACGCCGCGGCAGCGATCGAGGCGCGTGCCGGCGTGCCGACGCCGATCGATCCGACATGGTGAAAGCGCGCGCGGTGCGCGGCCATTGCCACGGCGACCACGGTTCGGCTATCGTGCGCATTCCCCCTTCGCGGCTGCGCTTGCTTCGTACACAGGAGAATTCGATGTCGATTTCCCGTTGGCTCAAGACGGCGGTGCTCGCGGCGGTTGCCGGGTTCGCCGCGCTGTCGGGGACCCCGAACGCGCAAGCGCAGGGCACGGTGCGCGCCGTCATGCATTCGGACCTGAAGATCCTCGACCCGATCTGGACGACCGCCTACATCCAGCGCAACTACGGGTACATGGTCTACGACACGCTGTTCGCCACCGACGCCGACGGCCAGGTCAAGCCGCAGATGATCGAGCACTACGAGGTCAGCCCCGACCAACTTACGTATACGATGACCTTGCGCGAGGGGCTGCTCTGGCACGACGGCAAGCCGGTGACTGCGGAAGACTGCGTCGCCTCGATCAAACGCTGGGGGGCGAAGGACACGATGGGCCAGAAGCTCATGACTTTCGTCAAGGACATGCCGGTCGTCGACGCGAAGACGTTCAAGATCGTCCTGTCCACGCCGACCGGGCTGGTGCTTGCGGGTCTGGGGAAGCCGTCGTCGAACGTTCCGTTCATGATGCCCAAGCGGGTCGCCGAGACGAGTCCGAACGAGCAGATATCGGATACGACGGGCAGCGGCCCGTTCGTGTTCAAGCGCGACGAGTGGAAGCCGGGCGACAAGGCCGTGTTCGTCAAATTCGACAAGTACAAGCCGCGCGCCGAGCCGCCTTCGGGTCTGGCCGGCGGCAAGGTGGTCAAGGTCGACCGGGTCGAATGGAAAGTCGTCGCCGACCAGCAGACGGCGATGAACGCCCTTTTCGCCGGTGAGGTCGACTACATCGAGCAGCCGCAGCACGACCTGTTGCCGCTGATGAAGGCGGACAAAAACGTCAAGCTGGTCGACGTCAACCCGCTGGGTAACCAGTACGCGCTGCGGTTCAACAGCACGGCCAAGCCGTTCGACAATCCGAAGATCCGGCAGGCGGTGCTCTATGCGCTCAATCAGGAGGATTTCCTGAAGGCGACGATAGGCGATCCGCAGTACTACAAGGTCTGCAAGGCGATGTTCGTCTGCGGTGCGCCGCTGGCCTCGACCAAGGGCATGGACGGACTGCTCGAGTCCAACTTCGCCAAGTCGAAAGCGCTGTTGAAGGAAGCCGGTTACGACGGCACGCCGGTGGTGTTGCTGCATTCGACCGACCTGCAGGTGCTGACCAATCTCGCGCCGGTAGCCAAATCGCTGCTGGAAAAGGGCGGGTTCAAGGTCGACATGCAGTCGATGGACTGGCAATCGGTAGTCGCGCGCCGAGCGAAAAAGGATCCGCCGGCGCAGGGCGGGTGGAACGCAATGCTCACCTCCTGGGTTTCGGCGGACATCCTGAATCCGGTGTCGACGGCATTCCTTAACGCCAGCTGCGACAAGGCGCCTTTCGGGTGGCCGTGCGACACCGAGCTCGAGCGGCTGCGCGACCAGTTCGCGCGCGAGACCGATCCGGCCAAGCAGAAGGCGATCGCGGAAGCCGTTCAGGTGCGCTGGACGCAGTATCCGACGCACGTTTTCCTCGGACAGTGGTACCAGCCCTCGGCGGTGCGCAAGAGCATCGACGGTATCATCGTGGCGCCGGTGCCGGTCTTCTGGAACATGACCAAGTCGGGCGCGTAAGCGCCGGAACGCCAGCGCGCCGGCGGGCCGTCGTTGCCCGCGCCTGCGCGACCCCATGCTCGCCTACATCGGACGACGCCTGCTCGCGACGATTCCGGTCATGGCCGTGGTCGCCGTCTTCGTTTTCATGATGCTGCGGCTCGCCTCGGGCGATCCCGCCGCGATCATCGCCGGCAACGCCGCCACCGCGCAGGACGTGATCGACATCCGGCAAAAGCTGGGGCTCGATCGGCCGATCGTCACGCAATTCTTCATCTGGCTCGGACACGTGCTGACGGGTGATTTCGGCGAATCGTTCTTTTACAAAAAACAGGTCGCCGAGATCATCGCCGATCGCGCCGGCCCGACTTTGGCGCTCGCCGCGTGCACGCTCGGCCTTTCGGTCCTGATCGCGGTTCCGCTGGGTGTGGTCGCGGCGTACCGCCACGGCACGTGGCTTGACCGGGTCGTCATGGGCTTTTCGGTGCTCGGTTTTTCGGTCCCGGTATTCGTCGTCGGCTATGCGCTGATTTATCTGTTCGCGATCCGGCTCAACTGGCTGCCGGTCCAGGGCTATCAGCCGCTGGCCGACGGCGTCGCCGGATTTTTCGCTCGCCTGATACTGCCCAGCCTCACCCTGTCGGTCATCTATATCGCGCTGATCGCGCGCATCACGCGCACCAGCGTGCTCGAGGTGCTGGGCGAGGACTACATCCGGACCGCGCGCGCGAAGGGGCTGTCCAACCGCGTCGTGCTGATGCGCCACGCCTTACGCAATGCGGCGGTGCCGATCGTCACGGTGATCGGCATCGGCGTGACACTGTTGATCGGCGGCGTCGTCGTGACCGAGAGCGTGTTCAGCATTCCCGGGCTCGGCCGGCTGACGGTCGACGCGGTGCTCGCGCGCGACTATCCGACCGTGCAGGCGGTCATCCTGCTGTTCTCGCTCGCGTACGTGCTCATCAACTTGCTGGTCGACGTCGCCTACACGCTGCTCGATCCGCGTATCCGCTATTGATGGAAGCGCTCACCGAGCCGGCGCCGATCGACGCGGTTGCGCCGCCGATTCTCACGATGGCGGCCGGCAGGCGCCTGCTGCGCAATCCGGGTGTGGCCGTCGGCGCGGCTATCCTCGCCGTCATCTTGCTGCTGGGCCTGGCGGCGCCATGGCTGGGCACCGTCGACCCGGTTGCGATCAATCCGTCGGTGCGGAACAAATTGCCCGGCTTCGAGGAAATCGTGCGCAATGACGACGGGAGCAAGACGACGATCGTGCACCGGATGGGCACCGACACCCTGGGTCGGGACGTCTACAGCCGCACGCTGTACGGCGCACGCGTGTCGATGCTGGTCGGCACTGCTGTCGCGGCGATCAGCGTCGCGATCGGCCTGGGCATCGGGCTCACCGCAGGTTATGTGCGTTGGCTGGACGGCCCGGTCATGCGGTTGATGGACGGGCTGATGGCGATCCCCGCCATCCTGCTGGCGATCGCGCTGGTGTCGCTGTGGACGGCGGGCATCGCGGCGGTGATCGTCGCCATCGTCATCCCCGAGATACCGCGGGTCGTGCGGCTGGTCCGCGCCATCGTGCTGTCGGTGCGCGAGGAACCTTATGTCGAGGCGGCGATCTCGGTCGGCACGCCGACCTTGCCGCTGATCATTCGCCACATTCTGCCGAACACACTGCCGCCATTGATCGTGCAGGCCACCTACATCGTCGCTTCGGCGATCCTGGTCGAAGCGATCCTGTCGTTCCTGGGCGTCGGCATTCCGCCGGAAACGCCGACCTGGGGCAACATCATGGCCGAAGGTCGGGCGCTGTTCCGCATCTTCCCGCACAACATCCTGTATCCGGGCATCTTTCTCGCGCTGACGGTGCTCGCCGTCAACATGCTCGGCGATGGACTGCGCGACACGCTCGATCTGCGCATGAAGCTGCGGCGGGTATAAACCGTGCTGCTCGAAGTCGAGCGTCTTACCGTCGCGCTGCCGGCGGGCGCCGAGCGCGCGCACGCGGTCGAGGGCGTGAGCTTCGACGTCGCCGCCGGCGAGATCGTCTGCCTGGTCGGCGAATCGGGCTCGGGGAAAACGGTGATCGCGCAA
>PLYT01000058.1 GCA_003153475.1 Betaproteobacteria bacterium | reverse complement strand
CCGGCGGCGCGGGGGTTTGCGCTTGCGCGGCGCCCACGCACATTGCTGTGGTCAGGACCGCGAGCGAAAATATTTGGCGCAATTTGGCGAACATCGCTATCTCCTTGGCTGAACGACGAACAAAATTTTCCTTACATTCAGCACGAGCCATGCCATAACATTAGTTTGTTAACAATCAATCGGTTATAGTCTTTGCGGCAGCACCGCGTATTGCGATGCACCCAGAATTTGCCCCAAGATAGTGCACGTGCTGGGGTTATCGCACGCCAATGGAACGCGCCCGGCGATGCACCCCGCGCGGCTCCTGCGCTTTGCTAGACTCGATCATCGATCGGCAAGGAGGCCCGAATGCTCGACAGCAAAATTCTCGACGACCTCAGTGCGCGCGTGGCCGCAGCATTTGCCGCGAACCCGGCGCGGGACGCCGAAAAAAACCTGAAAGCGATGCTGACCAGCGCCCTGGCCAGGCTCGATCTGGTGAGCCGCGAGGAATTCGATATCCAGGCGCGCGTGCTGCTGCGCACGCGCGAAAAGCTCGAAGCGCTGGAGGCCCGCGTCGCGGAGCTCGAGGCCCGCGCCCGCTCGCGCTAAGCTCATCCGCACGCCTACCCTAGTACGAACGGCTGAAGGTGAAGGTCCCGCGGCCGGCTTAATCTTCTCGATCATGCGGCCGACGATATCGAGGACTTTGCGCCATGGCAGTCGCGGTTGTGCACAGCCGTGCCCTTTCGGGCGTCGACGCGCCGAGAGTAACCGTTGAGGTGCACCTGGCCGGCGGCCTTCCGGCCGTGCACCTGGTCGGATTGCCCGAGACCGAAGTGCGCGAAGCGCGCGATCGCGTCCGTGCAGCGCTGCAGAACGCGCAATTCGAGTTTCCCGCACGAAGGATCACCGTCAATCTGGCGCCGGCCGATCTGCCGAAGGAATCGGGGCGCTTCGATCTGCCGATCGCGCTGGGCATCCTGGCGGCGACCGGACAGATTCCGGCGCCCGCCCTCGCACAGTACGAATTCGCCGGCGAGCTCGCGTTGACCGGCGAGCTTCGCGCCATTCGCGGTGCGCTCGCCATGGTGCTTTCGGCCCGCCGCGACGGCCGCGCGTTTGTGTTGCCCGCGGCTTCGGCCGCCGAAGCATCGCTGGTCCGCGACGCGATCGTTCATCCGGCGGCATCGCTGCTCGAGGTGTGCGCCCACTTGACCGGACGCGCGCCGCTGCCGGTGCTGGCGCCACGTCCGCCGAACGATTCGATCGCCGGGCCCGACCTGATCGACGTGCGCGGGCAAGCGCAGGCCAAGCGCGCCCTCGAAGTGGCCGCTGCGGGATCGCACAGCATTCTCAAGGTAGGGACCAGAGACCCATCAACCGGCTCTCCCGACGCTGCTCGACCGGACACCCTCCGCGATCCGGCCCCCGACACGGGGGGGACGTTCGCTATTGGCCGTCGTCCGATGGGTCTTTACAAATTCGCTACAAAAACTCGGGATGGAAACCGCAGGAAAACGGCAAGAAAAAGGGATGGCGACAAAGGGTCGCCTTCATAGGGAAACTGTGGGTTGTCCAGCGCATTTACGCTGCAGCGCAGCGAGTAATGCCGAGCGTAACGCCTTATAATGCGCGTGCTTGGGCGTCTCCTCTTGCCCACTGTGCACATTCCGTGAACGGCGGCGCGGGTGCACCGCGGGAAAGGAGGTAGAAGCTATGAAGACAGCAAAGAAGAAACCACGGCGGGTTGCTCCGCCGGGCTGGATGTACGTGTTCAGGCCGTGGATTACCAGTCCATCAGGCCAGATTTTATGGGCACGTAACTACGGTCTGAAAGCGTGGCCGATTCTGGTTCCCGTCCAGTAGTCATCGGCCTTAGTGGGACGCCCAAGCACCCCACCTTCCCTCTTGGTACCTAATACGCCGGTACCACGGCAGGATTTTGCCGCCCCCGGGTACCGCCGTCAACCAGAGTTGACAAATTCGTCAATACGGGAACCCGCAATTTGGGCGCTGAATGCTCGACCCGTTGTTTTACAAGAAGAAAAGGTCCCTGTTGCCAGAGCAACCCCTGTTGGCCGCGTGGTGTCCGCACCGTGGTCGCACCGTGGTCGCACCGTGCCCGCACCGTGGTCGCACCGTGCCCGCACCGTGCCCGTACCGTGCCCGCACCGTGCCGGGGCTATGATCGCGGCATCCGGGGAGGGAAACATGAGACTGCACGCCGCCGCGGTTTTATTCGCGCTCCTGTTCCTGCCGACGTTGGCCGCGACACAGGGTATTCAAGAAACGCAATTAACGCTGGTCTGTCGTCTTGGGAACGATCAAATTGGATACCGCGACAGGAACCTTACAATTGATCTGCGGAGTAACACCGTCAACGGAGTGCCTGCGACGATTACGCAGGGACAGATTGGGTGGGCTGATGAATCGGACACGCAAACCCTTCAAGACTCCGTCAATCGCTATACCGGCGCGATGGCCATTGTAGGTACGGATAAGAAAACAGGGTTTACCGTCATGGTCACCGGCTCATGCGTCAGGGCGTCGGAGCGCAAGTTCTAATGCACCACGGCATCATTGCCGACCCTCCCGCCGTTTACCCATGCACTTCTGCACGGCAAACTGAGTAACGCCCGCACTCTCGCGGGTTCACTCAGGAGTCTCGCAATGGTCATCGAATTGCGCCGCTGGTCCCTCTACGTCCGCATAAGTCGCCGCGAATTGTTCCTGTGCCGGGGCTTCACAAGCTGGAACTAATTGTCGCGCCGCACGGCATCGCCCCACGTTCTGGTAATCGTGGGCGGTGCCACCTCCTGCTGTTCCACTGCCGACCGATACTGCGCCAACACTTGTAGCAGTGGCCCATGTGTCGACGCTGATGGTGCCGTAAGAAATCGGTCGAGGAACGATTGCAAATTGTTAGCCCACCAGTACGCGGTCGCCCTGTCTTTCGCGTCCATGTGTTCGCCTCTGTGTGTGAGCAAGTTGTCCCCCAATGAGGTCCACCATGGTGAACGCCTCAGCGTTTCCACGGCATCAGCCATTAGGGGGCTTGCAATCCGTTACTGAATCAAGCCTGCATTGCGCGCAACCTTGATGGACAGCCATCCGGCCCCGGCGAAATACAGTTGCGGCTCTCCATTGACGACACGCTGCTTTACACCCTGCTCCGCGAGCCGCTCCGGTGCTGGCGCAGTGCCGCGAAGATACGCGTCGACGATGCCCGCATACCCTGCCGTGCTTCGCGTGAATGCATGGCGTGCGCGAGCTTCGGCCCACTGTTGCGGCTGATGCCTCTGCGCCCATTCGGCCAGTTCGACAACGTCGACGCCTTGCTTCGACAGCGCGTGTGCCAAGTGGCCTTGGAATGCTTGCTCGACGAACTCAAGGTGCTGCTGCAAGTCCGCCTGCTCCATTGTTGAGTGTCCACCGAAACGCTGCGCCGCTGCCACTGCACCCTTCGTCAGTGTGGCGTGAATCACACCATCGGTAAGGCCGTGCGGGAGCGAATTGCTTACCGCGTCAATTGACAGTTCCGCCTGCGGGAGCAAGCCGACTTCAACAGGTGCCGCCGATGTTGCGGGAGCAGGTGCGACCGATTCTCCGATGCCCGACGCACTGTCGAATCCGGTATCTCGATAGCGGCCCACGCCATCCCGCGCCACTTCGCCCAGGTTGATCGCGTTAGCAATCGAAGTCTCCATACCGTTGCGCAACGTGACGACGGAGTGATCGTTTAACGGCGCACTGCGTGATCCTCCCGGACTGCGCGCACTCGCAAGCACGCCGCGGGACTGGTCCACTTGGTGTACGTTCTGGTGCGTAGTGACACCGCCATGTACGCGCACGTCGCCATCGCGCCCCATCGTTATCGTGCTACCGTCGCCGACGCCCGAGCGAAGCATTTCCGAAGCTGGCGCATCGCTGTCCGCTGGTGCTTTGCTGCCCAAGCGAATCGTCCCGCCCGGCAATACCGTAACGCCGTCGCCATTGTGTTCATTGCTCATTTCTGTTTCCTCTTTCTGATAGTTGGAATTACGAAGGCCGCAGACTCCGCGGCATGTTGCTGTTGCGCCCGTTCCTCACGTTCACGACATGCGACGACGATCCGAACAAACAGCCGGGCGAGTCCGCTGCGCAGGTGGTCGCCGATTGCAGCCCGATCCGTGTGGCCCGCGTCGCGGTAGTAGCGCCGTTCGCCGCTCGGGTACTGGTAGCCTTTGACGAAGTCCCGCGGAGCCAATCTCAGCATCGCCACTGCAAGCGCGAAATCCAGCCGCATGTCATCAGGCTTTTGGTAACGGTCGACATGCAGCCAGACGGCAGAGCATTCCGCCAAGATCGTCATCGGTGTAATGCCGCGCCGGTGCAGTCGCGCTAAGTGGCGAAATCCTGGCTGCTGCTGATCGCCGCCCGCGCTCGCATCGAGCCATTGCTGTATGAAAGCCGCTGCCGCCAAGAGGGCTGGATGCTCCGGGTTAGCCTTGAACAGCGCGGCAACGTCACGCCGCTCTTGCATGTAGTCCCGCGGCAGGATCATTCGCGCTTCAGGGTGGCCGAAGCTGCGCCGTCGATCGCGATGCATGGAACATAGCCGGGTCAACCCGTGCCGCCGTCTCTCGCACCGCGCTATGTCGCATTGCTCTGATTCGTTGCGCGCAACCTTGGGCCGAATCGCCCCGCCATGACTACTCATCGTCGACCCTCTCCCGGCATTCGGCGATTAGGGCCTTGGCTCGCCGGGGCATGGTGCGATGCTGGATCGTCGGCCGCAGATGCCCGGCCTCGCTCCGTAGCTGTTCATAGGCGACTTGCAGGGCAATCCGTGCTGCGTGGTATGCGGCAAGCGCTCGTTCGCAAGCCTCCAAGTGGTACAGGTTCATGGCTTCCTTTCGATAGACGTGCAGGGACCGCGCAGGACGGCCCATACTGGCGGCTACGGTCAGGGGGTGCGTAGGGAGGTGCCCGGCAGAACCCGGGCAAGGTGGGCGTTTAAAGCCGCCTAATTCATCGTTAATTCACCGGCCCGGAACCCGCGCCAGTGCTTGCGCTGCGGGGCGCTTGTCACCCTATGGTGGGCAAATTGCCCACTCCATAGGCTGACGCCCCGAGGGGACCCGATGGGATTACCCCTCAAGCTCCACCAAGGCGGGCGGGTCCATGGGAATCATCAAGTTGGCCCCCATGGTTCCCTTGACGGTTGCAAGGGTCCTTTCCAGCATCGCCACAAGCCGCTCCTGCTGGTCGGGCGACAAGGCGGGAGTCAGGTTCGCTGCTTGGTTTAGCGCTTCGTCGATAGACAGCATGGCATCTTCCTCGGGTGACAGTGCAATGGGTTCCTCAATGGGGCGGTCCTTGTTGATCGATTCGTCGGGACGATACTTGGCGTGCAGCGAATGAAACTCCCGCGTGTTCATCCATTTGTGGACCGTGTGGTGACTCTTGCCGAACACTCGGGCCATGTCCCGCAAGCTCTTGCGTGTGCGATCCACGTTCATGTACTGCCCTGCACGCAGGAACGCATGAAACGCTTTGCGAAGCTCCGCACCTTTCAGCGGTAGGCCGTGCGCCATGTTCGACTCAGCGGCAAGCCATTGCGCCTCTTTGGCAGTCGTATCCACAATGCGCGCAAGGATCGTCTCCCTGCCGATCCGCTCGCATGCCGCAACACGATGGAACCCCGCGAGCAACACCAGTGCGCCGACCTTGATGTCCTTCAAGCGTTCGACTGGTCTACCTCGCGTTGGCCTGTCCGGCGGACCAATGCGACCGACAAGGATAGGCGCATCGGCAATCGCGCCCTCAAGCTCAAACCCCCGCGCATACCGCTGCACGGTTGCCTCACTCAAGGACTGGCGAACTTGGAACGCCTTGTGTTGCACCAGGTCCGCAATGCGTATCGACTGCACGTCAAGAGCTTTGCTCGCAAGCTGCGCGTCCCGGTCCATTAGGTCCACCCACGCGGGTTTGTGACCAATGGGGGCGCAGGTGGTCCCCTCTTGGTGGACTTCTTGGTGCCCGCGCTGGTGTCGGCAACAGGTTTGCATCGCCCGTCATTCTTCTCCGCATCCATAGCCGCGTCATACCAGCCACCCCCGTGCATTGCACTCGATACTGCGTCCATTGGCATCCCAAGCTCTTCGGCAATGAGCCATAGCGGTTTGCTCCGCAGCGTGAAGGTCGACTTGTTCGCCCACTCCCGGTTGCGCCCATCGCGCACGTACTCGCGCACCCGTTCAATTTGTTCCGCATAAGTCAACATGCTGGTAACTCCTGTAAGCCCGTCCTCGGGCGTGCCGCCTCTGCGGCTTAGTTGTTGAACGGAACAGCATCCTCAAGCTTCCGCAGCGCCGAACGCATCCCCGATTTAGGGGCGACGATTCCGTTATCGGCGAGTAGGCGTCTGATCTGCGACAGCATCGCCGCTGATGGCCGCTCGGTAGTGTCGAGGTACTCGCCAAGTTTCTTGACGAGGGCTGCGTGGATAGCTTCCATCTGTTCGCGTGTTGCTGTGCTCATGTGCGTCTGCTCCTGAGTAGGTCCGATTTAAGCTGATCCAGCACTGTCGGCATGGCTGCACGCGCTGCCACCTGTATGGTCGACAATGCCTGCACCGGGTTCGCGGTCAACTGGGCATCCGTCAACCCAAGGTCCGACGATTGGCTCGACTCACGCACGCGCTGCGCTTCGCCGAGAATCCGTAGTTCCTTCGTGATCGCACTATCGCCCTCGTAACCGGCGATGATGTCGTCCAAGTGCATCGCGTAGACCGCGACTGCTCGACGTATCAGCGCAGTACCGCGCACGTCGACCGGACCAAGCCCACATGCATGCATCAAGGCGTGAGTTATCCAAGCGATGCGCTGCTGTGCCGCGGCATCCGCCTGCCAATGGCGTTCCGTTGTCTTGCTCATGGGGTGTACTCAAAGTTGAAAGAGCTTTGCTCGCAAGCTGCGCGACGGCCGCAGCGTTTCCACTGGTCGACCAAAAGGGGGAGCCGCGGAGTGCGGCAGTTTCTATCGCTAATGCGTTCGTAGTCGTATACCCGGCAGATTTCCGCGGGGCCGCGCCGAGCTTGGTTCTACAGCGGTAGTGCGTCTGTGGCGGTACGGCCCCCCTTTCGGTTTCTCAGGGGTAAGTGCGTCTGGTGGCGTTAACATGGCAAATTCTCGCCAAGCCGCGCCCCGCTTGGTTCTCCAGAGGGTGACCCTTAGAACCCCGAACCCCGGCGCGGATACGGGTGCGAGCGTTTCTCAGGGTAAGTGCACAGGTGCGGGTTAGGGTATGAAAATCCCGCCCGCTGGGGCGTCAGGCTGTGACGAAAGGCGCAGCCGCGTGCCCGCCGTGCTGCCACTCGACGACAAGCCGCGACGCGGGGTGATCGACGATGATCGACTTCGCCAACTGGCGCAGCGCAAGGTTGACCCGCGCCCGGTCCATGTCGCGGAGTGCGGCCCGCAGTTCCTTGACCTTTCGCGACAGGCCTTGAACGTCCCCTGCTGCCGCCTGCACTACCTGCTCCTTGAGCGTGGCGCGGAGTGCATCAAGCTCGGTAGCAAGCTCAACGCTGCGCCGCTCGAAACGCAAGCGCAACGTAGGCTGCGTCGCCGTCTGCAATTCGTCCATGATCCGCGCAAGCGCCGTCTCTGTCTGAGCAATCTTGTGCTCGGTCTGTCCGATAGCGTTATGCATGTATGTCGACCCGCGCACGTCTTGCCATAGCGTAGGCAATTGCTTGAGGAGCGTGCGTTCAAGCATGGGGTAGCTGATGCTGGTGTACTTGCCAGCGCATCCCGCTCCGCTCCGCGCCTTGCTGCACACAACCTTTCGCTGCCCGCCTTTCGCTCCCGCGCCCTTGTAGACCATCTGCATCGACGACGCGCAGTGCGGACACTTGAGCAATCCACCGAACACGTTCTGCACCGGCTGTCCCGCATGGCGTCCCCGCAATGGGTCCCTATTGGCACGCATCGCCTGCACGCGTTGGAAAGTGTCATCGTCGACGACAGGCGGGAAGTGGTCGGCTATCGGGTCGAGGGCCACGCGTACGAGCTTGCCATCGCTGTAGCTTTCCTCATGTGGCACATGCACGCCAACAACGGCAGGGTTATCGAGAATCTTGGCGACGTAGCTGCGGTGCCACTGCTCCGCTGCCTTACGTGTTCCGAGTCCCCACGTCGGCACGCCTTCCGCATTCAGAGTCCGCGCAATCGACTGTTGCCCTACGCCTTCAAGTGCCATCGCGTAGATTCGCTGCACAAGCGCTGCACGGTCCTTGACCAGCGTGTAACCCTTGCGGTCCTCACGCGCGACCAGCCAAGCGGGACAGATACGCGTCATCGCTTGCCCGTCCGCCTTCGCCCTCGCACGCTTTGCTCCCCACACTTGCTTGAGTCGGCGACTCTTCGTCTTGGACTCTTCGTGCCCGCGCATCAGCACGACAATCGATGTGATCATGGCGACGGGATTCTGATTGACACTGTCCCGGCTGTATTCGCTGCGGTCCATCAGCGTTACGATGGTTATGCCCGCGATGATCAATTGCAGGAACAGTGATTGCGCTTCGACGATCTGATCGCGAGATAGTCGATCAAGCGACTCCACCAGCAGGTAGCTTCCCTTCGGCACGACGCCCGTACGCACGGCCTCGACGAATACCCCAAGCTTGCCCGTGGCGACGTTGCCGCCCCGGTATGCGGACTTGCCCAAGTCATCCAGGCGCAGGCTGTCGTCCAGTTGCAAGTCGGGCCGCGTCGCAAGGTACTCAAGCGCCATCGTCGACTGTCGACGGTAGCTGTCGCCGCGAGCTTGCTCCGGGGTGCTGAATCTCAGGTATGAATAGGCCTTCGCCATGCTGGTCGCTCCGGTCTTGAACGTACCGACATAGTGCCTGCACATGGGTCTCATGTCAACAGCTTATTAATGATCGGGCCGCCGGGTACCGGCAAGTCGATGCTCGCACAGCGCCTGCCGGGACTGCTGCCGCCGCTGTCCGAGGACGAGGCGCTCGAATCCGCCGCGCTGCAGTCGCTGACCGGACGCTTCTGTCCCGACGATTGGGGCCGGCGCGTGTTTCGCGCGCCTCACCACACCGCCTCCGCGGTCGCGCTCGTTGGCGGCGGTAGCGATCCCCGGCCCGGCGAAATATCGCTCGCGCATCACGGCGTGCTGTTTCTCGACGAATTGCCCGAATGGGATCGCAGGGTACTCGAAGTGCTACGCGAGCCGATCGAATCGGGCCGCATCCACATTTCGCGCGCGGCGCGCCAGGCGACGTTTCCGGCGCGGTTCCAGTTCGTCGCCGCGATGAATCCCTGTCCGTGCGGCTATCTTGGCCACGCCAGTGGCCGCTGTCGCTGCACGCCTGACCAGGTGGCGCGCTACCGCGCGCGCATTTCGGGACCGCTGCTCGACCGAATCGATGTGCAGATCGAGGTGCCCTCGCTGGCGGCCGATGCATTGCCCGGATTGGGTCGTGCTCCGGGCGCCGGTGAGACGAGCGCGGTGGTACGCGAACGCGTCGCGAACGCCGTGCAGCGCCAGCGCCGTCGCCAGGCAAAGGCGAACGCCTCGCTCGACGTCAAGGAAGTCGAGCGCTGGTGTGTGCCAGATGTGGACGGCGACGCCCTGCTCAAGCGCGCTTTCGCGCGCCTCGCGCTGTCGGCGCGCGCCTATCATCGTATCCTCAAGGTCGCGCGCACGATCGCCGATCTGGCCGACAGCGATGCAATCGCGGCCGCGCATGTCGCCGAGGCGATCGGCTATCGGCGGCTCGATCGGCTTGCTTCGGCCACCGGCGCGGTCACCCGGTCCGAGCCTTAGGACGCCGCGGCTCCTGCGCCAAGGATAGGTCCGGCGGCATCGACGACCGACGAACCCTCACCGTTCGCCACCGAGGCTCGATGCGGACATCGCCTTCGCCTCGGGAGGCATTTTGCATTTGCTCATGGCGCCGCACTTCTTCATAGTGCGATACGCGTTGGGATCAGGGAGTGTGCCGAATGCGGGCGGGCTGAAAGCATGGGGGAGGCGATCGCGTAATGGAATTCTCACTCACGCCGGAACAGACGGAGCGGCAGGCCCGCATCCACGAATGGGCCGAGCGGTCTTTGAACGACGACCTCGAGTCGCGCGACCAGGCACGAACGTTCAACCGCGAGGGCTGGCGGTCATCGGCGCAACTCGGGCTGGCCGGACTGGTCGCGCCTTCGCGCTACGGCGGCGCCGAGCTCGACCCGCTCTCGACGATGGCGGCGCTCGAAGCGCTCGGCCGGGGCAGCCGCGATAACGGGTTCAACTTCGCGCTCAACGCGCATCTCTGGGGCTGCGTCAATCCGCTTGTCTCGTTCGGGAGCGAAGAGCAGAAGCACGCCTATCTGCCGCGGCTCACAAGCGGGGACTGGATCGGCGCACTGGCCGCGACCGAGCGCGGCGCCGGTTCCGACCTCTCCAGCCTTAAGACGCAGGCGACGAAGCGGGACGACGCCTATGCGCTCGCGGGCGACAAGATGTTCGTCACCAATGCGCCCGTGGCCGACGTGTTCCTCGTCCTCGCAACGCTCGATCCCAGTCGTGGCGCCTTCGGCTTGACCGCGTTTGTCGTCGAGCGAGGGACTCCGGGCCTCCGGATTAGCGAGCGCATCGACAAGATGGGGCTTTCGACCGCGGCGATGGGTGAGGTCGCGCTCGACGGGTGCATCGTGCCCGCGCGCAACCGGCTCGGCCCCGAAGGCGCGGGGCTGGCAATCTTCAACCACATCATGGAGTGGGAACGCGGCTTCATCATGGCATTCGCGGTGGGCGCGATGGAGCGTCAGCTCGAGGCATGCCTCGCGTATGCCCGCGGGCGGCGTCAGTTCGACCAACCGATCGGCCAATTCCAGGCGGTCGCGGACCGCTTGGTCGAAATGCGCGTTCGCTGGGAGACGTCGAGGCTGCTGCTCTATCGCTTCGCCTGGCTGAAGTGCGAGTCGCGCGCGGCGCTTGCCGAAGCCGCCATGACCAAGCTCGCCATCAGCGAGGCATGGGTGCGCTCGTGCGAGGACGCCATGCGCATCCACGGCGGCTACGGGTATCTGACCAAAACGGGCGTCGAGCGCGATCTGCGCGACGCGCTCGGCAGCCTCTTCTACTCCGGAACGGCCGAGATGCAGCGCCAGATTCTCGCGCGCTGGATGGATCTCTGACGAAGCCGGCGATGCTGCACGATCTGCTGATCGAAAGCGCGGCCCGGTATCCGGACCGGACGGCGGTCGTCGACCGGACGGAATCGATAACTTATCGCGAGCTCGACGAGGCGTCTGCCCGCCTCGCCGGCGAGCTCCTTGCGCGCGGCGCGGGGCCTGGCAGTCGAATCGGCCTCTACCTCGATAAGTCACTCGATGCAATCGTTGCCATGTGGGGCGTGCTCCGGGCCGGAGCCGCGTACGTCCCGCTCGACGTCGCCTCGCCGGTCAGGCGAGTCGCCCGGATCGTCGACAATGGCGAGCTCTGCTGCATCCTCTCCACGCCGAAGCGATGGCCGGCGCTCGCTCCTGCGGTTGCATTTCCGCCGGCCTTCGTCGGCATCGCGAGTTCGACGCTGCAGCAGGTCGAGAGGGGGTTCGCGTTCGAAAGTTCAGACCCCTCGCGTGTTGCGCCGGCGGGCCGCGGCGCCGGCCCGGAGGGACCCGATCTTTCACGCGCGGCGTACATACTCTATACGTCCGGATCCACCGGGCAGCCGAAGGGCGTCGTGCTCAGCCATCGCGCCGCGCGCTCGTTCGTCGATTGGGCTGCCGAGACCACAGGACTCGGGCCGACCGACATCGTGTCGAGTCACGCGCCGCTGCACTTCGATCTGTCGGTCTTCGACCTCTTCGCGACCTGCCGCGCGGGCGCCACCGTCGCGCTGGTGCCGCCGGAGCTCAACGTCTTCCCCCGCAACCTCGCCGATTGGATCGCTGCGCGGCGCATCACCGTCTGGTACTCGGTGCCGTCGCTGCTCGCGCGATTGGCGCTCGCGGGTGGACTGGAGCGCTGCGACTGGACGCACCTCCGACAGATCATTTTCGCCGGGGAGGTCTTCCCGATAGCGCAGCTGCGCCGCCTGCGCGAGCAGATTCCCGGCGCGCGCTACTGGAACTGGTACGGGCCGACCGAGACCAACGTCTGCACCGCTTACGCGGTGGACGCGCTCCCGCCCGAGCAGACCGCACCCGTGCCGATCGGCACGGCCTGCGCCAACAACAAGCTGCTCGTCATGAACGACGCCGGGTCGGTGTGCGCGCCGGGCGAGACGGGCGAACTCCATGTCAACGGTCCGAGCCTGATGACCGGGTACCAGGCGATGCCCGAGGCCACCGCGCGCGCGCTGGTCGCTCGCGGCGACGGGACGCTCTGGTATCGAACCGGAGACCTCGTGCGCGAGGACGCGGCCGGCCTACTTCATCTTCTCGGCCGCCGGGACGGCATGATAAAGAGCCGCGGCTACCGCATCGAGCTGGGTGAAATCGAAAGTGTTCTGCACCAGCATCCGGGTGTTGCGGAGGCTGCCGCCGTCGCACTGCCCGACGAAGAGAGCGGCCACGTGATACGGGCGGCGGCGGTCGCCGAAGCCGGCCACGCGCTGGACGCCGGCGAGCTTCGTGCGTTTTGCGCCGAACGGCTGCCTGCGTATATGATTCCGCTGTCGATCGTGGTGCGCGGGTCGCTGCCGCGCGGAAGCACCGGCAAAATCGACAGACTGCGGCTCCTCGAAGAGCTTTCGCGTCCTTGATGCCCGCCGTGGCGCCTTTGATACCATGTCAGATGCCACATAAGCTCCTCGGCTCGCGACCCCAGGCAACATCTGGCGAGCCATTTTCAATGATCGAGTCCTGCGAAGCGATTCAACAAGCGATATGAAGTACACCGACGAGCAGATCTTCAACGCCCTCGCCCCATTTTTCGCTCAGGATGGGATGGACCGCAAGGAAGCGATCGCCGTCGAGCCCGATACCGACATCATCGCCGAAGGCCTGGTCGATTCGCTGGGCATTTTCAAGCTCATTGCGTTTGTCGAAGAGGCATTCACGATTACGATAGAGCCCGATGAAGTCCTCCTCGAAAACTTCCAGACGCTGCGGGCGCTCAGGAACCTGATCGTGAAGAAACTAGGCTAGCGATGGCCAAAAGACAGGCCGCGGCGCGGGCTGCGCAAAGATCATCCAGCATGAACGCGGTGCCGGACTCTTGCGACGTGGTGGTGATCGGCGGCGGACCGGCCGGCAGCCTGGCTGCGACCTACCTGACGGGGAAGGGCTACTCCGTTGTCCTGTTCGAGCGACAGAAGCACCCTCGGTACCAGGTGGGGGAGAGCCTGCTGCCGGATGTCTGGAAGTATTGCGACGCCGCCGGCGTGAGCGACGCGATCGCCGCCGAAGGTTTTTTGCGCAAGGCCGGGGGCAGCGTCGACTGGAACGGGGAGATGCGCCGCCTTTCGTTCGGCGACTTCGGGTACACGCGGCCCGCGCTGCACGTCGAGCGGGACCGCTTCGATTCCATTCTGCTCGAGCGGGCGCGCGCTTCCGGCGCGTGGATCGGCGAGGAGATCGCAGTACTGGAAGCCGATCTCTCGCGGGCGGGGGACAACGAGAGCGAAGTCTCGGTCAGCTATCGGCCGGTAGGTGAGGCCAGTGCGTCGCGGATTCGCTGCCGGTATGTCGTCGACGCCAGCGGGCAGACCGGCGTCATCGGCAGGCAGTTGGGACTGCGGGTGTTCGACGAGGGCTTCCGCTTCATGAGCGTGTGGGGCTATTTCGCGAACTCGAGCTATCTGGCGGCAGACGGGCTGATCTATCCGGCGCAGTCCGTGCGGCAGGTGCCACCGACCACCTACGTGAGCGCGCTGCCGCAAGGCGACGGATGGGCATGGCTCTGGCACATCATGCTGCGGGAGACGACCAGCATCGGTCTGGTGATCCCCAAGGCGTGGGCGAGCGAAACCAAAGGAAGCGCCGAGTCATGGGAGGCCTGGTATCTCAAGCAGTGCCGCGCGCTGCCACTGCTGCAGAGGCTGCTCGCCGACGCAACGTTCTGCGAAGGTTCGCTGCGCCTGGTACGAAACTACTCCTACCGGTCCAGCCAAGTTGCCGGGCCGGGGTTCTTTCTGCTCGGAGACGCGGCGGGCTTTGTCGATCCCATCTTTTCGGTCGGCGTCGTGTTCAGCATGTACTCGGCCTACGCGGCAGCGCACACGATCGACCGTTGTTTTCGCCAGCGCGCCAGGCGCGACGAGCATCGATCCATTTTCTCGTCGCAGGTTCAGGCGAGGCTGGAGCTCAGCCGATCGCTAGCGCTGCCCTACTACCAGGCGACCGACGCCGGGCATGCGCGAGCTCGCGAGGCGATGGGCTTCAGCAGCATGCAGGCGCAGGCGCTGATGTACGCCGCTTCCTTGCTTACGGATCGCTCCGGCAACTTCGACTCGATGGCCGACAGCCCCCACGCGCATCGAGCCGCAGCCGAGCGCGTACGCCCGCTCAATATCCCGCTCGAGTAACGCCGATTGGGATCGAAATCGCCCGCGGTGGACCTCATAGGTCCGATCGAACACCACCTCAGACGGCGTTTCACCTCGGAGCTCGATCGGCAGCGGTTCGACCGCGCGAAGCGGTTCGTCGACGAGACGGTGAGACGGAGTGGCGGCGACGAGATCGCGCACCGCGTGAACGCGCGGTGGCTCAAGTTTATCTGCAGCCGTACGCCCGTTCAAAAGGACGTTTGGCCCCGGGACGCCGAATTCCTTCGTCAGTTCGCCACGGTCTTCGGGTTGCCGCCCGCCAGGAGACGCGAGTTCGTCGGCCTCTCCCTGCTGGGACGGCTTTGGCGAGCCTGCTACTTCGATGATCTCGCGCAAGGACCGACCGAGCTCGTGGCGAAACTTACGCGCGTCACCGGATGGGAGCATTTCGATCGATGCCGGCAGGACGGAGCCGGACTCATTCTTCTGCCAGTTCACGGCCAGTTCACCCGCCTGTTCCAGCCGTACCTTCGTCATAGGGGACACGACGGGCTCGAGGTCGGCATCACGAGCGACAAGCTCGAGCATAAGGGTATCGAGACGCCGGTCGCGAAACGGTTCGAGCTCGCGCGGCAGATGCACGCAGCCAAACAGCTGCTTACGCGTGGCGGGCTGGTCTTCAACCCGCCCGATGCCAGGCAGAACCTCGACAATTCCCGTTCGGTGGAGTTCTTCGGCCGGCAGCGCCAACTCGCCGCCGGGTTCGCCGAGCTCGCGCTCAAGACCGCAGCTCGCGTGGTGCCGATGGCTTATCGATTTACAGCGCGCGGATCTTTCGTCCTCGAGTTCGGAGCGCCGTTACACGTCCTGGGCCCGGAGTCGCCCCACGACGAGCGCGTCGATTCGCTGGTGGGGCAATACGCGAACTTCCTGCGCGACCAGTGGCGACTCTATCCGTGGAATATCCCGTGGAACCATCTGCTGCATCATTGCCAGCTGCCCGTAGCCGATCGCGCCTCGCTCGGCGAAAAGGCGGCGGGGCAGCGCGCGAAAGCATTTTCTCAGTGAACTTGAATATAATTCGCTTCTAAATTAGGCTGGGTCGGCGGTGAAGTCCGGCTGCGGATGCGCATGACAGGCGAGCAACGCCCGCACAAGACGGCGGATGAGGAAAGGACCCGATAACATGAATGTCGAGAATCAACCGAGCGCGCATTTCCTGCACCGCAGGCAGGTCCTGCAAGGCGCTGCGGCGGCGCTGCTTTCCGTCGGCGTGCGCTCTCCTGCCTTGGGCGCCGAAAAAGCGTTGCAGGTCGGCGGCTTGCCTGTCACCTGCAACCTGACGCTTCCGGTGGCCTGCATGGCGTCGGCGATGGATGCCAATCTGCCCAAGGGCTCCGACCCGCTATTCGAGTTCAGCAAGTACAGCGGCTGGCCCGAGATAAAGGAGTCGCTGATGTCCGGGCGGCTCAAGGCCGCCTACATGCTCGCGCCGCTCATCATGGATCTCGCGGACAGCGCGATACCGGTCAAGGTCGTATCGCTGGGGCATCGCTCAGGCGCGGTCATCATGGTGCGGACCGATTCTTCGTACACGAACTTCAAGGGCCTGACGGGAAAACGTGTCGCGATACCCAGCCGCTTTGCGGTCGACTATCTTTTTCTCCGGAAGATGCTGGCGAAGGAAGGCATGACCCTCAAGGACGTCGAGGTCGTCGAGATGGCCCCGCCCGACATGCCGGCGGCTCTCTATGCGAAAGCGGTGGAGGCCTACGCGACTGGCGAGCCCTTTGGTGCGGTCGCGCAGCGCGCGGGCTACGCGAGGCCGCTGGCGATGACGCGCGACGAGTGGCCCAACTACATTTGCTGCGTCCTGACCGTGCGCGACGAGCTGATCAAGGAAAATCGTCCGTTGGTGCAGCAGCTCGTCAATTATGTGCAGGGCGCAGGCAGCTGGCTGGATCTCACGCCGGTAAATCGCACCAAGGCGGTCCAGATCGCGGCCGGACCCAAATTCTTCAATCAGGATCCGAACGTGCTCCAGTTCGTGATGGACAATCCAGCGGATCGAGTCACGTATGGCGATTTGAGGCTCATCAAATCGGAGTTCGAGGAACTGATGCAGCTTTCCATCGCCGCGGGGACCATCAAGCACAACAGCCCTTACGCAAATTACGTGGACGAGAGCTTTGTCCGGAATATCAAGCCGGTCCGCATCGCACTTTGAATAGGGAAGGAGATGAACTCTAAGGTCCTGGCGCTCCTTCCGCTCTTGTTTTTTGCCGTCGCCGTCGGCGCGGCGGAGGCCCCCGCAGAACTGCGGGCAGGCGTTTTCGATCCGCCTCGCCTGGCGCCGGATTTCTCCCTTCGCGGGTCGGACGGTTCCCAGCTCGAGCTCAGCCGCTACCGCGGAAAAGTGGTTGCGCTGGGATTTGGCTACACCAATTGCCCCAGTGTCTGTCCGGTCACGCTCGGATACCTGGCCGAGGCCCGGAAGAAGCTGGGCGCTCGCGGCAAGGACCTCCAGGTCGTTTATGTCACCGTCGACCCCGAGAGAGACAACGCGGAGCAGCTTAGGAAGTTCCTGGCATCGTTCGATCCGACGTTTGTTGGTGCCACGGGAACTCCCGCGCAGCTGGCCGATGTGCGCAAGGCGTACGGCATCACGTTGTCCGACAAGATTTTCATCGATGCCGAGCCCAAGTCCAGGACGACTTACTATCTGGATCATTCGTCGTTTGTGTACCTGATCGATCGCGGAGGAAAGTTGCGTGCGATGATGCCGTTCGGAGTAACCGCAGACGATATCGAGCACGACGCCAAAGCCCTTTTAAGCAGGTGAGCGCCGCCGAAGACCTCGGGCGGCCATGTTCCTGTGTCCGCACAGGCCAAGCGGCATGAGCCATCGTCTTCGCTATTGGGTCCTGATCCCTCTGGCCGGCATCGCTCTGGGGACGGTTGCCTGGGCGGCGCTGGCGCCGGTGCATTCGGCGTCGAAAGCGCAGGTCTATGTCATTCCCAAGGGGACATGGGCGCGCAGACAAGCGGGGGAGAAACTCGACGTCATACCCTCGCGGATCCGCTTGACGATCGGCGTCAAAGATGTGCTGGTGATGAGGAACGAGGATGATGTGCCGCAGTTGTTCGGTCCCGTGCTCATCATGCCCGGCCAGTCCTTTCAATTGCCCTTCCGCAGGCCCTCCGAGTATCTATTTACCTGCCCGCTGCACACGAGCGGCCTGTTGACGATCGTTGTCGAGGCGATGCCTGAACCCGGATGGGCGAGGCTTCGGTGGCGGGCGACCGGCATCGTGACGCCGGGTGCGTTGCTCTAGGAGGATCGGGGAGTGGGCAAGGTCAGGCAGGTCCTGCCGTCGCTGGTCATGGCGGCGTTGCTCGTCGCCGTATGGTGGGCACTGGTCGTGGAAACCAGGAGCGTCATCTTTCCCACGCCGGCGCAGGTCGTCATGGCCATGGCGGATCTGGTGCGACAGGGAACGCTGTGGGATCACATAGGCGCGTCGCTGTTTCGCGTCGGAGCCGGTTTTCTGCTCGCGGTCGCGATCGGCGTTCCATTGGGCCTCTGGATGGGATGGGTCAAGGGCGCCTTTACGACGCTGAATCCGCTCGTCCAGATACTTCGTCCCATCTCTCCGATTGCCTGGATCCCTCTTGCGATACTGTGGTTCGGCGTCGGCGATCTGTCGCCGATTTTTCTCATTTTTCTTTCGTCGGTGTTCCCGACGATCGTGCAGACCGCCGATGGCGTGCACACGATCGATCGGAAATATATTCAAGCCGCCGACAATTTTGGCGTCACTCGCGCCAAGCTTTTTCTCCAGGTCGTGATCCCCGCGGTCCTGCCGCAGATCATTGTTGGAATGAGGGTAAGTCTCGGCGTGGCATGGCTCGTCGTCGTCGCGGCCGAGATGATCGCTCTCAGGTCCGGGCTAGGCTATCTGATCATCGACTCTCGCAACGCGGGGAATCGCTACGACCTGGTGGTGGCCGGGATGGTCATCATCGGAATCACCGGGCTCTTGCTGGACAGCGTGATGCGCCGCCTGGAACGACTGAAGCTAGTCGGGTGGCGGTATGCCCGCTAAGATTGTCGTCACCGATATCACGAAGAGCTTTTCGACCGCCAAGGGTCCGCTGAACGTAATCAGCGCAATCAACTTCACGGTCGACGACGGCGAGTTCGTGGCCATCGTCGGACCCTCCGGCTGCGGCAAGACGACGCTGCTGAACATCATAGCGGGATTCGTTCGCCCCGACCGGGGACAGGTCGTCGTCGACGGCACGGCGATTTGCGGGCCCAGTCCCAAGCGCATCGTCATCTCCCAGCAAGGCTCGGTTTTTCCCTGGCTGACGGTGCGACAGAACCTGATGTTCGGGCTCAACGGCCATCACCCCGACAAGATGGCGCTCGCCGATCGCTACGTTTCGATGGTGGGATTGAAAGGATTCGAGAAAGGCTATCCGCACGAGCTTTCGGGCGGAATGCTCAAAAGAGTGGAGCTCGCACGGGCGCTGGTCGTGAAGCCTGAGATCCTGTACATGGACGAGCCGCTCTCGGCCCTGGACGCGCTGACCAGTCTCCAAATGCGTATCGAGCTGCGGCGAATTCTGTCCGAAGACCGGCATACGTGCGTGCTGATTACGCATGATGTCGACGAAGCGATCCATCTGGCGGACCGGATCCTGGTCCTGTCAGCGCGTCCGGCAGCCATCCAGGCCGCGTTCGAGGTGCCGTTTCCGCATCCACGAAATCTTTTGAGCCCCGAAGCGGTGGCGCTCAAAGTCGCCATCCTCCGCGAGTTCGGACTGTAGTGCGTTTGGATCGCCCGCTTGCCGCGGCGTGGAGCGAGGCGCTCTAGCGCACCAGCAAGGCCTGCCGTCCCAGCGAAGCGAGCGTCGCATCGAGCTCCCGCCGTCGCGCCGCTTCGGTCAGCGTCGGCCAGTGCATGGCGGCGACCTCGGTCCGCGTCCGCGTTCCATCGAGCAGAGGCAACAGCGCTCGCTCGCCCTCCTGCAGCACGATGGGCTCGTGCCGCAGGTTGGCGCTCGCCGCGCCGCGCGGCGCATCGCGCCTGGCGACGGCGCCTGCCTCGGGCCGCGGTCCCGCGGCCAGCACGAATGGCGGCTCGGCGCGATGCAGTTCGGCCGCGCCGCTCAAGTGCAGGCGCAGGATCTCCGAGGCGAGAAGCTCGCGGTCGGCGAGGCTGTCGCGCGCGCCGCTGCCGAGCCGTTCCGCCGCCTCCGCGTGCAGTTGGTCGAACGGGATCGCGAGCGGCCATTGTGCGGCGAGTATCGTCAACGCGGCCTTGACGATGGGCTGCGACGCTTCCAGCTTGCGTCCGTCGGCAAAAAGAAACGTCTCGGCGCGATCCGAGCTCAAGTCGACCACCGCATCGCGGCGCTGGACGGGCGTCGCGACACGTAGCGCCATCACACGGGCAGGAGACAGCTTGCGATCCAGCGCCGCGCCCTCGCGTATCAGGAGGCTCTGGCGAAAGCTGCGGCTCTTCAGGTAATCGAGAAATTGCTCGCGGCGCATCAAGCCGGGCGCGATCCGGTTCAGCGTCGCCTCGACCCTGGGTGCCAGCCCGATCGGAAGCATCGTCCTCACGTCGGTGTCAGCGAGATAGCGCAAGTGCTGGGCTACGACGCGAGCGACAAATTGCTCGAAGTAGACGGCCTCGTTCGTCTCCTCGAGGTATTCGTGGAGGACGTAATAATCGGGCTTTTGCCGGATATGCTCGGCGGCCAGCCGCAGCAGCCGGCCGTAGGCCGAATTCTTGTCCGGCACCGCGTCGGCGAGGAAGTCGAGCGTGGCGCGCGCCTGCGCGACCCGGGCCCGAGGATCTTCGACATCGCGCGTCTGGTAGAGCATCGCCTCGCGCACGATAGCCAGCATCCGCCAGCCGGGCAGCGTGTTGTAGCTGACCAGCGCGATGCCGCGGGGCGCGAGCTGCGCTGCGCAAAGCGCCAGGATCCTGTCCTGCACCGGCACCGGCACCCAGGAGTAGATCCCGTGCGCGATGATGTAATCGAACGTGTCTGCCTGGTCGAACGCCATGATGTCCATAGCCAGCAGGCGGATATTGCTTAAGCCGAGGGCTTTGATTTCAGCGGCGCCTTGCGCAATTTGCACGGCCGACAGATCGATGCCGACAAAGGTCGAATCCGGATAGCTTGCCGCCATCGGAATCAGGTTGCCGCCTGACGCGCACCCGATCTCCAGCACGCGACAGCGCCTGACGTCGGCCGCGTCGAAGCCGAATAACGAGGCGACGGTGGCCAAATGGTCGGGATGCGTTTGCCGCAGCGGGACACTGCGGTAGGGGAATTCGTCGTAGCTGGTGCGAATGGCGGCCTTCATCATCGTGCCTGCATTTCGAGCGTATCATGCCGATCGTCGTCAGCGATGCCGTGGCCCGAGGCCACGAGTGACCACCAACCCGCGTCGCAAATGCTTCAAGTCTACCGATGAATTCACGCCCACAGTCCCCGCTCGGCAAGGCGACCGGCTACCCCGATCGCTACGAACCGAGCCTCCTTTTTCCAATCGACCGGGCCGCGCAGCGCGAAGCGCTCGGGCTTCGCGGCGCGCTGCCGTTCGCCGGCGCGGATCTGTGGACCGCGTACGAAATTTCGTGGCTCGATGGGCGTGGCAAGCCGCAACTTGCCGTCGGCGAGTTGCGCATCCCCGCGGATTCGCCGGCGACCGTCGAATCGAAGTCGCTCAAGCTTTACCTGGGTTCGTTCGCACAGGAAGCGGTTGCGACGCGCGAGCGCCTGGCACAGACGATCGCCGGCGACCTCGCGCGCATCTGCGAGGCGGAAGTCGACGTCGTTCTGCATCCGGCGACCGCGTCCGGCGCACCCGGCATCGCCGAATTGCCGGGCGTGTCGCTGGACGGCGAGAACGTCGCCGCCGACGCCGCCGCACCCGAGCCCGCGTTGCTGTCGGCGGGCGGCGCGATTGCCGAAGAGACGCTCTGCAGCGCGCTGTTCCGGTCCAACTGCCCGGTGACGGGAGCGCCCGACTACGCCGACGTGATGGTGCGCTATCGCGGGCCGCGCATTGCTCGCGCGGCACTCCTCTCGTACCTGTTGTCGTATCGCCGCCATGCGGCATTTCACGAAAGCTGCGTCGAGCGGATCTACATCGACCTCGCCGCGCGTTGTCGTCCCGATCGCCTGACCGTCTATGCGCGCTTTATCCGCCGCGGCGGCATCGACATCAATCCGTTTCGCAGCAACTGGGAGGCGCCGCCCGCAGCGACGCAGCGAACGCCGAGGCAATAGCGGACCAAGCATTGCATGGCCGCGAGCCGATACGCGCAGGCCGTCGGCCGGCCCGATGTTGCAATGCGGTAGAATCGATCGGCGATGGATGCTTTTGCCGATCCGGTGGCCGAACCCTCAGACGCGCCAGCCGAAACGCCGCGCCTGCGCGAGATCCCGTACAACTACACGTCGTTCTCGGATCGCGAGATCGTCATTCGCCTGTTGGGCGAACCGATGTGGATACGGCTGGTCGAGCTGCGCGGAGAGCGTCGCACCGGACGCTCGGCGCGCATGCTGTTCGAAGTCCTGGGCGACATCTGGGTCGTCGAGCGCAATCCCTATTTGCAGGACGATCTGCTCGACAACCCGAAGCGCCGGGCGCTGCTGATCGGCGCGCTGCGCCATCGCCTGACCGAAATCGACAAGCGCCGCCGCTCGATCGACGACGCGGGCCGCGACGCCAAAGTCGCCGAGCTGCTCGAGGGCGCGCGCGCCGCCGTCGATTTGTTCGAGGCCTCGTTTCGCGACACGGCGGAGCTTCGCAAGCGCACGCGGCGCGTGCTGTCGCGCTACACGCGCAAGGACAATATCGCGTTCGATGGCCTCGCGCGCGTCTCGCACGTCACCGACGCCACCGATTGGCGCGTCGAGTATCCGTTCGTCGTCCTCCATCCGGATACCGAAGACGAGGTGCGCGGCATCGTGCAAGGCTGCATCGAGCTGGGCCTGACGATCATTCCGCGCGGCGGCGGCACCGGCCATACCGGCGGCGCCGTGCCGCTCGACGCGCGGGCCGCGGTGATCAACACCGAAAAGCTGGAACGCTTGTCAGTAATCGACGACGTCGTCTTGCCCGGCCGCCGCGACGCCACCCCGGTGATCGATGCCGGCGCAGGAGTTGTCACCAAGCGCGTGATCGACGCAGCCGAGAGCGCAGGACTCGTCTTCGCCGTCGATCCGACGTCGGCCGATGCGAGCTGCATCGGCGGCAACGTCGCGGTGAACGCCGGCGGCAAGAAGGCGGTGCTGTGGGGCACGGCACTCGACAACCTCGCGTCGTGGCGGATGGTAACGCCGGATGCCCAGTGGCTCGAGGTCACGCGGCTCGATCACAACGTCGGCAAGATTCACGACGCGGAGGTCGCGAGCTTCGCGCTCGCCTATTACGCGCCGGCCGCCGACGGCGGCATCGGTGCGCCGATCCGCGCCGAGACGCTGTCGATTCCAGGCGCAAGGTTCCGCAAGACGGGCCTCGGCAAGGATGTGACCGACAAGTTTCTCTCGGGGCTCCCCGGCGTGCAGAAGGAAGGCTGCGACGGCATCATCACTTCGGCGCGCTTCATCCTGCACCGAATGCCGCCTTCGATTCGCACCGTCTGCATGGAATTCTTCGGCCAGGTGCGCAACTCGACGCCGGCGATTGTCGAGATCAAGCGCTACATTGACACGCTTGCCGGGGCGGTAGCAGGCGAGCGCGTGCAGCTCGCCGGCCTCGAGCATCTGGATGAACGCTACGTCAAGGCCGTCGGGTACGCGACCAAGGCGAAGCGACACGACCGGCCGAAAATGGTCCTGATCGGCGACATCGTCGGCGACAGCGACGACGCCGTCGCGTGCGCGGCGTCCACAATAGTGCGCATCTGCAATGCGCGCGGGGCGGAGGGCTTTGTCGCGGTCTCGCCCGAGGCGCGCAAGAAATTCTGGCTCGACCGCGCCCGCACGGCGGCGATCGCCCGGCATACCAACGCGTTCAAGATCAACGAGGACGTTGTGATCCCGCTCGAGCGGCTCGGCGACTACACCGACGGCGTCGAACGCATCAACATCGAATTGTCGATCGGCAACAAGCTCGCACTTTGCGATGCGCTTTCGGCGTTCTTCGCGGCGCCCTTGCCGGTCTCGCTGTGGAGCGGCGACGGTGACGCCGCCCCGGCGCAGGAGACGCTGGCTGCGAAGGTCGACGAGGCGCGCGCGCTTGTCGCCTCGGTGCGCGCACGCTGGCAGGACCTGCTGGACCGGATCGACGAGGCCTTTCCCGCGCTCCAAAGCCGGACCGAGCTTGTCTCCTGGAAAGCCGAGCTCAAGGCGCCCCTCGACCACATCTTCGCCGGCCTCGTGTTCGCGCCGATACTGAAGCGCTGCGCCGACATCCATCGCTCGGTGCTTCATGGACGGGTCTTCATCGCGCTGCACATGCATGCCGGCGACGGCAACGTGCATACCAATATCCCGGTGAACTCCGACGACTATGCGATGCTGCAGCAGGCCAACGCCGCGGTGGCGCGCATCATGGCGCTGGCGCGAAGTCTGGACGGCGTCATCTCCGGCGAGCACGGCATCGGCATCACCAAGCTCGAGTACCTGACGGCCGACGAGATCGCGCCTTTCGTCGCGTACAAGCAAAAGGTCGATCCGGACGGGCGCTTCAATCGCGGCAAGCTGTTGCCCGGCGCCGACCTGTCCGGGGCCTACACGCCGAGCTTCAGCCTGCTCGGCGCCGAGAGCCTGATCCTGGAGCAAATCGGAGATCGGCCGGATTTCCGACTCGATCAAGGACTGCCTGCGCTGCGGCAAATGCAAGCAGCCGTGTGCGACGCACGTGCCTCGCGCCAACCTGCTCTACAGTCCGCGCAACAAGATCCTGGCGACGTCGATGTTGATCGAGGCGTTCCTGTACGAGGAGCAGACGCGCCGCGGCGTGTCGCTGAAGCATTTCGACGAATTCGCCGATGTCGCCGATCACTGCACCGTTTGCCACAAGTGCCTGAACCCGTGCCCGGTCGACATCGACTTCGGCGATGTCTCGATCGCCATGCGCAACCTGCTGCGCCGGCAGGGCCACGCCAAATTCAATCCGGGCACTTCGGCGGCGATGTTTTTCCTGAATGCAACCGATCCGACCCGGATCAAGCTGACCCGGAAACTGATGATCGTCTGGGGCTACCGGCTGCAACGTCTGGCTTATCGCCTGGTCAGGCGCATGGGCCCCGCCGGGGCGCAGACCGGTCGGCCGCCGGCAACCGTCGGCGGCACGCCGCTGGTGACGCAGGTAATCCACTTCGTCAACAAGCCGATGCCCGGCGGCCTGCCGAAGCGTTCGTCGCGGGCGCTGCTCGATATCGAGGACTCGACCGTCGTCCCCATCATCCGTGACCCCGCCCGCCCCGCCGAGGATTCGGACGCCGTGTTCTACTTTCCAGGCTGCGGGTCCGAGCGGCTCTTTTCGCAAGTGGGGCTGGCCACGCAGGCGATGCTCTATCACGTCGGCGCGCAGTGTGTGCTGCCCCCCGGCTATCTTTGCTGCGGCTATCCGCAGACCTCCGCCGGCAATGACGACAAGGGCCGCGAAATCATCACCGATAACCGCGTGCTGTTCCACCGCGTCGCCAATACGCTCAACTATCTCGACATCAATACAGTGCTGGTTTCGTGCGGGACCTGCATGGATCAGCTGCAGAAATACGAGTTCGAAAAGATCTTTCCCGGCTGCCGCCTGCTCGACATCCACGAATACCTGCTGGAAAAAGGGGTTAGGCTCGAAGGCGAGGTCAACGGCGTGCGCTACATGTACCACGATCCATGCCACACACCGATGAAGACCTATAAACCGCTGAAAGTCGTCAACGAGCTGATGGGAACGCAAGTGGTGCCGAACGAGCGCTGCTGCGGCGAATCGGGGACGCTGGCATCGACGCGGCCGGATATCGCCACGCAGGTCCGCTTTCGCAAGGAGGAAGAGATGCGCAAGGGCGCCTCGGCGCTCCGCGGCGACGGTTTCAAAGGCAAGGTGAAGGTCCTGACGTCGTGTCCGTGGTGCCTGCAGGGGCTGTCGCGTTTTGCCGACGACGCTGGAACCGACGCCGATTACATCGTCGTCGAGATGGCCCGCCGCGTTCTTGGCCCGGATTGGCTGCCGGATTACGTCAAGGCCGCGAACAACGGCGGCATCGAGCGCGTGCTGGTGTAGGTGCTCGTCGGTGCGGCCGGCGTTACGCGGCCGCGACTGCTCGTCAGTGCGAAACCGACGCGATCGCTGCCGGCGCGAGCGAGGCCGAGGCGACCAGGCGCGGCCCGGCGTTGGCGGTGAAGCTGGCGCTGTCGACGACTCTCGTCGTGCCGAGCAACGCCGCCAGCGCGAACAGCGCCACGGCAACCACGACCGCGGAGAGCATGCGCTTGCCCGGCGCGAAAAAGACCCCGCGACTGCGCGAGGATCGCGCAGCGCGGGTTGGAGGCAAGCGGTGACGAAGCGAGGATGCGTCGCGGCGCGCGCTCCCAGGCGCTCGCCGGCCAGCGGCGCGAAGCGCCGCAAGACGTCGCAACAGTGATTCGCGCGCGATCCGGGGCCGCCGGGGCTGGGTAAGTGCGAAAGCAGCGTGCATCGTTGGTCCTTCGTAGCAAGTGGGCCTGAGGGGATCTCGCTTGTCGGCCTTTGATCTGTTGTACACAGTCTGGACGCCTCAGCACTCGCGCGCTCCGGCGGATTGCGCACCCGAAAGCGCGACTATTCACGCTGGCGCTACCCGTCCGGCGCCGTGCGGCGGCCGGCCATCCGTCCGACGGCGCAGTTGTGCTATAAACACCCGAATATGGCGCTGTCATGGTGACCAACCCAATCACGCCTGGGCAGATACAGAGCCCGAATCCGCTCGGCCAGCTCGCTTTCGCCGACGCCGACGGCTGCGCGACGTGGCTGCGCGGCCTTCCACTGACCAACATCGCGCAGTATTACGAAGAGATACTCGATCAGCTGCGCCGGGTCGGCGAAGCCGAGTTCGCCCCACGCGAGCGCGGTCGCATCGCCGAGCTGATGCGCGAGCCGGTGCACTTTCTGCATACCGAGCTGGCGCGGCGCTATGCCGGCAAGCCGCAGCCTTCGGCAGCGCGCGAAAAGGAAGCCGCCGACCAGGCGCTCGCGCTGTGGCAGGCTTTGTGGAGCCAGTATTCGGCATGTCTTAAGCCGCTGCTCGAAGGCGACGCGGAGCTGCAAGGCGTCAAGGCCAAGGTCCTGCAGCGCGGGCTCTGGGTCGGCAAGCAATTGCTCCTCGTGCACGGTCTTGCCCGCCGCACACCCGGGCCGGCCATCTGGCAGGAGCTGCATGCCTATTTCCGACTGGCCGAGATCCTCGAGTGCGCGGTCTCGGCAGTGTCGGACGATCTGATGCCCAGCGCGATCGGGCTGTCCTGCTACTCGACTTATGCGCATGCGCTGCTGCTCGATCTGGCCGACCCGTTCAGCATGACCGTGCGCCAGATCGAGTTGACCGATCGATGGCTGGCGATGTGGGCGCGCAAGATCTTTCCATACGCGGAGCAGCGCGAAACCGAAGGGCCGGTGATCACCGTCGACCTGGACGGTCCCGCCGGCGCCACGCTCAACGCCGCGGCCCCTCGCCACGGCAGCCAGTCGACTCGTTTTTGCTATCCGGCGAAGCTCGCAGCCAGCGTGCGCGGGCGCCTGAAGCGGTTGTCGATCGGCGCCAATCCCGCCGAGCTGCAACTGGGGCACGATGTCGCCGTCGACGCCAGCTCCGCACTGTTGGCGCATCTGGATGCGCACTGGTACGCGCTGCCGCTCAAGCGTGGCGCGGGGGCTGAATCGCAAACGGGCCTCGAGCTTTGCGCCGGCGGCCTCGGAGCCGCGTATTTTCGCGTCTCGGGCCGAACCTTCAACAGCAAGGATCTGGTCGGCCATCTGTCGTATCAGGGTACGCAGCACCTGGCCACGCTGGGCGCGCTCACCGATTACGATCGCAACAAGGATGAGGCCGAGCGCTCGTGGGCGTGGGAGCGGTGGCAGGGAAACTACGAATGGTCGGGGGCGACGCTGCACCGCCCCGCCGGCGGTCAGTACCGCTGGCACCTCGACCAGCTGGTCATCATTCGCGACGAAGAGCGACTGCGCTGTGGCTACGTGACACGCGTGGCGGTCGACGGCGGCGGCGAGCTGACGCTGGGGGTCAAGCTATGGCCCGGCGCGCCGACGGCGTTGGCAGTCCGCGCACTGACGACGATGCTGGTCGAAGAGGCGCCGATACCGACGGTCATCCTCGGTGCGACGCCCGATGATAAGCCCGCGATGCTGATGCCGCCGCGCACGTTCAATGCCGGTCGCGTTTTTCGCACGCTTGCCTCCGGTCCCGAGCGACGGTTCCGTCTGACTCGCCTGCTGCAGCGCGGTGCCGATTTCGAACGCATCGCGTTCGACGAAATTTCGCCCTAAGCCCGCTCCGGGCCCGAGGGCCTTCGCGTCGACATGCCAAATCGTCTGGCGGGCGAAACCAGCCCCTATCTGCAGCAGCACGCGAACAACCCGGTCGACTGGTATCCGTGGGGCGAGGAGGCGCTCGCCCGCGCAAAGCGCGAGAACAAGCCGATCCTGCTGTCGATCGGGTATTCGGCATGCCATTGGTGCCACGTGATGGCGCACGAATCGTTCGAGGATCAGGGCGTCGCCGCGCTGATGAATGATCTCTTTGTCAACGTCAAGGTCGATCGGGAAGAGCGGCCGGACCTGGACCAGATCTACCAGACCGCGCACTCGATGCTGGCGCGAAGGAGCGGCGGCTGGCCGCTGACGATGTTCCTTACGCCCCAGCAGGAGCCTTACTTCGGCGGCACGTACTTTCCGAAGACCTCGCGCTACGGCTTGACCGGCTTCGCCGATCTGCTGCCGCAGCTCGCCCGGGCCTACCGCGAACAGGGCGCGGCCATCGCCGAGCAGAACGAGAGGCTGAAGGCGGCGCTGGCGCTGACCTTGCCCGAGCCCGCCGATGCTACGGCCGCCCTGCCGGCGCAGGCGCCAGCGACCGCGTACGACTCGCTCGCGCAATCGTTCGACCCGGTCGACGGCGGCTTTGGCCAGGCGCCCAAGTTTCCGCACGCGGCCGAGCTGGACTTTTGCCTGCGCCGGTATGCGGCGACCCGCGACGAGCACGCGCTGCGTATGGTCCGCGTCACGCTCAAGCGCATGGCCGAAGGCGGCATTCACGATCAGCTGGCCGGCGGGTTCTCGCGGTACAGCGTCGACGGCGAATGGACGATTCCGCACTTCGAAAAGATGCTCTACGACAACGCGGCGCTGCTGGCGCTCTATGCCGATGCGTGGCGCGCCACCGCTGAGCCCGCGTTCGAAAAGACCGCACGTGGCATCGTCGCGTGGCTGCGCTCGGAAATGCGCGCGCCCGAGGGAGGCTTCTATTCGAGCCTCGACGCCGACAGCGAGCACGAGGAAGGCAAGTTCTACGTATGGACGCCCGACCAGGTGAAAGCGGAGCTCGAACCCGGGGAATACGCGGTCGCCGCGCGACACTGGGGCCTCGACCGGGCGCCGAACTTCGAGCATGCGGCATGGCACCTGCGCGTTACGGTGCCGCTCGACCAGGTCGCCCGCGAGCTTTCACTCCCGCTGCCCGAGGTCGAGGCTCGCCTCGAGGCAGCGCGCGGCAAGCTGCTGGCGGCGCGGGCAAGACGAGTGCACCCGGGGCGCGACGACAAGCTTCTCTGTTCGTGGAACGCCCTGATGATCGCGGCGTTGGCGCGCGCGTCCCGCGTCTTCGACGAGCGGTCGTGGCTTGCCGACGCACAGCGGGCGGTCGATTTCATCCGCGCGACGATGTGGCGCAACGGCCGGCTGCTCGCGACCTGCAAGGACGGGCGCGCGCATTTGAACGCCTATCTCGACGACCACGCCTACTTGCTGGCGGCGTTGATCGAGCTGATGCAGACCTCGTTTCGTGCGCAGGATCTTGCGTGGGCCCGGGAGATCGCCGATGCCTTGCTCGCCCGCTTCGAGGACCGCACCGGCGGCGGGTTCTTTTTCACCAGCGACGACCATGAAAGCCTGCTGCTGCGTCCGAAGCCCGGACACGACAATGCGACGCCCGCCGGCAACGGCATCGCGGCGCAGGCGCTGATTGCGCTCGGACACTGGTTGTCGGAGCCTCGCTATCTCGAAAGCGCCGAGCGCGCGGTGCGCGCGTTCGGACGCGAGTTGGCGGCGCGGCCGAGCGGCTTTTCCTCGCTGCTGATCGCTCTCGAAGCCTGCCTCGAGCCGCCGGCGATGCTGTTGTTGCGCGGCGATGCCGAGGCTTGCCGCTCCTGGCAGCTCGAGGTCGAACGGCGCTATCGTCCGTCGCTGCAGACGCTCAACCTGTCGCAGCAACAAGGGTTGCCGGGCGCGCTGGCAAAGCCGCGCGAAGCCGGCGCCGGGCCCGTGACCGCATGGCTTTGCCGCGGCACCGTGTGTTTGCCGCCGCTGCACGCGCTGGCCGACCTGGAAGCGGTCCTCGTCTCGTGAGGACATTGGCCGCGCGGATCGCGTTCCGGTACGATGCGCCCGGTTCGCCCTCACCCACGGAGATAAGATGAAACGTCAGGCCATCACGCTCGCCACCACTTCGTTTGCCGCCGCATTGTTTGCCACCGGCAGCGCGCAAGCGCTGGACAACGCCGCGGGTCAGGCGCTGATGCAAAAGGACGGGTGCGCCGCATGCCATACGATCGACAAGAGGGTGGTCGGCCCCTCCTATCAGGAAGTCGCCGCCAAGTACAAAGGCGACAAGGACGCATTGGCCAAGCTGACCGACAAAGTGAAAAAGGGCGGTAGCGGCGTCTGGGGTACGATTCCGATGCCGCCGAACACGCAAGTCAGCGACGCCGATATCAAGACGCTGGTGGGCTGGATTCTGACCCTTAAGAAGTAGACGCCGGCAACGCAACCGCCAGCCCCGGCGTCCTTTGACAGCCGGACATGCGGCCGGTAAGCTTGGCCTCGCTCGTGCAGGAGAGGGCAGCCGCAAGCAAGGACTGGCTGCCGCCGAAGGCGTAACTCCCGCGAACGCTCAGGCAAAAGGACTGCGCGAGCCGTAAGTCATTCTGGAGAGCGGCCGCGCAGTCGATGGCGCGGTCCACCGAAGGGGCACCGGCATCGCCCGCAAGCGAAAGCCGCAATCTCTCAGGTAAAAGGACAGACGGGGCGAAGCCGAAAATCACGGCGTCGCCCTTTTGCTGCCTGGGAGGCGCGTTGCTCAAGCAAACCCCACTCCATGCTATCCATCGCGCCGCGGGCGCCAGGATGGTCGATTTCGGCGGCTGGGACATGCCGGTCCATTACGGCTCGCAAATCGAAGAGCACCACGCGGTGCGTCGCGCCGCGGGCATGTTTGACGTCTCGCACATGCTTGCGATCGACATCGAGCCACGCGAGATCGCCGGAGGCGAAAGCGGCGTGCGCGACTTTCTGCGCTTCGCGCTCGCCAACAACGTCGACAAGCTGACCGTGCCGGGCAAGGCTCTCTATTCCTGTCTGCTGCGCCCCGACGGCGGCGTGCTCGACGACCTGATCGTCTACTTCCTGCGCGAGGACTGGTTCCGGCTTGTCGTCAATGCCGGCACGGCGGACAAGGACCTGGCTTGGCTCGGCGCACTCGTTGCCGAGCGCGCACCAGGACTCAAGCTGATCCCGAGGCGCGATCTGGCGATGATCGCGGTGCAAGGTCCGCGGGCGCGCGAGCTCGTCTGGGCGGTGTTGCCGGAGGCCCGCGCGGCGACCGAGTCTCTGAAACCGTTCAACGCCGTGCTGATCGGCGACCATTTGATCGCGCGCACCGGCTACACCGGTGAGGACGGCTTCGAAATCATGCTGCCGGCCGTCGGCGCAGTCGAGTTCTGGCAGGCCTTGGTCGCCGCGGGGGTGAAGGCATGCGGACTCGGCGCGCGCGATACCTTGCGCCTGGAAGCGGGAATGAATCTCTACGGACAGGACATGGACGAGGCCGTCAATCCGCTCGAGTCCGGTCTTGCCTGGACCGTCGATATGACAAGCCCGCGGGATTTCGTCGGCAAGACGGCGCTGACCGCGGCGCATCCAGTGCGGCAACTCGCAGCGCTGGTCCTGCAGGACCAGGGCGGCATACTGCGCAGCCATCAGCTGGTAAGGACTTCCCACGGCGACGGCGAAGTCACCAGCGGCAGCTATTCGCCGACGCTCAGTCGGTCGATCGCGCTCGCGCGCCTTCCCGGCGGCAGCGCGCCGGGCGACATCGTACAGGTCGAGGTCCGCGGCAAGCCGCTGGCCGCCCGCGTCGTCAAGCCGCCGTTCGTGCGTCACGGCAAGAGCCTGATTGACTGAGGAGTTCGATGTCGCAGGCCGCGCACCGATTCACCAACCTGGCATGGAGTCTTATCCGATGAACGTACCCGCCGAGCTCAAGTACACCGCAAGCCACGAATGGGTCCGCAGCGAATCCGACGGTACGATAAGCACGGGCATCACCGATCACGCTCAGCAAGCGCTCGGTGATCTCGTGTTCATCGAGTTGCCCGCGGTCGGCCGAGCGCTCAAGGCAGGCGAAGCTTGCGCCGTCGTCGAGTCGGTCAAGGCGGCCTCCGACGTTTACGCGCCGGTCGCGGGGGTCGTGCTCGCCGTCAACGACGCCGTCGTCGCCGCGCCGGAAAAGGTCAACGCCGATGCCTACGGCAACTGGCTCTACCGGCTGAAGCCCGCGGCTGCCGCAGATGCGGCCAAACTCCTGGACGCGGCCGGCTACATTGCGGCCGTCGGCGAATCCTGAATCGACGGCCTTTGGCGCCGGAGGACGACCTCATGCAGATGAACGAGCTCGAACCGGCGCCGGCCGCGCGTCCGCGCAAGAGCTTGCGCGAGCTGGAGCAGCATCGCGGCTTCGTCGACCGGCACATCGGCACCGACGAGGCCGACCAGGCGGCGATGCTGCGCACCCTCGGGTTCGCCACGCGCGGCGCACTGATCGATGCGATCGTCCCGGCCGCGATAAGGAGCCGCAAGCCGCTCGCGCTGCCGACGGCGAAAGGCGAGGAGGAAGCGCTCGAGGAGTTGCGCGCCCTGGCCGCGAAGAACCGCGTGTTTACGACCTACATCGGCCAGGGCTACTACGGCACGTACACGCCGGGCGTGATACTGCGCAATGTTCTCGAGAACCCCGCCTGGTACACCGCGTATACGCCCTACCAGCCGGAAATTTCGCAGGGTCGGCTCGAGGCGCTGGTCAATTTCCAGACGATGATCTGCGACCTTTGCGCGATGGCAATCGGCAATGCCTCGATGCTGGACGAAGCGACGGCCGCCGCGGAAGCCATGGCGCTGTGCCGGCGCGTAAGCCAGCAGTCCAGCCGCACGATATATGTCGCGGCCGACGTCCTGCCGCAGACGATCGACGTCATTCGGACGAGGGCCGGGCCGCTCGGCATCGCCGTCAGCGTCGGACCTGCGGAGGCCGCGGGGGACGCCGACTGTTTCGCGGTGCTGCTGCAGTACCCGGGAGCGGACGGCGACGTGCGCGACTATCGCGAGCTCAGCGCGACGCTGCACGCTAAAGGCGCGCTCGTCATCGCCGCGTCCGATTTGCTCGCGCTGACGGTGCTGACGCCGCCCGGCGAATGGGGCGCCGATGTCGTCGTCGGGTCGAGCCAGCGCTTCGGCGTGCCGATGGGCTTCGGCGGCCCGCACGCCGCCTTCATGGCCACGCGCGACGAATTCAAGCGCAATCTACCCGGACGCCTGGTCGGCGTCAGTGTCGACGCCAACGGCGATCCGGCGTACCGGCTGGCTCTGCAGACGCGTGAACAGCATATCCGTCGCGAAAAGGCCACGTCCAATATCTGCACCGCGCAGGTGCTGCTCGCGGTCATCGCCAGCATGTACGCCGTCTACCATGGGCCGCAGGGGCTGGCGACGATCGCAGCGCGCGTGCACCGCCTGACCGCGATCCTGCGCGCGGGGCTTTCGCAACTCGGCCTCAACTGCGTCAACGAAACTTTTTTCGATACACTGACGATCGCCACCGGCGCACGCACCGGTGCAATTCATGAGCTCGCCACGGCGGCCAACGTCAATCTGCGCCGGATCGACACTGCACGCATCGGCGTGTCGCTGGACGAGACGACGACGCGCGACCGCGTGCGGTTGCTGTGGACGATCTTCGCATCCGAGGGCGCCGCGGTGCCTGACTTCGATGCGATCGAATCCGCGATCGTCGATGCGTGGCCTTCGGCCTTGAGCCGCACGACGCCGTTTCTCACGCATCCGACGTTCAATCGCTACCACTCCGAGACGGCGATGCTCCGCTATCTACGACGGCTGGCCGACAAGGACATCGCACTCGACCGCGCGATGATTCCGCTGGGCTCGTGCACGATGAAGCTCAATGCGACGCTCGAAATGATCCCGGTGACCTGGCGCGAGTTCGCCCATATGCACCCTTTCGCGCCGGCCAATCAGACGGTCGGCTACCGCGAGATGATCGCGGGACTCGAGCGCATGCTGTGCGCGGTCACCGGCTACGCGGCGGTCTCGCTGCAACCCAATGCCGGCTCGCAGGGCGAGTTCGCAGGATTACTGATCATCAAGGCCTATCACGCCGCGCGCGGCGAAGCGCATCGCGATGTCTGCCTGATCCCGGCATCGGCGCACGGCACCAATCCGGCTTCGGCACAGATGGCCGGCATGCGGGTCGTCGTCGTCGCCTGCGACCACGAAGGCAATGTCGACCTGGCCGACCTCGAGGCCAAGGCCGCCGCGCATCGCGCCGATCTGGCGGCAATTATGGTGACCTACCCGTCGACGCACGGTGTATTCGAAGCCCGCATCCGGGACATCTGCGACATCGTGCACGCCAATGGCGGTCAGGTTTACGTCGACGGCGCCAATCTCAACGCGCTGGTGGGGCTGGCCGCGCCTGGTGAATTCGGCGCCGACGTCTCGCATCTGAACCTTCACAAGACGTTCTGCATTCCGCACGGCGGCGGTGGACCCGGGGTGGGTCCTGTCGCCGTCGCCGCGCATCTGGCGCGCTTCCTGCCCGGCCATCGAACCTTGCAAGGCAGCGTCGACGCGGGTGCCGAGCGTATCGGGCCGGTGTCGGCAGCGCCGTACGGCAGCGCGAGTATCCTGCCGATCTCATGGATGTACATCGCGATGATGGGAGCCGAGGGCTTGAGGGCCGCGACCGAGTCGGCGATCCTGGCGGCGAACTATATCGCCAGGCGACTCGCGCCGCATTACCCGGTGCTTTATTCGGGCCCCGGCGGCTTGGTCGCGCACGAATGCATCGTCGATCTGCGACCGCTGAAGGACAACAGCGAGGTCACCGTCGACGACGTCGCCAAGCGGCTGATCGACTACGGCTTTCATGCGCCGACGATGAGCTTTCCCGTCGCCGGCACGCTGATGATCGAGCCGACCGAAAGCGAATCGAAAGCCGAGATCGACCGCTTCATCGAGGCGATGATCGCCATTCGCGAGGAAGTGCGCGCGATCGAACAGGGCCGGATGGATCGTCACGACAACATGCTGAAGAACGCGCCGCATACTGCCGCGAGCCTGCTCGGCGGCAACTGGACGCATCCATACCGTCGCGAGCAGGCGGCATACCCGGTGCCGGGTCTGAAGGAGCACAAATACTGGCCGCCGGTCGGCCGTGCCGACAACGTCTACGGCGACCGCAATCTGTTCTGCACCTGCGTACCGGTTGCCGATTACGCCTGATGGCTGCGGCTTGAAGGTCCTCGTCCTCGGCGCCGGCGTCATCGGCACGACGTCCGCCTGGTATTTGCGCGAGCAGGGACACGACGTCACGGTGATCGACCGGCAGCGCGCCGCCGGTCTGGAAACGTCGTTCGCCAACGGCGGGCAAGTCTCGGTGTCGCACGTGGAGCCGTGGGCCAACCCGGCGGCGCCACGGAAGATCCTCAAGTGGCTCGGCCAGCCGGACGCGCCTCTGCTGTTTCGGCCTCGGCTGGACTGGCAGCAATGGCGTTGGGGAGCGCAATTCCTGCTCGAATGCCTGCCCTCGCGCACGCGCCGCAACATGCTGCAGATCCTCGCGCTCAGCAAATATTCGGTGGAGATGCTGCGCGAGCTGCGCGCAGCGACGTTGCTCGCCTACGACGACCTGCAGCGCGGCATCCTGCAGATCTACACCGACCGCGCCGATTACGACGAGGCCGCAGAGGCGGCGGAGCTGGTGCGTAGTTACGGCGTCGCGCGCGAGCTCAAGACGGCGGACGAATGCATCGCGATCGAGCCCTCGCTGGGGCCGAGGCGCGACTGGATCGTCGGCGCGACCTACACGGCGAGCGACGAGAGCGGTGATGCCCGCAAGTTCACGCAGGGACTGGCCGCGCGCTCGTTCGCTCGCGGCGTCGTCTTTCGCTTCGGTATGACGATCGATGCGCTCGATGCCGCCGGCGGCGCCATCGCCGGCGTGGTCACGCATGTTGCGACTGCCGACGGCGAGCCGCGCCGGGAGCTGCTCACCGCCGACGCTTACGTTGTCTGCCTTTCGAGCTACACGCCGCAGCTTCTGTCGCCACTGGGCATCCACGTGCCCATTTATCCGGCCAAGGGTTACTCGGCCACGCTACCGATCGTCGATCCCGGCGCAGCGCCCTCGGTCAGCATCACCGACGATGCCAGGAAAATCGTGTTCACGCGCCTCGGCAATCGCTTGCGCATCGCCGGGACCGCCGAGCTCTCCGGCTACAACCTCGACCTCAATACCGTGCGCTGCGAAGCGCTGACGCGTCGCGCCGGCGAATGGTTCGGCGGCGCGATCGATCCGGCGCGAGCCGAATACTGGACGGGCTTGAGGCCTGCGACGCCGTCGAACGTGCCTTTGATCGGCAGGACGCGCTATCCGAACCTCTACTTGAATACCGGCCATGGCACGCTCGGCTGGACGATGGCCGCGGGTTCGGGCAAGGCGCTCGCCGACCTGGTCTCGGGCCGCAAGCCCGATGTCGATTTCGCCTTCGCCGGCTACTGACTGCGCTTTAGGCGCGCGTGTCCTAGCGCAGGATCCAGATCACCGCGACCAGCCACGCCAGCGCGCTCAGCTGCAGATGGCGATCGCCGATGAACAATCCACTCGGGTCTTCGGCGGCGTGCCCACTGCCGAGAAGATATAAATAGCGAAACAGCGCGTAAGTGACGATGGGTACCGTATAGACCAGGTCGGCGCTGCCGTGCAGCGTGATCGTCTGCGGGCTGATCGTGTAGAGGCTGTACGCGATCAAGGTGCCGCTGACGCAGACGACGATCAGCCGGTCGAGCAACGCCGGCGAATACTCGGCCAGCACGGCGCGCCCGGCTGGCGCGCCGACGGCAGCGCTCTCCGCGCGGCGCTTGCCGAAGCCGAGCAGCAGAGTGAGCATCAGCCCGCACATCAGAAGCCACGGCGATGGTGCAATGCCGACGCCGACGGTGCCGGCCAGGATGCGCAGCAGGAACCCGAGCGAGAGCGCGAAGACGTCGACGATGACGATGCGCTTCAGCAGCAGCGAGTACGCCGCATTCAAGGCGAGATAGGCGACGAGCACGGCGAAAAGGCTGGCACCGACCCACGCACCCAACGCCAGTGCGGCGAGTGCCAGGACGATGGCGAGCGATCCCGCCGCCGCGCCGCCGATCTGCCCGCCGGCGAGCGGTCGCCGGCGCTTGGTCGGATGCGCACGATCGGCATCGCGATCGATCCAGTCGTTGCCGATGTAGACCGCGCTCGCCAGGAGACAGAACGCGATAAAGGCGAGCGCCACCTGTTGCGCGAGCGCCGCGTCTTGCCAGGCGCGCGCGAACAGGAAACCGGCCCAAACGAAGGCATTCTTGATCCATTGCTGCGGCCGCAGAAGTTGCCAATAATGCATAATCGTTCCCCTTGCGCCGACCGCTTCCTGAAGGCTCGACTTCGCCAGCACGAATGCGCGCTGCGCAGCACTCGCTCCTTTCGACGCCGCCATATGATGCCTGAGCGCTCGCGCGCCGTGGCGCGGCTTGCGGCGCTCCTGCTGCTCGCGCTGGGCGCCTGGCGCATCGCGGTAGTCGTCGGCTCATCGCCGATGCTGGGCTACGCCAACCAGTTCGATATGGGACGCACGTCGGCGTGTTTCGGGCTCTGGCCCGATCTGCCGGAGCCGGCGCGCTACGAAGCGCATCCGCAGGCGCCGATCGCCCATTACGTTCGCGGTGAGCCAAGACCGGCGGAATGCTATCGCAGCAGCGAGCTCGCTTTTGTCGCGGCAGCGCTGGCGATCGCCCCGCGCGACGGCCCGGTCGACCTGCGCATTGTCGGTGCGGTCAAGGGCGCGGCGCTGATCCTGGTGGCGTTCGGGCTCGACGCGGCGCTCAAGCGACGGCCGGCGTGGGCGCTCGCGAATGCTGCGGTATTCGCGATCGTACTCGCCGAGCCGATGACCACACTCTGGCTCAATACGCTCTATACCGAGTTCGGCGCGTTGCTCGGCGCCTATGCCTCGATCGGGCTGCTGCCGGTGCTGGTGATGCGAGATCCGATCTCGGCGCCGCGGTCGCGCTGGGTGCTCGCCGGTTTCGCCTGCGGCCTGGCGGTGCTGGGCTTGTCGCGTCAGCAGCATTTGTTGTTGCCGGCGGTGCTCGCGCTGCCAGTGCTGATTTCGCTGTGGCGGTCCGCGCGGCGCGCAGCACTCGGACTGGCGATGTGGGTGCTTGCGCTTGCGCTCATGCAGGGGATGATCGAACGTCCGGCGACGATCACCGCGGCGAACAACGCCGACGTGGTGCTGGGCGCGATTCTTCCGGCCTCGCGCGACCCGCTGCGGACCGCAACCCGGCTCGGATTGCCGGAGCGTTGTCTGCAATCGTCGGGTGCGAGCTGGTACGAAACCATGGGCGAGGCGCTGTCGACGAGCTGTCCGGAGGCGCTCGCGATGCCGCGGCGCTCGCTGGCGGCCCTGGTGTTCGCCGAGCCGCTGACGATCGCGCGGGCGGTGCTGCGCGGCCTGCCGCAGCTGCAGGACTGGCGACTCGGTTACCTGGGCAGCGTCGAAGGTCGCGATTTCGCCGGCAGCGACGCCGTGCGCGCTGTCGCCGGTCCAGCGGCGATGAGCCTGGCTCCCGTCGTCACCGCACTGCCGCAACGGGCTTTCGCGCTCGTCCTGGCCGGATCGCTTGCTTTGCTGATCGCGAGCGCAGGAGCGACGCTGCTGGCGGCAATCCGCGGGCGAGGCTCGCCTTTGGCGCTGATCGTTTGCGTGCTGACGGCGACGGCGTGGTACGCGATCCTGACGTCCATCCTGGGCGACGGCTACGTCGAGATTCCGCGACACGCGCAACTGGCGGCACTCTGCCTCACCGCGACGGTGCTGATCGTCGCCGGCGCCTTGCTCGTGTTGGCGCTGCCGACGGACCGCGCTGATACCGGGACGGCATCAGCGGCGCGTACGACAATCGGCGTCCTGGCCGCGGCGCTCGCGATCGCGACGATAGTCTATCTAACGTTACGCGGGACGATCGCCGCGACGCCGCTTGCGACCGGTGTCGTCGATCGACCGAGGCAAAACGGCGTGCCGGCCGGTGCGGTCGAATTCGCCGGCTGGGCGCTGGACCCGCGCGGTGTTGCCCGCGTCGAACTGGTCACCGATGGCGGCCAGGTGTATCGGGCCGATTATGGGCAACCGTACGCCGGTGCGCGCGGCGAGCCGTTGGCATTGTATTTTCCGAGCTATCCCGATGTGGCGTTGCCGGGATTCACGGTGAATCTGCCGGCACAGGCGCTCGTCGCGGGCAACGCCGCCGTGCGGACGTTCGTCATCAACGTCGACGGCGTGCGTACCGAGATCGATCGGCGCCGTCTCGTCGTCCGCTAACCGGCATCGGGCAGCAGCATCAACTCGGCAGCGATGCGCCAGCGTCCACCCCGATCGCGCATCCACAGGTGAACGTAATGGCCCGGCGCCTTGCCTGGGCCATCGAGCAGGTGCAAGCGCCCGTAGCTGTAGCCCAAATCGTCCGAGCGCGATACGCCCGCGGCGAGTGTCTCCCAACGAAACTTGAGCCCGCGCTCGGCAAGCTGCGCGACGATCGCGTCGCGGCCAAGCCCGGGCGGCGTCGGGCCGATGACCAGCCGCGCATCGTCGGCGAGCAGCGCCGCGTAGCCGCTCGCCGCCGCCGGCCCGCCGAACAGCGGCTGCGCCTCGAGCTCGAACAGTATCTTCTCCCTGCCCGCCTCGGCGGCATTCGCGACCGGGGGAAGCGGCCGCGGATCGTCTCCGAACAACGCGTCCGGCACCGGCGCGCGCGTCGACACGCCGCCGTCGACGATGACGCGCCACCGACCATCCGCCTGTCGGCGCCAGACCGAAAAGAACATGCCCTGCGCCGGTTCGCGCACTGCGGGTGCGCGGCCGGTGATCGTGAACGGACCGGTCGTGAATCCGAGATCGCCCGCGCGGGCTACCGCCGTGATGGCCGGATGCCAGTCGAGCACGAATGACTCCATCGTTTCGGGCCGGGCGAGAAAACGCGCTCGCGTATTACCCGGATCGGGAGAGAAGTTGATGCCGTCGTCGGCAAAATTATCGAGGAATGCAGCGCGCATGCCGTGCTCGACCGAGTCCCGCGCAAACGCAAGCTCGGCTGCCAGCAGCGATTCACGCGCGACGTCGGCTGGCCTCGCCGGCGGCGGCGTCGGAGGCGGTGTCGCGCAGCCGAACGCGACCAGCACAAAAGCAACGACCAGACCAACCTTCGCGGTTGAACGCATCGCACTCCCCGGGCAGTCAAGACTTGGATTAGAGCGCAACGCGCTCCGGCGCGCCAGTCGGTTGGTGGCGTCGCGTTATAATGCGCACCTGCACGCACGTTTCTCCATGCCCCCCACATATCGACCCCTGCTGTCCTTCGCACTCGCCATCCTTGCCGTTCCGGCGATCGCGCAGAACATCGTTCCGGCCGCCATTGCGCCGCCGCCGATCGCCGCCAAGGCGTATATGCTGGTCGACTTCGTCAGCGGACAGACGCTGGCTGCCGATAGCGCCGACGCCCCGCGCGAGCCGGCGTCACTGACCAAGCTGATGACCGCGTATCTGACGTTTCGCGCGCTCAAGGACAAGGAGCTGATGCCGTCGCAGATGGTCAACGTCTCCGAAAGGGCCTGGCGTGCCGAAGGCTCGCGCATGTTCATCGAGCCGAAAAAAGCGGTGAGCGTTGACGAGCTGCTGCATGGCGTGATCGTGCAGTCGGGCAACGATGCGAGCATCGCGCTCGCCGAAACCGTCGCCGGATCGGAGGACGCTTTCGTCGAGCGCATGAACCGGCAGGCGGCGCAGCTCGGCATGAAGAACACCCATTTCGTCAACGCGACCGGCCTTCCGGCGCCGCAGCAGGTGTCGACCGCGAGCGATCTCGCGCTGCTCGCCGCGGCGCTGATCCGCGATTTTCCCGAGTACTACCCGCTGTATTCGATCAAGGAGTATCGCTACAACAACATTACGCAACCGAATCGCAACCGGCTGCTGTGGACCGACCCCTATGTGGATGGAATGAAAACCGGAAATACCGATGCCGCCGGCTTCTGCCTGATCGCATCGGCCAAACGCGGACAGCGCCGGTTGCTCTCGGTCGTCCTTGGAACTGCGTCGGAGTCGGCCCGCGCGATCGAAGCGCAGAAGCTCCTGAACTATGGATTCCAGTTCTACGATTCGGTGCAGCTCTACCAGAGCGGAAAGCCCGTCACTTCGCTACGTGTCTGGAAAGGCGCCGAGCCCACGGTTCCCGCCGGGTTCGTCGTCGACCGGTATGTCGCGCTGCCGAAGGGGCAGGCGCCGAATCTCAAACTGTCGCTGGAAGCGGTCGAGCCGCTGCTTGCGCCGGTGCTCAAGGGACAGAAAGTGGGAACGGTCAAGGTGACGCTCGACGGCAGGCCGATCGATGCTTATCCGTTGCTCGCACTCGCCGACGTGGCGCCGGCGAGCCTGTTCGGGCGCGCCTGGGACACGGTGCGGCTGTGGTTCAAATGAAGCGGCGTTCGTTTTTCGCGAAAGGGCATTCGTGACCGTCTATCTCAACGGCCAGTTTCTCGCACTCGAAGACGCGAAGGTTTCGGTGCTCGATCGGGGCTTTATCTACGGCGACGGCGTGTACGAGCTGGTGCCGGTGTACGGCCGCCGGCCGTATCGGCTGCAGCAGCATCTGGCGCGGCTGAAGCGCAGCCTCGCGGGCATCCGGCTGACCAACCCGCATACCGACGCCGAGTGGGAAGCGATCATCAGCGAGCTCATCGGACGGATGCCCTTTGCCGACCAGGGCGTGTACTTCCAGGTCACTCGCGGCGTCGCCAAGCGCGATCACGCGTTTCCCGCCGGCGTTGCGCCGACGGTGTTCATGATGAGCAACCCGCTGGTGCTGCCGTCGCACGAGCAGATCGAGCGCGGCGTCGCAGTCGTCACGGCCGTCGACGAGCGCTGGCTCCATTGCGATCTGAAGACGATCTCGCTGCTGGGCAACGTGCTCGCGCGCCAGCTTGCGGCCGATGCCGGCGCGACCGAGACGGTGCTCTTCCGCAACGGTTATCTGACCGAGGCGTCGGCATCGAACGTGCTGCTCGTCCGCAACGGCGTCATCGTCGCGCCGCCGAAGGACAACCAGATCCTTCCGGGGATTACCTACGATGTCGCGTTCGAGCTGGCGCGCGAAGGCGGCCTGCCGATCGAGGTGCGTCCGGTGTCGAAGGACGAGGCGCTCGCGGCTGACGAGATGTGGCTGTCGTCGTCGACCAAGGAAGTGCTCGCGGTCACCGCGCTCGACGGGCGGCCTTTTTACGGTGGCAAACCGGGCCCGGTGTTTCGCAAGGTGCATGCGCTGTTCCAAGCGAGCAAAACGGCCTAGCACATCGCGGCGATCGTTCGCGGCGTGGGCGCGAGCTCAGGAGTCGAGCTGGTCCGCGGCCGTCAGGTATTTGCCGCTGTGCCAGACGAGCGGCGCCGCGGCGCGAAACGCGCAGCCCTCGACTTCGCCGATGAACAACATGTGGTCGCCCGCAGGGTGCAGGGCGTAATGCCGGCATTCGAGCCAGGCGACCGCGCCTTCGATCAGCGGCGCGCCGGCGGCGCCGAGGCGAAAGTCGACGCCGGAGAAGCGGTCGGCGTGGGGGCGTGAAAACCGGCGAGCGAGCTCGACCTGGTGCTGCGCCAGCACGCTGACCGCATAGCGCGAGGCGCTTTCGAAGGCGGCGAGGCTGCGCGAGTGCCGCGCCAGGCTCCATACGATCAATGGCGGGTCCAGCGAGACCGAATTGAAGGAGTTCGCGGTGAAGCCGACGAACTCGCCGGACTTCAGCGGCGCAGCGATAATGGTCACGCCGGTGGCGAACTGCGCCATCGCGTCGCGAAAGCGCCGCTCGGGATGGGCGGACGGCGGTCGCGGGATGGACATCGGGGATCGTCGGCGCGGCGCGCCACGCCGCGGGCGCGCGAGTCGGCGCAGGCATCTTAGGGGCAGGGCGCAGCGGTGTCAAAGCACCGGCGCAGTGGCGCGCTGTCGGCCGGACGACGACGCTGTTAGAATTACCCTCCGGGTCCCGCCCTGGTTCTCGCGCCCATTTCGATCATGAAACAGCCGCTGCAGAAACTCATCGCCAGCCGTTACGGTGGCCGCGATATCCCGGTCGCGTTGGTGCTGCCGGATGGCGGTCGTGTCCCGTTGTCCAAGACGCCCGAAATCAATATCTACGCCCGGACCTGGAACGGGCTTCGGGCGCTTGCTTCGCCTGAGCTCGGCCGGCTCGCGCGCGCCTACGTGCATAACGACATCGACTTCACCGGCGAGGCCCGGCGCGTGCTGGGCATCGCCGAGGCGCTGGTCGGCACCGTCGTGCACGGCCGCGACCGCGCCACTGCGCGACTCAAGCACTGGTGGCACGCCGCACGCGGCAACCGGGCCAACATCCAGCACCACTACGACGTCTCGAACGCGTTCTACCGGATGTGGCTCGACGAGCGCATGGTCTACTCGTGCGCGTACTTCAAGACGCCAAGCGACACGCTGGAGCAGGCACAGGCGCAGAAGCTCGATCACATTTGCCGCAAGCTCTTGCTCAAGCCGGGCGAGTCGCTGCTCGACATCGGTTGCGGCTGGGGCGGCCTGATTTTCTGGGCGGCACAGCACTACGGCGTCAAGGCCAGCGGGATCACGCTGTCGCAAAACCAGTTCGACCACGTGCGCGCGAAGATCGCCGAGCTGGGACTGACCGATAGCGTCGACGTGCGGCTCCTCGACTACATCGACCTGCCCGAGGATCGCCGCTACGACAAGATCGCCAGCATCGGCATGTTCGAGCACGTCGGCATCGCCAATTACCCGCGCTATTTCGGCAAGATCTACCGGATCCTGGAGCCGGGCGGGCTGGCGATGAACCATGGCATCACGCAGAACCGCGTCGGCGTGGACAGTCTGGGCAGCGGCGTCGGTGAATTCGTCGAGGAGTACGTTTTCCCGGGTGGCCAGCTCGCGCACGTGTCGCGTGTCATCCAGGGATTGGGGGCCGAGGGGCTCGAGTTGATCGACGCCGAGGCGCTGCGCGAGCACTATGCGAGCACGCTGTGGCACTGGGTAGACCGGCTGGAAGCGAATGCCGATGCGGCCCGGCGCGAAGTCGGCGAGGAAAAATTCCGCATCTGGCGGATTTACCTGGCCGGGTCGGCGCATTCGTTCGACCGCGGCTGGCTTTCGCTTTTCCAGCTGCTGGTCGGCAAGCCGTTGCCTGACGGGAGCCTGGCTCACCCGCTGACCCGCGACTACATGTACGCCGGCTGAAAGTCGCGAGGCTTGCGCCAGGACGCTGGCGACCCCATATCCCAAGCGATGGAAACCGTGTCCGAGGCCGAGTCGCTGCTCGAGTTCCCTTGCGCGTTCCCGATGAAAATCGTCGGCCGCACGCGCGATGGCTTCGCGCAGGCAGTGCTCGAGGTGGTCGTGCGCCATGCGCCGGATTTCGACAGCGCATCGATGGAGATGCGCGCCTCGCGCGAGGGCAACTACATTTCACTGACCTGCACGGTCAATGCCAAGTCGCGCGAGCAGCTCGACAATCTCTACCGCGAACTGTCGGGACATCCGCACGTCGTCATGGTGCTGTAGGGTCGTGACCGCCGCGCGCTTGCGGTGCGCGTCCGGCGAGCCCTGGCTGATCCGGCGCCTCGGGCCGACCGACTACGTCCCGACCTGGCGCGCAATGCAGGCTTTCACCGACACGCGCGGGCCCGAAACGGCCGACGAAATCTGGCTGACCGAGCATCCGCCGATCTATACGCTGGGACTGGCCGGCCGGTATCAGCACCTGCTTCGCGACAACGGCATTCCGGTGCAGAAGGTCGATCGGGGCGGCCAGGTCACCTATCACGGTCCGGGCCAGCTACTCGCGTACCTGATGATCGACATCCATCGCCGGCGTCTGGGCGTTCGGCAACTGGTCCAGACGATCGAGAGCGCCGTGATACAATTACTTGATTCGTATGGCGTTGCTGCCACCGTTCGCAGCGGCGCGCCCGGTGTCTATGTCCAGCAGGGCGATCGCGAGGCCAAGATCGCGGCGCTGGGCCTCAGGATCAGGAGCGGGCGCAGCTATCACGGCCTGGCGCTCAATATCGACATGGATCTCGCTCCCTTCGCCGACATCGATCCCTGCGGGTACCGCGGGCTCGCGGTGACCCGGTTGCGCGATGTGGGCATCGATGCGCCGCGCGCCGAGATCGAGTCGCGGCTGGTCGCGGCGCTCGACGCCGCGATCGGCGCTGCGTCCAAGCCATGAGCGAAGCGCCGCCCGAGCCGGTCGGCAATGCCGCCGGCGCCAAGCACAAGGGAGACGCGAAGACAGCGCGCATCCCCATCAAGATCGTGCCCGCCGAGCGGTTGAAAAAACCGGACTGGATTCGCGTGCGCGCGCCTTCGTCGCCGCGATTCTACGAAATCAAGCGCATCCTCCGCGAGCACAAGCTGCACACGGTCTGTGAAGAGGCCTCGTGCCCGAACATCGGCGAATGCTTCGGCAAGGGTACGGCGACGTTCATGATCATGGGCGACATCTGCACGCGCCGGTGTCCGTTCTGCGACGTCGGCCACGGCCGGCCTCTGCCGCTGGACACCGACGAGCCGGCCAATCTCGCCGCGACGATCGCGGCGCTGAAGCTCGCCTACGTCGTGATCACGAGTGTGGATCGCGACGATCTTCGCGATGGCGGGGCGAAGCATTTCGTCGACTGCATTCGCGCCGTGCGCGAACGCTCGCCGGCGACGCGGATCGAGGTGCTGGTGCCCGACTTCCGCGGCCGGCTCGAGCGCGCGCTGGAAGTCCTCGCGCAGGCGCCGCCCGACGTGATGAACCACAATCTGGAGACGGTGCCGCGGCTCTACCGGCAGGCGCGGCCCGGGTCCGACTATGCCCATTCGCTCAAGCTGCTGCAGACATTCAAGGCGCGCTTTCCGCACATTCCGACCAAGTCGGGGCTGATGGTCGGACTGGGCGAGACCGACGAGGAAATACTGGCGACGATGCGCGACATGCGCGCACACGGCATCGACATGCTGACGATAGGCCAGTACCTGCAGCCGACAGCTTCACATCTTCCGGTGGTGCGCTACGTGCATCTGGACGACTTTGCGACGCTCGAGCGCGAAGCGTATGCGCTGGGCTTCGCGCACGCCGCCGTCGGCGCGCTGGTGCGCTCGTCGTATCACGCCGACAGCCAGGCGCATGGCGTACTCGAAGCCGCCGGCTGATGCCGTCATCCCCGCGGAAGCGAGGATCCAGCGTCGTTTGGCGTGAGCCACCTGTAACGTCTCTGGTTCCCGCTTTCGCGGCGACAAGCGGCGTAGCCGCTTTGCCGGCGTTCAATAGGGAGGCGGAGCGTCCTTCGGCCACAACAGCCACATCCTGCCCGCCTGCTTCATCCGGCCCGCCTCCCGACCGGCGTCGTCGCCGAATCCCCAGAACAAATCGGCGCGCAATGCGCCCTTGATCGCGCCGCCGGTATCCTGGGCCATGACCAGACGCTGCAACGGTCGATCCGAAAGCGGATACGTCGTCGCGAGGAACACCGGCGCACCCAGCGGCACGATCGTCGGATCGACGGCGATCGTCCGCTCTCGCAGCAAGGGCACGCCCAGCGTGCCGATCGGTCCGTCGATCGTCGCCGCCGGGTCCGGCGCCACCGCGCGAAAAAATACATAGCTCGGATTCTCGGCCAGCAACGCCGGCAACGCTGCCGGATGCTCGCGGCCCCATTGCTTGATTCCCTGCATCGATGCCTGAGCCAGCGGCAATTCGCCGCGCTCGACCAGCAATCGTCCGATCGAGCGGAACGGTTGCCCGTTTTGGTCGGCGTATCCGAGCCGCAAAACGCCGCCCTCGGCAAGCTGCACCCGCCCCGAGCCCTGGATTTGCAGGAAAAAGGCCTCGACCGGATCGTCGACCCAGACCAGTTCCTTGCCGGCAAGCGGCGCGTTCCCCGCGTCGATGTCCAGGCGCGGCCAGTAAGGCACGACGCGCCGGCCCTCGAGCCGACCGCGCACGCGCTTGTCCTTGAGCTCCGGGAAGAGCTCACCAAGATCGACGACGAGCAAGTCGTCGGGCACGGCGTAGAGCGGAAAGCGATAACGTTCGCTTCGCTGCCGGCTCCCCTGAAGCAAGGGCTCGTAGTAGCCTGTTACGAGACCGCTATCGCGTCCGTCGGCACCGGTCAGCTGGTATGGAGTAAAATGCGCTTCGAAAAACGCGCGGACCGCGATGTCGTCATGGGCATCGACGGTTGCCGCGGCTTCGCAGCTACCGCGCCAGGTCGCCGCGGCGGGTGACTGGCCAAGGAGCGCTGCACAACCCGCGACGAATGCCGGCCAGGCTGCCAGCGCGCTGTCGTCGCGCCAGCCGGGAATTGCGGCGTACGCCGCGGTGCGCAACACGGCTTTGGCCGATTCGGGCGGCGCAGGCACCGCGGATGGTGGCGCAGGCGTCGGCGTCACGCAACCGGCAATGCATGCGGCCAGCAGCGTGGCGAGCAGGCAACGGAGAGGCGACACGATGGTGTGGCTGTTGCTCGAGGCCCTGGTTGCGCTGTCGCTCGCGGTGTTTATCGTCTGGTTTACGATGGGCGGGAAACGCAAGAATCCCCCGCCCCGCCCGGAGGAACCCGGCGATGGCGACCGCGGCCAGGGCGGGGATTGAGATGCAGGCCGGCGAAGGCGCGCGCGAGGACCATCTCGACGCGTCGGTGCGAATCGCAAGGAAACGGACACTAATGCAGAACGCGCGGCACCGAAAGCGTGAACGAAGGGATCGGCGCGTCGAAATGCTGGCCGTCTTCGGCCACCATCTGGTAGGTGCCGTGCATCGTGCCCACCGCGGTTTCCAGATGCGTGCCGCTGGTGTACTCGAAGCTTTCTCCCGGCTTCAGCAGCGGTTGCTGGCCGACGACGCCCAGGCCCTTGACTTCCATCACCTTGTTGTTGGCATCGGTGATGACCCAGTGCCGGCTGATCAATTGCGCGGGAACCGTCCCGGTGTTGGTGACCGAGATCGTGTAGGCGAACGCATACTGGTTCTTCGACGGATCGGACTGGTCCTCGACGTACGTCGCTCGCGGCTCGACGGTGATTTCGTATTTGCTGGACTCGCCCATCGGCGCGCTCTTTAAGTCTTTTCCTTGAGCGATTATAACGCCATGCGCGACATCCAGATCGCACCGTCGATTCTCTCCGCCGATTTCGCGCGGCTCGGCGAAGAAGTGCGCGCGGTGATCGAGGCCGGCGCCGACCTGATCCATTTCGACGTGATGGACAATCATTACGTTCCGAACCTGACGATCGGACCGCTGGTGTGCGCGGCGCTGAAGCCACACGTCGATGTTCCGATCGATGTGCATTTGATGGTACGGCCGGTCGATGCGCTGGTTCCCGCGTTCGCCGACGCGGGCGCGGCGATCATCAGCTTTCATCCCGAAGCGAGCGACCATGTCGATCGAACGATCAACCTCATCCACGAGCGCGGCTGCAAGGCAGGCCTGGTGCTCAATCCGGCAACGCCGCTTTCCTGCCTCGACCACGTACTCGACGAGCTCGATCTGGTGCTGATCATGTCGGTCAATCCCGGCTTCGGCGGCCAGCCGTTCATTCCCGAAGCCCTGCACAAGCTCTCGCTGGCACGGGCAAGGATCGACGCCGTTGCTGCGCGCAGCGGCCGGGCGATCCGCCTCGAGGTCGACGGCGGCGTCAAGGTCGACAACATCGGCGCGGCCGCCCGTGCGGGCGCCGACACGTTCGTCGCCGGATCGGCGATTTTCGGCAGCGGCGATTATGCGAAGACGATCGCTGCGCTGCGCGCCGCGGCCAGCGGAGCCGGTCGAACTGCTGCGCTTCGCTCGGGCGCATCCGCATGACGATCGCGCCCGCTGCCCGTATTCGCGTCCGCGCGATCGCCTTCGATCTCGACGGGACGCTGCTCGACACGATTCACGATCTGGCCACGGCGATCAACCTGATGCTGACGCGCTTGAACCAGCCCACGCTGCCCAAGGACACGATACGCGCGATGGTCGGCAAGGGCATGGCGAACCTGGTCCGGCGTGCGCTCGCCGCGGCGCAAGGCGCGCCGCCGACGCCGGGCGACGAGGCGCGCGCGCTCGCGCTGTACGAAACCGACTACGAGCGCGTCCTCGGCCGCGAAACGGTCGTGTTCCCCGGCGTGCGCGAGGGCCTGGAGAGACTCGCCAGCGCGGGCTTTGGCCTTGCCTGCGTGACCAACAAGACCAGCCGCTTCGTGCGTCCGCATCTGGCGCAGGCCGGATTGGGCGCGTATTTCAGCCTGGTCGTCGGCGGCGATACGCTGGAGGCGAAGAAACCCGATCCGCTGCCGCTGCAGCATGCCGCTCGCCATTTTTGCGTCGCACCGGAGCGGCTCTTAATGCTCGGCGATTCGGCCAACGACACGCAGGCCGCACGTGCGGCCGGCTGTCCGGTCTTCTGCGTGCCCTACGGCTACAACGAGGGGCGATCTGTGCAAAGCCTCGATTGCGATGGTATAGTTTCCTCGCTGGATGAGCTCCCTGAACGGTTACGACTGGGTTGAACGATGAGCTTCGAGGTTCACCACTGCAGAAGCGGCCGATGGTCATCGCCGCGCGGCAACGATTGGCGCTGGCGGCGCCCTTCGTAATTCGCCCCGGCGGCGCGCGCTGACGCGACGCCTTTGCAATGTCGTTGCAGTGGTAGAAGAACCGTTGGAGCATCATGACCGAAGCCGAATTCCGCGCGCTCGCGGCGCAGGGTTATAACCGCATTCCGCTCGTGCTCGAGTCGTTCGCCGACCTCGACACACCGCTTTCCCTCTACATCAAGCTCGCGAACCAGCGCTTCACCTACCTGCTGGAATCGGTCGTCGGTGGCGAGCGCTTCGGGCGCTACTCATTCATCGGGCTGCCGGCGAAGGTCCGGATCCGCAGTCGCGGGTGCGCGATCGAGGTCGAGGATCGCGGCGGCATCGTCGAGCGTCATGAGGGCGACCCGCTGGCGTTCGTCGGCGAGTTCCTTCGCCGCTATCGGGCCGCGCCGGGGCCCGGACTGCCGCGCTTTTGCGGCGGGCTGGCCGGATATTTCGGCTACGACACCGTCCGCCACATCGAGCACCGGCTCGCCGACTCCGCCCCCGCCGCTTCGCCCGCGCTGGCCGACGTGCCCGACATCCTGCTGCTGCTGACCGAGGAGCTGGCGGTCGTCGACAATCTGTCGGGCAAGATCTTGCTGATCGTCTACGCCGATCCGGCCGAGCCGAATGCGTACTGGGAGGCACGCGATCGGCTGCAGGCGCTGCGGCGGAAGCTCCGCGACCCGGTGGCTATCCCCTATCAAACAGCGACCGAGGTCAGCGTCGCCAAGAGCGAATTTGGAGCCGAAGCCTACCAGGCGGCCGTCGCTCGCTCGCGCGAGTACATCGCTGCCGGCGACATCATGCAGGTCGTAATATCGCAGCGCATGCAGCGGCCGTTCTCCGCGCCGCCGCTTTCGCTGTATCGTGCGCTGCGTTCGCTCAACCCGTCGCCGTACATGTTCTATTACGATTTCGGCGACTTCCACGTCGTCGGCGCGTCGCCCGAGATCCTGGTGCGCAAGGAAGGATCCGACATCACGCTGCGGCCGATCGCGGGCACGCGGCCGCGCGGAGCGACGCGCGAGGCCGACGAGGCGCTGGCGACCGAACTGCTCGCCGATCCGAAGGAGATCGCCGAGCACGTGATGCTGCTCGATCTGGGACGCAACGACGTAGGCCGCGTGGCGCAAACCGGCACGGTGCAAGTCACCGACCGCATGGTGATCGAGCGCTATTCGCACGTCATGCACATCGTGTCCAACGTCGAGGGGACGTTGAAGCCCGGGCTGACCAGCATCGATGTGCTGCGCGCGGCATTTCCCGCGGGCACGGTCAGCGGCGCGCCGAAAGTGCGTGCGATGGAAATCATCGATGAACTGGAGCCGACGCGCCGCGGCATCTATTCCGGCGCGGTCGGCTACATAAGCTTCCAGGACGACATGGACACCGCGATCGCGCTGCGCACGGCGGTGATCAAGGACGGCGTGCTTTACGCGCAGGCCGGCGGCGGCATCGTCCACGATTCCTCGCCCGAAGGCGAGTGGCAGGAGACGATGAATAAGCTGCGCGCGCTGCTGCGCGCTGCGGACATGGTGCAGCTCGGCCTGGACGCGGAGGGCTAGAACGATGCTGCTGATGATCGACAATTACGACAGCTTTACCTACAACCTGGTCCAATATCTGGGCGAGCTCGGCGCGGACGTGCTCGTGCAGCGCAACGACGCCATCACGCTGGATCAGATTGCGGCGTGGCAGCCGGAAAGAATCGTTATTTCACCGGGGCCGTGCACGCCGGACCAGGCAGGGATATCAGTGGCGCTGATCGAGCGGTTCGCCGGCAAGATACCGATACTGGGCGTCTGCCTGGGGCACCAGGCGATCGGCCAGGCGTTCGGCGGCCGCATCGTGCGCGCGCAGCGCGTCATGCACGGCAAAGTCTCGACGATCTCGCACGATGGCGGCGGCGTCTTCGCCGGTCTCGCCAGTCCCCTGACCGCGACCCGCTATCATTCGCTTGTTATCGAGCGCGAATCGATGCCGGCCTGCCTGGAGGTCACCGCGACCAGCGAAGACGGCGAGATCATGGGCGTGCGCCATCGCGAGCTTGCGGTCGAGGGCGTCCAGTTTCATCCGGAAGCAATATTGACCGAACACGGTCATGCGCTGCTGGCGAACTTTCTCGCCGTGCAATAGCGCCCACCAGACGGAGCCATCGATGTCCATCGACTTGCAGCAAGCATTGCAGCGCACGATAGAGCACCGCGAGATATTTCACGACGAGATGCTTGCGCTGATGCGCAAGATCATGAGCGGCGAGGCTTCGCCGGTGATGGTCGCCGCGCTGACGGTGGGGCTGCGCGTCAAAAAAGAGACGATCGGCGAGATCGCCGCGGCGGCGCAGGTGATGCGCGAGTTCTCGACCCGGGTCGAGGTCGCCGATCACGAGCGGCTGGTCGACATCGTCGGCACCGGCGGCGATGCCTCGCAGACGTTCAACATCTCCACGGCGTCGATGTTCGTCGCCGCCGCGGCGGGCGCCCGCGTCGCCAAGCACGGCGGGCGCTCGGTGTCGTCGCGATCGGGCAGCGCCGACGTTCTCGAGGCGCTCGGCGCCAACATCATGCTCAAGCCCGAGCAGGTCGCCACCTGCATCGGCGAGACCGGGATCGGGTTCATGTTCGCGCCCAGCCACCACAGCGCGATGAAGCACGCGGCGCCGGTGCGCAAGGAACTGGGCATTCGCACGATATTCAATATCCTGGGGCCGCTGACCAATCCCGCCGGCGCGCCGAACCAGCTGCTCGGCGTGTTCCATCCGGACCTGGTCGGCATCCAGGTCCGTGTACTGCAGCGTCTCGGGAGCAAGCACGTGCTGGTCGTCTACGGCAAGGACGGCATGGACGAGGTCTCGCTTGGCGCTGCGACGATGGTCGGCGAGCTCAAGGACGGCGAAGTGCGCGAATACGAGATTCATCCCGAGGACTTCGGCTTGAGGATGGTTTCCAACCGCGGGCTCAAGGTCGCCGATGCGCAGGAATCGAAAGCGATGCTGCTCGAGGCGCTCGACAATGTCGAGGGCACGCCGCGCGAGATCGTCGTGCTCAATGCGGGGGTCGCGCTCTACGCGGCGAACGCGGCGGCGACGATTCCCGAGGGCATCGAGCGCGCGCGCGCCGCCGTCGCCTCAGGCGACGCCCGGCGAAAGCTCGATCAGTTCGTCGCCGCGACGCAAAAGCTTGCCGCGGGCGCCAAATGAAACCGCCGCAGCATCGCGATCGCGACATCCTGACCCGGATCATCACGACCAAGGCCGAAGAGGTCATCGCGGCGCAGCTCGCGCGGCCTTTTGCCGAGCTCGAGGCCGAGGCGCGCGCCGCGCCCGCGCCGCGCGGATTCGAGCAGGCGATCCGGCAGCGGATGGCCGCGGGCGCGCCGGCGGTCATCGCGGAGATCAAGCGGGCGAGCCCGAGCCGGGGCATCCTGCGCGACCCGTTCGACCCCTCGGCCATCGCCGCGTCGTACGAGCAGGCGGGAGCGACCTGCCTTTCGGTGCTGACCGACCGGCCTTTTTTTCAGGGCGATCCGCGGTATCTGGTCGACGCGCGCGCTGTGTGCGCCTTGCCGGCGTTGCGCAAGGAATTCATCATCGACGAGTACCAGGTCGCGGAGTCGCGCGCGCTCGGCGCCGACGCGATCCTGCTTATCGTCGCCGCACTGGATGACGGCCGGCTTGCGGCACTCGAGACTTGCGCGCTCGACTACGGCATGGACGTGCTGGTCGAGGTGCACGACCGCGCCGAGCTGGACCGCGCGCTCAAACTCAAGACCGCGCTGGTCGGGATCAATAACCGCAACCTTCGCAGCTTCACCGTTTCGCTCGCGACGACGATCGATCTGCTGCCGAGCGTACCCGCGGGCAAGCTGGTCGTCACCGAAAGCGGCATCCTGACCCAGGGTGACGTTGCGACGTTGCGCCGCCATGGCGTCGGTGCTTTCCTGGTCGGCGAGGCCTTCATGCGAGCCCCCGACCCGGGCGCCGCGCTGCACGCCCTGTTCGGCTGAATTGCCCTCGCAAGGCAGCGCGTGTTGCGGCGTGCCGCGACCGCTGCCGGTGCCTGCCGTTTGCTATGATGGCGGGCCGGAAACCGTATGCAACGCCCGCGTTCAGCGCGCCAGGTCCGCCGGTGCCAGGGGGAGCATTGTCGGCAATCGTCGTCGAGAACGTCAGCAAGCACTGGACGACCGCAGCCGGCATGGTGCGCGCGGTCGAGGGACTTTCTTTTTCGCTCGACCCCGGCACGCTCAACGTTTTGCTCGGACCCTCGGGCTGCGGCAAGTCGACGACGTTGCGGCTGATTGCCGGGCTGGATCTGGCCGACAACGGCCGCATTTCGATTGGCGGACAGGACGTCACCCGCCTGCCGCCGTCGCGGCGCAGCATTTCGATGGTGTTCCAGAGCTATGCGCTGTTTCCGCACTTAAGCGTCGCCGAAAACATTGTATTCGGTCTGCGCGTGCGCCGCGTCGGCGCAGTCGAGCGCGACCGGCGTCTGCAGCGGGTCGCCGGGCTCCTCGGGCTGACGACGCTGCTCGATCGCCGGCCGTCGCAACTGTCGGGCGGTCAGCAGCAGCGCGTCGCTCTCGGTCGTGCCTTCATCGCCGAAACGCCGGTCTGCCTGATGGACGAGCCGTTGTCGAATCTCGACGCGCAGCTGCGGCAGGAGATGCGCCAGGAGATACGCAACCTGCAGCGCACGCTGGGCATCACGATGGTCTACGTGACGCACGACCAGGTCGAAGCGATGACGATGGCCGATCGGGTCATCCTCCTTTCGGCCGGGCGCATCGAGCAGAACGGCTCGCCGGTCGATCTTTACGAAACGCCGATGAACGCCTTTGTCGCACGCTTTATCGGGACGCCGCCGATGAATCTGCTGCAACTCGAGCGCGGCGCTGCGGGCGCGGTCATCGCCGGCACGAGCGGACCGGCCGTCGCGACCGCCGAGCTCGCTGGCGCGACGTTGGGCGTGCGCCCCGAGCATGTCGTGCTGGGGCGCGAGGACGGGGTCGCCGGATCGGTCGACGCGGTCGAGTATCTGGGCGCCGATTCGCTGCTCGCCTGCCGTGTTGGCTGCCAGCCGCTGACGGCGCGCGTCGCCGGACGCACCGGCCTGCAGCGCGGCGACAAGGTTCGGCTCGGCTGGGCGGCCGCCGCCTCACACTTTTTCGACGGCGCGACGCAGATGCGGCGCGAAGTCCAATGGAATCATCAACCCGCAACGTTGGTCGCTTAGCATCCAATGCAGTCAAGAGGAGAAAATTCGATGAGGTACATCACGATTTCGCGCTGGATCGGGGCACTTGCCGCCGCTGCGCTCACGGCGACCGCCGTGGCGCAGGCGCCGGTCGACATCTCGTTCTATTACCCCGTTGCGGTCGGCGGGCCGATCACCAAGATCATCGACAAGTTCGCAACCGATTTCGAAAAGGAAAATCCCGGGATCAAGGTCCATCCGATCTATTCGGGCACCTACCAGGATTCGATCACCAAGGCGCTGACCGCCGTCAAGAGCAACGACGCGCCGGCGATGTCGGTCTTGCTGTCGACCGACATGTACACCCTGATCGACGAGGATGCGATCGTGCCGTGGGACCCGCTGATCAAGACCGCTGAAGACCGGGCGTGGCTGCAGGGCTTCTATCCGGCCTTCATGGAAAACAGCCAGACCGGCGGCAAGACCTGGGGCATTCCGTTCCAGCGCTCGACAATCGTGCTCTACTACAACAAGGAGATGTTCAAGGACGCCGGACTCGATCCCAGTCATCCGCCGGCGACCTGGAAGGAAATGGCCGAATACGCGCAAAAGCTGACCAAGCGCGACGCTTCGGGGAAAGTCACTCAGTGGGGCGTGCAGATTCCGGCGTCCGGTTTCCCCTACTGGCTGTTCCAGGGGCTTACGACCGAAAACGGTGTGCAGCTGATGAATGCCGCGGGGACCGAGACCTACTACGACAAGCCCGCCGTTATCGAGGCCGTACAGTACTGGGTCGACCTCACCAGCAAATACAAGGCGCATCCGGAAGGCATCGTCGAATGGGGAACGACGCCGAAGGACTTTTTTGAGCGCAAGGTCGCGATGATGTGGACGACGACCGGCAACCTGACCAACGTGCGCAGCAACGCCAAGTTCGACTTCGGCGTCGCGATGCTGCCTGCCAACAAGCGGCGCGGCAGCCCGACCGGCGGCGGCAACTTCTACCTGTTCAAACAGACGAAGGCGGAGCAACAGGCGGCGGCGTTCAAGTTCGTCAAGTGGATCACGTCGCCTGCGCGTGCCGCGCAATGGGGCATCGATACCGGCTACGTCGCCGTGCGTCCCGACGCATGGGAGACGCCGGAGATGAAAAAGTACGTCGCGGAGTTTCCGCCTGCCGCGGTTGCGCGCGACCAGCTGCAATTCGCGGTGGCCGAACTGTCGACGCACGACAACCAGCGCGTGACCAAGGCACTCAACGACGGCCTGCAGGCGGCGCTCACCGGCAGCAAGACGCCGGAGCAGGCGATGAAAGATGCGCAGCGCGAAGCCGATCGGTTGCTGAAGAGCTATCGCAAGTAACGACCTGGTGTCGGCGTCGACGATGAGGGCGCCATCGCGTGGACTTCGACCCTCTCCCCGGCGACGGGGAGAGGAGCCGGCTCGATGACGCGCACCGCGAACTGGCTCTACGGGTGGCTTCTGCTGCTCCCCGCGGCGGCGATGCTGGCGCTGTTCACGCATTACCCTGCCGTCACGACGCTATGGCACAGCTTCGAGTCGACGCCGAAGGCCGCACGCCCGTCGGTCTTTGTCGGCGCCGAAAACTACCGGGAGCTTGCCGACGATCCGATTTTCTGGAAGGCGCTGGCCAACAACCTCTGGTACGCCGCAGGAACGATCCCGCTTTCGATCGCGCTCGCCTTGCTGATGGCCGTCTGGGTCAACGGCAAGCTCCGCGGGCGCGGCTTCCTGCGTCTCGCGTACTTCACGCCGACGGTGCTGCCGATGATTGCGGTGGCCAACATCTGGCTGTTCTTCTACACGCCCGAATACGGCCTGCTTGAGCAGTTCCGCGGCGCGTTCGGGTCGTCGGCGCACAACTGGCTGGGCAGCAGAAATTCGGCGCTCGGTTGCCTGATGGTCGTCGCTGTCTGGAAAGAGGCCGGTTTTTTCATGATCTTCTACCTGGCAGCATTGCAGCAGATGTCGCCGAACCTGGCCGAAGCGGCGGCGATCGAAGGCGCGTCGCGCTGGTATTTCTTTCGCCGGGTGACGCTGCCGCTGCTGATGCCGACGACGCTGTTCGTCTTGGTCAACGCCGTCATCAACGCATTTCGCCTGGTCGATCACGTCGTCGTGATGACCCGCGGCGGTCCGGACAATGCGACCGAATTGCTGCTCTACTACATCTACGAGATCGGATTTCGCTTCCAGGATTCGGCCTACGCAGCAACGTTGACGATCGTGCTGCTGGCCCTGCTGGGCTCGGTCGCGCTCGCGCAGTTCTGGTTTCTGGAGCGCAAGGTGCATTACCAATGAGCGCCGTGACGAATGGGCAGGCCCTTGAGGAAGCCGATCAATGAACGCCATTGCCTATCAGACGCGAGGGTTCGGCCGCGGCGCCGAAACGGCGGGCGCGTGGCTGCTTGGCCTGTTGTGGCTCCTGCCGCTCGCCTACGCGTTCTGGACCGCGTTCCACCCGGGCGAGTTCTCGACGCATTTCGTGCCGACGGCGCCGCTGACGCTGGAGAATTTCGTCAAGGCCTGGCATGCGGCGCCGTTCGCGCGCTATTTCCTGAACACGACGCTGCTCTGCACGATGGTGCTTGCCGCGCAGCTCGTGCTGTGCACGCTCGCCGCGTACGCTTTCGCGCGGTTCGAATTTCCGGGGCGTAATACCTTGTTCGCCCTCGTGCTGGTGCAGCTGATGATCATGCCCGACGTCCTGATCGTCGAGAACTACCGGACGATGAGTGCGCTCGGCTTGCGCGACACCATCGTCGCGATCGGACTGCCATACATGGCCAGCGCATTCGGGATTTTTCTGCTGCGGCAGACGTTCAAGACGGTACCCAAGGAACTCGACGAGGCGGCACGCGTCGAAGGTTGTAATCCGCTGCAGATCCTGTGGAAGGTTTACGTGCCGTTGGCGCGTCCGGTGTACATCGCCTACGCGCTGGTCAGCGTCAGCTATCACTGGAACAATTTCCTCTGGCCATTGATCATAACCAACTCGGTGGAGTCGCGACCGTTGACCGTCGGGCTGCAGGTGTTCTCGTCGACCGATCAGGGCATCGACTGGTCGATCATCACCGCGGCAACCTTGCTGACGACCGCGCCGCTTTTGGTCGCCTTTCTTCTGTTCCAGCGGCAATTCGTGCAATCGTTCATGCGGGCCGGAATCAAATGACGAGCCTGCATCC
>PLYT01000005.1 GCA_003153475.1 Betaproteobacteria bacterium | reverse complement strand
TGCTGCTGGCCGCCGGAAAGCTGAGCCGGGTAGTCCGAGGAGCGATCCGCCAGCCTCACCATCTCCAGCGCCTGGCGGACCCGGCCCCGGGCGGCCTCCCCGCGGATCCCCCGCATCCGCAGGCCGAAGGCGACGTTGTCGCCCACGGTCATGTGCGGGAAGAGAGCGTAGTTCTGGAAAACCATGCCGAAGCCGCGGGCCTCAGGAGCCAGGGTGTCGATCCGCCGCTCGTCGATCCAGATGCTGCCGCCGCTCAGCGGGAGCAGCCCGGCGAGGCAGTTGAGCGCCGTTGTCTTGCCGCAGCCGGCCGGCGCCAGCAGCGTGAAAAACTCGCCGGCTTCGATGTCGATGCTGACGCCGTCGACCGCGGTGAACTCGCCGAACCGCCGCGTCACGTTCTGGATTTCGAGCAGCGCCATCGCGGACGGAGTCGGCCGGTTCAGAAGATGGCGGATTGTAGCAAAATGAGCCCTTTCGGCCGGAATCGCGCGCCGAGCGCTCGTCGTCGACGTCAACCGATCGTCGCCGGCGGACGTTGATCGGCGACGGTGGATACGGATGCGAATGCACGCGATGCGATGGCTCGCTTTGCTTGTTGCGGCGGCTGCGGCGATTCCGGCGCCGGTCGTCGGCGCCGACAGCTATCAGCTCGATCCGTTCGAACAGGCAACGGCGGGATTCGCTGCCTGCCCGGTCGTGCCGCCGCCGACACTGACCCTCCAGCAGATGCGGACACAGGCACACGAGCGGGCCGAGCGCGGAACGTCCTGCTGTTTGGCCGGAACCTGCGAGTGCGGAGGCGCCTACAAGCGCGATCCGGAGATCAACGCGCGGGTCGCCGCCGCGATACGCGATAATGCGCGCTTTCGCGACGCGAGCATCTGGGTCACCACGATGCGAAAGTTCGTCACGCTGCAAGGATGTGTGCGCACGGCGGTGCAAAAGCGCGCGCTGGAGCGTCTGGTCCGGCGGCAGCCGGATGTCGCCCTGGTGTGGAACGAAACGACGGTAGGACCAGTCAGACACGCTTCGTTCCAGGCAAAATAGCTTGTGTTCCTATTCAATCAACATGGTGAGGCTACGATGAAATATCTGATTTTCGGAATGGCTGTTCTGCTGGCCGGCGAATGTGCACTCGCGCAAACGGCGGCGCCTGCTACCGCTCCAACCGAGCCGGCCAAGAAGGACGACGTGACGCAGCCGGCGCCGGTGAAGGGCGCGGCCGCCGCCAAGAGCGTTGGCACCAAGGACATGACCGGCAACGCCGACGCCTACATGAAGACACAGCAAAGGAAGCGGGCCGCGATGGCCAAGAAGATTGAAGCCAAGGGCGGCGAGCCCAAGACCAAGACGGCCGCGGCCGATGATGAGGTGCGTCCCAGCACCATGATGACCGATGAAGAGCGCGTGGCGCACCGTAAGAAGCTGCAGAGCTTCAAGACGCTGGCCGAATGTGAGGCCTACGACAAGCAGCACCAGGCCGAGATGGAAACGCGCGCCAAGGCGCAGCATAAGACGCTGCGCAAGCCGAGCGGTGCGGCGTGCAATCGCTACAAGGTCGCTAGCACCGGGGCAGCGCCGACTGCCGGAAAGGCCGCGACCAAGTAAACGGTCGCGCAGGCGGCACCGCTGTTCCGCGCGTCTTTGCCGAGGCGCGGACGGCGACCAGTCTAGTGGCGTGCTGCGTCGGCTACCAGACGCGCCAGACGAGCAACGTCATCGCGGCCGCCACCAGCAGTGCGATCAGCGCCAGCCAGCGATTGCGCACGCGCTGCGCTGCCCCCAGTTCGCGGATGGCTGTCTCCGACGCCGCCGGTGCGCTCGTCAAGCGCTGGTAGATCAGCCGCGGCAGCAGCGGCAGGGCGGTCGCGAGGAACGGCGCTTCGTCGCGCAGGCGCCGCTCGACCGCGCGCCAGCCGATCTGGTCGTGCATCCAGCGCTCCAGAAACGGCTTGGCCGTCACCCAGAGATCGAGATCCGGATCGAGCTCCCGGCCCAGGCCCTCGACATTGAGCAGCGTCTTCTGCAGCAGCACGAGCTGGGGCTGGATCTCGACATTGAACCGGCGTGATGCCTTGAATAGCTGCACCAGAATCCGACCCAGTGAAATCTCCTTCAGCGGGCGGTCGAAGATCGGCTCGCAGACGACCCGGATTTCGCTTTCCAGCTCGTCGACCCGCGTGTCCGGCGGCACCCAGCCGGACTCGATGTGGGCGGTGGCGACACGCCGGTAGTCGCGGCGAAAAAACGCCAGGAAATTCTGCGCGAGGTAGCTTTTGTCCTGCTCGGACAGCGTGCCCATGATGCCGAAGTCCAGCGCGATGTACTTGCCCCGGTTCGCCGCGTCGACGGCGACGAAGATGTTGCCCGGATGCATGTCGGCGTGAAAGAAGCCGTCGCGAAAGACCTGGGTAAAGAAAATCTCGACGCCGGCGCGCGCCAGCCGCTTGATGTCGATGCCCTGCTCGACCAGGCGCGCCCTCTGGCTGATCGGCGTTCCCTCCATGCGCTGCATGACCATGACTTCGCTGTTGCACCAGTCCCAGTAGACCTCGGGCACGAGCAGCAGCGGTGAACGGGCGAAATTGCGGCGAAGCTGCGAGCAGTTGGCCGCTTCGCGGGAAAGGTCGAGCTCGTCGTGGATCGTGCGTTCGAACTCGGCGACGACCGCGCGCGGCTTGAGCCGCTTGCCGTCCGACCACAGCAGCTCGACCATGGCGGCGCCCATCTGCATCAGGCCGAGATCCTTGTCGATCGTCGTGGCAATATCGGGGCGCAGGATCTTGACCGCGGCCGGCGTCCCGTCGGGCAGCTCGGCCAGGTGGACCTGTGCGACCGACGCGCTGGCGACCGGAGCGCGTTCGAACGATCTGAACAGCTGATCGACCGGCTTCGCGTAGACGCGCTCGAGGGTGGCCATCACCTGCTCCGAAGGAAAGGGCGGCACCTGATCCTGCAGCTTGGCCAACTCGTCGGCGATGTCGGTCGGCAGCAAATCGCGCCGTGTCGACAGCATTTGGCCGAACTTGACGAAGATCGGACCGAGATCCTGCAGCGCGAGCCGCAACCGCTCGGCGCGCGGTGCCGAGACGTCGCGCCAGAAGGTCACCGCCCGCGCCGTGGGCCGCAGCCAATGAAAGCGCTCGTGCCCGAGCAGGAACTCGTCGAGCCCGTACTTGAGCGCGACGCGCAGTATCTTGACGAGCCGGAGCGAGCGCATGGCGCCGATTGTAAGGGATCGGTGCCCGGGCCGCCGGCAAGGCGCGGTTACACCGGCACGAGCCTCGTGCCTACGACTTGTGAACGGTGACTACGAGTGCCGTCCGCGAACGATATGAAGTGCGACGATCAGCGGAGCGCTGCGGCGGCGCGCGTCGGTTGCGTGGTGGCGACGGCCGCGTCGATGGCCGCCCCCAGCCGGTCGACGATGATGCCGAGTTCGTCATCGCCGACGATGAATGGCGGCGCAAGCAGCACATGGTCGCCCAGCCGCCCGTCGATCGTGCCGCCCATCGGATAGGTCATCAATCCCCGCGACATCGCTTCCGCCTTGATGCGCGCATGAAGCCGCAGCGATGGATCGAATGGACGCTTGGTGGCGCGATCTTCGACCAGCTCGATGCCCAGCAGCAGGCCGCGGCCCCGGATGTCGCCGACATTGGGATGTGCGCCGAACGCGGCATCGAGCCGATCGCGCAATTGCGCGCCCTGCTTGCGAACCGCGGAAAGGAGACCGTCGCGCTGCACTATTTTTTGCACCGCAAGCGCGGCCGCGCAGGCGACCGGGTGGCCGATATAGGTATGGCCGTGCTGGAAAAAACCGCTGCCTCGCGCGATGGCATCGACGATGCGCCGTTGTGCGAGCACGGCGCCGATCGGCTGATAGCCGCCGCCGAGTCCCTTGGCGATCGTCATCAGATCGGGCGTGATGCCCTCCTGCTCGACCGCGTGCAGCGTACCGGTGCGGCCCATGCCGCACATCACTTCGTCGGCGATCAGGAGGATGCCGTGTCGATCGCAGAGCTCGCGCACGCGCCGGAAATAGCCGGCAACCGGCGGTATCGCTCCGGCGGTCGCACCGCCGACCGTTTCGACGCAAAAGGCGATCACGGTTTCGGCACCAAGGCGCGCGATCGTCTGTTCCAGCTCCGTAACCAGCCGAGCGCCGTACGCGTCGGAGGACTCGTCTGTCCGGCGGTCGCGGTACTCGTAGCAGGGCGAAACATGCGCGACCTCGATCAGGAGCGGCGCGAATTGGCGGCGCCGCCATTCGTTGCCGCCGACCGCAAGCGCGCCGAGCGTGTTGCCGTGATAGCTTTGCCGGCGCGCGATGAAATGCCTGCGCTGCGGCTGTCCGATCTCGACGAAATACTGCCGCGCCATCTTGAGCGCCGCCTCGATTGCTTCCGATCCGCCGGAGACCAGGTAGACGTGCGACATCCCGGGCGGCGCATGCGCGATCAGGTGGTCGCCCAGCTCCTCGGCGACGGCGGAGGAGAAAAAGCCGGTGTGTGCATACGCGAGCGCATCGATCTGGCGGTGCATTGCGGCCAGCACTTCCGGATGGCCATGTCCAAGGCACGACACCGCGGCGCCGCCGGAGGCGTCGATATATTCGCGGCCTGTAGTGTCGATGAGGCGGATGCCGTGGCCGCTGGCGGCCAGCGGCGGCGCCGCGTTCAGATTGCGGTGCATCAGGTGGTTCATGCGCCGGCCCGCCGCGCGTCGGGACTCCAGTAGGCGCGCTGATCGGCCAGGCGCTGCTCGACCTCGGCCAGGCGCTCGAGCACGGCCTTGCCGCCCTTGGCTGCAAGTCGCGCAAGCAGGAGCTCGACCAGCGCCAGCGGCGCGATCATCGACGGAAAAAAGGACACCGAATCGGCGCGATAGCGCAGCGCATGCGTGGCGCGGCGCGCGAGCGGCGAGACCACGCTGTCGGTCAGCGCGATGACGGACACGCCACGGTCCGCCGCCGCGGCGACCGCCTCGACCGCCGGGGTCGAATACGGCGATTGGCTGATCGCGATCAGCGCATCGCCGCGTTCGAGCGTGTCGACCTGATCGTGCCCGGTACCACCGAGGCCATCGAACAGGATGCCGTTGCGAGCGATCAGGTTGTAGGCGTAGCGGAACTGAAAGGCGATGCCGAAGCTGGAGCGCACGCCGAGAAAGCCGACGCGTCGCGCGGCCGCGATGACGCCGACGACGGCGTCGACCAGCGCTGCCGGATTGAGCGCGAGCACCGATTTCACGTCTTCGATCTGCGAGCTCGCGATTTCCTGCGCCAGCCGGTCGGTGCGCCGGGATTCGGGCGCGGCTTGCAGGGCCGATGCGCGGCGGCCGAATTGCAGCGATCGCCCGGCCATCGCTTCCTGGAACGGCCGGCGCAGCCCCGCATAATCGGCGAAGCCCAGCGCTCGTGCGAGCCGCAGCATTGTCGGCGCTGATACGCCCGCGTCACGGGCTTGCTGGCGCATCGACAGCAGACCGGTTTCGCTCGGATGATCGGCAATCCACCGCGCGGCGCGCTGGAGTTCGGGCGTGAGCGCGTCGAAATCACGCCGGATCCGCTTGAAGACGTCGGGCGCCGCGATCGGCGTGGCTACGGCAGCAGTCATGTAACGAACGTTACATCAACTGCGAAAAGGATACAAGTGTTTTATGGGCTCCAGGCGCCGGCCGACGTGACCGCTCGGTACTGCCGCGGGGCATCGATTGATGGCGCCGGTGCACCGGCGTAGATTCTCGGTTACGCCGTCGCGTTCGCGGCCGCCAGCGAAGGGCATCGTCTGGAATCGCATCTGACCGACATCACCCACGTCATTCAACTCGCCGTGGCGCCGGTATTTCTGCTGACCGCGATCGCGACACTGATCAACGCGCTCAATATCCGGCTCGGCCGCGGCATCGACCGCCGGCGGCTGATTCTTAGTCGCGTCCGCAACCACGCAGGACTGCGCAGCGACGAGGACCGCACGGAGCTCGCGCTCTTGTCGCGGCGGGTACGCCTGATCTATTTTTCGCTGCTGGCCGCCGGGCTGGGCGGACTGCTGATCTGCCTGGTCGTCGCCGGTGCCTTCGTCGGCGCGCTGATGGCCGTCGATCTATCGAAGGCGGTGGCGGTACTTTTCATCCTCGCGATGCTCGCCATTGTCGCGTGCCTCGGCATGTTCCTGCGCGAGGTCTTCCTCGCCGTGACCGGAGGGACGCACCGTATTCCGTGAAACGCGAGCGCTCGTCAGCGTCGCTTCGCTGGAGTCTGCTCGGCCAGACGGTCGACGCGCTCGGCCAGGGCATCGACCCGCGCCGCCAGCGCCGCGACCTCGGTGGCAAAATCGCCGCCGGCACGCGCACCGATGACGAGCCCGGCTTCGTCGCTGGCATAGCTGGCGAAGCTCGAACCGGCCCGCTCGGCCGCATAAACGGGCCATGCGAGCAATCGCCGGCCGGCATCGGCAACTTGTGCGCCGACGATCGGCCCGAGAACGCGCGCGAGCGACCGCTCGACGAACCAGGGCAAGGTTTGCGCCAGTTCGCCGATTGTCGACGCGAGCGCCGCATCGCCTGAGGCGACGACCAGCTCGCTCCAGCGCTCGGGGCGGGCCAGCAGCGCCGGCACGCGCCAGGAGGGGATCGTCAGCGTAAGGTCGGGCGCTTCCCCGGTGTCGGCAAAGCTTCCGTCGTCGTTGATCGCGAGGTTCAGCGCTGCAGGTCCCACGACGATCGAGATCTTTCGGCCGGCGTGCGCGGCGAGCCTCTCGCGCGCCCAATCCTCGTGCGCGAGCGCGCGATTGGCGAAAGCGGCGGCGGGCATCATGAGCGGCCCTTAGAAAACGTAACCGCGGTGCAGGGCGACCACACCCGCGCTCAAGTTGAACCAGTCGACTCGTTCGAAGCCCGCGCTTTCCATCATCGCGCCGAGCTGCTGCTGGTCCGGGTGCACGCGAATCGACTCGGCAAGATAGCGATAGCTGGCCGCGTCGTCCGCGACGAGCTTGCCCAGCCGTGGCAGCACGTTGAAGCTATACCAGTCGTAGGCGGACTTGAGCGGCGCCCAGACTTGGCTGAACTCGAGGACCAGGGCTACGCCGCCGGGACGCAGCACGCGGCGCATCTCGGCCAGCGCCGTCTCCTTGCGCGTGACGTTGCGCAGGCCGAAGGCGATGCTGACGCAGTCGAAGCTTGCCGCGGCGAAGGGCAGCGCCTCCGCGTTGCACTGGACGGCAGGCATCAGCCGGCCTTCGTTCAACATGCGATCGCGCCCCGCCGCAAGCATTGCACCGTTGATGTCGGTGAGCACGACGCTGCCCGTCGGACCGACGCGCGCGGCGAACAGTCGCGCGAGGTCGGCGGTGCCTCCGGCGACATCGAGCACGCGCGCGCCGGCGCGAACGCCCGAGGCCTCGATCGCAAAGCGCTTCCAGCCGCGATGCAATCCCAGCGACATCAGGTCGTTCATCAGGTCGTATCGGCTCGCAACCGAATCGAACACGCCCTTCACGCGCCTGGTCTTTTCCTCGGGCGTCACTTCTTCGTAGCCGAAGTGCGTCGGGTCGCTCATCGCTGCGTACGCGTCAGTGGTGATGGCCGCAGGAATGCGCGGCGGCTGCCGGGGGCGCCGGGTTGCCGTCCGGCTCGCGGCTGGCGCCTACCGCCCGCATGCGCTCCAGGTACTGCTGCCACATCGGCTCCTGTCGTTGGCCGAGCTCGTGCAGGTAATCCCACGAATAGATGCCGGTATCGTGACCGTCGGAGAATTTGGGCCGGATCGCATAATGGCCGACCGCTTCGACGTCGGTGATCGTCACTTGGCACTTGCCGACCTGCAGCGTCTCCTGGCCCGGGCCGTGCCCGCGTACGTCGGCCGACGGCGAATAGACGCGCAGGAACTCGTAAGGCAGGCGATAGCTGCTGCCGTCGGCGAACGTCAGCTCCAGCAGCCGCGACGACTGGTGGAGCTTGATCTCGGTGGGAATGACAGCGCGTGGATCGAGGCCGGCCATAGCGCTATTGTAGGCCGTGTCAGCGCAGATGAGTACGCCGGTCACCGCGCGCAGACTGGCGCTGGTAACCGGATGAAAAGTCTACTGGACTATATCGAGATTGCCGATGCCCGCCATGACGTTGCGGTTTTTGGCGTCCTTGCCGTGCAGCTTAATCTCCAGCCGCAGGTCGTTGAGCGAGTCGGCGTTGCGCAGCGCGTCTTCGTAGGTGATGAGCCCACCTTCGTAGAGGTCGAACAGTGCCTGGTCGAAAGTCTGCATGCCCAATTCGCGCGACTTCTTCATGATTTCCTTGATGCCGGAGACGTCGCCCTTGAACACCAGATCGGAAATCAGCGGCGAATTCAGCATGACCTCGACCGCCGGCACGCGGCCGCGGCCGTCCCGGCGCGGTATCAGCCGCTGCGCCACGAAGGCGCGGATATTCAGCGACAAGTCCATCAGCAACTGGGCGCGACGCTCCTCGGGGAAGAAGTTGATGATCCGGTCGAGCGCCTGGTTGGTGCTGTTGGCGTGCAGCGTGGCGAGGCAAAGATGCCCGGTTTCGGCAAACGCGATCGCATAATCCATCGTCTCGCGATCGCGCACCTCGCCGATCAGGATGACATCGGGCGCCTGGCGCAGCGAATTCTTCAGCGCGATCTGCCAACCGTCGGTGTCGACCCCGACTTCGCGTTGCGTGATGATGCAATTCCGGTGCTCATGCACGAACTCGATCGGATCCTCGATCGTGATGATATGGCCATAGCTGTTTTCGTTGCGGTACCCGAGCAGCGCCGCCATCGACGTCGACTTGCCGGCGCCGGTGGCGCCGATGAACAGCATGATGCCGCGCTTGCTCATCGTCACGTCCTTGAGCACCGGCGGCAGGGAGAGCTCTTCGAACGTGGGAATCGTCGTGTTGATTGTCCGCATCGCCATCCCGACGCGGCCCATCTGCACGAAAGCGTTGCAGCGGAAGCGGCCGATGCCCGGCGGGCTGATCGCGAAGTTGCATTCCTTGGTCGACTCGAATTCCGCGGCCTGCTTGTCGTTCATCACGCTGCGCACGATCTCGATCGTGTGCTGCGGCGTCAGCGCGGTCTTCGACACCGGGGCGATCTTGCCGTCGACCTTGATCGCGGGCGGAAAGCCGGCGGTGATAAACAGGTCCGAGCCCTTCTGCTTGACCATCAGGTCGAGGAGCTCGTGGATGAACTTGGTCGCTGTTTCTCGTTCCATGCCGTTCCTTTGCGTTGCGTCGACCGCCGCGTTGCCGGTCAGCCGCCGAACAGGTCCTTGTTGACCGCACGGGCCCGCGCTTCGGACAGCGCGATCTGGTTGCGGCGGACCATCTCGGTCAGGCACTGGTCCAGCGTCTGCATGCCGGCCGACTGACTGGTCTGGATCGACGAATACATCTGCGCGACCTTGTTCTCGCGGATCAGGTTCCGGATCGCCGGGGTGCCGATCATGATCTCGTGCGCGGCGATGCGGCCCTGCTGGTCCTTCGTCTTGAGCAGGGTTTGCGATATCACCGCGACCAGCGACTCCGACAGCATCGAGCGCACCATGTCTTTTTCCGCCGCCGGGAACACGTCGATGATGCGGTCGATCGTCTTCGCCGCCGAGCTGGTGTGAAGCGTGGCGAAGACCAGGTGGCCGGTTTCGGCGGCGGTCAGCGCAAGTCGTATCGTCTCCAGATCGCGCATCTCGCCGACCAGAATGTAGTCCGGGTCCTCGCGCAGCGCGGCGCGCAGCGCGTTGGCAAACGACAGCGTATGCGGCCCGACCTCGCGCTGATTGATCAGGCATTTCTTGGATTCGTGCAGGAATTCGATCGGGTCCTCAATCGCAAGGATGTGCCCGTATTCGCTTTCGTTGACGTGGTTGATCATCGCGGCCAGCGTTGTCGACTTGCCTGAGCCGGTCGGACCGGTGACCAGGATCAGCCCGCGCGGCCGTGTCGTCAGGTCGGCGAAGACCTTGGGCGCGTTCAGCTCCTCGAGCGAAAGCACCTTGGATGGAATCGTCCGGAACGCGACCGCGGCGCCGCGCTCCTGATTGAACGCGTTGACGCGGAAGCGCGCGAGGTTGGGGATGCCGAACGAAAAGTCGCATTCGAGCATCTCTTCGTAGGTCTTCCGCTGCGCGTCGCTCATGATGTCGTACACCATGGCGTGCACGTCCTCGTGCTCCATCGGCGGCAGGTTGATTCGCCGGATGTCGCCGTGGACGCGGATCATCGGCGGCAGCCCGGCCGACAAGTGCAGGTCCGAAGCCTTGTTCTTGACCGCGAAAGCGAGAAGTTCGGCAATGTCCATTTATAATCCCTGCTGCCGCGCCCGGGCGCGGCGTGCGCCCGGTGCGCCTTGTCTTCTGGGCACCTGGGTGCGCCGTAAGTCTTCGAGCCCGGACTGGCTATGCCGCCGTCATTCGATTATGAGCCCATACGAGAAGGCGTGGCAAGCAGTGCAGCGGCGCATCGGAGAGGCCGCCCTCGCCGTGGGCCGTGATCCGGCGACGATCCGGCTGCTCGCGGTGAGCAAGAGCATTCCGGCGGATGCGATCCGGGCCGTCCATGCGCTCGGGCAGCGCGCCTTCGGCGAGAACTACGTGCAGGAGGCGGCGGCCAAGATGAGCGAGCTGGCCGATCTCCCGGGCATTGAATGGCACCTGATCGGACCGCTGCAGGGAAACAAGGCGCGCACCGCATCGGCGCATTTCTCCTGGGTCGAAAGCGTCGATCGCCTGGCCATCGCCGAACGATTGTCGACTACACGTGACGCACAACAAGGTCCGCTCGCCGTTTGCGTGCAGGTCAACATCAGCGCCGAGACGACCAAAAGCGGCATCGCGCCCGCGGATGCGCTTGCGCTCGCCCGCGACGTCGCCTCGCTGCCCCGGCTCGCGTTGCGCGGTTTCATGGGCATTGCCGCACCGACGGCCGAGATCGCGCGCCAGCGCGCGCAGTTCCGGCTGTTGCGCGAAATCCTCGCCGCCGCGCGGGCCGAAGGGCTTATGCTCGACACCTTGTCGATGGGCATGTCGGCTGATCTCGAGGCGGCGATCGCCGAAGGCGCGACGCTGGTCCGCGTCGGCAGCGCGCTGTTCGGACCGCGCGCGTGAGGCGCCGCCGCGGCGACGCTGATCGCAGCGATTGACGGGACGCCACGGCGAAGTTGCGAGGATGACGACTTGAATATCACATTCATCGGCGGCGGCAACATGGCGCGCGCGCTGATCGGCGGGCTGGTCGCGCGCGGTCAGGCGTCGAACGCGCTGTCGGTCGTCGAGATCAGTCCCGACACGCGCGCGACCGTCGCGGCGCGCTTCGGGGTCGCGACCTTTGCCGCCATCGAAGCCGCCGCAGTCAGCCACGCCGACCTGATCGTGATCGCGGTCAAGCCCCAGAACGTGCGCAGCGTTGCGCGCGAGCTGGCGACTCTGCTCAAGCGGCAGGTCGTCGTGACGATCGCCGCGGGCATTCGTCTGGCTGACCTGTCGCGCTGGCTGCTGGGCTATCGGCGCCTGGTGCGGGCGATGCCCAATACGCCGGCGCTCATCGGCGCCGGCATCGCCGGCCTGTACGCGCTGTCGGGCGTCGACGCCGAGGGCCGGACGCGCGCGGCGTCCATCCTCGAGGCGGTCGGGACGACGCTGTGGTGCGAGCGCGAGGACGAGCTCGATGCCGTCACGGCCGTGTCGGGAAGCGGCCCGGCCTACGTCTTCTATTTTCTCGAAGCGCTCGAGCAGGCGGCACGCGAGCTCGGATTTGCGCCGGCCGATGCGCGCCGTCTGGCTTACGCGACGTTCAGCGGATCGACGCGGCTGGCCGAGCAGAGCGAATCCGAGCCGGCGCTTTTGCGCGCGCAGGTCACCTCCAAGGGCGGCACGACCGAGCGCGCGATCGGCGCGATGGAAGAAGCCAGCGTGAGGGCCGCGATCATTGCGGCGGTCAAGTCTGCGGCGGAGCGCGCCCGCGAGATGGGCGAGCGTTTCGGATCCGAACCCTGATGGTCAACGCTGAGCGGATGCGCCTGACTCGGATGGCATCGCACGCCATCGGTACAAGACACCACCTCCACGTCGACCACGCCTCCTGATCATGCTCACCGACGCACTGCGCTTCCTGCTCAACACGGTGTTCGCGCTGATCGTGTATTCGGCCCTGCTGCGTTTCATCATGCAGTGGCTGCGCGCACCCTTTCGCAATCCGCTGGGGCAAGCGGTCGCCGCAATCACCGACTGGGCGGTCAAGCCGTTGCGAAAGGTGTTGCCCGGCTTTCGCGGCTTCGACTGGGCGTCGCTGGTCTTCGCTTGGCTCGCGCAACTGTTGTGGCTTGGCGCACTGGCCGCGCTCGGGGATGCTGCGCTTTCGGGCCCGCTTGCCGGCGCGCTGGCCGTGCTGGCCGTGGTCGAGTTGCTCAAGGCCGCGCTGTGGATATTGATCGTGGCGGTGTTCCTGCAGGCGCTCTTGTCCTGGGTGGCACCCGACGGCCCGCTCGGCGGCGTGCTGAACGCGCTGACGTTTCGTTTCCTCGCACCGATACGTCGCGTTGTGCCGCCGCTCGGTGGGACGCTCGACCTTTCGCCGCTGATTGTCATCGTGCTCGCGCAGCTGGTGCTGATGCTGCCGCTCGCATGGCTGGAACAGACGGTTGGCCAGCTCTTCCGCTGAGGACTCGCGGTGGCGGCGCGTCGACGCCGACGGCTCGGTCACGCTGACGATTCACGCGCAGCCAGGCTCGAAACGGACCGAGGTGGCGGGCTTGCACGGCGGAGCGCTTAAGATCCGCGTCGCGTCGCCACCGGTCGAAGGCAAAGCCAACGAGGAGCTGCGGCGCTTTCTCGCCGAGGCCTTCGGCGTGCCGCTGCGAAATGTCGTGCTCGCGCGCGGCGAGACTTCGCGCCGGAAGACACTTCGGATCGCCGCGCCTGCTGCGCGGCCGGACCGCGTCTGGGGTCGCTAGTGCAAGCCGCGATTCGCTAGGCGAGCATGTTGGCGAGCCGCACGAAATCGGCGACCGCCAGCGTCTCGCCGCGCGCGCCCGGTGCGATGCCGGCGCTCTCCAGCGCGGCTTCGTCGGCGAACGGCTTCAGCGCATTGCGCAGCGTCTTGCGCCGCTGGCCGAATGCCGCGGCGACCAGCTGCGAGAATAGCGCAGCATCGGAAAGCGCCGGCCGTGCCGAGCCGAGTGGAGTCAGCCGAGCTACCGCCGACTCGACTTTGGGCGGTGGCCGAAACGCACCGGCCGGGACGACGAACAGCCGCTCGACCCTGAACCGGACCTGCAGCATCACCGACAGACGGCCATAGTCGGGCGTCGCCGGCGCGGCGGCCACGCGCTGCACGACCTCCTTTTGCAGCATCACGGTGATGTCGCGCAGATTGGCATCGAATTGAGCCAGATGAAACAGCAGCGGCGACGATATGTTGTACGGCAGGTTGCCGATGACGCGAAGATCGCGGCCGAGCGCGGCGAAGTCGAAGCTCAGCGCGTCGGCAACGTGCAGCGCCAGCCGCTCCGGAGGAAATTCGGCAGCAAGCGCGGCGGCAAGATCGCGATCGATTTCGATGGCAGTCAGGCGACCGACTTTGGCCAGCAGCGGCCGGGTCAAGGCGCCCAGGCCCGGGCCGATCTCGACGATGCGGTCGCCCGGCTGCGGTGCGATCGCCTCGACGATGCGCCCGATGTAATGCGGATCGGCCAGGAAATGCTGGCCGAATCTCTTGCGCGGGCGATGCGCGCCTATTGCCGGCGCCCCGCCGCGCGAGCCCGCGCCGCGAGGTCGATCGCCAGGTCTACGGCCGCGAACAGCGAGCCGGGATCGGCGGCGCGGGCCAGCGCGCCGTCGGCGGCCAAGTCGAGTGCGGTGCCGTGGTCGACCGAGGTGCGCACGATCGGCAAACCCAGCGTCACGTTGACGCCGTGGCCGAAGCTCGCGTGCTTGAGCACCGGCAGCCCCTGGTCGTGGTACATCGCGACGATGCAATCGAAATCGCGCGCCTTCGCCGGAACGAAGATCGTGTCGGCCGGCAGCGGTCCGGCGACGTCCAGCCCTTCGGCGCGCAGCGCCGCAAGGACCGGAGCGATGACGTCGATTTCCTCGCGGCCGAGGTAGCCGCCTTCGCCGGCGTGCGGGTTGAGGCCGCACACACCGAGGCGCGGCTTGACGATGCCGAACTTGTGCTCGAGGTCGGCGGCCACGATGCGCAGCGTCTGCGTCAGCGTTTCGCGCGTGATCGCCGCCGGAACCGCAGCGAGCGGCAGATGCGTGGTCGCGAGCGCGACGCGCAGCGACCCCCACGGCGCGGCGCCCACCAGCAGCATGACGACTGCCGCTGCGCCGGTGCGCTGCGCGAGGAATTCGGTATGGCCGGTGAAGGGGATGCCGGCGTCGTTGATTACGCTTTTCTGCACCGGCGCGGTGACCATCGCGTCGAATTCGCCGGACAGGCAGCCGATGATCGCGGCATCGAGCGAGGCGATTACTGTTCTGGCGTTGGCCGGATCGAGCCGTCCTGCCTGCACCGGCACCGCAACGGGAAAATGCGCGACTTCGAGCGCGCCGGGCGTGGCGGCGCTGCCGCGCAGGTACGGCACCAGGCGCACGCCGGCACCGAGCCTGCGCGCACGCTCGCGCAGCAGTTCGCAATCGCCGGCGAGCACCAGCCGCGCCGGCCACGTCCGTTCGGCCAGGCGCGCGGTGAGATCGGGACCGATCCCGGCGGGTTCGCCGATGGTGACGACGATCGTCGGCGCAGTCATCGCCGCGCGCCTTACGCCGGTACGTCGATGCGAACGCCGGTCGCGTCGCCGAAAACTTCGACCTGCACGCTCGACGCTGCCGTGACGGTCGCACCGTCGGCGGAGAGCGTAATGCTCGCCTGCGCGAATCCGTCCAGCGCGCGAGCAGGCTTGCCGAACACCCAGAGCGCGTTCAGCGGCTGCTCGCGGTCGATCTCTCCGGTGTGCTGCACGGCCGGGCCGAGCGGCAGCGCGTGCCCTTCGTGACCGAACACCGGAAATCGATCGAGCGTCGCGCGGTAGCGGATCACCTGCCGGCCCGCCACGCGCTGGCGGGTCGCGAGGTCGTACCACGCGCCCGGCGGCAGCGCGACGTCGACTTCGCCGCCCGCTCCTAGGATCGGTGCGACCAGCAAAGCGTCGCCGCAGAGGAACTGCGTGTCGTGCGCGCGGGTCAGCGCGTTGCCGGGGAACGCGAGCGGCATCGCGCGCATCACCGGCATGCCGGTCCTGGCCGCCTGCGCGATGACCGTGCCGAGGTAGGGCAACAGTCGGTAGCGAAATTCCAGCCACTGCAACGCGATTTTTTCCTGATCCGGGTCGAGGTCCCACGGCGTGCGCTCGCCACCGGTGCGAAGCCTCAAGTGCGAAGCGAAAACGCCGGCCTGCAGCCAGCGCAGATAGAGCTCGGCCGATGCCGGCGCCGCGCCATAGCCGCCGCCGACGTCGCCGCCGTGATACGGCACGCCGCTCATGCCGTTCGACAGTGCGGCGCGGATGCTCGCGGCCAGACCTTCCCAGTCGGTTTGCATTTCGCCGCCGCTCTGCACCGGATAGCGCTGGCTGCCGCTCCAGCCGGCGCCGCTCCAGATCAGCGGCGGCGCCTGGTCCTTTGGCGCGAACTTATCCGCGGCGTCGAATATGCAGCGGCTGTACAGCAACGGATAGACGTTGGAAAGCCTCTCGCCCGAGTCGCCATTGAATGCGATCGCGTCGGCCGGAACGTCGTCGCCGCCATCGGTCTCGATCACGTCGACGCCGGCCTTGAACAGCGCTTCGTGCGCGTTGCGCCACCAGGCGTACGCGGCCGGGTTGGTCAAATCGATGAGGCCCGATGGCGGTGCCGGCTGCACGCCGGCCGGCGGCGCATCGGCAGCGCGCTCGTACGGCCGGCCGCGCCCGTCGGTCAGCAAGTACTGTCTGGCGGCGAGCTCATGAAACAGCGGCGAGTGAATCGATATCGACGGCTGCTCGCAGACGCCTACCTTCAGCGCATGCTGCTTGATCCTGGCGAGTGCGCCAGCCGGGTCCGGGTAGCGTCGCGGGTCCCACCGGAAGTCGAACCACGTCCACGGATCCCACGGCGCGGCGCCATCGAGCATCAGCACATCGCAAGGCACGCGGCGCGCGCGCAAATCGGCGGCGGCTGCAACCGTGTCGTCGGCGCTGCGGTCACCCGCGTGCGCGATCCAGACGCCGAGACTCCATCGCGGCACGTCCGGTGCGCGGCCGGTAAGCGCGGTGTAACGTTCGAGCACCTGCGCGGGATCGCGCCCGGCGATCAGGAACAAGTCGAGCGCTTCGTCGTCGACGACCAGACCATACGAACGCTGCGACCAGTCGGGATAACCGACGCCGTGCAGCACGCGCGAAGGCGTGTGTACATAGACGCCCCAGGCGCCGCCGCCGGACCCCGGGCTCCAGCAGAACGGCGTGCTCGTGCCCGAGTGAGACGGTGAAGTGTCGGCTCGCTCGACCTGCGATCGCACCAGTTGTCCGCGCTTGCTCAAGGTCCCCGTCTGTGCGCCCAGGCCGTAAACCGGCTCGCCCGAAGCGAGGGCGTACGCGGCAAGCCACGACTGCCCCTGCCGTGCGCGGCCGATCGCTGGCAGGCGCGTTTGCCCGTCGCGTGTCCGGTCGGTGATCGAAGCGAGCACCGGCTTGCCGGTGTGCAGCAGCCGCAGCGACAGCGGTGTTCCGATGAGCTCGAGCGATCCATCGCCCGCAGTGAACGTCCACGTGCCGCGCGATGGCTGCGCGACGTCGCAGCGCTGCGCGCGGGCGGCGATCAAGCCATAGTCGGGTCGCGTATTGGGCCCGACGCGAAGGCGGAATATTCCCGGACCGAAGCTGCCGATCTCGAGCATGTCGCCGGTCGAGGTCGCGAACGAGGCACCCGACGCCGACGCACCGAGGCTGCTGGAGGCATCGATGCAAAGGTAGTCGCTGCTGTCGAGTCGCATGGTGTTCCGGCCAGAGGTCTCAAAGCGTCGGGATCGGCAGCTTTCCGCGTCAAGCGGAAGAAGCCATCAGCCGGCGAATTTAGGCTCCGGCAATCCCGGCGTATCGACCTGCATCGCAAACAGACCGCCCGACTGCGGCAGTCGCGAGAGCTCGTCCGGCTCCCGCCGTTGGCGAGCGGTCGTCACGTAGAGCGTGCAGAGGTCCGGTCCACCGAACGCGCACATCGTCGGGCACATCGCCGGCAGCGCGTATTCGGCGAGGCGCTCGCCGCGCGGCGACAGGCGCACGATCCTGCCGCCCCGATAGAATGCGCTCCAGTAGCAGCCGTCGCGGTCGACCGCCGCGCCGTCGGGCCGTTCGGTTTCGCCATCGAAGTGCGCGAATTCCCGCTTGCCGCGGATGCCGCCGGTGGCGGTGTCGAAAGCATAAGCGCTGATCGTGCGGGCGGGCGTGTCGGCGTGATAGAGCGTTTGCCCATCGGGGCTCCAGGCGAGGCCGTTGGATATCATGATGCCGTCGAGCACCTGGGTCAGCGTGAAATACCCATCGAGGCAGTACAGCGCGCCGCTGGCTGCGTCGCGTCGCTCGTTCATCGATCCGACCCAGAAGCGCCCCGCCCGGTCGGCGCGGCCATCGTTGAAGCGGTGGTGCGCCGGATCGTAGGGCGCTTCCGCCATGCGGTCGCCCAGGCCGCCGGCGCGATCGATGAGCCAGATGCCGTCACGGAGCGCCGCGACGAATCCGCCCTGTGCGCGCAGTGCAAAGGAGCCGATCGACGAAGGCATCGGCCAGGCGAGATTGACACGGCTTTCGGGATCGAAGCGATTGAGCGACGGCGCATTGATGTCGACCCAGTACAGTACCTGCTCGTCGATCGACCAGACCGGGCATTCACCGAGACTGGCCTTGGCGTCGAGCACGCACTCGAACGGCGATTCCATCACGCATCCCGCTGGCTTTGGAACGTGCATCGTACAAGAAAACCAGTGCGCAGGCGCGGGTGTCTCAGCGAGGGGCCGCGGGTTTGTCCGACGCCGCGCCTGGCTGGCGAAACCTGGACAGGTACTCCTGTGCGCGCCCGACCATGAACCCCATATCGGAGCCGATGGCGATCCACGAGTAGCCGTAGTCGATGAAGCGCGCCACCATCTCCGGCGTCGGTCCGATGATGCCGGACGGCTTACCCGCGCGGCGGCAGGCTTCGGCGGCGGCCGCCAGATGCTCCTGGACCGCCGGATGGGTGACGTCGCCCAGATGACCCATCGACGCCGACAGATCGCTCGGTCCGACGAAAATCGAATCGACGCCGGGGACGGCGGCGATCTCGGGGAGCTTGCCGAGCGCAGGCAGCGTCTCGATCTGCACGATCACGCAGAGCTCTTCGCTGGCGCGCTTGTGGTAATTGGCCACGGTACCGTAACGGCTGCCACGATGGGAGCCGGCGACGCCGCGCACGCCCTCGGGCGGATAGCGCGTGTACGCAACGGCTCGCCGCGCCTCGTCGGCGTTCTGCACGAACGGCAGCAGCAGGGATTGCGCGCCGGCATCGAGCGCGCGCTTGATCATGACCATGTCGTTCCATGGCGGGCGCACGACGGCCTGCGCCGGCGTCCCGGCGATCGCGCGCAGGATGTCGATCATCTGCGGAGTGTCGATCGGCGTGTGCTCCATGTCGACGACCAGGAAATCGAATCCGGCGCAGCCGAGCGCCTCGGCAGTCGACGGAGCGCCGCTTCCGAGCCACGCGCCGAGCGGCGTCCGGCCGGATGCGATCGCGCGCTTGAAATGGTTGATCGGCAGATCCATTTGAGCGTCCCTCGTTCGGGTTTGCGTGCGGCTATTATCGCGCGGCCGCGCTATAATCGGCACGAATGCTCTCAAGGGCTTGCGGCCGTAGCGCGATCGTCGGCCGCAGGCCCTTCGCTTTTCGGAGTGCCTGACACCAGCCCGATGCGCACTCACTTTTCCCGTTCGGCGTTCATCGAAGGTGCGCGCGACATGCTGCCGATGACGGTCGGCCTGATCCCGTTCGGCATCGTCTGCGGTGTCGGTGCGATCAGCGTGGGCGCTTCTCCGGTGTCCGCGCTTGCGATGTCGATGATCATTTTCAGCGGCGCCGCACAGATTATCGCCACCCAGCTTCTCGCTGCAGGCGCGCCGTTCGCCGTGGTCGTCCTGTCGTGCTTTGTCGTCAGCCTGCGCTTTCTGATGTACAGCGCGGCGCTCGCACCATATCTCAAGCCCGTCAATCATCGCTGGCGCAACCTGATCGCATTCCTGCTGACCGATCAGGCGTTCGCGTCGAGCATACGGAGGTTTCGCGAGTCGCCGGACCTGCGCGGTAGCGTCTCGTATTTCGTGGGCGGCGGTGTCGTGCTATGGGCCGCATGGCAGATCGCCACGATCGCCGGCATCGTGGCGGGTGCCGTCATTCCGGCGTCATGGCAGCTCGAGTTTGTCGTGCCGCTGTGTTTTCTCGCGCTGCTCGCGCCGCTGCTGCACGAGCGTGCCGCGTTGATTGTGTTCGTGACCTCGGCCGTCGCGGCGATCGCGCTGGACGCGATGCCGATGCGGCTGTCGATGATTTGCGCCGGCATGGCCGGCATCGCCGCTGGTGTCATCGCCGACCGGATGTCGGGGCGCGGCGCGACCGCGGAGAGCGAACCTGGAAATTAGTCAGCTCCTGATCTGGGCGCTGATCTTCGTCGTCGGCGCGATCAACTTCGCCGCGCGCCTGTCGTTCATCGCCCTGTTCGCGCGCCGTGAAATGCCACCGCTCCTGGCACGTGCATTGCGCCATGTCCCGGCAGCCATGCTGACCGCGATCGTCGTGCCCGCCATCGTGTTTGCCGCACCGGGCGTTCTGCGCCTCGATATCGGCAACATCAAGCTGATCGCCGCGCTCATTGCCGGCATCGTCGCGTGGCGCTGGCGCAACACGATGCTGACCATCGCCGTCGGCATGGTCTCGCTCTGGCTGCTGCAGCGCTTTGTGAGCTAATATCGATCCCATGCAACCGAGTGCGCCCGACGGCGAGATAACCCTGCGTTTCGAAGGTACCGACACCTACGTCGCGACGCCCGACCTGATGCTCGCGGTCAATGCGGCGGTGACGCTGGCGCGGCCGCTGCTGATCAAGGGAGAACCCGGCACCGGAAAGACGATGCTCGCCGAGGAGGTCGCGCGCGCGCTCGGCCGCCCGTTGCTGCAGTGGCACGTCAAGTCGACGACCAAGGCGCAGCAGGGGCTTTACGAATACGATGCGGTATCGCGGCTGCGCGACTCACAGCTCGGCAACGAGCGCGTCGCCGACATCGGGAACTACATCAAGCGCGGCGTTCTCTGGCAGGCGTTCGATTCGGAGGCACCCCCGGTCGTGCTGATCGACGAGGTCGACAAGGCGGACATCGAGTTTCCTAACGATCTGTTGCGCGAGCTCGACCGGATGGAGTTTCATGTCTACGAGACGCAAGCCACAATACACGCGCGCCATCGCCCGACGATCATCATCACCAGCAACAACGAAAAGGAGCTGCCGGACGCGTTCCTCCGGCGCTGCTTTTTTCATTACATTCGATTCCCCGACAAGTCGACGATGGCGCGCATCGTCGACGTCCATTTTCCGGGGCTGAAGAAGGCCTTGCTGCAGGAGGCGCTGGAAGTCTTCTTCGATCTGCGCGACATCCCGGGGCTCAAGAAAAAGCCGTCGACCTCCGAATTGCTCGACTGGCTCAAGCTGCTGCTCGCCGAGGATATTCCGCCCGAGGCGCTGCGCAGCAGCGACAAGAAGATCATCGTGCCGCCGTTGTACGGCGCGCTGCTGAAGAACGAGCAGGACGTCCAGCTGTTCGAGCGCGTCGCGTTCATGGCGCGGACGGGCCGCTAGGGGCGGAGCGCTGCGATGGCGTTCATCGAGCCGGTAACGCTCAAAGGCGAGCACGCGACGCTCGAGCCGCTCGCGGCAGGGCACGAGGCCGGCCTGCGCGATGCGGCAGCGGACGGCGAGCTCTGGCGGCTGTGGTACACGACGGTCTCGCCGCCGGACAAGATGGGCGATTACATTGCGCGTGCACTCGACATGCGCGAGCGGCTCGGAGCGATGCCGTTTGCCGTGCGCCAGAACGCGACCGGCGACGTCGTCGGCTGCACGCGCTATTTCAACGTCGACGCGGCTAACCGCCACCTCGAGATCGGGTACACCTGGTATGCGAAGCGCGCCCAGCGCACGGCGATCAACACCGAATGCAAGCTCCTGCTGCTGACTCACGCCTTCGAAGTGCTGCGCTGTATCGCGGTGGAATTTCGCACGCACTGGTTCAATCAGGCCTCGCGCGCAGCCATCGCGCGCCTCGGCGCGAAGCAGGACGCGGTGCTGCGCAACCACCAGCTGCTCCCGGACGGCTCGAAGCGGGACACCGTCGTCTTCAGCATCATCGACGGCGAATGGCCGGCGGTGCGGCGACACCTGGGCTTTCTGCTCGACCGGCCGCGGTAGCGGCTCGGCCCGGACCGGCGCCGGTGCGATCCGCATGCTCCAACTCTCGTACCGTGCGCCGTGCCGCTAAGGCGGTGATGCGATGCTGATCGACTTTTTCCTGCATCTAAAGTCGGCGAAGCTGCCGGTCAGCACGCGCGAGTTCCTCACGCTGCTCGACGCGCTGAAGCACGACGTGGTGTCGACCAGCATCGACGACTTCTATTTCCTGGCGCGGACCTGCCTGGTCAAGGACGAGGCGCTCTACGACCGCTTCAACCTCGCGTTCGGCGCATATTTCAAGGGCGTCGACGGGGTACTCGACATTCACGCCGACGTTCCGGAATCATGGCTGCGCAAGATGATCGAAGGCAATCTGACCGACGAGCAGAAGGCGATGGTCGCAGCGCTCGGCGGCTGGGACAAGCTGATGCAGACGCTGCGCCAGCGGCTGGACGAGCAGCGGGGCCGGCACCAGGGCGGATCGAAATGGATCGGCACCGCGGGCACGAGCTCGTTCGGCGCCTACGGCTACAAGCCCGAAGGCATCCGCATCGGCCAGCAGGGCGGCCGAAGCCGCAGCGCGATCAAGGTCTGGGACGAGCGCACGTTCCGCAACCTGGACGACTCGGTCGAGATCAACACCCGCAACATCAAGATCGCACTGCGCCGCCTGCGGCGCTTCGCGCGGCAGGGGGTGCCCGACGAGTTCGATCTCGACACGACGATAGAGCGCACCGCGCGAAACGCCGGCTGGCTGGACGTGCAGATGCGGCCGGAGCGCCGCAACCGGATCAAGGTGCTGCTGTTCCTCGACGTCGGCGGTTCGATGGATCCGCACGTCCGGGTCTGCGAAGAGCTTTTTTCCGCCGCGAAATCCGAGTTCAGGCACCTCGAGTATTTCTACTTTCACAACTGCGTCTACGATCACGTCTGGCGCGACAACCATCGGCGTCGCAACGAGCGCATCGCGACCTTCGACCTCTTGCACAAGTACGGCCGCGACTGGAAGCTGATCTTCGTCGGCGATGCGGCGATGAGCCCTTACGAGCTGGTGCAGCCCGGAGGCAGCGTCGAGTATGCCAACGACGAGCCCGGCGCGGCCTGGCTCGCGCGGCTGATCGCCGCATACCGCGATGCGATCTGGCTCAACCCGGAGCCCGAGCGCACCTGGCAATACACGCGATCGACGCAGATCGTGCAGGAGCTCCTTGGCCCGCGCATGTTTCCGCTGACGCTCGACGGCCTGCAACGCGGCATCGCGGCGCTGCGTAAGTAATGGCGCCGCGCCCTAAACGGTAGCGCGCAGCGCACGGCTCGACGTGACGCCAAGCCAGGCGTGCCATGCAAGTCCCAGCACCACCAGCATCCAGACGATCACGGGGCCGCTGGGCAGATCGAGTGCGGTCGACAGCATGAGACCCACGGCGTAGCCCGCCGCGGCGATCATCCACGAGCTTGCCAGACGGCGCCGCTGCATCGTTCGCGTCGCCAGCGGCGGCACGATCAATGTCGCAAAGACCAGATACAGGCCGACTAACTGCACCGAGACGGTTACGGCAAGGGCGAACAGCACGTAAAACCCGGTGCGGCCCAGCCGCTCGCGCCAGCCGAACCACAGCACCAGAATCGCCGCATATACCAACGCGGCCCATACGAGCCGGGACGGCTGCGCCCACAGGATCTGGCCCACCAGGAGATCGCGCAAGTGCTCGCTGCCGTGCACGTTGCTCGCGAGCAGCAGCACGCTGCCGGTGGCGCCGAGAACGAACACGACGCCGATCACCGCTTCCTGCACCTCGGGCCAGACGCGCTCGGTCCACGTCAGGAGCAATGCGCCACCCAGCGCCGCGGCCAGCGCGGCGACCTGTACGGCGATGCCTTCGGCCTCGAAGCCGAAGCGGTCGGCGAGCAACACGCCGCAGCCGGCGATCTGCGCGATCGCCAGATCGATGAAGACGATGCCGCGCGCGAGCACCTGCATGCCCAGCGGCACATGCGTTGCAGTCACCAGCAGGCCGGCGGCGAGCGCCGGCAGAAGAATCGACAGCTCGAGCGTTTCAAGATTCATTGCGCCCCCTTGAGCAGGCGCTGGATCGTATCGTCGAACAGTCCGAACAGGTCCTTGGCGGCATCGTCACCGCCGACGGTGAACGGCAATGCGACCGCATTGATCTTCGCGCGCTCGGCGATCCATTGCGACGCGCGATCGCTTTGATACGCGGCGTGCAGGACCATCTTCACCGGTTGCTGCTGCGCGAGTGCGAGCACTTCGGACAGATGCGCAGTCGTCGGCTCGATTCCCGGCTTGGGCTCGAGTGCTGCGACTTCCTTCAGGCCCAACCACGCGATCAGGTAGGTAAAGGCCTTGTGCTGGACCAGCACCGCAACGCCTCTTAGTGGCGCCGCTTCCGTTTCCCAACGCGCGATCGCGGCACTCCACCGCTCGGCGAATGCTTTGTATCGAGCCTGGTAATACGCGGCATTGGCCGGATCGACCTGTCCGAGTTTCGTCGCCAGTGGGGCCGCGACGCGCGCGATGTTGCGCGGGTCGGTCTGGATGTGCGGATCGCCCGCCGCGTGCACGTCGCCTTCGGCGCGATCGAGCCGCGCCGGCTTGTCGAGCAGTGTTACAAACGGCGCGGCCTCGAAGTAGCCGGGCTGGCCTGGCTGGACCTTCGGGTTGCCGGCCTGTTGCAGCACCAGAGGCAGCCAGCCGATCTCGAGCTCGGCGCCGGTGGCGACGATCAGGTCGGCGCTGCGCGCCCGCGCGATAAGGCTCGGCTTGGCTTCGACGTGATGAGGGTCCTGCAGCGCGTTGGTGGCGACGTAGACGGTCACTTTGTCGCCTCCGACCTCGGCCGCGAGCGCGCCCCATTCGGGCACGGTCGCGAACACATTCAGAGCCGCTGCCGGGATGGCCCACACCGCGGCCAGGATCACAACAAGCGATTGCATCGATGATTTCATTGCCATTCCCCTAGAAGCGATGAGCGCCGTGCGCGCCCAAGGTCAGGATGTACTGCAGGAATAATTCGTTGTCGGTCGCGCCGGCACGTGACCGATCCTGCGCAAGCTGCAGGCGGATGCGGCTGAATTCGGACGGCGTGTAATCGAACATTACCGACGTGCGCTGCGGATCGAACGACGGTGTGGCGAGGAACGCGGCGTTCGCGCCATAGTCGCCGTGTCCGGGATCGAGGCGGTCGTAGCGCAGGCCAACGCGCCAGTACGGCATGAACTGATAGATGCTCTGCAGATACCAGCCGCTCTGCGACGAGGCGTAGTCCGCGGTCCTCGTCGAGCCGAGCGCGCCATCGCGATCGTAGGTCAGGTCGCCGCGCTCGCGCCGCCAGAAGTATTCGCCCTGCAACTTGAAGTTGGTGTCCTGCGCGTTGCCGTTGGGCGCGTATTTCCAGACGAAGTCGGCGATCGCGACGTGGCTTGTGCCATTGAAGCCAAGCTGCGCGTCGTTACCGGCGAGGTCGGTCTGCGCGAATTCGCGACCCTGCGCGCGCGTTTGCAGGTACGACAGCCCAGCGCGCCAGCTCTGACTCGCGCCTATGTCGCCGCCGGTGTGTCCATAGACGACGCCGGTGCCGGCGCCGTTCTTGTTGCGGTCGGAACCGGGAAAGCCGGCGCCGTTGCCTGCTTCGGCGCCGAATTCGAGGAACTGATCGGTCGGCGCGACCCACTTGAGTTGTGCGCCGTCGTTGCCGTACTGGCCGCCGAGGAAGGCCTGATATGCGAGCGGCGCGTCGATAAAGTCCCAGACATGCTGGTGCTGCTCGTTCAGATACCCCAGCCCCGAGAAAAAGCGTCCGAACTTGGGCGTGAAACCATTGGGCAGCGCGGTCACGATGCCGTAGGCCTCTTCGACCGACACGGTGTTCTCCGGTGTCAGCGAAACGATCAGGTTGCCCGCGAACTTGTCGTCGACATTGGCGGAGATCGCGAGCTCGGATTCCCCGAGCGAAAAGCCGCGCTTGCCCGGACCGATTTCGCCGCCTGCCGCGAAGCCGCTGATCGCATACTTTTCGGGGTCCTGCGACAGGTTGGCGTAGCGGCCCTGAAGTACGGCCGAGATCGCCGGGTTGAATGCGGCAAGACCGCTCGACGAAGACGTTGTCGCCGCCGCGGGGGGCGGAGACGCGGCGCTGGCGGCGAGCTTGGCCGATGCCTCCTCGGCATCCTTCAGCCGCGCTTCCAGCGATTGGATGCGCGCTTCGTAGTTTTCCTTCAATTGCCGGATCTCATCGCGGATTTGTGCGAGATCGGCGTCGCTCGCCGCCCACGCGGAAGAGGCAACGAACATCGCCAGCGCCAAAGCGCCGGGCGCCAAGAATCTCCTGAACACGGGTTGTGCTCCTCTAGTCGGATGAACCGGCGCCGCGAACGATAAGCGGCGCGCCGAATCGATCTAGAGGGAGAGAGGCGGGGCGCGGCTCTGGTAGTAGGAGGGGGCGGCGACGTATCGTACTGCCGCCTCGAATGCAAAGCACTCGGCCGCATCGGCGACGCAGTTCGCCGGCGAAAGCGAGCCGGCCGCGGCGTGCGCGGCACCCGCCAGCAGCGAGCATTCGACGCAGGCGATTTCGATCGCCGGCAGCTTCAGGCTGGAATGATGTCTCGCCTTGAGATCGGGGAGATGTGTCAGCGGGTGCAACAGCAGTTCCTGCTGCAGGCCCAGCAGCAGGAAAGCGAGCGCGAACGAAAGGAACTTGCGCACCATGGGCCTTGCCGACTCCGACGACTGCGTTGCATGCGGCATGGGGGCAGTTTAGCGGAAAACCGCCGGGCGCCGAAACGGCGCAGCATAGGCCAAAGGCATTCGGCCCTCGGGCCGACGCGTGACAGGCAGCGGAGCAGCGCCGCCCGGTCGTGCTACATCGCCTGGGCGGCGAACGTCGGCGCCAGGACTTCCAGTGCGTCGAGCTTGCTCGACGGCTCCTTGATCGTGATCCGCCACAGCGTCCGCGGATCGTCCGGATCGGTCAGCGTCGCCGAATGCAGCAGCGATGCGTTGTCCCAGATCACGACGTCGCCGACCCGGTAGGCATAGCTCAACACGTATTTCGGCTGCGTCGCGTGCGCCGCGAGCTCGTCGAGCAGCGCGACGGCTTCCTCTTCCGGCATGCCGACGATGCCGTACGAGCTGCCCGATACCGCGTACAGCGCCTTGCGTCCGGTGACCGGATGCGCGCGCACCAGCGGATGGGTGATCAGCGGCATCTTCGCCTTTTGCTCGTCGGTCAGCGGTGACGCAGCGACGCGGCTCATTTCGTCGGCCACCTTGCGGTTGCCGTAATGATGCACGGCGATCAGCGGCGCGATGCGGCGCTTCATCGCGTCGGGCAGGTCGTCGTACGCGGCGTACTGGTTGGCGAACAGCGTGTTGCCGCCGGCTTTCGGCACTTCGATCGAATAGAGCATCGTTGCGCGCGCCGGAACCTGCAGGTACGAATAGTCAGTGTGGAAGTAGGTCCCCGCGTCGGCCAGCCCGATCGGCTGTCCATCCTTCCTGCGGTTCGATAGGATCAGGATGTTCGCTTCTTCCGGATGGTGGAACTGGTCGATGACATGCGGCTCGGGTGGACCGAAGCGCCGCGCGAACGCGAGATATTGCTGCGGCGTCAGCCGCTGGTCGCGCAGGACCAGGATTTGCGCCGCGAAGAACGTCCGCGCGATCTCGTCGAACGCGGCGTCCGACAGCGCGCCCGATACGTCGACGCCCGAGGCTTCGAGGCCGAAAGCCGGACAAAGCGGCTTGGTGTTCAGCATGATGACATCGATAGCTACTTCACGTACTGCGCCATCAGCAGCCGCGGCAGCCAAAGGATCCGTTGCGGAAACAATATCACGATCAGCAGCGCCGGCAACATCGGGACGAACAGGATCGCCGTGTCCTTCACCGCGCCTTTGATCTTGATGCCGCCGATCGAGCAGGCGATCAACAGGCAGAGCCGACGCTGGTCACGCCTGGCAAGCCTCGGTGTAGAATCGCGGCCATGAAGCGCCGCTGCCGCCTCGCAGTCACGCTCGTCACGCTGGCAATGCATTTGCTCGCGCCGGTCGCCACGTATGCAGCGGCGCGGCCGGCGGTGGCCTGGAGCGACTATTGCTCGACGGCAGCGCGGTCGGCGGTTCCATCGGGCGGTGTCGTGCACGCGAATTCGGGTGTTCCTGCGCCGCGACCGAGCCATTCGGCCCATGCGCATTGCCCTTCGTGCCTGGGCGCTTCTGCCGCTCTCGCAACCCCGCCCTCGGCGACGCCGTTCGTCGTCCGGCCCCGCTCGCTCGAGCGAGCGGCCTCCGGCCAGGCTCACACCGACATCGCAGCTCGCCTCGAGCTGCTGCCGCCGCTGCGCGGCCCTCCCTCGCTCTTCCTCTAAACACGTAAGTCGACCGCGGCCGCACATCGGCTGCGGTCGCCGGTCGTTCACGTGCGCGCGGATTCGTCGCTCTCGCGATCGATCGTCTCGAACACTTCACAAGGACCGCCATGACAAGAATCCTGGCCATCGCTGCCGTCGCCGCAATCGCTGTCGCGGGCAGCGCATGGGCGCACGACTATCAATTGCGAGCGCTCCACATCGACCATCCGTTCGCACGCGCGACGCCTCCCGGCGCGCGCTCCGGCGGCGTTTTCTTAAGCGTAGAGAACAAGGGAACCCAGGTCGACAGGCTGATGCGCGTATCGACGCCGGCGGCGGGTACTGCCGAGCTGCATCAGATGGTGCTCGACGCTGGCGTGATGCGCATGCGCGCAGTCGCCGGTGTGGACGTCAAGCCGGGCGACCGGCTGGTGCTGCAGCCCGGCGGCTATCACGTGATGCTCGCCGACCTCAAGCGGCCGCTGCAGGCGGGCGACCATTTTCCATTGACGCTGGGATTCGAAAAGGCCGGATCGATCGAGGTCAACGTCGAGGTCGAAAGCATGGCAGCCGGTGTGATGCAACCGCATGCCGGTCATTAAGACACATTGCGGCACGACCGATCGCCGGCATGCCGCCGATGAAAGGAGTCTGGTGATGAACAAGAGAAGAATTCGCCCGATGGCCGCGCTGTGGGCGCTGGGCGCCGCGTCTGTCGCAATGGTGGCGGCCGGTTCCGCCGCGGCGCACGGCTTTGCCGGCAAGCGCTTTTTTCCGGCGACGCTGGCGACCGACGATCCCTTCGTCGCCGACGAGCTGTCGCTGCCGACGATCGCCAGTCAGAAGATGCCGGGGAGCGGGGATGATCCGGCGACGCGCGAGACCGACTTTGCCATCGATGTGTCGAAGCGGGTGACCGAAAACTTCGGTATCGGCTTGGGCGCCACCTACAAGGTGCTGCAGCCCGATGGAGGCGATACGCAGCGCGGCTTTGATAACCTGGCCGCGGGCGTCAAGTACAAGTTCTACCAGAGCGACGAGCACGAGACGATCCTGTCGGCGGGCGTCGACGCGGACATCGGCGGCAGCGGTTCGAAGCGCGTCGGTGCAGAGTCGTTCAGCACGCTGACGCCGTCGCTTTTTTTCGGGAAGGGCTTCGGCGATCTTCCGGAAACGATGAAGTTCATGCGCCCGTTTGCCGTGACCGGGCTCGTTGGTGTCGGGATTCCGACCCGCTCGGCCACGATCTCGATCAGTAATGACGGCGAGGCCGACGTCGAGCGCCATCCGCATACGCTCGAATGGGGTTTCGCCGTCGAATACAGCCTGCTGTATCTGCAATCGTTCGTGGAGGACGTCGGCCTGCGTGAGCCGTTCAGCCGGATGATCCCGGTCGTCGAATTTGCGATGTCGACCGCGCTCGATCGCGGGGCGAGCGGGACGACCGGCACCGTGAATCCCGGCATCATCTGGGCCGGCCGCTACACGCAGCTCGCCGTCGAGGCCGTCATTCCGGCCAATAACCGCAGCGGCAATCGGGTCGGCTGGATCGCGCAACTGCACTTTTTTCTCGATGACCTTTTTCCCACCACGATCGGCCGGCCGATCTTCGGGAACTGACATGCGAAGCTCGCTACTTTGGCTCGCCGTTGCATGCGCATCGATCATGGCTTTGCCGGCCGGCGCGCATGCGTTCCTCGATCACGCGACGCCCGCCGTCGGCAGCACCGTCCATGCATCGCCGGCGCAGATGAAACTGTGGTTTACGCAAGAGCTTGAGCCCGCGTTCAGCACGGTGCAGGTGTCGGATGCCAGCGGCAAGCGCGTCGACCAAGGCGATCCGCAGCTCGACCATGGCGACGCCACGCTGCTGACCGTGTCGGTGCCGCCGCTCGCGCCCGGCCGATACCGAGTGCGCTGGCGCGTGCTGTCGGTCGACACGCATGTCACCGAGGGCGATTACTCCTTCGATGTCACGCGCTGAGCCCCCGCGCAGGCGCGCATCGCGCACACGGCGATGAACGCTCTCTTGGCTTCCGCGCGCGCCGTCCATTTCGCCGCGGCGATGTGGCTGTTCGGCGAGCTGGTGCTCGCGTGCGCGCTCTCGGCTTGGCGGGGACGCGATGGCCCCACCGGCCCCGTCGCAGCGTTGCACCGGCGCCTTCCGCCGGTCGCACGCTCCAGCATTGCGATCGGCGTCGCGTCCGCGTTCGCGTGGCTTGCGGCGGCAGCGGCGACGATGAGCGGCGTGCCGCTGCCGCAGGCGATCGAGCCTGAAACGCTGGGCACGGTGCTCGTCGGGACCTTGTTCGGCAAGGTCTGGATCGCGCGCCTCGGCCTCGCTTTGGTGCTGCTGATTGCCCTGTGGCCGCGAAACACCGGGCGCGGCGGGTGGCGGCTCGCGTTCTCGACGATCGTTGCGGGCGTGTACCTGGCGGCGCTCGCCTGGACCGGGCACGCCGCCGCCGCCGAAGGGCCCTGGCGCGACGCGCAGCTCGTCTCCGACGTCATGCATCTGATCACCGCCGGCGCGTGGCTCGGCGCGCTGCCGCCGCTGGCCTACCTGCTCGGAACAACGCAGCCGATCGAACACGCGACATGGGCGACCCGCCGCTTTTCCACCGTCGCTATCGCCTGCGTGAGTGCGCTGATCTTAAGCGGTCTTGGCAACAGCTGGTTTCTGGTCGGCAGCGTTCCGGCGCTTTTCGGTACAACCTATGGCGCTCTGCTGCTTGCGAAGCTCGCGCTGCTCGCTGTGATGATCTCGCTCGCCGCGCTCAATCGGCTGGTGCTGACGCCACGGCTCGCTGCTGGCGATCGGCACGCCGTGCGTGCGCTGCGCCGCAACACGCTGCTCGAAATCGCGGCCGGGCTGCTCGTCGTGACGATCGTCGGCGTGCTCGGGATCACGATTCCGGCCGCGCATCAGTCGGTGCTTTGGCCATTCGCGCACACGCTTTCCTGGACACCGGCGCAGGAATCGGCGACGCGCTGGCCGCTGGCTGCCGCGGCGCTCGTTGCCGCCGCGAGCGTGACGGCTCTCGTCGCCGGCGCGCGCCGGCGCGCATGGCGATCGGCAACTGCCGGCCTGGCCGGGGTCCTGGCATCGGCAATGGCGGGCACATGGCTGCTTGCCGTCCCCGCCTATCCGACCACGTATGCAAGCTCGCCGGTGCGCTATACGACGACGGCGATCGTCGATGGCGAGCGCCTGTTCGCCACCCATTGCGTCGCATGCCACGGCAGCGACGGCACGGGCGGCGGGCGCGCGGCCGCTGAATTGTCGACTCGGCCGGCCAACCTCGTCGAGCATGCCGGCCAGCACCGTCCGGGCGAGCTCTATTGGTGGATCGCGCACGGCCGCGCGGGAACGCCGATGCCGGCGTTTTCGCCGCCGCTTGGCAGTGACGAGATCTGGAGCATCGTGCAGTTCCTGCAGTCATTGTCCGACGCCGCGAGCGCCGTCGGTCCGAATGGCGAGCTCGTCGCTGAGCCAAACGCGCCGGACTTCAGCTTCGAGCTGGCCGGACGCGGCCAGCAGACGCTGCTGCCGAGAGACGAATCGCGCGACACGCTGCTGGTCGTATATTCGCTGCCGGATTCGCTTTCTCGCCTGCGCTCGCTTGCGTCGCAGCGGCGTGCGTTCGACGACGAGCGCATTCGGGTTCTGGCGGTGACGTCGAGCGCGGCCGATGCCGAGGCGGCCAGCGCGCAAACGGCTGGCGGGGAGTCGATGCTGGCGATCGCTGCGCCCGACGTCGCGAAGGTCTACGCGATATTCGCTGCGCGCGATGGCGCCGTCGGCGCGAACTTGCGCCACAGCGAGTTCCTGATTCGGGATGGGCGGTTGCGCGCGCGCTGGCTCGGCGTGCCTGCGGCGGACGCCGAGCGCAACCAGGACATTTGGGAGATGGCGGAAAACGTCGATCGTGAGCCGCCGCGGCCCCCGCCATCGCACCAGCATGCGCACTGATCGCGCTCATGCGTGAAGTGGGCATCGGCGCGCGCCGGTACAATCGCGGCATGAACGCGACCTCGTCGACGGCCTCCGCCGGTTCCGCGACTCTGCGTGTACCGGATCGCCGCGCACCGCGAGCGGTGGCGATCTGGCTTCTGGCGTGTTGCATGCTGGTGTTCGCGATGGTCATCGTCGGCGGCGTGACGCGCCTTACACATTCGGGGCTGTCGATCACCGAATGGCAGCCGATCGTCGGTGCGTTGCCCCCGCTGTCGCCGGCGCAATGGGACGAGGCCTTTGCCAAATACCAGGCTACGCCCGAATACCGCCAGGTGAACCGGGGAATGAGCCTCGGCGCATTCAAGTCGATATTCTGGTGGGAATACGCGCATCGGTTGCTCGGGCGTGTCGTCGGTGCGGCGTTCGCCTTGCCGCTGGTGTGGTTTTTCGCGCGGCGGAAGCTGCCGTCAGGGCTTGCGCCGACACTGGTCGCGATCTTCGTGCTCGGCGGCTTGCAGGGTGCACTGGGCTGGTACATGGTGCAGAGCGGGCTCGTCGACGATCCGCGCGTTTCGCAACTCCGGCTGGCGGCGCATCTGGGGCTCGCACTGCTGATTTTCGCGGCGATGTTCTTGCTTGCCCTGTCGCTCATGCGCGCGCCGGCGGGCCGATCTCCCGCCGGCGACCGCTTGATCCGCGATTCCAGCGAAAACGAGAATCATGTGTCGTACCCGCAAAAAAGCCGGGTCCCCGCGTTCGCGGAGACGACAACCCTGTTTCGTTTTGCGCTCTTCATCGTTGCGTTGGTGTTCGTGCAGGCGCTCTTGGGAAGCCTGGTCGCCGGAATCCACGCCGGGCTCGCCTATAACACGTTTCCGCTGATGAACGGGCGACTCGTGCCACCGGAGATCCTGTCGCTCACACCGTGGTACCGCAATTTCGCCGACAACATGGCGACCGTGCAGTTCGATCACCGCATGATCGCCTGGCTCCTCGCTTTGCTGATTTCGGTTTTCTGGTTTCGCGCGCGCTCTGGCGAGCCGCCGCGCGTCAAGGCAGCAGCGTGGCTGTTGCTGGCGGCCCTGCTGTTGCAGATCGCGCTCGGCATCGCGACCTTGCTGCTGGTCGTGCCCGTGCCGCTCGCCGCTGCGCATCAGGCCGGCGCCGCGCTGCTCTTCGCCGCTGCGCTCAATGCCGCGCATGCGCTCTCGTTTTCGCGGTCGAGGTGATCGGCAAGCCGCATAAGCGCATTTGCATTCCGGCTGCGCAGGGAGGATCATGGCGGCCCGATGTGCAAACGAAGCTACCCATGACTGAGCCCGCCAAGCTCGACGAACCACTGGCCGATGCCGACTACGACGAGCTCGAGGCTTTCCTCGCGTCGAACGGCGTACCGCAGGACTGCATGGACCTGGAAATGCTCGACGGCTTTCTGACGGCGATCGTCAGCGGCCCCGAGATGATCCAGCCGTCCGAATGGCTGCCTGTCGTCTGGAGCGACAGTCAGCGCAGCGTGTCGCCCGTTTTTGCCGACAACGAACAGGCGAGCCGGATCCTGTCGCTGGTGCTGCGCGTGCAGAACAGCATTGCGCGAACGCTGCGCGAATCGCCGACCCGCTTCAAGCCGCTGCTGTATCACAGCGAGGACAACGACAAGGGCGACAAGGCGCCGCCCGAAGCGAGCGCCTGGTGCGAAGGCTACATGACCGGCGTGCTGTTGCGCGAAGCGGAATGGGAGCCGATGTATTCGCAGGAAGACGCCCGCGACTGGATGCTGCCGATCGAGGCATTGGCCTACGGCGATCACGACCCCGAGTACCTGGACTGGGTCGACAGCGAGGAAAAGCGGCAGGGGATGATCGACGAGCTGCCGATCGCCGCCGTGCTTATCTATCGTTTCTGGCAGGATCGCAACCGGCCGGAGTCCGCCAATCGTGCCGAACGCCGCGCGCAGCGGCGTGAAACCTCAAGCAAGGGGCGCCAGCGTCTGCACTAGCCACCCTGCGGCGGCGCGGGCCGGCTCGCCGCGCTCGCCGCGTCGATTCTCTTTCCTACTGGTGCAACGGCACGTCGATCATCTCGACGCGGTTCGCGTCGCGCAGGTCGGCGTTTTGGTCCATGTCGCTGTGTCGGGCGGCCCGCGTGCCCAGCGCCCTGAGCATCAACGCAATGGCCAGCAGGACCACGGATCCGATCAGCAGGTAGGGTTGCCATTCGGCAGGAATATCGGACGTCGCCGCGAATACCGGCGTCACGATCGATGTGCCGATCAAGACGCCCGCAGCGAACGACGCCGCCTCTTGCAGTCTGGTCGCTCGGTGGTTCATCAGTGGCTCCGCTTCGTTTTATTGAACACGGCTCCACTTTAGGACCAGGGCTTTCGCACCGTAATCGGCGCACATCCGATTTGGGCGTAAGACACGCTCCGACGCGGCCGTGCACCGTCGCCGATGCACGACAGAATCAGCGCGGGCCGAAGCGGTAGGAATCCAGGGCCAGCGCGCCGGCTTCGAAGCCGTCGACAAAGCGCTCGACGCTGGCGCCGTCGGCCGCTGCCCCGAGTGCGACAAACAACGGAAGAAAATGCTCCTCGCTCGGATGCGCGCGCGCCGCGTCGGGTGCCTGTTCGCGCCAGGCGATCAGCGCATCGACGTCGTGCGCCATCAATCGATCGTGGAGCCATGCCGCAAACGCCTGCGCGTAGCGCAGCGGCTCCTGCCGGCGTGGATTCGACATCCAGTCGCGCAGGTTGTGCGTCGTGTGCCCGGAGCCGATGATCAGCACGGCGTCGTCAGCCAGCGGCGCAAGCGCGCGGCCGACGCGCAGGTGATGGGCGGCGCCGAACGCGGGCTGGATCGAGAGTTGCACGACAGGCACGTCGGCTTCGGGATACATCCAGCGCAGCGGCACCCATGCGCCGTGGTCGCGGCCGCGGCAACCGTCGATGCCGGCGGTCACGCCGGCGGTCTTGAGCAGTGCAACAGCCTTCGCAGCGAGCTCAGGCTCGCCGGGTGCCGCGTATTGCAGTCGAAAGAGCTCGTCGGGAAAGCCGCCGAAGTCGTGGATCGTTTGCGGCGCCGGATTACCGGTGAGCATCGGCACCGATGTTTCCCAATGCGCCGATGCGATCAGCACCGCGCGCGGACGCGGCAGCCCATGCGCCATCGCAGCCCACGCACGTCCCGCGGCGCCGGGCTCGACCGCATGCATCGGCGAGCCGTGCGACAGGAACAGCGTCGGAAGTCGGGCGCTCATCGCGTAATGCGCGAAGCGGGGCGCAGCATCGTCGAGGTCGACGCTCGTCGCTTCAAGCCGCGGCGACCGCCGGTTCCTTGATCAGGCCTTCGGCGAGCAAGGCCTCGCGCACATGCGGTCGCGCTTCGACCCGGGCCTTGTAGGCGGCGACCACCGGCCATTTGGCGAGCTCGATCCCGACGAACGGCGACCAGCGCAGGATCGTGTACAGGTAGGCATCGGCGACCGTGAACTGACTGCCCATCAGATAGTCTTGGCCGTCAAGCTGGCCGGCCAGCCAGTCGAGCCGCAGCGAGAGCTTGTCGCGCAGAATCGGCTTGTACTCGACCGGCGTCGTCGCGGCGAAGAACGGACCGAACTGCTTGTGCAATTCGGAGGTGATGAAGTTCAGCCATTCCTGCAACCGATAGCGCTCGAAGCTACCGGCGGCGGGTGCCAGCCGCGAAGCCGGATTGCGATCGGCCAGATACTGGACGACTGCCGGTCCTTCGGTCAGCCGCCGGCCGTCGTCGAGCTCGAGCACTGGCACGTAACCCTTGGCGTTGATCGCGTAGAAATCCTCGCCGCTGGCGAGCTTGTGCGTCTTGGTGTCGACCTTGACCAGCGTCGCCGGCAATCCGGCTTCGAGCAGAGTGATATGCGGAGAGAGCGAGCATGCGCCCGGCGAGTAGTAGAGTTTCATGGCGGTTTCCTGGCTATGGTTGCAAGAGAGAATACGTATCGGACGCGATCGGCGGCGACCCGGTTTGGCGCGAGTCTTCGATGATCGGATCCTTTGTGGAGCGACATCTCGAATACTACCCATTGCCAACATTGAGATAAACGGACCAAATTCCAAGAGATTATTGCTCAATATGCAATAATTAAGCATGGACCGCTTTCAAGCCATCAGCGCCTTTGCGAGGGTCGTCGAAAGCGGCAGCTTCGTGCGGGCCGCCGAGCGCCTCGCGATCTCGGTCTCCGCGGTTTCCCGCCACGTCGCCGAGCTCGAGGCGCATCTCAACGTTCGCCTGCTCAATCGCACGACACGGCGGCTGTCGCTAACCGAAAGCGGTCGCGTATTCTACGAGCACTGCGTGCAGCTCCTGGCTGATCTCGACGAAGCCGAGCAGTCGGCCGGCGCGTCGGCAGTGACGCCGCGCGGAACGTTGCGCCTGTCGGCGCCTGTGACCTTCGGCGAGCGGCATGTCGCCCCGGCGATCGCCGCTTTCATCGAGCGCTATCCCGAGATGCGCTTCGACGTCGAGCTTTCCGATCGCGCGGTCGACCTGGTCGATGAACGCTTCGACGCCGCGGTGCGCATCGGCGCCATCGGCAGTCAGAGCCTGGTTGGACGCATGCTCGGCGAGACGCGCATGGTGTGCTGCGCTGCCCCGGCCTATCTCGCGCGTCGCGGCGAGCCCAGGCGTCCCGAGGATCTCGCCGGGCACGAAAGCCTGATCTACGAGTACGCGGCGCAGCGTAATACGTGGCTGTTCCGCGACCGTGACGGTGCGGTGCGCCAAGTGAAGGTCTCGGGCGCGGTGCATGCCAACAGCGGTCGATTTCTCGAGGTGCTGGCGCTCGAAGGCCGGGGCATCGCCTACGAACCCGACTTCATCGTCGGACCCGAAGTTCGCGCCGGGCGCCTGGTGCCGATCCTGCGCGCGTTCCAACCGGCGCCATCGCCGGTCCAGCTCGTCTATCCGAGCCGGCGGCATCTGTCGGCCAAGGTGCGCGCGTTCGCCGACTTCCTGCGCGAGCGCTTTGCGACGGCCGAATGGACGCTCAAACCGGTTGGCGCCGCAGCCGAGCGACGCACGCGACGCTAGGCGATTCCCGCGCTGCGCCGCGATCAGGGGAGCTTGAGCTTGCCGGCTCCGGGCGGCAGGCCGCCGCCCAAGCCCGCGCCCGCGCCTGCGCCCGGCACCAGGATCGACGAAGACGCCTGCCGACGCATCTCCTGCAGCTCGCGCATTGCGCGCTCGACGCCTTCCTTGGCGGCGTCTCCGTATTTCTGCACGGCTTCGCCCAGCGTCGCCGCGGGGATATCGAAGCTGATCGGCAGCGGTCCGACGTTGGTCAGGATCTGCGCTTCGCCAGTATAGATTGTCGCGCGGGTCTGGTCGGGACCGCCGTCGCGGGTCACCGGCGTGAGGACGCGGATCGTGCCGGCAGCGCGGTCGGTGTAGATTTCTTCGCGGTAGAGCGAGGCCGCGTCCATTTTCATGTCCGCCGTACGCAAGCCGGGGTCGCTGGCCATGGGAACGTCCTTGTCGTTGAATCGAGCCGATAAGGATACTAAAAACCGCCGGCCTTGTGCCGGCGCCCGCGGACCCAATGTAGTTGTTGGAAGTGGTCGCGGAATGCGTAAGGGTTACAGACTGTTACATTAATTGAGGCCGAATCTGCAGGACGATAGCTGCGATCGGTCAGCCCGAACTTCGCCTGATGCGTTTAAGTCTAACGTGTAGTTTCGAAATGGAGGTCGTATGAAAAAATTCGCTATCGCGGCGGCAGCCGCACTGGCATTGGGTATTGTCCCCGTCGCGGCGTCGGCGCAGTCGCATAATCATGGCTCGGGTGGCGGCGGCTGGCANNGCGGCTGGCACGGCGGCGGCGGCTGGCACGGCGGTCCGCGCTTCGGCCTGTCGTTCGGCTTTCCGGCGTTCTATTACTGGGGGCCCGGCTACTATCCATACGCTTACGCCTATCCGTACCCGTACACGTACTACGACGGGGGCTCGTACGACGACGGCGCGCCGCAAACCTATATTCAGCGCGATTTGGGCGACGCGATTGCGCCGGCCGCGCCGCCGCAGCGCAGCCGGTATTCGTACTATTGCACTGACCCGGCCGGCTACTATCCGCAGATCGCCAACTGCCCGAGCGGGTGGCTGACGGTCGTTCCAAACGGCTCGCCGGGCGCTGCGCCGGCGCCGCGTTGACAGGTGAGGAATCAATGAATGCCATCAAGCGTTATCTTCCGTTGGCTGGGGCCCTGCTGCTGGGAGCCTGCGTTACGGTGCCGACTGCGCCCAGCGTCGTCGCACTGCCGGGCAGGAACAAGACTTTCGACCAGTTCCAGGCCGATACCTTCGCCTGCCAAGAATTTGCGCGGCAGTCGGTTGGCGGCTCCGTCGAGCAGGCGAACAACAACGCTGCGGGCAGCGCGATCGCCGGCACGGCGATCGGCGCCGCCGCGGGCGCGATCATAGGATCGGCGTCCGGCAACGCCGGCCCGGGCGCGGCGATCGGCGCCGGAACCGGACTCTTGTTCGGCAGCGCGGCCGGCAGCAACGCCTACGGTGCGGGCTACTACCAGACCCAGCGCCGATACGACGGCGCCTATATGCAATGCATGTATGCGAAGGGCAACCAGATCCCGGTCCGCGGACCGGAGCGCTATCGCGCGCCGCCGTATCCGTATTACGGGCCGCCGGCGGGTTGAACGCGCCAGGCAGTCGTTCGTTCGTATCCGCGGGCCCGATGCGTCGGGCCCGTTTTTTTTTCTACGGCGCGACGCTCACAGCGCCCAGCCCGCTCGAATCCACTCGGCGCAGCTGACGACTGATGCATAATCCTGTGCCGGCGATGGCGGCCGGACGCGTAGGGAGGATGCGTTGGTGGCTTGCGCTACAAAGCGACTGCGGTGGACGCTCGCGCTGATCGCGATGGCGTTCGGCTGCGCCGCCGGCGCCGCGGACCCGAACAAGGTGCTTCGCGTCGCGTTGCCGGATGTCGACACGCTCGATCCGCAGCAGGCGACCAATATTCCGGCGCAGCGCGTGATCCTCGCGATCTTCGAGGGGCTCTACAACTGGGATTACCTGCACACCCCTGCCGGACTGATGCCGGTGACGGCGAGCGCGCCGCTGGAGGTGTCCGACGACGGCAAGACGTGGCTGGTGAAACTCACGCCGGGAATCCGCTTTACCGATGATCCGGCGTTCCACGGCAAGCCGCGCGAGCTCGTCGCCGACGACTACGTTTACTCGATGAAGCGGCGGCTGGATCCCAATTTGAGCCGCGGCGGCGACACCGTCATGACCGATCTGATCATCGGCGCCCGCGCGGTGGTCGATTCGGCCAAGCGTCCGGGCGCGAAATTCGACTACGACCGTCCGATCGAGGGGCTGCGCGCGCTGGGCCGCTACACGCTGCAGATCAAGCTCAACGCGATCAACTATCCGTCGGTGCAGCAATTCCTTGTGGCGACCGCCGTTGCGCGCGAGGTGGTCGAGGCAGCGGGCGGTGACATTCGCACGCACCCTGTCGGCACCGGCCCCTATCGCCTGCGCGAATGGAAGCGCGGATCGAAAATCGTACTGGAGGCCAATCCGAATTATCGGACATTGCGATTTCCGGCCAGCGGCAATCCTGCCGATAGGGAGATGGAGCGCAGCATGCGGGGCAGGACGTTCCCCCAGATCGGCGTCATCGACATCAGCATCATCGAGGAGGACACAACGCTGCTGCTCGAATTCGAGCGTGGCGCGCTCGATTATGTCGAGCTCCGGGCCGAAGTGGGCAACCGGCTCTTGGCCAACGACAAGCTCAAGCCCGAATACGCGGCACGCGGCATCGTGCGCCATGCCTACATCGAGCCGTTCCTGTTTTTCGTCGACTTCAACATGGACGATGCGGTGGTCGGCGGCACGCGCAAGGACCGGATCGCGTTGCGGCGCGCGATCGCGCTGGGGCTCGACACGCAGAACCTGGTCGACGTCGTCTACGCAGGACAAGGGCAGCCTGCCTCCCAACTGGTCCCTCCCGGCGTCACAGGCCACGACCCCGGGGCGTCGCCGCGCGCGCTGTACGACCCCGCGGCGGCGCGCGCGTTGCTCGACCGCTTCGGCTACGGCAATCGCGACGCCGACGGATACCGCAAAGGCCCGGACGGCAAGCCCCTGACGGTCGTCCTGTCGCTGCGCGCGGCGGCGATCTCGCGCGAAATGCAGACATTGTGGCGACGAGACATGGACGCCATCGGCATCCGGATCGATTTCCACCTGACGCCTTTCCAGGATTTCATCAAGGAAGTTATCGGCGGCAAGTTCCAGCTCGCGGCGGCCGGCTTCGGCGGCATACCGACCGGCGATGGCATCCTGGAATTGCTCGACAGCAGGCAGCCCCCGTTCGCCAACCAGTCGCGCTTCAAGTTCGCAGAATACGATCAGTGGCTCGATCGCTTCCTGCGTAGCCCGACGACGCCGGAACAGATCGTGGCCGCGCGCCGCATGACCGAGATGGCGCGCGCATACATGCCGCTGCTTCCGATGATATTTCGCCGCGAGAACGATTTCGTCCAGCCGTGGCTGCTGGGCTTCAGGCCCCAGGTGTTCAGCACCTATTGGCAATTCATGGACATCGACCTCGAGCGGCGCAAGCGCGCGGGTTAGCGCGCAAGGCGGCAGGCGAAACATCGATCTTATTGCGCCCTGGGCGCCGAAGGGACCGACATGGAAGACGCACCGCGCCTCGCTGCGCCCGCCGGCGCGTGCGACTGTCACATGCACGTGTACGATCGCCGCTACAAGCCCGCACCGACGGCGCTTTTTCCGCCGCCTGATGCGCCGGCGGATGCTTATCGTGCCGTGCAGCGGCGATTGGGGCTTTCGCGCCTGGTCGTCGTACAGCCAAGCGGCTATGCATTCGACAATGCCTGCACCGAGGACGCGATCGTCCAGTTCGGCTCGAACGCGCGCGGCGTGGCGACGATCCGGCCCGATATTGCCGACGCCGAGATCGAGCGCCTGACACGCGCCGGCTTTCGCGGCGCGCGTTGCTTCATGCTCAAGGGCGGCCTTTTGTCCTGGGACGACGTCGATGGAATCGCGTCGCGGGTCGCGCGGTTCGGCTGGCATCTGCAGCTTCAGTTCGACGGCCGCGACACTCCGCTCCACGCGGCGAGGATCGCACGCCTGCCAGCCGAGGTGGTGATCGACCACAACGGCAAGTTCCTCGAGCCGGTCGTGCCTTCGCATCCGGCGTTTCGCGCGCTGCTCGCCTTGCTCGACAGTGGGCGTTGCTGGGCCAAGCTCTCGGCCCCATACGAAACGTCGAAATCCGGTCCGCCCGGCTATGACGATGTCAGTGCGCTCGCCCGCGCGCTGTCCGCGGCGCATCCCGAGCGCTGCGTCTGGGCGACCAACTGGCCGCATCCAAACATCAATCCGCCGCCGTCGAATGCCGCGATGCTCGATCTGCTGCTCGATTGGGTGCCCGACGAGGCCACGCGCCGCCGGATCCTCGTCGACAATCCGGCGCGCCTGTATGGATTCTAGAGCCCCTCGCGTGACGGCTGGCGGCGGAAGACGAGTTCCGGTAGATTGCGCGGGCGTCGATCCGGGTAACCGAGGAGCACAAGCGATGCGAACTTTAGCCAGGCTGCTCGCCGGCACGTTGCTGCTTTGCATTGCCGCGATGGCGACGGCAGAGGACTATCCGACCAAGCCGGTCAGGATCATCGTGCCATTCGCGGCTGGAGGGCCGGCAGACCTCTACGCGCGCTTCCTCGGCCAGCGGCTGGAAGTGGCGCTGCGTCAGCCGTTCATCATCGACGATCGCCCCGGCGCCGGCTCGGTGATCGGCACCGACGCCGCAGCCAAGAGCGCAGCCGACGGCTACACGCTGCTGGTGATGTCCAACACGCAGACCGTCAACGAGTCGCTGTTGCCGAACAAGCCTTATGCGCTGATGCGCGATTTCGTGCCGATTGCGCCGATCAACTATTCCGATCTGGTGCTGGTCGTGCATCCGTCGGTGCCGGCAAAGAGTCTCGCCGAGCTGATCGCGCTGGCCAAATCCAGGCCGGGAAAGCTCAACTATGCGTCGTCGGGCCCGGGCACGCCGTACCACATGGCCGGCGAACTGTTCAAGGCGATGGCCGGCGTCGACATCGTGCACATCCCGTACAAGGAGAGCTCGCAGGCCCGCACCGACACGCTCGGCGGGCAGGTCGACATGATGTTCGACGCGGTCACCACGATGAGCGAGTTCGCGCGCGCGGGCAAGGTGCGGGCGCTGGCGACCAGCGGCAAAGTGCGCTCGTCGGTGCTGCCCGACGTGCCGACGCTTTCCGAAGCGGGCGTCCCCGGCTACGAAGCCGTGCTCTGGCTTGGCATCATCGCGCCGAAAAACACGCCGCCCGACGTCGTGCGGCGGCTCAATGTGGAAATCACCAAAATCGCATCCAACCCTGGCGTTCGCGAAGAATGGGCCAAGCAGGGCGCAGTCGCGATGACGATGACCGCGGACGAGTTCGGCCGCTATCTGACCGACGACATCGCCAAATGGGAGCGGATCGTCCGCATTTCCGGCGCGAAGCCCGACAAGTAGCGTTCCGGATTCGGTCGAGGCCTGTCTTGCCGGGGAAGAAAGCAAACCGATGTCGAATCTGCACGTCCTGAGCGCGGGGGCCGCGCAAAGTCTCATTGAAGCGCTGCAGCATGAATTCGCCGCGGGGGATGGCATCTCGATTCGGGCGAGCTTCCATCCAGTCGGCGCGACGATGGAAAAGCTTCTGGTCGGCGAGCCCTGCGACGTCGTCGTGTTGAGCATGACGCTGCTGGACGATCTGGCGCGAGGCGGCGATGTCCGGCCGGAATCGATCTCGCCGCTCGGGCGCGTGCACACGGCGATCGCCGTGCGCGACGGTGATGCCTTGCCTGACGTATCGACCGAGGCGGCGCTGCGCCGCCTCTTGCTCGCGTCGGACGCGATCTATCTGCCCGATGTCGAGCGCTCGACTGCCGGTGCGCACTGTGTGGCCACGCTGCGCCGGATGGGCATCGAGCGCGAGACGGCGCCGAAGTTCAAACCTTGCGCGAACGGCGTCGGTGCAATGCGCGAGCTCGCGCAAAGCGACGCCGCGCATCCGATCGGATGGACGCAAGTCACCGAGATCGCGTTCACGCCCGGGGTAGCGCTGGTCGGCCCGCTGCCGGGGTCGTGCGAACTCGTCACGCCCTACGGCGTCGCTGTCGCAACGCGCGCGCAGCAGCCGGAGTTGGCGGCGCGCTTTGCCGCCCTGCTCGCGGCGCCGGGTTCGGGCGAGCTCCGGCGGCGCTGCGGCTTCGAAACCTGAAGCGAGGCGCGAGACGCGGCGCGAGAGCAACCCGCGCATCGCTTACACTGTCGTCGCTTTGCGTCACCGCGTCACATCGATGCCCGCCGCAGCGCCTCGCCTGATTGCCCATCTCGACATGGACGCGTTCTACGCGTCGGTCGAATTGCTGCGCTACCCGGAGCTCCGCGGCCGGCCGGTCGTCATCGGTGGCGGGCGGCGCCATCAGCCGGAAGAGATTCTCGATCCCGACACGGGGCGAATAGAGCGGCGCTTCGCGACATTGCGCGGCTATGTCGGTCGTGGCGTGATCACGACCGCGACCTATGAGGCGCGCGCGTTCGGCCTGCACTCTGCGCTGGGGTTGATGAAAGCGGCGCAGCTCGCTCCGGATACGATCCTGTTGCCGATCGACTTCGACGCTTATCGGCGGTATTCGCGAATGTTCAAGTCGGCGGTAATCGATATCGCGCCCGAAGTCGAGGACCGCGGCATCGACGAGATTTTCATCGACTTGACCGGCATCGCCGTTACCGGGACCACGAGCGCCGATGACGCCTGGTTGCGAGCACGTGAAGCCGGCCTTGCGCTCAAGAAGGCAGTGCGCAGCGCCACCGGCCTCTCGTGCTCGATCGGCATCGCGCCGAACAAGCTACTGGCCAAGATCGCCTCCGAGCTCGACAAGCCCGATGGCATGACCTTGCTGCCGGCCACCGAGATCCCACTGCGTGTCTGGCCGCTGCCGGCGCGCAAGATCAATGGCATCGGCCCGAAATCCAGCGCCCGGCTCGAAGCGCTTGGCATACGCACGATAGGCGAGCTCGCGGCGGCGGACCCCGGCCTCCTGCTCGAGCATTTCGGCGCGCACTACGGCGCCTGGATGCACGAGGCTGCGCACGGCCGCGACGAGCGTCCCGTTGTAACCTTCAGCGAGCCGCAATCGATCAGTCGTGAGACGACATTCGATCGCGACCTGCATCCGACGCGCGACCGCGACGAGCTTTCCGCCATATTCAGCGAGCTTTGCGCCGGCGTCAGCGAGGATCTCAAGCGCAAAGGTTACGCCGGCAAGACGATAGGCCTGAAGTTGCGCTACGACAATTTCAAGACGCTCACCCGCGACCGGACGATAGCCGCGCCGACCCAGGACGCGCGCACGATCCGGCGCGCCGCCGGCGAATGCCTGAAGCGCGTGCCGCTCGACCGCCGCATTCGCCTGCTCGGCGTCAGAGTCGGCGCGCTCTGCCATGCCGACGAGGCGGCGCGCTCGGTGGCGATCAGCGCCGAAGAGCCGACGCGCAGCCTTTTCGAATAACCGTCAGCCGCGCGGCGCGGCGTTACGCTCGATCCATTTGTCGAAGAGCTGAAGGAATTTGTTCAGGAATTCGCGGGTGTCGTCATTGATCAGCGCACCCTTGTCGTCAAAAAGCTTGGCGGCATTGCCGATATAGGCCTCGTGCGGCAGCGCAGGCACATTGAGGAACACCAGCGACTGGCGCAGCTGGTGGTTGGCGCCGAACGCGCCGATCGCGCCCGGCGAGACGCTGATTACCGCGCCGGGCTTGCCGTTCCACGCGCTCTTGCCGTAGGGACGCGAGGCGACGTCGATCGCGTTCTTGAGCACGCCGGGTACCCCGCGGTTGTATTCGGGGGTCACGAACAGGACGGCGTCCGCGCGCGCAACGCGCTCCTTGAACGCGATCACCTCGGGCGCGGGGCTCGCCTCGAAATCCTGGTTGAACAGCGGCAGCTGTCCGATCTCGACGATTTCGAGCTTCAGCGTGGCAGGCGCGATCGCCGCGATCGCCTTGGCCATCTTCCGATTGAACGATTCCTTGCGCAGGCTGCCGACGAACACGGCGACGTCGCGGGGAGAGGTCATGGCGTTTCCTTTCGTGGATTTGACGGCGACGGGGTGCCGGCTCGTCTGATTATTTCATGCGCTGCGGCGGAACGACCACGTCGGTGGCGCTGTCGATATCGTTCAACGCCGTATTCAACATCGAGAGCGCCTGCTCGACCTGTCCCGCCGCCAGTGCGTCCCTGACTTCGACGATCAGCTGGCGCAGCTTCTGCTCGTAGGCTTCCGCCTGCCCGAGCTCGGTGATCAGCCGCTCGATCTCGGTTGACGCGGGATGGAGTCGCTCGTTTTCGGTGCTCATGGCTTGGCGAAGTATCGAAGTGTGTTTGCGCCGGCCTTCATCGTCCGGCTTGTCGACTAGTAGACGCGGCTATGCCCGCGCCGTCAACGCGCTGTGCGCAAGCCGCGTTTTTATTGACTGTTTACCGGACCGATCCTAAAGGGCGCCTCATGCCAACGATGGACTCTTCCTCGTGCAAACCGTTGCTCCGACGCCTGGCGATCGGCGCGGCCTTCGCCGGCGTATTGACCGCCTGCGGGACCGCAGCCTTCCAGCATGAGGAGTCCCGACTCACCTTTCGCGTCGTGCGCGACACGCCAGCCTGGTACACCGGCATGCCGGACGGCGTCCAGGAATTCGATCTGCCGGTGGCGAGCGGCGAAGGCGTCCAGCACATCCATGCGTGGTGGTGGCCAGCGGCGAGCGGCAGGTCCGATGCGCCGGCGATCCTGTATCTGCACGGCGCCCGCTGGGCCTTGACCGGCCAGCTGTTCCGCATCGAGGAGCTGCGCGATTTCGGGTTTTCGGTGCTGGCGATCGACTATCGCGGCTTCGGCAAGAGCGATGGCGACGTACCGACCGAAAAGTCGGTCTACGAGGATGCGCACGCCGCGTGGCGCTGGCTGGCGATGCGCGAGCCCGATCCCGCGCGCCGCTTCATCTACGGCCATTCACTGGGTGGCGCGGTCGCCATCGATCTGGCCGCGTCGCTGAGCCCGGCCGACGGCGCGGGGAGGCCGATGGCGGCGGCAGCCGGCCTGATCGTCGAATCCTCGTTTACGACGCTCGAGGATATGGCGAAGGCGCTGACTTATCCCTGGCTGCCGGTCGGGCTCCTGCTGTCGCAGAAGTTCGACTCGATAAGCAAGATGGCGAAGGTGAAAATGCCGGTGCTGATCGTCCATGGTGCGGCCGATCATCTGGTCCCGTCGCGCTTCAGCGAAGCGCTCTACCGGGCCGCGCGTGGCCCGAAAAAGCTGCTGCTGATCGATGGGGCGACCCACAACAACAGCATGCGCACTGGCGCCGTCGAATACCGGGAGGCGATGGCCGCGCTGTTCGGACTGGGAGCCGCCGCGCGCATGCGGGCGAACGCGCCCCGGCGTCTCGGCTTCACGCAATAACGGCAGTGGCGGCGACGGCCGGCGGCTTTTGCTAGTAGTGCGCCTTGGTAAAAACCTTGAGCAGCGCCGCGTCGAATTCGACTTGCACTTCCGGACCGCCCGCCCGGCGCGCATCGAGGTGCCAGGCGCCGGCAACGCGCTGCCCGGTGTCGGTCGACAGCTGCAATGACGAAGGCTCGGCAGTTCCCGAATACTGGACGCGCTGTCCATCAGCGACGAACCAGTAGTTGATGCGCGCGCCGGCGTCAAGGTCGATCGTCAGGCCCTCGCCCATGTCGCCATCGCCGCACATCATCGTGGTGCAGCTCTTCAGCGTCGGCGCGAGGTCGGTGGCGGACAGCACGATCCGCCGGACGACATTGCCGGTGACGGTGTCGGGACCCTTGACCAGATACGCGTACTTCGGCCGGACGACTATGGCGCCGGCCTTGCTCCGGTAGCTGATCGAGCCGGTGGCCGCGCCCGGGTCGGCGTTAGCCGCCGGCGCCGGCAATCCGGCCAGGGCGAAGACGACGACGGCGAGCCGGACCCCGCCGGAGCGCGTGCGCCGCACTACGCGCTCGTGCCTTTCGCAGGCCGCATCACGCCATCGCAGGTCGACCGTGCCGGATCAGTCGACGGCAGCTTGGCGCAGACGGCGTCCATTTGCGCCTGTATGCGCGCGAGCGCCGCATCGTGCCGGTGTCGGGCGTTCCATGCCTCGAGCTTGCCTCCCATGCGCTCGAGCGCGCGGCGATTGCGCTCGTAGAACGTGTCCGGCGTCGGATCGAGCTCGCCGATGACGCTCTTGGCCGCATGCTCGATGCGCGCGTCGTCCTGCGGCGCGAGCTCGATCAGCGCATTGACGTAATGCACGCCCCATTGCAGGCGGGTCGCCGGCCCGTCGGCGGCGGTGTAAGCCTTTTGCTCCCAGTCGAGCGCCGCCGCCTTGTCGCCGCGCTTTTTCGCATTGGCGGCCAGACCGAGCATGAAATAGTACGGTGAATGCGATCGCTTGAGCTCCGCCTCGAGCAACGCATCCGAGGCGCTCATCAGGTCGGCATCGCTCAGCGTATCGGCCGCCGCGCTGATGACCGATTGCCGCGCATACGGATCGCTGGTCTCCCGATCGGCGCGGGCGACCTGGTCGCGCACGCTTTGCAGCAGCGCCTCGGGCACCGCACCTTTCGGCGCGTCGAGCTTGGCGAGCGCGACGCGCCCGTCGAGCGCCGAAAGCCGGTCGGCAGTCGATACGCCGGGATCGGCGATGAATCGCTCGAGCGCCTTGTCCCACCGTGCCGCGAGCTCGGTACGCGCCGCGCTCCTGGGCAGCGTGACATAAGCGACGACCTTGTCGCCGTAGTAGGTCAGGAGGTCGAAGTTCTCGCGCGCGAGTCTTTCGTCGGCCAGCACGCGTTTGATTTCGGCTGCGGCGGCCTTGTCGTCGCGAGGCTTGGCATCCTTGGCGGTCGCCGCCGCGACCCAGGCCCGCAGTCGCAGGCGCGTCGCGGTGTCCGGCTGGCTGCCCGGGCAGGCCGTCGCGAGCCGCTGCAGCGTCGGCGCGAGCGCCTTGGCCGCGACCAGCCGATTCTCATCGGTGTCCCAGGAATAGTAGGCGAGCATGCGCCAGTCGTCGGCGGACAAGGCCGGCGCGCTTGCGTCCAGGGTCAGCGCGGCGGCGAGCGTATCCTTGACCGGCCGGGCGCCGTTCATTCCCATCGCCAGCACGCGCATGTACTGGTCGACCTCGACCTCCCCCGGCAGGCGGGTGATCTCGCTGCCGTCGGGCTTGAACAGGATCATCGTCGGGTAGCCGCTGACCTTGAAACGGTCCCCGAGCCTTTGCGCGCTGGCGCTGTCGCCGTCGATGTACACCGGCACGAAAAAGCGCGAGCGTTCGATGAAATCCTGGCGGTTGAATATCGTTGCCTTGACCTGATTGCAGGGCGGGCACCAGACAGCTCCCCAATAGAGGAACACCGGCTTGTTCTGCGCCAGCGCTGACACGAACGCGGCGTCGACATCGCCCTTTTGCCAGGCGATCCCATCGACGGGGTGCAGCCCCGCGGCGTTTGCTGGCGCGGCGGGGCTGTTGGGCGCCACGACCACCGCGTCGGTCTTGGGCTTGGGCGCCGCGATCGGCTCGGGCGTCTTCGAGCACGCGCCGAGCATGGCGAACGCCGTCGCGATGGCGGCGAATTGTCTGGCGCTGATCGGTGCGGTCGTTTTTGCGGTCATTTCGTCATCTTCGACAGTCGAGGTGGATAGATATTACGCCAGCCCGGGCAAGCCGGCGCGAACGGCGGCTGCCGATCCGTCCTACAAACGATTCAGACTCCGGCTGATTCCTGCCGGTACCCCGAAAAGCCAAAAATGGTCAGCGTGGCGCTGGGCAACGGGATTCCGCTCGCGGCCGGCGCGAATGCCGAAGGAGCAATCGATGACGCGCAAAGCGGTCCTTTCGCTTGATCCCCTCGCAGCACGGACGATCGAATCATGAACACCTGGGCGAGAGTGCGGCACGAGCTCATAACGATCATCGTGCTGACTTTGTTGCTGCTGGCGATGGCGATGCTGTCGGCGCCAGTCGCGAGCGCGGGCGACGAGCCGAGAGTGCAGAGCAACGGCGCGGTCGAGTACCTGTCGGGCGGCATCGGCAAGGATGAGGCGGACGCGCTGAAACAGCAGTCGGCCGACTATGCGTTGACGCTGGAATTCGCCTCGGCGCGCAGCGCGGAAGGCGATGCGAGCCCCGGAGCGTACCTGGCCGATGTCAAGGTCGACATCCGCGACGCGCAGGGGAGGCAGATGCTCAACACGACCGCGGAAGGGCCACTGCTGCTGGTGCGCTTGCCCCCGGGCGACTACACGGTCGTCGCCGACTGGAACGGTGTGCGCAAAGAGCACGGCGTCGACCTCCCCGAAGGTGCGCGCAGGCATGTCGTATTCATGTGGTAACGCGGCCTGATGGGCCGGTTGCAGCGCACGCCGCCGCTCGCCGCCGCGCCGCGCGCTATTCGCACGCCGAACGCTTTCTCTGCCGCCGAAGGCGGCCAAACCGAGCTCTTCGAGCTGCCGCCGCGCCTGCCCCATGGCCTCGTCTACCGCCCGCAGTTCATCACACGCGCCGAAGAGGTGGCGCTGCTGACCGCCATCGCGCCGTTGCCGTTTCGCCAGGCGCGCTTTCAGCAATATGTGGCGCGGCGGCGCGTCGCGCATTTCCATGCCGACGCCGACGTCGACACCAAGGATGCCTACGACGACGGCGAGTCCTTTTCGTTGGGGCCGGCGCCGCCTTTCCTGGTCGCATTGCAGCGGCGCGTCGCCTTCGCCTTCGGCATCGAGCGCTCCGCGTTCGTGCACACGCTGGTGACCGAATACAGCCCCGGCGCACCAATCGGGTGGCATCGCGACAAGCCGACCTACGGCGTGGTCTTCGGCCTGTCGTTGAAAGGGCGCGGCACGATGCGTTTTCGTCCGCTCGATGCGCGTGTCGAGCCCAGGCAGACGGTCATGCTCGAGCTCGAGCCTCGCTCCCTTTACGTGATGCAGGGGCCGATCCGCTGGCTATGGCAGCACAGCATGCTGCCCGCCAGGGAGCTGCGCTATTCGATTACGTTTCGCACCCGCGCGAACGACCAGCCGGCGCTCGCCGGATAACGATCGAGGACCAGGGCTAAGGTCATGGCGGCGTGGCGCTCCACACCGTCTGCATTTCGTCGATCGCGGTAACGCTCGTGCCGTCGAAATGGAATGCATAGTGCTTCGACTGCCGGCATCGCGACAAGAGCCGGGGGCGAAAGACCGCCGCGCACAAGCCGCCTTCGTGTCTCACGCTGCGATAGACCACGCCGTCGCGCCCTTCGGCGCGCAGCGCCACGGCCAACCTGCGGCTGGGCGCGTAGTCCTGGTCGCGATGGCAGTCAGGGAGCTTGCGCACGTCGACCAGGCGTGCGTCCAGATCGGCGAGATAGAGCCGGATTTCGAGCCGCAACGGGCCTTCGCGGGTGCGGCGCAGGAAGCGCTCCTGGTGGTAGCGCACTTCAGCCAGCGCAGTCGCGAGCTCGCGCGCGCAGTAGTAGACGCCGAAGGAACCGTCCGAAAACCGGCTACCCTCGGGGTTGAGGTGGGTGAACGCCGCCATGATCGGGGTTGTTCCGGGACCGGCGATGCGATCCGCAACCGGCACCAGCGACAGCTCGCCTGCTTCCTCGCGCAGGCGGTCGTTGGTCAGCGCCTCGAGCTCGAAGACAGCATCCAGGTCGGCAGCGGCGGCGACGCGGTCGAACAGGCCGATCGGGGGAAAGCGGCTGGGCACCAGTCGGTGGCTCGGTTGCCAGACGACGTGGCGGGCGGCCAGTCGCGGCGGCTTATCCTCCTCGATTGGCATCGAGATACTGCCGCACGACGTAAAGGTCGGAGACGTTGCCCGAAAGCATTCGCGAGAGCGCGGGCTTGCCCGCGAACAGCGGTGCCGAATTAGGCTTGCGCAGCCAGCTGTCGGCCGTCGCCGGATCCGGGAACAGGATTTGCAGCGCCTTGTAAATGCCCAGCAGGTAGGAAATGCGTTCGAGCGTATCGCGCCCGAGCGAAGCCTGGCCGGATTTTTTCCAGGCGTAAAAAGTCGACCGCGGCGGGGTGCCCAGCAACGTACGCGCCTCCTCGTTGGAGAGTTTCCAGGCATCGGCCATCCGAAAGAAAGTGCGCAGCGCCGGACCCGATAGCCGGTCGGAGGCGAGCACGGCGCCAGGCGCGTCGGAAGTGCGCGGAACAGGGCGAGACATTCGTCGGGGCGGCTTTGGAATCGGTAACCTATGTCCAACGATGGACTATAACTAACAATTAGTCCATTTTAAGACTAATGTCAAGCACGTCGCGGGGCCGGCTGGTCGATTGCGCCGGCGCTGTCCCGGTCGCAGAATATCGGACTACGGTGCTGGCGACCGCAGGCGGCCGCGCCGTGCACGGAGCTGGAATCATGCGAGCATTCGTCGTGCTGTTCGTGTTGCCGGTGCTGATCGGAATCGCATCCGAGCGCCTGTTTCGCGACACGACGCGGTCGACGCTCGCCGCGACGTTGGCGGCGCCGTCGGTGATGTATCTGTGCCTGCATGTCTTCGACCCCACTGTAACCTGGAACTGGCTGGCGACGCTGCTGGTGTCGCCGCTGGTCATCGCGCTCGCGCTGGCGAGCATGCTGTTCTGCTTCGGGCGGCCACCCAAGCGACGGCGCGGACACCCGGGCTGATCGTCGCCGCGTCGGGTGCAGTACCGACGATCACCGGGCGGTTCCGCTTCGACGGCGGCGATCGCGACCGTCACTGGGGCTGGGGCTCCTGGCGTCACGAGTCGCTGACATTCCCTCGCGACCGGACGATGCCTCGCGGATCGCGGGTGGCTCGCACGCCCACTTCGAGGAGTCATGCCAACACCAACAGTCGCGCGCGCACAGGCCACGTCAACCTGGCGCGGCGCGATTCCGACAAGTCGTAGCAGAGCGCGCGCGCCAGCGGGCGCGTGCGGCCCCGGGGCGCGGCCCCTGGTTTTTTTTCGCCCGGATCGACCGACGCCGTCCACCGAGCCCGAAAGCCTTTAGTCGTGGCAGAATCACGGGCAATGAACGCCACGGCCATCACATTGCGATTCGCACGCCGGAGCGAAGCGCCGGCGCTTGCGCTGATGTCGCGCGATCTGGTGGAGGCTGGACTGGGCTGGCACTACCGCGCCGAACGGATTCGCCAGCTGATCGACGACGTCAACAGCGTGGCGCTCGCGGCCTGCGACGGTCAACGCGTGGCCGGCTTCGCGATCATGAGCTTCGGCGATGAGCATGCACATCTGGTCCTGCTCGCCGTGCGAGCGACCCACCAGCGCCGCGGCATCGCGCGCCGCATGACCGAATGGCTGCTGGAATCGGCGGCGATTGCCGGCATCGCATCGATCAAGGTCGAATTGCGCACCGACAACGCTGCCGCTTATGCGCTGTATCGCGGGCTGGGTTTTGTCGAAATGCTGCGCGCGCCCGGCTACTACCGCGGCCGCGAAGCGGCGATTTTCATGATGCGCATGTTGCGGCCCGCGGGTCTCAAGCCGCAAAGCTGGCGTCCGCCGACCCTCGACCCGCGCTGAACGCGAGCTTCGCGAATGGGCGAGGCAGTCCGTTGGACCAGTGTTGCGCTTGCAATGCGGCTGCCCGCCCCCATGTCGGCGCCAGGGAGGCCAGCCTGAGCGCTTTGCGCGAAAGCGGGTTCGCATGTCGGAGATCGTCGTACTCATCGTCGTTGCGCTCGGCGGCTGGATTGCGTTTGATGCCCTGCGGGCGCGCGAAGCCGCCACAGTCGCAGCGCGCGAAGCCTGCCGCGCTCAGGGCCTGCAATTCCTCGATGACACGGTACAGGGTGCGCGTACGCGCTTTGCGCGCGATGCGGAAGGCTTGCTGCGCCTGCGGCGAACTTTTTCCTTCGAGTTTTCCGAGGATGGCATCACTCGGCGCGGCGGCCATGTCATTCTGCTCGGCGCCCGGCTCGAGTCGCTCGAGCTCGATCCCTACCGCATCGCCTAGCGGCGCTGCGGCTCCCTAGGCTTGCAGGCCGATGTCGAACACGGCGGCGTAGCCTTTGCCTTGCGGTGTGACGTCCAGCAGAAGCTGTCTGCCCCCGTCGCGAAACAGGAAGTCGTCGGCGTTGGCGAGCTTCTGCCGCCCGCGGGTCGCATACGGTGGCGTGGCGTAGACGTGCTCGCTCAGCGCGTCGTCGAAATAGAGCTGCGAAGTGAACTCGGCGGCGCGCGCCGCAGTGGCGGTGCGGATCTTGAAATGCAGATGGACCGCGCGTCCCGGGTACCAGCCCGGGTAGATGGTCATAAAACGCGCCGTGCCATCGGCGTCGGTCTGCTGGAAGCCACGCAGAAACGCCTGGCCGGCGTTGGGCGTCCGCGGATCGCGCACCGATGAATAGTGGCCGTCCGCATCGCAATGCCAGACGTGCACCTCGGCGCGGGCGAGCGGCGCGCAAGCCGACCCGCCGACCTGCGAGACCCGGAAAGCCAGCCGTAACGGCGTCCCCACCTTGACTGCACCGGTGCGGGGGTCGATGCGCAGATCGGTTCGCTCGAGGTCGCCGTCGACGAAGAACGGGCCTTCGGTCTGGCGCGGACGGACGACGCACGCCGGGAGGCTGTCGTTCGCCGCGCGGGCGCGTCGGGCAGACAGCAGCGCGGCGCCGGACGCGCCGAGCAGCGCAAGCGCCTGCCGGCGCGTAAGCGGTCGGCTGATCGTCATGTCAATCGTCGGCGGCTATTCGATCCGTGGAGCCGGTCGCTATTTCTTCTTGAGCTCTGCCGCGGGAATCCCGGTCAGCTCCGCGCGTATTTCGCGCAGCTTGGCCTTGATCCTGGCCGCATTCTCGCTGCCCATGCGCATCATGACTTTCTGTCCTGCGGAACGCGATTCGAGCTCCGGATCGGCGTACTGATACAAGACTTTCGGCTGGATCAGCGTCGGCGGCGTCGTCATGTCGGGTGCCGCGAGCAGGTCGTCGATCGTCTGTACCAGACGATCGTTGAAGTATCCGTTGGGATAACCGAGCGCGCGGTAGTCCTGCTGCAGCAACGGGTAGAAGTGCACGTAGATGCCGACCAGCGTCTTGGCGTCCACCGCGTCGGCAATGCGCACATAAGGCGCATAGCGCGCGGCGTTGTCGGCGCCGATCGCAAGCGCTTCGTCGCTGCCTGTGGTGACGAACGCGCCGCCGAGCGGCTTGACCGGCAAATAGCGCATCGGAAGCGTCTTGCGCGGCAGGTTGTCGACCGTCGTGACAAAGCGGTGAACGATCGCATCCTCGTAGAATATCCTGCCCAAGCTCGCCGAGCCGAACAGATCGGCCAGCGTATTCTGCATCGTGGTGTCGCTGACCATCAGCGCGGGCAGCGGCTTCTGCTCGACTGCCGGCGGAACGGTCCCTTTCGCCTGCTCGATCGGATGATCGACCGCCGGCGGAGCTTCGGCGATCGGCGGCGCCGCTTGCGCCGGTGCGTTGGGGATCGGCGCAGTCGTCTCTACGGACTGGTTTTTCTGCCAGAGGAAATAACCGAGCGCGCCCAGCGCAACGAGTACCAGCAGGACCCCGACGGGTCGCGTCCAGCTATTTCGCCGCGGCGCGCGGATCGGCCGCGCATCGGTGTCGGCGGCCAGCATCGGTTCGCCGGCGGCAGGACCGTCGGATGGATCGATCCGATGTGCCTCTTCGGCCGTCGATGGATATGCCATGATCGCTCTCCCGTGGCTATAAGACGCGCGACGCCGATACCCATGCCGATGTGTTGGCGCCAATGCCTTGGTCCGCACGAACCGAACGAAGTTCGTTTTGCGCCTCCGCCCGGGTTCAAGGGCGCCGTCGGCGTGCCCGTACCGACGATACACGCGATCGTCGTTCGCAGGAGCGCCGCGATCAGCTAACTTTGCGCGAACACGATGACGAATTCGGCAAAGGTGATCCACGGTCTGTATCGTCACGCGGCCGATGACGATGCCGGCGGCACGCTAACGGCTCCGGTGCGTTACCATCGCGACTTTGGCGCGCGCCGCCAAAGCCATTCGAGATTTGACCGTGACCGCAGAATCGCCATACGTCCGCTTCGGCAGCGGCAAATCGGTGCCCCGCGTCGAGGACGAAGCGCTGTTGACCGGTGCCGGCCGCTTCGTCGACGATTTCTCTGTCCCCGGACAGGCCTGGGTCTGCTTCCTGCGTTCGCCGCACGCGCACGCGCGAATCGAGACGATCGACGGCCGCGCCGCCGAAGGCTTGCCCGGCGTCGTCGCGATTGTCACCGGCGAGGACCTGGTCCGCGATGCCGTCCGCTCGTTGCCGCTGTCGGCAGACTTCAAGCGCGTCGATGGATCGCCGACGGCGTCGCCGCCGCGTCATGCGCTGGCGGTCGGAGTGGTGCGCTTCGTCGGCGAAGCCGTTGCCGCCGTGATCGCGCAAACTCCGCAGCAGGCGCGCGATGCCGCGGAGGCGATCGACGTCCATTACGAACCGCTGCCGGCGGTGGTCGACCCCACGGCCGCGGTGATCCCGGGCTCGCCGCTGGTCTGGCCGCCTGCGCCGGGCAACATCGCCTGCGAGGCAAGGCACGGCGACGCGGCAGCGACCACCGCCGCATTCGCACGGGCCGCGCACCGGGTGTCGCTGGATCTGGTCAATCAGCGCGTCGCCCCGTGCCCGATCGAGCCGCGTGCGGTGCTCGCGAGCTACGATGCGACGACCGGGCGGATTACGCTGCGCGTCAGTTGCCAGACCCCGACCGGATTGCGCGACGATCTTTGCGAAGCCGTTCTCGGCATCCCGACCGACAAGGTGCGGGTACTGGTCGGCGACGTCGGCGGCGGCTTCGGGATGAAGACCGGCCTCTATCCCGAAGACGTGGTGCTCGCCTGGGCTGCGCGCAAATACGGGATGCCGCTCAAATGGCGGGCCGAGCGCCTCGAGGAATTCCTGGCGGCGACGCACGGCCGCGATGTGACCAGCAGGGCCGAGCTCGCACTCGACGGCGAAGGGCGCGTGCTCGCGTTGCGCGTCGATTCGCTGGCCAATGTCGGCGCCTGCGGCACGCCGGCCGGCGTGGTCATCCAGCTTTTGATCGGCCCGTGGGTCTCGACCAGCATCTACGACATCGGCACGATCGACATCCGCATCCGGGCGGTGCTGACCAACACCGCGCCGACCGGCGCCTATCGCGGTGCGGGGCGCCCCGAGGCGATCTACATTATCGAGCGGCTGATGGAAGCCGCGGCGCGTCGGACGGGCATCGATCCGGTCGAGCTTCGCCGGCGCAACATGATCCGTCCGGGACAGATGCCGTACCGCAACGCGATGGACAAGACTTACGACAGCGGGCAATTCGAGCTGGTGCTCGACAAGGCGACGGCGCTTGCGCGCTGGCAGGACTTCGACACCCGTGCCGCCGACTCGCGCCGCCGCGGCCGGCTGCGCGGGCGCGGCATGGCGGCGTTTCTGGAATGGACCGGCGCCGACGTGTTCGAGGAACGGGTGACGGTCACCGTCGAAGGCTCGACCGGGGACCGAGGCACGATCGAGATCTTTTCGGCGACGCAGGCGATGGGTCAGGGACTCGCAACGACCTACGCGCAGCTCGCGGTCGACGTGTTCGGCGTCCCGATTGATGCGATCCGCATCGTACAGGGTGATACCGACCGCGGCACCGGTTTCGGCAGCGCGGGCTCGCGCTCGCTGTTCGTCGGCGGTTCGGCAGTGAAAGTCGGCGCCGAGCGGACGGTCATCGCCGCTCAGGTGCTGGCTGCCAACGCGCTCGAAGCGGCGACCGGCGATATCGAATACCGCGACGGCGTGTTCAGCATTGCCGGCACCGACCGGCGCATCGGCCTGTTCGAGCTCGCGCGCCGCCAGCCGCAGCACAAGATCGTTCTTGACAGCGTGAGCTCGGTGGCCGACGCGACCTGGCCCAACGGCTGCCACATCTGCGAGGTCGAGGTCGATCCGGAAACGGGCGCCGTCGCCGTCGTCGGCTACTGGTCGGTCAACGACGTCGGCCGCGTCGTCAATCCGATGATCGTCGTCGGTCAGCTCGAGGGCGGCGCGGTGCAGGGCATCGGCCAGGCGCTGTGCGAGGAATTCGTCTACGACCGCAAGTCCGGGCAGGCGCTTTCGGCGACTCTGCTCGACTACGCGCTGCCGCGCGCGGCGATGATCGAGCACTTCACGATGACGATGGACGAATCGACGCCGTGTCGCAACAACGCGATGGGCGTCAAGGGTGTCGGCGAGCTCGGCACGATAGGCGCGACGCCGGCGGTCGTCAACGCGGTGATCGATGCGCTGGCGCGTGCTGGAAAAGGCGCGCGGGCCGAGGCGATGCAGATGCCGCTTACGCCGGAGCGCGTCTGGCGTGCACTCGGCAGCTAGAACGCTGACCGCCCTCCAGCACGGCGAGGGCGAGTCGATCGCCCATCGCGCCTTGTTGCCGCTAGTCCGTCGCCGCCGCCTTGAGCGCGTCGACGTTGTCGGCGTCGGCGAGCGTGCCGCAGAGCTCGACCAGACGCCGGGCGCGCGCGGCGCCGAGGACAGGATCGACCAGCCCGTGGAACTTGCGCGAGAGGTCGGCGTCGCTCATCGGCCGCTGCAGGCTGCCGATCGCATGCGCGACCTCGAGGTGCAGATCGCGGCCGTCCCTGCAATGAATCGTCACGTCGGCAGCCGATTCGCCGATCGACGCGTCCACGCTGGCGTGAACGCGATCGCGCAGCGCGATTACGTCGGCGCGCGCGGCGATCGCGTCCGAAAATTCGGCTTCGCCGGCCTGGCCGAACAAAATGGCCGCGGCACAGGCGTGGTAGACGCTGAACTTGGCTTCAAGTCCGCTCTTGGGCGCGCGCTTGCCGGTCAACTCGAGCACCAGCGGATGCACGAGCAAATCGATGCGCTCGATGTCGTCGGCGCGCAAACCATGTGCATCGCGCAGCTGACGGCAGCCCTCAATGCAGGGATGAATGACGATGCCACAGGCGAACGGCTTGTAGGTGTTGAACGAGATCTCGAAACGCAGGCCGAGCTCGTCGGTGACCTCTCGCCAGTCGCATTTGGTCGAGTAAGTCTGCATCAGGCCGCGCGGCGCTTCGAGGGCACGCCTCGACGCGGTGTAGCCGTGCCGCGCCATCAATGCCGACATGAGTCCGGCACGTGCGGCTCCGCCGATATGAAACGCCTTGGTCATCGAGCCGAATTGTTCACGCACGCCGATCGGTTGCGATGCGGCGATGCCCAGCGCCATCGCCGTCCTGCCGGCGTCGAGCTCGAGGATCCGGGCGCAGGCGGCCGCCGCGCCGAGCATGCCGGTCGAGCCGGTGATGTGCCAGCCCCGATCGTAGTGGTCCGGGTAGATCGCGTTGCCGATGCGGCACTCGACGTCGATGCCCAGGACGATCGCATCGATCAGTTCGCGGCCGCTCGCTCGACGATGTTCGGCCAGCGCCAGGGCGGCGGAAGCGACCGGACCGGCCGGGTGAATGATCGTCTTCAGATGGGTGTCGTCAAAATCGAACGTGTGCGAGCTGATGCCGTTGACGAGGGCGGCGCTTGCGATGTCGAGACGCTCGCTTCGTCCAAGGATCATCGCCTGCGCGCCGGGCGCGAGCTCGGTGGCCGCGGCAAGCGCGGCTTCGACGGCCGGATGGCGCGATGCGCCGATTGCGCAGCCGACCCAGTTGAGCACGCTTCGATGCGCCTGACGGTCTACGCTCGCATCCCATCCGCGCGACGGATGCGCCGCAACGAAGTCGGCGAGGATGCGGGTGATCGGCGGCGCGTCGACGTCAGTCGCGATGGGCGCGTCGTTGGCCATCATTCACCAATCTGGATGCCGCGGTCCTTCGCGAGTTTCGACCATTTGGCGATGTCGTCGCGCATGTACTGCCCGAATTGCTCCGGCGTCATCGGCATCGGCTGCAGCGCTTCACCGGAAAGCCGCTCGGCCAGATCGGGGCTTTGCAGCAGCTTCCCGATCTCTTCGTTAAGCCGTTTGACGATCGGGGCCGGCAGGTTCGCCGGACCGACGATGCCATACCATTGCACGCCGTCGAACCCCTTGTAGCCCAACTCGTCGAACGTCGGCACGTCGGGTAGCAGCGGATGACGCCTGGTACCGGTGACGGCGAGCGGCTTCATCTTGCCCGCCTTGATGTGCGGCAGGGCTGCGGCAAGGCCCGGGAACAGCGCCTGCGTCTGTCCGCCGAGAATGTCGGTGATGGCCGGGCCGATGCCGCGATAGGCAACGTGCTCGATGTCGAGATTGGCGGCGACCTTGAGCTGCTCCATCGCCAGATGCGTCAGCGTCCCGGGACCCGACGAGCCGTAGGAGAGCTTGCCGGGGTGCGCCTTAACATACGCGACGAATTCCTGCAGCGTGTTCACCGGTACCGATGGGGGCACGATCAATACGTTTGGCGTGCCCGCGATCATCGCGATCGGCGTGAAATCGTTGATCGCGTCGTAAGGGAGCTTCCGCACGGCCGGATTGGTCCCATGCGTGCCGACATAGCCGACCATAAGCGTGTAGCCATCGGGCGCGGCGCGCGCGGTGGCAAGCGATCCAACGACCCCTCCGCCGCCGCTCTGGTTGTCGACGACGATGGGCACGCCCAACGCCCGGCCGAGTCGATCGGCGACGGTGCGCGCGACCAGATCGACGCCGCCGCCGGGCTGCACCGGTGCGATGATCTTGATCGTGTGGTCCGGATACCCGGGTGGGAGCGTCTGGCCAAGCGCTGGCGGGGCCACCACCGCGGCCGCGAGCGCGATCATTGCGAATGGTCGAATCAGGCCGTGCTTTCCGAAGTCGAGCATCCGTGCTCCCGGCGTGGACGATGCCTGTCGATTGTACTGCGGTCGCGCCGCACCGTCGTTGCCTGCGGACTATTGGCGGATCGAGATGCCGGCGCGGAAAGCCGCTACAATTGCGCGACTCGAAAGCCTTCCGAACCCCATGTCCCCGACGTTCACCGCGATTCGCCTGCGGAATATGGCTGCCATTGCCCGCGCCGATCGCGCGCCGGCGCCCGCACGCGCGGCGAGGCTTCCGTATGTCCGCTGAAGCGATGGAGCGCGTCGCCATGCCGATGCCTCCGCGCGAGGTGCTTTCCCACCTGCGCCGCGGTATCGAAAAGGAGAGCCTGCGCGTACGACCCGACGGCATGCTGGCAACGACGCCGCACCCGGCGAGGCTGGGCTCCGCGCTGACGCATCCGTTCGTCACTACCGATTTCAGCGAGTCGCAAGCGGAGCTGATCACCGGTGTGCACACCAGCGCGCAATCGTGCCTCGACGAGCTGACCGAGATTCACCAGATCGTCTACCGGGCCATCGGCGACGAGCTGCTCTGGGCCGCGAGCATGCCGTGCCGCCTGCCCGCGGACGACGCGATTCCGCTCGGCCGCTACGGCACGTCGAACGTCGGCCGTGCCAAGACCGTCTACCGCATGGGCCTGTCGCATCGCTACGGCCGGCGCATGCAGACGATCTCCGGCATCCACTACAATTTTTCGCTGCCCGACAAGCGCAGCAATGACGACTATTTCGCGCTGATCCGCAACTTCCGCCGCAACGCGTGGCTCCTGCTCTATCTGTTCGGCGCTTCGCCTGCCGTGTGCTCGAGCTTCGTCGCGGGCCGCGCGCACGAGCTGCAGCGCCTCTCCGGCGATACGCTCTACCTGCCGCACGCGACGTCGCTGCGCATGGGGCGACTGGGCTACCAGAGCGACGCGCAAGGCTCGCTCGCCGTCAGTTACAACAACCTGAAGAGCTATGTAGCGTCGCTGCAGGAAGCGCTGACCAAGCCCTACCCGCCCTACGAGGCGATAGGCGTACGCGACGGCGACGAATACCGGCAGCTCGGGACGACGCTGCTGCAGATCGAAAACGAATTCTACGGGACCATCCGCCCGAAACGGGTGATCAATCCCGGCGAGCGGCCGCTGCATGCGCTGCGCGACCGCGGGGTCGAGTACGTCGAAGTCCGGCTGATGGATCTCGATCCCTTTCATGCGATCGGCATCACCGCGGCCACCGTGCGCATGCTCGACGTATTCCTGCTGCATTGCGCGCTGACGCCGAGTCCGCCCGATACGGCACAGGAGCTCTCGGCCATCGTCGGCAACAAGCAGCGCGTCGCATCGCGCGGCCGGGAGCCCGGATTGCGACTCGTCCGCGGCGCGGGCGAAGTGCGGCTGTCCGACTGGGGCGCCGAGATCCTGGCCGAGTGCGCACCGTTCGCTGCGGCGCTCGATCAGGCGAACGGAGGCAACGCCCATCGCGATGCGCTGGCCTCGGCTGTCGCGGCGCTGAACGACCCTGCGGCGACGCCGTCGGCGCGCGTCCTGGAGGCGATGGCGCGCGACCACGGCAATTCGTACGTCCATTTCGTGCTCGAGCAGTCGCGCGCGCATCGCGAAGCGATCCTCAAGCTGCCGCTCGCCGACGAAGTCGCTGTCCGCTACGCGCGGCTTGCCGAGGAGTCGCTCGCCGAACAGCGGCAGATCGAAGCCTCGGAAACGATCCCGTTCGAAGCCTACCGGCAGCTCTACCTGGCGCCATTGCGCCTTAACGAATGACGCCTCTCGCGCCGCCCGCCGTCGTCGCCGAGCTCGCGCCTTCGGGCAGGCTTCGCGCCGCGTTCAACTACGGCAACCCGGTGCTTGCGGCGTGGAACCCGGCGACCGGCGAAGCAAGCGGTATTTCGGCCGATCTCGCGCGCGAGCTGGCGCGGTGCCTCGGCGTGCCGGTCGACTTCGTGCCCTACGACGCCGCCGGCAAGGTCGTAGCCGCCCTTGCATCCGGAGCCTGGGACATCTGCTTTCTGGCGATCGATCCGCTGCGCGCGGCCGACATCCGCTTCACAGCCGCCTACGTCGTCATCGAAGGCGTTTATCTCGTGGCGGATCGTTCTCCGATCGGCGACAACGCCGGGATCGACCGGCCCGGCACGCGCGTCGGCGTCATCGTCGGCAGCGCTTATGACCTGTTCCTGACGCGCGAGCTCAAAGAGGCGACGCTCGTTCGTGCGAGCTCGTTCGAAGCCGTGCTCGAGCTGTGGACGAAAGGCGAGCTCGACTGCATCGCCGGGGTCAAGCCGCAACTCGAAGAAGCCGCGCGCCGGATACCGGGCTTTCGCCTGCTGCCGGGTCGATTCATGGCGATCAATCAGGCGATGGGCACGCCGCGCGGGCGCGACGCCGGCGCGAAATACCTGCACGACTTCGTCGAGGAGATGAAGCGCTCGGGATTCATCGCCCGGGCGTTCGCGCGGCATCGGATCGAAGGCGCGTCGATGGCGCCCCTGGCCGCGGCCTAGCGAACCGGCGTCCCGGCCCGATCCCGACCGCTAGACCCGGAAATGCAGCCGGCGATCGACCGCGAGCAGAATCCCGTTGACGCCCGCCGCAAAAACGACCAGCAGAAACGTCACCGACATGATCACGTCAACGTTGTAGAGGCCGATCGCGTTCATCAGCAGATAGCCGAGGCCGTGTTGCGCCGCGAACATCTCGCCCAGCACCGTCCCGATCAGGGTCAATGAAAAGCCGACGCGCAATCCGGTGAAAATCTCGGGCACCGCCGCCGGAAACAGGATCGAGCGCACCATGGCCGGCGGGCTCAGCTTGAGCACGCGCCCGGTCTTGACCAGGATCGGCTTGGTGCTGCGCACCGCGTTGAGCGTGAACAGAGCGACCGGAATGATGCCGTGGATCGCGCCGAACGCGATCTTGGCCGACATGCCCAGCCCGAAGGCGAGCAGGATGATCGGATAGAGCGTGATCTTCGGGATCGAATAGAGCGCGACCAGCATAGGCTCCATCGCTTCCGCTGACAGCCGATGGAGGCCCAGCGCAAAGCCGATCAGGAGCCCGAGGACTACCGAGAGCACGAGCGCGACGGCAAAGGCCTGCAGCGTGTTCGTCAGATGGACCCAGAAAAAATCGGTCTCAACAAGCGTCACCGTGTAGCGCATCGTCTGCCACGGCGATCGCATCGCCACCTCACCGATGACCGCGTACATCAGCTGCCAGAAAACGAGCAATCCGGCGATGAGGACGATCGTGTTGCGCAGCGATTTCGCTCTGTCGCCCATCAACGTTGGCCTCTCCTGGCGAGAAGCAGTTTCTCCCAGTGGGTGAGAACGCCGTTCATGACAATCGACAAAAGCAGGATCAGGACGATCAGCGGATACATCGTCGCATTGTCGAAATTGGTATAGGCGTAGCCGATCTCGTAGCCCATGCCGCTGCGGGCCATGATAAATTCCGAGCCGATCACGCCGATGAAGGCGTAGGCCAGCGCGAGCTTCGCCGCGGTCAATAGGTAGGGCGCGCAGAACGGGAGCGTCACGTGCACCGCCGTTTCGAACGGCCCCATGCGGCAGATCGATGCCGTCTTCCTCAGAACGCGCGGCACCCGGTCGAGCCCGTTCAGCATGGTGACGATGACGGCGACGACGCCGAGCAGGAATCCGATCAGCACCTGCGGCCCGTCGCCCAGACCGAAGATCACGATGAACAGCGGATAGAAAGCGAAAACCGGAATCGCGTAATAGGTCGCGAACAGCGGATCGAGCGTCTCCCTGGCCGTCCTGTACCCGTGCAACACGGTGCCGGTGACGATCCCGGTCGAGTACGCCAGCCCGAAAGCCAGCAGGACGTTGGCCAGGCTCTTGCCGATTTCCGGGTAGAGCTTGCCGGCGAGAAGCAGCTTGACCAGATCGACCGCGATCCGGTGCGGCGGCGGCATCGTGATCTTGTCGATGACGCCGGCGAGACAGAGCGCTTCGAGCAGCAACAGAAGGCCGGCGATGACGCCAACCTGGTAGAGCCTCACCCGTCTCATGTCGCGGCGGCCGATCGACCCATCGTCTTCATCGATTCCTCGCGCAAGGTCTTCCACAACCGGCTGGTTGTCGCACCGAAGCTCTCCTGCTCGACGATCCGGCTGTCGCGCTCGCGCGGCCAGTGAGTCTCGACCATGTCGATCACCGTGCCGGGCCGCGCCGACATTACCGCGATCCGGTCGGCGAGCATCGCGGCCTCGTCGAGCGCATGCGTAATCAGGAACACCGTGGCGCCGATCTCCCGCCACAGGCGCAACACTTCGTCGCCCATCAGGAGGCGCGTCTGCTGGTCGAGTGCACCGAACGGCTCGTCCAGCAGCAGAAGACGCGGCTTCGCCACCAGCGTGCGGGCGATGCAGACGCGCTGGCGCATTCCGCCCGAAAGCTGCGCCGGGTAGCTCGGCGCGAACTCGCCTAGGCCCATCATCGCAATGGCATCGCGGACGCGGCGGGCTTTTTCATCAGGCGCGACCCCGGCCTTGCGCAGGCCGAACTCGACGTTCTCGCGAACGGAGAGCCAGGGAAAGCAGGCATCCTCCTGAAACACGACGCCGATCCCGTCGGGGATTTCGTTCTCGATCGCCCGCCCTTCGAATTCGATCTGCCCCTCGCTCGCCGGGGTGAGTCCGGCGATGAGCTCGAGCAAAGTCGACTTGCCGCAGCCGGACGGCCCGACGACCGCAAAGAACTCGCCCTGCCGGATAGAAAGATCGATCGGTCCGAGCGCATGGACCGCCTGTCCTCCCGCGCTGGCGGGGAAGCGTTTGGTGACGCCTTTCAGCGCAACATGGGCCGAGGTCATCCCGCGCGCGCCGCCCGCTATTCGACGGACTTCTTCAGGTCGTCGGGCAGGAACTCGGTGGTGATCATCTTCGTCACGTCCATGTCGCCGGCGATCGCACCGACGCTCTTCTGCACCTCGATGATCCGCTTCATGCCCGACAGGTGGAAGCGGCCGTCGCCCCAGTACGGCACACCCTGGGTCAGACTCGTCGTCAGATTGCGCACGGCACTGCGCGCCACTTCCGGCGTGATGTTGAATGGCTTGGCAACGATGTCGCCGGCCTCGTCGGGGTGCGCGATCATGAACTCGACAGCGCGCCGACGGGCGCGGATGATCGCGCGAATGAAATCTCCGCGGTTTTTCATCGCGTCGGACGTCGCCATGCCGACGACGTTGTCGAGCGGCGGCAGCGCTTCGGCCCCGGTGATCAGCACGCGGAACTTGTCCTTCGACTTGGACCATAGGGGCTCCGTCACCGGTGCGCAGTCGATCTGGCCGAGCTCGAGCGCCGCCACCATCGGCCCGAAGCCGCCGGTCTTGACGAGCTCGGCATCCTCCGGCTTGAGCCCCGCCTTCTGCAGCATCAGGATGTCGAGCGCCTGGCTGGTCGACCGCGGATTGGTGTAGCCGATCTTCTTGCCCTTCAGATCCTGGATCGTCTTGATCGGCGAGTCCTTCTTCACGAGCCACGCGAATTCGGCGATCGTGAGCACGTTGTCGCTGACGATTTTGATATCGGCGCCCTGCTGGATCGCCACCGCGATCGCGCCGGGATTGGCTTCGCCGTAGGCCACCCCGGCCATAGCGTTGCGCACCGAGGTCCCGCCGCCCTCCGAGGCGATGATGCCGGTGACGTTCGCGCCCTCCTGCTGGAAGTAGCCCTTTTCCAGCGCGACGGCGAACGGCATGCCGTTGGCCGAGCTGCCGTAATTACCGACGGCGATGTTTTCGGCGCTGACCGGACCGGCCACCACCAGCATCCCGAGCAAGGGGATGAGCGCCGAAATGAGCCACTTGATTTGACGATCGAGCATTGCTTCCTCCTGTGGATTCGAAAATCGATCCGCGACTTGCATTGTCAGACGAGGCCGGCCAAAACGGCAACCGGCGCTCGCGAGTCACGGTACCGATGGCATGCGCAAGGTCACGTTCACGTTCTTGAGCTGGGTGCAGGCGAGAAGCTCTTCGATCGATTCCTCGCGTCCCAGGCCGGACTGCTTGACCCCGCCGAACGGAACGCCGACGTGATGCGTGCTGGCACCGTTGATCCAGATGTACCCGGCTTCGACTCTCGAGGCAAGCCGATGCGCGCGGTCAAGGTCGTGCGTCCAGATCGAGGCGGTCAGGCCTACGTCGAGCGCATTGACCCGCGACAAGAGGTCGCTCTCGTCGGACCAGCGCAGGATGCTGACCACTGGTCCGAAGATCTCCTCGCGGGCGATGCGCATGTCGTCGGTCACATCGGCGAACACCGTAGGTTCGACGAAGAATCCGCGCGCGAGCTTGGGGTCCGCCGGCCGCTTGCCGCCATAGGCGAGACGCGCGCCGCCGTCCAGCCCCAGCTTGATGTAGCTCATCGTTTTGTCGAACTGCGCCTGGCTCGCCAGGCACGACATCTCGGTGTCGGGCTCGGTCGGCAGTCCTATCCTGATCGCCGCAACGCGTTTGACGATCTCGGGCAAGGTTGCATCGTGGATGTCGTCGTGCAGGTAGACGCGGCTGGTCGAATTGCACGACTGCCCGGTGACGTAGCGAAAATTCATGCCGCGCACCACGCCTTCGGCGACGTCGGCCGGCTTGGCGTCGGCGCAGGCGATCAGGGCGTTCTTGCCGCCCAGCTCCAGCGTCAGCGCCTTGAGCGTCGCGCTGGCGCCCTGCATCACCGCGCGGCCGCCGCCGACGCTGCCGATGAATCCGATCTTGGCCACCTTGGGATGCGCGACCAACGCAGCGCCGGCGTCGCGCCCGCCGGTGACGACGCTGAACACGCCCGGCGGAAACACGTCGGCCCAGAGCTCGGCGATGCGCAGTGCCGTAAGCGGCGTCTGCTCGGCCGGCTTGACGATCAGCACGTTGCCCGCGGCGAGCGGGGCGCCGCATTTGCCGGCGACGAAGAGCAGCGGATGATTGAATGCGCCGATGCGCGCGACGACCCCGAGCGGCTCGCGCACCGTGTAATTGAGCGTGCCGGCGCCGATCGGTATCGTGCTGCCCTTGATCTCGGTGACCAGGCCGGCGAAGTAATCCATGTAATCGGCGCTGATGCCGACATCGAACAGCATCGCCGTCAGCGGATTGCCGCCGTCGATGGCGTCGAGCCACGCGAGCTCCTCGGCGTGCTCGCGCAGCACCGCGGCGGCCGCGCGTATCGCCTTGGCGCGCTGTTGCGCCGGCACGTCGCGCCAGGACAGGAACGCGCGCCTTGCGGCGATGACGGCGCGGTCGACATCTTCGGCCGAGGCGTCAACCGCCGTGCCGAGCGCCTCGCCGGTTCCCGGGCTCGAAATCGCCGTATTGCGTCCTCCGGCCGACGTATGCCACGCACCACCGTAATAGAGTCCGCGATGACGAGGCATCCGCGGGTCGATAGAGGCATCGGCATGCGCGAGCATCGTATTCACCTTCAATTCTGCGCCGGCAGGTGTTTGAGCAGCGACGACGACACCGCGCGCGAATATTCGGGCGCGACGCGCGCATCGATCACCACCAGGGCACCGGCGCGCACGGCCTCGACGCCTTCGGCGATCGCCGCGGCAAGCGCATCGGCACTGCGTACCGGACCGTAGGCCTTCGCGCCCTGACCGCGGGCGAGGGTGGCCAGGTCGATCGCCGGATCGCTCATGCGCATCCCGATCCAGCGATTTTCGACCGGCCGGCCGCGCAGGCGCGCCATGCGCTCCTGATGCAGCTCGTCGTTGAAGAACGATTCGTTGTTGGCGACGATGATGAGCAGCGGCACGCGATAGTGCACGCCGGTCCACAGCGCGGTCAGACCCATCAGATAGTCGCCGTCGCCGAGCACCGCGACCGGAAAGCGCTCTCCGCCGCGCAACGCCAGTGCGGCGCCGACGGCCATGCCCGGTCCCGAGCCGATGCCGCCGCCGCCGTCGAAGCCGATGTAATCCTGCGGATGGGTGAAGCGGCAGTATTCGCCGGGCCAGCCCAGCGGCAACCGGATGTAGGAAGGCCGATGCGACGTGAGCGTTTCCGTCGTCACCCGCGCCAGTTCTTCCAGAGGCATGTAGTCGGCCGAGGCACTGCGCGATTCGGCTCCCGCACTCGTTGCGGCGGCGGTCTTGGCGAACCAGGATTTGATCGGGGCCGCCGCACGCGCCCCGAGTGCGGCGACCAGCGCCGCGGCCAGCGCATCCGGCGGCGCGAGGATCGACAAGTCGGACGGCGGCAGCGCCTGGTAATCCATGTTCGACCCGTTGTGCACGTATTGATCGAGCGAGCAGTGGATCACCTGGCCGCACGGCAGCTCGCCGGCGCAGGCCTGCGACAGCGTGCCGCCCAGGTCGATCCAGTCGAGCGAAAGAATCACGTCGGACTCCCGGATCGCACGCGACGCCTCGGGGCCGACGTACAAGCTGGGAGGAAACGGATGCAACGGATGCTGCGTCGGAAAAGAGGCCCCGGTCTTGATGTCGGTGAGCACGACGGCGGAAAGACGCTCGGCCAGCGCGACCCGCAGCGCGAACGCTGTCGGATCGTTCGACATGCGCCCGAGCATCAGCAGCGGGCGCTTGCCGCTTTCAAGCAGGCTCACGGCCTCGCGCACCGCTTCCTGTGGCGGCGCGCCAGACAGCGGCTCGGGATAGCGGTCGAGCGCCGGCAGCGGTACACGCGCGGCCAGCGGCTCCTCCTGCAGCGCGGCATCGAGCGAGACGTAAACGGGTCCGTGCGGCAAGGTCAGCGCGATGCGGTGGGCGCGCAGGATCGCTTCGAGCGCGGCGGCCACCGATCCCGGCTGATCGTCCCATTTGACATAGCCGCGCACCAGCGCGCCCAGGTCTCGCATCGTGTGGATCCAGTCGACCCACGGCCGGCGCTTGACGGCATCGAGCGGGCCGACGCCGCCTAAGAGAAGGATCGGAATCCGGTCGCACCACGCGTTGAAGATCGCCATCGTCGCATGCATCAGCCCGACGTTCGCGTGGAGCGCGACGGCGAGCGGCCGGCCGGTGACGCGCGCATAGCCGTGCGCGAGCGCGACCGCGTGCTCCTCGTGCAGACACAGCAGCATTTCCGGACGCGTGTTGCCGAGGTGGTTGACCAGACTGTCGTGCAGGCCGCGAAAGCTCGCGCCCGGGGTCAGCGCGATGTACGGGATGTCGAGCGCGCGCAACAGGTCCGCGATGACGTCGCTGCCCCAGCCGGCGGCGGTTTGCGCCTTTGCAACACGCGTCGTGTCGTTCATGCGCGCCCCGACGGGTGCCCGTTTCCGTTCATGCGCTTTCGCCTGCCGCGTTCATAGCCGGCAGACTGTAGCGCATGACGGAAGGTACGGCAACGCCGTGCTAGGAGTTCGAGCTTTCCTTCTTGATCTTCATCGCAGCATCTTCGACGAAGATCTCGGCAATTCCTTGCGCCGCTTTTTTCCGGATCGACATCGGATGATGTCAAACACGGAGGCGGCCGGCGTCTTGAGTTTTCTGGCGGATCGTCTTGCGCGCGCTAGATCTGGTCGCGCTGGCCCAGCCAGTTGCCGAAGGCGATCAGGCAGTAGATCGCAAACCCGAAGGCAACCCAGAGGAGGACCCAGATCGAATAGCTGTTGATCATCGAGCCCGACGCTTTCCAGGCGGCGACCACGACCGCGACCTCGCCGGCCAGAGGAAAGACGAATGCGGCGATGGCGGCGACGTATCGCTTCAGGCCTCCTCCGGCAAGGTCGAAGGCTACGATCGCCGTGAAAAAATGAAGAATGGTCCCGCTGACCCATACCAGCGTCAGGGCGGACCAGCCCGTGGACGCCATGACCGCGCCGATGCGTTGTCGTGCGCTCATCGATCTTTCAGCGTCTGCCTGCAGGCGGGTGAACGCTGTGGGGCAACGGCGGCGGCTTAGAATCCTACCCGCGCCTTCCGGCCGCAGAGCTTTTTCGCGTCGATATCTTCGGGCACCAGGTAGTCGCGATTGGCGAGCCGGGCGGTCCCGAACGCGTCGAGCAGGAGCTTCCGCATGTCCCGCGCCGGCACCGCCGCCAGCCGCTCGAGCACCGATTCGGCCGGCTCGGACGGGAACGGCCAGCGATGCGCATCGAGGATCTCGTGATAGACGGCCAGCGCGATCGTGCGTGCGCCTGCCGCGTCCGGCCGGTCGATCACGTAGACGTTCATGCGGTTGAGGATCGGCTCCGGGATCGCATTTTCATCGTTCGCGGTGGCGATCCAGAGGATGTGCGAGGCGTCGATGTCGACGTCGATGAATTCGTCCTTGAAATGTGCCGCGGTGTCGCGCTCGAGCAGCGTGTACAGCGCGCCCATCGGGTCGTAGCGCGCATCGCCGCCGGCCTTGTCGATCTCGTCGAGCACGACGACCGGATTGGCGAATTCGCCGTCGATCAGCGTCTGCGCCACCTTGCCCGGTCGCGCGTTATTCCATTGCGCCGCCGCGCCGGTGAGGATCCAGCCGGCCGTGAGCGAGCTCATCGAGACGAACTCGAACCCGGTGCCCAGCGCTTGGGCAAGCTTTTTCGCGAAATAGGTCTTGCCGAGGCCGGGCTCGCCTAGCAGCAGGAGCGGCGTGAATTGCACCGCTTCGTTGCCGGCGATGGCCAGCGCCAGGTATTTGCGCAGATCGTCGACGACGTTGCCGAAATTCGGCGATGTCTCGTGCAGCTCGTCAACCGCTGCCGCCGTCGACGGCTTGATGATGTAGCGCGAGCCGCCGAGCTCGCGCATGCGGTCGTACCAGCTCTTCAGTCCTTCATTGCGCCGGGCTGCGCCGTCCTCGAGCGCCCGGTCGACTTCGGCGACCGAGTAGATCGATTGCAGATCCGCAAGCGCGATGACGGAATCCATGCTGGTTATCTACCTCCGTGAACAGTCACATGCACTAACCGTGCCACCGGACAAACGCGTCAGCTCGACTCCTAAATCAACACTCGAATGATTCCGATGGAACTGAGCGGACTCTACTCTGAAGCGACGGCCGGGATCAACCGTTAGATGCGACTTTGGACATCGCGGTTCGGACGCGAGCCGCACTCGATGGCGACCTCGCGGCGATCGGCGAAGCGCACGCCAATGATGCAGGCGGCCCCGCGACGGGGCATGCGACGGCGGAGCGAGGTCGATGCCCGCCGCCGCTGCAGCCGGCGACGTCTATGCACGCTTCTGATAGGTGCCGAGCAAAACCGCCTGCGCGAGGATGTGTCCCTGCATCGCTTTTTCCAGCGCCGACTTGTCCGGGCGCTTCAAATCGGGCAGGACGGTATCGAGCGCATAGAGCTTGTGGAAGTAGCGGTGCCGGCCGATTGGCGGACACGGCCCGCCGTAGCCGGTGCGCTTCCAGTCGTTGACGCCTTCACGCGTGCCAGCCGGCAGCGCCGACGATTTGACCGCTTCCGGCAGGGCGGCGGCCGAAGGCGGGATACCATAGAGGATCCAGTGCACCCAGGTCATCTTGGGGGCGGCCGGATCGGGGGCGTCCGGGTCGTCGACGATCAGCGCGAGGCTCTTCGTCCCCGCCGGCACGCCGCTCCAGGCCAGCGGCGGCGACACGTCCTTGCCTTCGCAGGTGTACAGCGACGGTATCGAGGCGTTGTGCGCGAATGCGGTCGAACTGATCGTCAGGCTCATCGGTGTCTCCTCCTTCTAATATGTGTCTGATCGTGTGGCGGGTGATCGAGTTCTGGCGCGAGTCCCGGCGGTCATTCTATGGGGACCGCCGGCAACGCGCCGGCTCTTCGCAAGTCGCCCTTGCGCACCAGGCTTACGGAAAGGCCGTGCGGTACAAGCTGCACACTGGCGCGCTTTCTTACAATCGGAGCGAGCCGAATCGACCGTGGAGCACCAAGCCCATGATTCGCAACCGGTGGCTCGGAGGTTGCTAACTTGCAGCATCTGCGCGGGGCAGGCATGCGCCAGCCCCGACGGAGCACGAAAAGTCGTGCTGAGGAGAACGAAATCAAAGCACTAATGGATCCGGTCGCCCTTGGGGCGAGGGGGCAGCTGCGGCCGATGATATACCCGGGCGGAAACCACTACCTGGGCCTCGAAGATCAGCGCGCCTTCACGACGGCCGTCGCGCGCCAGGGCTATTGGCCCGACGAGTTCCTGCTCGACGTCAAGCGCCTGCCCGGCAAGCGACCGGCGCACGCACCGACCGCGACGCTGTCGGTTACCGTCTGGCACCTTCCGACCGGACGTGGCGCCACCTACCTGGGCGGGCCGGGCCGGGTCTGGGTCGCGGAATTCCTTGTCGATCTGATGGGCGGAACGTTCGGCTAGCTCGTCGCCGGCGCGCGGCCGCGGGTTCGCTTACAAGGGGGGCCTGACGCCGTCCTTGCTTACCTGAATGCGGGCGGCGCTCAAGCTCTGATCGCCTGTGCCGTGCGCGACGGTAAATAGGTATTCGCCAGGAGTGAGGTCGCTGCGGCTGCCGGGAACGGTGCGCACCAGCGCCGCGCCTTCAGGGACGGCGACCTTCTGCGTCGTTCCCTTGAATTGCAAGGTCAGCTCGCGATTGCCGGTACCGGCGACGACCGCCGCCACACTGGCATTGGTCATCGTCGCTCCGGGCTGAAGATCCCACGGGCCTTGTCCCTCGGGAACGTCGGGCGGCCGGTAGTGCACCTCGATCGCCACCGGCATGCCATCCGCGCCGGGCATCGACGTGACGCCGAGGCTGTCCCCCGGCTTGATGTCTTCGAACTTGATCGCCTTGGCCACGGAGACGGCCATGTTGTCCGCCAGCGTGATCTTCAGGTCGCGCCCGTCGCGCGATTTGACCGACACGACGTTGCCGTCGATGGCGGTGATCGTTCCGCGCACGCGTACGCTGGTCTGCGCCTGCACCGCGGTCACGGCGAGCAACACGCTCGCCAGCAAGGCCAGCAACTGCCGAAGACTCATGCTCGCTTCTCCTGGTTGACGCATTCGTTCCTGCTGCGCTTTAGCTCTAAAGCGAACGAGCCACCGCCGGCTAACAGTGCGCGGCCGGCGTTTCTTCCAGTTACGGAGTCACTGTTTTTCCGCGACGACGCGGCCCTGGGCGTTGATGAATATGTGATAGCGGTTGCCATCCTGGCATGAAGCGATGTGACCGTTATCGCCCAGGGTCCGCACATCGGTCACCTGCCCGCAGGGTAGACCATGCAATGCGATCACCGTCGTCAGATCCTCTTTGACCGACGCGTCGTCGGCGAAGGCTACGCCGCCGATGGCGGTGCAGTGGCGCCGGGCGCCGCCGGTGCGCCGGCAGCAGGACTCCCGCTTGCCGCAGCGGGCGCAAGCGGAGCGGCGGCCGGCACCGACGGGGAAGCCCTCTCCTTCAGCCCAGTGCATCCGGCGTCGAGCAGCAGCATGCAGAGCGCCGCGGCCAGGACACGATGGACGCCCGGTGAAGACATCGCGGATCAGCCGAACGGCCGCACTCCGATCCAGCGCCCGTGCAAGTAGAAAGCGAAGATCGCCCAGACGGCAATGCCGATCGCGACGGCAATCGCATCGCGGGCCGCCGTGCCCGGGGGATAGACGGTGCCGGCGGCGCGGTCCCGGCGTCGCGAGGCGGCGAAGTCTACGATCGCCCAGGCGAGAAAGGCGCCGAACAGCACGACATCGGCCAGTGTTCCGTTGGCGAGCAGGTGCCCGAACGCCCAGGATTTGACGCCGAGGATCATCGGATGATGAAGCGCGCTCTTGATACGCGTGCCGTGCACGTACGCCGCGACCACCAGAACGAAGGCGATCAGCGTGAATATCGCCGCCAGATAATGGGTCCACGGCGGCGGCTGCCAGAGCACGATCGTGTCCGCCCGCGCCCGTCCATAGCCCCAGATGAGCAAGACGAATCCCGCGATCGACACCAGCGAGTACAGTCCCTTCCACGGACCTTCGCCGATGCGGGCAACCAGCCCGTTGCGCCAGGAATCGGCGAAGATGCGCACTGAATGTCCGCCAAGAAAAACGATCAGGCCGAGGATCAACAAGCTCATGAGGAAGCCCCGATGGTAGGAAGCAAGCGGGGATTATCCATCCTTGACCGATCACTTGTCGCGGTCCCGCCGGAGGGCCGCTGGCAACCGGCGGGACCGCCGCCCGCTAGGGCGGGGTATCGTGCCGGAACGCCGGCTCCGGGATCGTCATCCAATGTGCAAGGACTGACTGCAACCGTGAAGACGACCACCCTTGCGCCAGCCGCCGCCGATGCGCTGAACGACGTCGAGCTCGCCCGCCGCATCGGTCAGCGCGACGAGCGCGCGTTCGAGCTGATGATGCGGCGCCACAATCAGATGCTCTACCGCATCGCCCGCTCGATCCTGCGCGACGACGCGGAGGCCGAAGACGCGGTCCAGAACGCTTATCTCGCCGCGTTTCGCAACATCGCGGGCTTCCGGGGCGGCGCGCGCCTGTCGACCTGGCTCGCCCGCATCGTCATCAACGAATCGTATGGGCTATTGCGCAAGCGCAAGCGTGCCGGTGTCGTTCTGCCGTTCAGTCCGCAGTCCGACCCGTGGAGCGCCGGCGAGCGCGACGCCGAGGAGGGCGCCATGACCGAAGCCAGTTCCGAGCAGCCCGATGCCGCCGCGAGTCGCGGCGAAGTCCGCCGGCTGCTGGAGCGCAACATCGATGCGCTGCCGGACCAGTTCCGGACGGCGTTCATTTTGCGCGAAGTCGAGGAGATGTCGGTCGACGAGGCGGCTGCATGCCTCGGCGTGCCCACGGCGACCGTGCGCAGCAGGACGTTCCGTGCGCGGGCGCTGCTGCGCGAAGCGATGGCGCGCGAAGTCGACATCGCCACCGTGCAAGCCTTCGGATTTGCCGGCGAGCGGTGCGACCGTATCGTCGCCGGCGTGCTCGCGCGCTGGCGCGCGCAGGACTGATCGATTTTCCCCCGGCGCATCCGGCCGGGCCCGCCGTACGTATAGGCCAAAGCAGGGCAATGTTTCACTCTAAGGAGATCGTCATGAAGAACATCGGTATCGTAGTCGCAACCGCTCTATTGCTGGCCGCCGGCGGCGTCGCCGCGCAGGCCCCGAACGACGCGCAGATCGCGCACATCGTCGTCACCGCCAACCAGGTCGACATCGACGCCGGCAAGCTGGCGGAAAAGATGGGCAGCACCAAGGACGTCAGGGACTTCGGCAAGCAGATGGTCACCGACCACAGCGGCGTCAATAAACAGGCGGTCGCGCTGGTGACCAAGCTCAAGGTCAAGCCGGAAGACAATCCGACCAGCCAGAGCCTGAAGTCCGGCGGCGAGGCGAACCTGAAGAACCTGAAGACGCTCAAGGGCAACGCGTTCGACAAGGCCTACATCGACCACGAAGTCGCCTACCACGAGCAGGTTCTGGACGCGGTCGACAAGACGCTGCTGCCGAGCGCCAAGAACGAGGAGCTGAAGGCGCTGATCACCAAGGTCCGCCCGGCGTTCGTCGCACACCTCGAGCACGCCAAGATGCTGCAGTCCAAGATGTGAGAACCCGCACTCAGCGGCTCGCGCTCGCGCTTATCTGCGCGGGCGCGCTGTTCCCGGGCGCCGCGACCTATGCGCCGGGGACGGCTGGCGGCGCGAGCGCCGGCAAGCCGGCGACGCATAGCGTCGTGATCGACGGGCTGAAATACGATCCCGAGACGCTGACGGTCAAGCGCGGCGAGACGGTGATCTGGACGAACAAGGATCCGTTTCCGCATACGGTCACGGCGCAGGGCAAGTTCGATTCGCATGACATCGCGGCTGGCGGTTCTTGGAAGTACGTCGCCCGCACCGCCGGCGAGTACAGCTACATCTGCACGCTGCACCCGAACATGAAAGGCATGTTGCGGGTCGAGTAGGCCGGCCCGACGGCGCTAGCCGCCGCGGGGTTCCTGCGCCCCCTTCTGGCTGAGCCGCAGCCCGGCCGGCACGAGCCAGCGCTCGCCGAGGCGAAAGGCCGCTTCGATCAGCAGCGCGAGCGCCGCCGCCGGGATCGCGCCGGCGAGCAGCATTGCGTGGTCGTTCAGCGCGAGCCCGGTGACGATGCGCTCGCCATAGCCGCCGGCGCCGATGAACGCGGCGATCGTGGCCGTGCCGACGTTGATCACCGCGGAAGTCTTGATCCCGGCCAGTATCGTCGGCGCGCCGAGCGGCAGCTCGATGTAGCGCAGGATCGTTCCGCTTTGCAGTCCCAGCGATTGTGCCGCCTGTTTCATCCCGCGCGCGATCTGCGTCAGCGCCGCGTGCGTGTTGCGGACGATCGGAAGCAGCGCGTACAGCGCGAGTGCGATGAACGCCGGAATCGCGCCGATGTGCCCGGTGAGCGGGATGAGGAAAGCGAGCAGCGCCAGCGCCGGGACGGTTTGCACGACACCGGTCGCACCCAGGATCAGGCCTTCGCTGGCGGGCCGGCGGGCGGCGAGGATTCCGAGCGGAATGCCCAATGCGATGCTCGCCGCGAGCGAGACGAACACCAGCAACAGATGCTCGAGCGTCAGCCGCGCGAAGTCTGGCCCGAACAGCTTCTGCCAGAATCCGCTGTCCGCGGCCGTCTGTGTACCGCCGGCCGGCGCCTTCGCCGACGGCGCGATCGAAGTCGGCTGCCCGGCGCTGCCACCGGCAGCTTTTTGCGCGAGGAACTCGCGCGCCACGGCGACGAAGCTTTTGCCTCCGAGCTCGGCCTCGGCATTCATCCGCCGCATCGAGGCATCGTCGATCTGCCCTTCGAGGCGCCGCAGCGCAGCCCAGGTGCGGGGCAGGCGCTGCGGCAGGTCGGCGCGGTAAAGCAGCACCGCGTCGTAGCGCGGGAAATAGTTGCGGTCATCGGAAAGCACCGTCAGACCGTACTTGTCGATCTTGGCGTCGGTCGAATAAATGTCGATCGCGTCGACCTGATGCCCGGCGATTGCCTCGTACGCGAGGCCGTGGTCGAGCCCGCGCGGCGTCTGGTACGGAAGGTCGTAAGCCCGCTTCAATCCGGGCCAGCCGTCGGCGCGCCCGATGAATTCCTGCGACAGTCCGAGCTTGAGCTCCGGGTGCGACTTGAGATCGGAGAGCCGGGCGATTCCGCTGGCGCGGGCGTCTTCGGCGCGCATCGCCAGCGCATAAGTGTTGTTGAATCCGAGCGGCACCGCGACGGCCAGGCCCATCGCCGCGAGCTTGGCGTTGAGCTCGGCCAATGGCGGCACCGCGTCGAGCTTCAGTATTTCCTTGGCTATCGTGCCGGTGTATTCGGGATAGATATCGATGCTGCCCTGGGTCAGAGCGCCGAGCACGATCGCGGTGTTGCCCAGCCCCTGACGGTGCACGACCGTCGCTTCGCCGGCCGACTGCGCGGCCTCCGTGAGGATCTCGCCCAGGATGTACGACTCGGTAAAGCGCTTGGAGCCGATGTTGAGGTCGGCGCCGGCGGCTGCGCCGCAGACGAGCGTGCCGGCCACCGCGCAAAGCGCGTAGCGGTGGACGGCGAGGGCGCGCATCACCGCACCGCCTGCCGCATCCGCACGCTGCGCCGTTGCAGAGCGCCGACGGCGATCATCAACGCCAGCGAGATCGCGATCAGCATCGTCGCCGCGGCGGCGATCGTCAGACTGATGTTGTCGTTGATGCCGGCGAACATCTGGCGCGGCAGCGTGCGCTGCGCGGGTCCGGCCATCAAGAGAACGACGACGACCTCGTCGAACGACGCCGCGAAGGCGAACACCGCACCCGATGCTACCCCGGGCAGGATCAATGGCAGCATCACGCGGCGAAACGTCGTGATCTGCGAGGCGCCGAGGCTTTCCGCCGCGCGCAGCAGCGTGCGGTCGAACGCGGAAAGTGTGGCCAGCACGGTGATGACGACGAACGGCACGCCCAAGGTCGCATGCGCCAGGATGAGGCCCGCATAGCCGTCGGTGAGTCCCAGCGGCGCGAAGGCGAAATAGACACCGACCGCGACGATGACGACAGGCACGACCATCGGCGAGATCAGCATCGCCAGCACCAGCGCCTGCGCCGGGAAGCGCGCGCGCCAGATGCCGATCGCCGCCATCGTGCCCAGAACCGTCGCCAGCACCGTCGCCGATATGCCGATGATCAGGCTGTTCTTCAGCGACGACAGCCAGAACGACGAGGTGAAGAAGTCCTGGTACCAGCGCAGACTCAATCCCGGCAGCGGATAGTAGAAGAACGATCCCGACGAAAACGACAGCGGCACGATCGTGAGTATCGGCGCGACCAGGAATAGCAGCACCGCGCCGGTCAGCCCGATCAGGCCGATGCGCGTGAGGCGTTCGCCCAACGTGGCGGTGGGATTGCGCACGCTGTTCAGCCCAGACGCATGCGGTCGACACCGACCATGCGGTTGTACACCGCGTAGAGCAGCAGCGTGGCGGTCAGCAGCATGATCGACAGCGCCGCGGCCATGCCCCAGTTCACCGTCCTGCTGGCGTAAAAGGCGATGAAATAGCTGATCATCTGGTCTTCGGCGCCGCCGACCAGCGCCGGCGTGATGTAATAGCCCAGCGCCTGGATGAAGACCATCAGGCAGCCGGCGCCGATGCCGGCGAGTGTCTGCGGCACGAACACACGACGGAACGCGGTGAACGGCTTGGCGCCGAGCGACGACGCGGCGCGCACGTACGACGGCGGAATGCCGCGCATCACGCTGTACAGCGGCAATACCATGAACGGCAACAGCACATGCACCATCGCCACATAGACGGCGAAGCGGTTGTAGATCATCTTCAGCGGCTCGTGCACCAGCCCGAGCGACATGAACAGGCTGTTGAGCACGCCCTCTTTTTGCAGCAGGACGACCCAGGCGACGGTGCGTACCAGCAGCGAAGTCCAGAACGGAAGCAGGACCAGGAACAGCAGCACGCCCGCCCGCCCCGGCGGCTGCGCGGCGATGACGTAGGCGACCGGGTAACCGAGCAACAGGCAGATCAGAGTCACCATCGCCGAGATCCACAGCGTGCGCCCCAGGACGTCGCGAAACACGCGCTGTTCCGGCGGCGCGCCCGTGATCGAGTTGTCGGCGTCGCGCTGCAGATCGAGCGCCGCGAGCAGGTAGAAGTCGGTGACCGGACCTCCGGCGCGGCGCATCGCCGCCCAGGTGTCTCGCTCCCCCCACTTCGGGTCGATGCCGATCAGCGTCTCGCGCGCCGGCGCCGTCAACTCATCGGGCAATTGCCGTCCGGTGGCGAACAGCAAGGTGCGAAAGCCCGGCTCGTCGTAGTTGAGGCGCGTGGCCGCACTCGCCAGCGTGCCCGCGCCGCGCGCGGCGCGAATGTCCGCGATCAGCGCCTGGTAGGCGGACTCGGCGGGCAGACCGCTGCCGTTCCAGCTTTTGAGCGCCGCCGTGACCGTGGGCAGGATCCGCGCCACGTCGGTGTCGATGACGCCTCGCGCGAGCATCGCGCCGATCGGTACGACGAAGCATGCCGCGAGAAAGACGAACAGCGGCAGCACCAGCGCCGCCGCGCGCCATTGCTCGCGACGGCGGCTCTTGCGCAGCGCCCGGCGCAGCGTTATCGCGTCGTCGTCGACGCTCGCCAGCGCAGCGTGTCCTGCCGCCGCCGCGCCGGTCAGCATCGCGCTATCGCCCGCCTTTGCCGGTTACTTGGCGACCCAGGCGTTGAATCGCTGCGAAAGCTTGTCCAGATTCTCCAGCCAGAACTTGTCGTTGATCGGCAGTGCGGATGCGATGTTCTGCGGCGCGGTCGCCAGCTCCGGCAGTACCTTCTTGTCGATCATCGCGGTCGAGGCCTTGGTCGTCGGACCGTAGGTGATCTTTTCCGGCAGGTTCTTCTGGTACTGCGGATCGCTGACGAACTGCAGGAAGGTTTCCGCCTGCGCCTTGTTCGGCGAGCCTTTCATGATCACCCACGAATCGATCGTGTACAGGTTGTTGTGCCAGACGATCTTGAAGTTCTTCTTGTCCTTGTCGTTGGCCGCGGCGATCCGGCCGTTGTACGCGTCGGTCATCGCCACTTCGCCCGAGGCGAGCAGTTGCGGCGGCTGCGAGCCCTTTTCCCACCAGACCAGATCGGGCTTGAGTTGATCGAGCTTCTTGAACGCGCGGTCGACGCCGGCCGGGGTCCCGAGGACCTTGTACACATCCTTCGGCGCGACGCCGTCGGCCATCAGCGCGATTTCCAGCGTCGTCTTCGCGCCCTTGCGCAACGCGCGCTTGCCCGGCCACTTTTTCACGTTCCAGAAGTCGGCCCACGATTTCGGGGTGTCCCCTTTGATCTTGTCGCCGTCGTAGGCCAGGATGAAGCTGTACACGATCGCGCCGACGCCGCAGTCGTTGACCGCATCGGGCAGGAACTTGTCCTTGCCGCCCAGCTTCGCCCAGTCGATCTTTTCGTACAGGCCCTCCTCGCAGCCGAGCAGCAGTTCCTCGGACTCGACTTGCACGACATCCCAGTTGTTGTTGCCGCCCTGGATCTTGGCGCGCAGCGTGCCGACACCGCCATCCCAGTTCTCCTCGGTCATCGTGATCTTGGTCTTTTCCATGAACGGCTTGAAATAGACCTCGCGCTGCGCATCCTGATAGGCGCCGCCCCACGACACGACGGCCAAGTCGCGCGCAAGCGCCGTTGCCGACAGCATCGACGCCACGGCGGCCAACGCGACCGCGGCAAATCTGTTGTTCAACATGGTGATCTCCTGGACTTAGTTTTCCTGCGCAAAGACGCGGCAGTGTTCGGGCTGCCACTGCATTTCCACCGCCGCGCCGACATCGGGTATTGCATGCGCCTCGCTGATCGGGCGCTTCACCGTAAAGTCCTCGCTGCCGTCGAGCGCCACGCGCGCCCGGACGTGGTCGCCGAGGTAGACGATTTCGCGCAGCGTGCCGGCAAGACTGCAGCCGCGCCGTGCGCCGATTGTATGCCCGGCCACGTGTATTTGCACCCGCTCCGGGCGCAGCGAAACGGTGACGGCGCCGCCGTCCTGCACCGGCTCGACCAGCGTGCCCTCGATCCGGGTCTCGCTGTTCCTTATCCGGATCGTGCAGCGGCCGTCGGCGGTCGACTCGGTGCTGCCTTCGAGCCGGTTGTTCTCGCCGATGAAGCGGGCGACAAAGGCGCTCCTCGGGTATTCGTACATTTGCTTGGGCGTGTCGAGCTGCTGGATCCGGCCGCGGTGAAACACCGCGATGCGATCCGACATCGTCAGCGCCTCGGATTGGTCGTGGGTGACGTAGACCATCGTGACGGCCAGGCGCTGGTGCAGGCGCCGGAGCTCGAGCTGCATCTGCTCGCGCAACTGCTTGTCGAGCGCGCCCAGCGGCTCGTCCATCAGGATCAGCTTCGGCTCGAAGACCAGCGCGCGGGCGACCGCGACGCGCTGTTGCTGGCCGCCGGAAAGCTGCGCCGGACGCCTGTCCCCGAAACCGGCCAGCTGCACCATGTCGAGCGCGCGCTCGACCCGTGCGGCGAGGTCTGCCGCAGCCACTGCGCGCACCGACAGCGGGAAACCGATGTTTTCGGCGACGCTCATATGCGGGAACAGCGCGTAGTTCTGGAACACCATGCCGATATTGCGCTGGTGTGGCGGCATGTGGGACAGCGACTTGCCTTCGAGCAGGATCTGCCCGCCGGTCGGTGCCTCGAAGCCCGCGAGCATCATCAGCGTCGTCGTCTTGCCCGAGCCCGACGGCCCCAGCAAGGTCAGGAACTCGCCGCGCTCGATATCGAGGTCGAGATCATCAACGACGCGGGTGATGCCATCGTAGCTTTTTTCGACGCCAACGAAGCGGACGATGGGTTCGGATGTTTTCATGCTGCCGGGCCTTCGCGGATGGAGCCAATCATCGTTCGTCGCCGGGCATACGGTCAACGCGCGCGCCGCACCGGTGCCTCAAGGCTGGCCACCGGGCTTTACGCGAGTCCCTTTTCCTTCACCATCGCCCAGGTTTCGTCGAGCGCCTTGCCGAAGCATTCCATCATGTCGTCGATCTCCGCATCGCTGATGACGAGCGGCGGGCTGAATGCGACGATGTCGCCGGGCATGTTGCGAAAGATCGCGCCGTGGTGCTGGGCGCGACGGACCAGGTACGCGGCTACGCCGGCCTTAGGCGCGAAGCTCTCCTTCGTCGCCTTGTCGCGAACCAGCTCGACGGCGCCGATCAGGCCGATGCCGCGCGCCTCGCCGACCAGCGGATGCGCGGCGTGGTTCCGGATCGCCGCCTGCAGGCGCGGACCGACGCGCCCGACGGCGGCGACGATGTCGCGCTCTTCGTAGATCTTCAGCGTCTCGAGCGCGACGGCGGCCGGGACCGGATGCGACGAATAAGTGTAACCGTGGCCGAAGATGCCGAGCTTGTCGCTTTGCGCGAGCAGGATCTCATAGATCGCATTCGAAACCAGCGTGGCCGAAATCGGCAGGTAGCCCGCCGAAAGCGCCTTGGCGACGGTAATCATGTCGGGCTCGAGGTTGAAGGTCTGCGAGCCGAACATCTTGCCGGTGCGGCCGAAGCCGCAGATGACCTCGTCGACGACGAACAGGATGTCGTATTTCTTCAGGATCGGCTGGATGCGATCGAAGTAGGTCGCCGGAGGCACGATGACGCCGCCCGCGCCCATGACAGGCTCGGCAAAAAACGCCGCGACCGTGTCGGGACCCTCGCGCAGGATCAATGCTTCGAGATTGGCGGCAAGGCGAGCGGCGAACGCTTCCTCGCTTTCACCTGCGTGCGCGCCGCGGTAATAATGCGGCGCGTCGGTGTGCAGGATACGCGCGATCGGCAGATCGAAGTCGTCGTGGGCGAAGGCAAGGCCGGTCAGACTTCCGGTGGCGATCGTCACGCCGTGGTAGGCGCGCTGCCGCGAGATGATCTTCTTCTTTCGTGGCCGGCCGAGCGCATTGTTGACGTACCACGCGAGCTTTATCGCCGTGTCGTTCGCCTCGGATCCCGAATTGGCGAACAGGACCTTGCCCATGCCGGTCGGAGCGATGCCTATCAGCCGCTCGGCGAGCTCCGTACTGATGGCCGGAACCTTGCCGCCGAAGCTGTGGTAGAACGGCAGCTCGCACATCTGCCGATAGGCGGCGTCGGCCAGCCGTCGCTCGGAGAATCCGAGCGATGCGCACCAGAGGCCGGCCATGCCCTCGAGATAACGCTTCCCCTGATCGTCGTAGACATAGACGCCTTCGCCGCGCGCAATGACCAGCGGTCCCTCGTTCAGGACCGTGCGCAGGTTGGTCGAAGGGTGCAGATGGAATGACTGATCGCGGCGGGCGGCCGCTGAGTCCGGCGACATCGGGAAAGTTCCTCGGAGTGGGAAACCGGCAGTACGAGGCCGGAACCCCGATTGTTTCGCTTGACGCGTGCAGCGTCAACGCCGGCGCTTTCGGCCGCGCGGTGGCGAACGGTCAGCGCTTGCTCGGGGTGCGTTCCCTGATGAGCACCGCGCAGCCGCTCATCATGGCGTAGGCGAACGCGGTCCAGTACCAATGCGCGACGAACATGACGGCCAGGACGCCGAGATCGAACACCATCGCCTGCAGCGGTGGAGCGGTCGGCAGGCTGACCGGCCGCGAGCCCGGGCCGCCGATCAGCGCGGTCGCGCAGTTGGCCAGCATCCACCAGGTGAACGCCGTGATCGCGTACTGCGCCCAACCGACCTGCGCAACGATGGCAAAATACAAGCCTGCAGCGAGCAGCCCGTTCGAGGCGATCCAATCCAGGCGGCGGTCCATCGTCAGCCTTTCCCGTTACGGCATTTCATCGGGGCGCGAGTTTGGTGGCTTGGCGCACACATGTCAATAGTGCCCACTGTGGTCGCCGACGGGCGACCGGCGCATGCGCAATTCCGGCTTGAGCTTCAACGCCCATTCGACGTCGACCCGCCGCTTTGCGGAAAGGTCGACCGTTCTTTTGGTCATGGCTTCGGAGCCTTCGAGCTGCGGATGCCATACGCGCACGATGTAGGTTTTCCCCGGCACGTCGGCGATCACCGCCTTGCCGTCGGCGCGCGTCTTGGCGAAATACGGCGATTCGGACACGTAGACGTAACCGACCATCCAGTCGTGAATGTTGCAGCCGAGGATGACGACGCCCGGGGTGTCGAATACGACCGGCTGCGCAGGCACGCCGGCATAGAGCGGCAGCTCGAAGCGCTTGGCCGGCGAGAACGAATAGACGTGGTGCCGGACGTTGTCGTGGTTCGGGAAGATCACCGGCGTGCCGACCAGGATCGCGTTGACCTTCGGTGTGAATTCCTTGTCGACCTGGTCGACGACCGCGTCGCGTCGGGTCGGCAGGCGTATGCCGCCGTCGGCCGGGACGGCGACGACGACCGCATCGGCCACCGGCTTGCCATTGTCGTCGAGAACGGTGGCGACGATCTCGTTCTGCGCCAGCGCCGTCTGCGCGGTCAGCGCGAACAGGGCGAGGCCAAAGAGGATGCGCATGCGGGAAGTCTCCATCGTCGATAGTCGGATCAGAAGTGGAAGGCCAGCAGGATCGAGCCGACCCGGCTCAAGTAGTTGAGGTCGTCGTAGGCGGCGGTGCTGGCCAGCGCGTAGCCGAAGTTGATCGAGGAGCGATCCGACAGGGCCCAGCTCGCATTCAGGTTGACTGTCTTGGTCGTGCCCCGCAGCCGGTACGCGTAGAAATCGCTGCCAAACGTGGGGTCCGCCGCGATGGCGTCGGAGGCCAGGAAAATGTCGATATTCTGCCGGGTCGTCGACTCGATGTCGCCGCGGCGCACCGACAGGCGTCCGCCGACCTGCAGCCGGTCGCTGACGTCATACGCAGCGCGCGCAAACACGCTTTGTCCGCGCAAATCGAATATCTTGCCGGAAATGCCGGGCACGACGGGGCTATCGTTGCGGGGCCGCCGCCGGTCGCCCGCGACGCCGAACGAGGCGTCGAAATCCGTGCTCAGGCGCCGTCCGACCTCGACGCCGGCTTCGAAGCGATCGCTGTCGCGAATGTCGCCGCGATAATCGTCGTGCGCCGCCTTGACTGTGACCGATACCCAGGGGGCCGCCGAGCCCAGCCCGAACTTGTGGCGATAGCCCGCGCCGGCGCCGATCGAGATCAGATTCAGTCCATGAAAGCGTCCATAGGCCTCGCTGTTCGCGTCGAGTGACAGCGTGACGCCATCGGCGCCCGTCGGCGCGACGAACCATCCTGCGGCTGCGGCCAGCGTTGCCGCGGCGTCACCGCGGACATCGGCCGCCTGCTGAGCCCGGGTCAGGTTGTCGTCGTACATGCCGCCCGCCCGCACGTCGTAGAACCACTCGGCGCAGGCCGGTCCGGCGGCGCAGAGCAGCATTATCCCGGACAGCCACCAAGGCGCCGCGACGCGGCGACGACGCGCGGTGCGTCGCACGCGGCGAGCGGGATCTAAATTTGGCATGGCATTCATCGCTATCGGCGGCAGGGAACTTGCTTAGTCATGGGCTCGCAACACGTGGTGCACAAGCACTTTTGATGCGAGGCGGAAAGCCGGGGGGCTGAACGAAGCAGTTGTTGTCTGTAACTTATTGAATAATATGATATTAAATAGTCATATTCGGAGGCAGGCCGGGTCGAAGGACCGGGTGCGGGTCATTTTTTGCCGACCAGGAGCGGCGGCGTTGGTCGCCGAAGTGCCGGTGCGCGGCAGTGATCGCGGCGGCATCGCAGCGATGGTGGCCGGTGGGTCGAGGGCCGGCCACGGGCCGGGCGCACGATGACGACAACACTCAAACGGCTGTGGGCGCTGCCGATGCGCAACCTGCAAAGGCGCATCCTGGCGCTTTTCCTGCTGCTGATCTTTGTCGTCCAGGTCGGCGGCTTCGTACTGATCAACACGGTGGGCGGTAACGCTGCACGCAGCACCGTTGGCGCCGCAGTCGTCGCCGGCGCACGCGTGTTCGACCGCCTGCTCGAGCAGGACGCGCAGCGCCTGGTCCAGGGCGCGCGCCTGATGGCGGCCGACTATGCGTTCCGCGAGGTGATCGCCACCGGAGATCACGACACCATCGGCTCCGTGCTCGTCAACTACGGCAAGCGGATCGAGGCGCCACTGGTGATGATCGTCGGTCTCGACCAGAAAGTCGTGGGCGACACGCTCGACATCGGCACGGGCAAGCCCTTTGCGCTGCCACGTCTCCTCGATCAGGCCGAAGTTCTGGAACAGGCGACCGCGATGGTCGTCCTGCGCGGCGAACTCTACCAGCTGGTCGTCGTTCCGGTGCTGGCTCCGGTGCCCATCGCGTGGGCAGTCGTCGGCCAGCGGGTCAACGACCCGCTGACGAATGAATTACGGCGGCTGACGGGGCTCGACGTGACTTTTTTCAGCCGGCGCGCCAACGATGGTTGGAAGCTTCAGGCCAGCACGCTGGCGCTGGCCGATCGCACCGACTTGCGCGCCGACATGGCGTCCGATCGCTTTGCCGAAGCCGATGCCGACGGCAATGCGGCCTACGGCGACACGGCGATCACCCGTGTCCTGCAACTGCCGACGCTGGCGGACGCGGCGGTCGTCGCCGTGCTGCAGCAGCCCTTGTACCCGGCCCTCGAGCCGTTCCGTCGCCTGCAACACCAGATGGCGCTGATCTCGCTGCTGTGGGCGATCATTTCGGTGTTCGCGAGTATTGTCATCGCCCGGGGGATTGCGCGCCCGGTGCACGACCTGGCCGGCATCGCGCTGCGCATCGCCGCCGGCGACTACTCGACCGCTCCACCGGTGTCGCGCACCGACGAAATCGGCGATCTCGCCAGCGCTTTTCGCATCATGCAGGACGACATCGCGAGCCGCGAATCGCGGATCATGGATCTGGCCTACCGGGACGGGTTGACGCAGTTGCCGAACCGGGCGCTGTACAACGACCGCCTCGACGAGGCGCTGCTCAGTGCCGCCGCCCTGGGGATGCCGGTCGCGGTGCTGCTGATGGACCTCGATCACTTCAAGGACGTCAACGACTCGCTCGGCCATTCGATCGGCGATCTGATCCTGCGGGCCGTCTCGTCCCGGCTCGAGCTCGTGCTCAAGCGGCCGACCGATACCGTCGCGCGCCTCGGCGGCGACGAGTTCGCAATACTGCTGCCGGGCGACGACGCGGCTCAGGCAGAGCGGGTCGCCAAGTCGCTGCTGCACGCGCTGGACATGCCGATGACGCCCGAAGGCCACGTCGTCGACGTGCGCGCCAGCATCGGCATCGCGATCTATCCCGAGCATGGCAGCGAACGCTCGACCTTGCTCCGCCACGCCGACGCCGCAATGTACGCGGCCAAGCGCAAGAATCTCGGCATCGCGCTCTGGGACGAGCGCTACGACCAGCACAGCAAGGAACGCCTGTCGCTGATGAGCGGCTTGCGCAAGGCGGTCGACGAAGACGAGCTGGTGCTCTTCTATCAGCCCAAGGTTGCACTGCGCGGAGGCAGCGAGATGCACGCTGAGGCGCTGGTGCGCTGGCGGCATCCGACGCGCGGTCTGGTCTCCCCGGTCGAATTCATCGCTTTCGCCGAGCAGACCGGATACATCCGCGCGATCACGCAGTGGGTGATGAGCCGCGCGATCGCGCAATGCGCCGCCTGGCACAGCGACGACCTGCCGATGAACGTGTCGATCAACATCTCGGCGCGCGACCTGGTCGACCTCGAGTTGCCCGACCGGGTGGAGGCACTGCTTCACGAACACGGCTGCGCCGCGCAGTGGATTACGCTGGAAATCACCGAGAGCGCGATTCTCGACGATCCGGATCACGCGATCGACAATCTGCGGCGGCTGCATGCGCTGGGCTGCCGGCTGGCGATCGACGACTATGGCACCGGCTACTCGTCGCTTGCCTACCTGCGCCGGCTGCCGGTGCACGAGCTCAAGATCGACAAGACGTTCATCCTCGGGATGGCACGCGACACCAGCGATGCGGTGATCGTGCGCTCGACGATCGACCTCGCGCACAACATGGGCCTGGTGGTCGTCGCGGAAGGCGTCGAGGACGAAGCGACGGTCGAGCGCCTGCGGGGCTTGAGCTGCGACATGGTCCAAGGCTACCTGCTCAGCCGCCCGGTGGTAGCGGCAGACCTGGTCGCGTGGATGCGCGCCTCGGTCTGGACACGAGCCGCGCGCGATCCAGGCCTGCTGCGCCGCGTCGTCTGAAGTCGAGGTCCGGCGGACGGCCCGCCGCGATCCTTGTCGCAAGTCCCGGCTAATCGATTACGCTGTCGGCCTTGACGGCGCGCTCGTCGAGACCGGCACCCATGGCTTCCTACCCGCATCTTCTGGCTCCGCTGCCGCTCGGTTTCATCACGCTCAAGAATCGCGTGCTGATGGGCTCGATGCACACCGGGCTCGAAGAAGCGCCGAACGGCTTTGCCAGGCTCGCCGCTTTCTACGCCGCGCGCGCCAGGGGCGGTGCCGGGCTGATCGTCACCGGCGGCATTGCGCCGAATTTCAGCGGACGGATCGATCCACGCGCTTCGCAGCTGTCGTTTGCATGGCAGGTGGCGAAGCACCGCAAGGTGACCGACGCAGTGCACGCCGTCGGCGGCCGGATCGCGATGCAGATCCTGCACGGCGGCCGCTATGCGTACCATCCGCTTGCGGTCGCGCCGTCGGCGCTGAAGTCGCCGATCACGCCCTTTCGGCCGCGTGCGCTATCGAGCTGGGGCGTACGCCGCACGATCGCCGCGTACACGCGCTGCGCGGTGCTCGCGCAGCGCGCCGGCTACGACGGGGTCGAGATCATGGGCTCGGAAGGGTATCTGATCAACCAGTTCGTCGCGCCGCAGACGAATCTGCGCGACGACGAATGGGGTGGCTCGTTCCTCCACCGGATCCGCTTTCCGGTCGCGATCGTCCGTCGCACGCGCGAGGCGGTCGGGCCGAACTTCATCATCGTCTACCGCTTGTCGATGCTGGACCTGGTCGATGGTGGCAGCTCGTGGGACGAGGTGGTCGCGCTGGCGCAGGCGGTCGAAGCTGCGGGGGCGACGATCATCAACACCGGCATCGGCTGGCACGAGGCGCGGATCCCGACGATCGCGACGATGGTGCCGCGCGCAGCATTTGCCTGGGTGACGCGGCGACTGAAGGGCGCGGTGAAAATACCGCTGGTCACGACCAATCGCATCAACGATCCGGCCACCGCCGAAGCAGTGCTCGCGCGTGGCGACGCGGATATGGTATCGATGGCGCGTCCTTTCCTAGCGGATGCCGACTTCGTCGCCAAGGCGGCGCAGGGTCGCGCCGATGAAATCAATACCTGCATCGGCTGCAACCAGGCTTGCCTCGATCAGATATTCGAGCGGCAGACGGCGACCTGCCTCGTCAATCCGTATGCATGTCGCGAGACCGAGCTCGTCTTCACGCCTGCCGCGCCAAAACGCAAGGTCGCCGTCGTCGGCGCGGGTCCGGCGGGGATGGCCTGCGCGTTGACCGCCGCGGAGCGCGGCCACGACGTGACCCTGTTCGATGCCGCGTTCGAGATCGGCGGCCAGTTCAATCTCGCGCGCCGCATTCCGGGCAAGGAGGAATTCGCCGAGACCTTGCGCTATTTTCGCGTGCGGCTCGCGCAGTTGGGCGTAACGATGAAGCTCGGTCATCGGGCCGGGGTGCAGAACCTCGAAGGCTACGACGAGGTGATCCTCGCCTGCGGCGTCGTGCCGAGAACGCCGGTGATTCCGGGCATCGCACACGCCAAGGTCGCAAGCTACGTCGAAGTCGTCGAGGGGCGCCGCCAGGCAGGGCGCCGCGTCGCGATCATCGGCGCCGGCGGCATCGGCTTCGACGTCGCAGAGCTTCTTACCGCAGGGGCGCCGGCCGATGGTCATCTGAGCGATGGGCGCGCCGACGATCCCGCGATCGCGGCATTTCGCGACGAGTGGGGCATCGATTTGGGCTATGCCGCGCGCGGCGGCCTCAAGCCTGCACCGGCGCACCAGCCGCTGCATCCGCGACAGGTGTGGCTGCTTCAGCGCAAGGAAAGCAAGGTCGGCGCGGGCCTTGCCAAGACCACCGGCTGGATCCGGCGCACGCTGCTCAAGCGCCGCGGTGTGATGATGATTGCCGGTGTCGAGTACGAGTCGATCGACGACGCGGGGCTGCACATCCGCGTTGATGGCACGCCCCAGACGCTCGATGTCGACACGGTTGTCGTTTGCGCCGGGCAGGAGCCGCGCCGCGATCTGGTCGCGGAGCTCGAAGCGGCGGGCATCCGGCCCAGGCTGATCGGCGGCGCAGACGTCGCCGTGGAGCTCGATGCCAAGCGTGCGATCGATCAGGGTACGCGGGTGGCGCTGGCGCTCTAAAGTCGCTTCGGGTCGGGCCTAGTAACCGCCCGGTGCCAAGCCGAGATCGTCCAGTTCGGACAGGATGTTCGCTCCGTGCAGCTCGGCATAGACGACGAGCGTCAGCAAAACCAGAATAACGAGCGACCAGGCCACGTCGGCCCAAGGCGATCGCCGGCGATCGCGCTCGAATGCCTGGCGCGACGCCTCGTCGCACCGTGGGTGGGGTCGCGCCGGGCGCTGACGATCGAGCGGCGAAACCGGCGGCGCCTTGCCGCGGCAGCGCGCGAAGAACGCCAGCAGCGCGGCCGCGGCAGCGAGCCGGACGGAACGCTCAATCCCATCGGCGATCATCGCGCTTCCGGCCGCCAGCGCATCGTCATGCATTTTCCAGTCGCAAGCGGCATGCCAGCGGCCAGATATTCCAGGAATATGCCGGATAACAGAAACTTGCTACGATCGCGGCCCCCGGATGCGGGCCGAAGATGCACTATTGCCTTGCAGCTGCCGTTTTCCAAGCACCACTCTTGTGCGACCCCGAGCCTTTCGATCAACCGGGACTGCACCACGGAGGCGACCTTGGCGTGCGGAAGACGCTGGATGTGGCCAGGCCCGACGGGCACAAGCCCAGAATGCGCGCGCCGTTGCTGCGGGTCAGCGTGTCATACGAGCAAGGACCGAATCCCTGGGCGCGACGCCGCATCAGCGACGCTCACGCGTGCGGGGCGCTCTCCCACGCGGCCAGATCGGGTCGCTGCAAGTGCCAGTCGGTTGCCTGCTGAAACGCGCGGCCCGCGCGGACCAGCGTCGCTTCGGCGAACGGCGCGCCCAGGAGCTGCACGGCGACCGGCAGCCCATCCGCCGACATGCCTGCCGGCAGCGACAGCGCGCAGATGCCCAGGTAATTGGCCACACGGGTGAACGTCGCCAGCGGCGTGGCTACTTCGTCGACTTCCTCGATCGCCGTCGCGGTGATCGGCAAGGTCGGCGTCAGCAGCGCGTCGCGGCCGCGCATCCACGCGGCGAAGTCCGCGGCGGCGCGCTTGCGCCGGGTCAACTCGTCGATATAGTCAGCGGCGCTGAACGCCTTGCCGCCGATCGTTCGCTTGCGCACCCAGGCATCGATCGGCAGCTTCGGGTCCTCGATATACGCGCGGTGCAGCGCCCACGCCTCGGCGGCGATGATCCTGCCATTACGCAACATCAGGTCCTCGAAATCGATCGGCACGCGGACTTCATCGACCAGCGCGCCCTGCTCGCGCAGCACGGCGATCGCCTGCTGCAACGCGCGCGCCACGTCGGGCAGCGTATCGGGGGGCAGCTGGTCGGCCGGGATCGCGGTGATGCGCAGCCGCCGCACGTCGGGAGCGCCGGCGAGCACCGGATCGAAATCGAGTCGGGGCACGGTCAGCGTGGCGGCGTCGCGTGGGTCCGGGCCGGCCATCGCGGCGGTCAGCAGCGCCGCGTCCTCGACGGTGCGCGCCAGCGGGCCGAGCGAATCGAGCGTCGTCGCCAGTGGTACGACGCCGGCGAGGCTGATCGTGCCGTAGGTCGGCTTTAACCCGGTCAATCCACACAGCGCCGCCGGGATGCGAATCGATCCGCCGGTGTCGGAGCCGATTGCCGCAGGTGCCAAGCCCGCGGCGACCGCCACCGCGGATCCGCTGCTCGATCCGCCGGCGACGCGGTGCCTGCGCGTGTCCCACGGGTTCCAGGGAGCCCCCATCGGCTCGTTGCGGCCCCAGCCGCCGAAAGCGAATTCCACCATGTGCGTTTTGCCGAGCGGAATCATGCCGGCCGCGAGCAGCCTCTCGACGGCCGTCGCGGTTTCGGTGGCTACTCGGCCATGCCAGCTCTTCGACCCTGCCGTCGTCACCCGGCCCTTGATGTGCAGCAGATCCTTGAGCGCGATCGGCAGACCGTGCAGCGGTCCGCGAACCAGTCCCGCCTTGCGCTCGAGATCGGCTGCGGCTGCGCAATCGAGCGCGGCGTCGCGATAGACGTCGATGAAAGCATGCGCGCGGCCATCGTAGGCGGCGATGCGATCGAGACAGGCGCTTACGATGTCATGCGACGAAGTCTCGCCGGCGCCCAGACGGCGCGAGAGCTCGGTCAGTGGAAGGTAGGTCAGGTCTCTCGCGGTCATGCGGTCGCGCCTTTCGGTGGAGATTTCTTCGACAGCCGGCATCATAGCCCGAGCATCGCGCGGCCACCGTCAAGCCATTGGAGCCCGGGCGGCGACTAGCGTTCCTGGCTGCGCTTGATGGCGAAGCCGAAGCTCACGACCGATAGCACCGCCATCGCCAGCAGCGCCAGCAAGCCGGCAACCATCGCCGATTCCGCGACCGCCAGCGGAGCGAAAGCGAACGGGGCGATGGCACGCGCGAACAGCGCCGGCGCGGCGAGATTGCCGAGCGTGCCCCCATACCCGGCGCGGCCGAACAATTCGGCCGGCACCGTGCCGCGTACGATCGTGACTACGCCGTTGCTGCCGCCGAAGATGACGGCGAACAGCAGCGCCAGCGCAACCTGGCCATTGAGCGCAAGCAGCACCAGAAGGGCGATGACCAGCAACGACAGCGCCGCGATGCCGACCGAGCGCGATGCGAAGCGCCGGCCGATCGCGAATTCGATCAGACGTCCGGTGACCTGCATCGGGCCGAAGAACATGCCGACCCACACCGCCGTCGCGAGGCTCAATCCCTTGCCCTGCAGAACGCTGATCAGATGCACGGTCAGGACCGAGACGATAAAGCCGTTGAACGCAAACGCGATCGCCAGCCACACGAACGCCGAACGGCGCTTGGACGCCGGCAGGCTGCCGCGTCCTTCTGCCGCGCCGGCGCTGCCGTGGTCGGTCGCGCCGGCGCCCGGCGGAATGAAGGTCAGATGCAGCGGCAGGCAAAGGACAAGCTCCAGCGCCGCGAAAATCACCAGCGTATCGCGCCACCCGAACCACTCGAGCCCCTTGAGCGACGCCGGCCAGAACGCGGTGCTTGCAAGGCCCCCCATCAGCGTCAGCGCGGTCAGCGCCTTGCGATAGCTCTTGCCCGAGTGCTGCGACAGGGTCGCGAACGCGGCGTCGTACATCGTCATCGCCATCGCGACGCCCGCAACCGACCAGGCGAGATAAAGCGAGACCGTCGAATGCACGTGCCCGATCAGGAACAGCGCGATGGCGGCCGAGACCGACCCGGCGCTCAGGACCGTCCGGCCGCCGTAGCGATCGATCGCGCGGCCCACGAAAGGCGCTGTCAATGCCGAGATCAGCAGCGCCAGCGAGTAGGCGCCGAACAGGATTGCGGCCGAGATGCCCAGTTCGGCTCGCATGCTGGCGCCGAGAACGGCGATCGAGTAGTAGAGCGTGCCCCACGAGACGATCTGCGTCACGCCGAGCGCGGGTACGAGCCGCCACGCGGTCGACCGAGTCATCGCCCAATGGTACCGTGAAGACCGGTTCGGGCGCCGTAACGCAAATGACCGCGCCTAGGCGCCCTTGACGTCTTCGCTGCTGCCCCCATATCGGCTTTTCAGGAGACCACGACATGCCTACACGTACCCTGCAGCGCGTCATCGCAGCCATTCCTACCTCGGACGGCGCCGGCGTCAAGCTTCAGCGCAGCCTCGGCCAATCGAACTGGGCCCGCCTCGACCCGTTCCTGATGCTCGATCATTTTTCGACCGACAACCCCGACGACTACATCGCGGGTTTCCCCGCGCATCCGCATCGCGGCTTTGAGACAGTGACCTACATGCTCGACGGGCACATGCGCCACCAGGATCATCTGGGCAACACGGGCGATCTCAAAGCCGGCGGCGTGCAGTGGATGAGCGCGGGGCGCGGCATCATCCATTCCGAAATGCCGCAGCAGGAAGCCGGCCGCATGCGCGGCTTTCAGCTCTGGATCAATCTCCCGGCCAAGGAAAAGATGAAGGCTGCCGCCTATCGCGATATCCAGGCGACCGAGATCCCCGTGGTCGAGCTGGCCGGCGGTGGACGGGTAAAAGTCATCGCCGGAACGCTGGACAGCGACGGCAAGCGCACGCCCGGCCCGATCCATGGGCTGACGACCGACCCGCTTTATTTCGATGTCGAGCTTCCGGCCGGGGTGACGTTCCGCCATGCGCTGCCCGCCGGCTATCACGCCTTCGTCTACCCGTTCGAGGGCTCGGTTGCCGTCGGCGCGGGCGGCGCGCAGAAAATCCTCGCGACGCACCACGCGGGGATCCTGTCGGATGGCGACGAGGTCGAATTCTCCGGCGGACCCGACGGCGGCAGGGTCATCCTGCTCGCCGGCCGGCCGCTGCTCGAGCCGATCGTCCAATACGGACCGTTCGTGATGAATACGCGCGAGGAAATCGAGCAGACGGTGCGCGATTACCAGAGCGGCACGCTGACCACCACGGAGACGGCCGGAGCCTGAAGCGCCGGCTCCGGCCGGTCAGTCCTTGCCCGCGGGCTTTCCCGCCGTGTCGTCCTGCGGCAGGTCGAGTTAGGGGTCGGGCACTGGATCGGTCACGTCGCCACCTGCAGGCTCCATTGCCGCGGGCGGCGATAGCGTCGTCGAATTTCGCTGCCACACCAGCGCCGGCGCTGCCAGGATCAACGCCAGCACGGCCAATTGCGCGACCAGGTAGGGCAAATAGCGCGCGCGTCAGCGCATCCATCGGTACGGGTCGAGGCGATCGGCTTCGCACCATAAGAACCGCGTAGCCGAAGGATGGCAACAGGAAGCTCGCCTGCAGGATCAGCAGCATAAGCACCGCGACCCAGGTCGCATTGGGCACGACGGTGAGCAGCGGTGGTGCCACGACCGGCACGACGACGAAGATCAATTCGAACGCGTCGAGCACCAGCGCGCACAGCGCGAGAATCGGCAACACGACGCATATCGCCTCGACGCTGCCGCCCGGCAACTGCTGCAACAGCGCCGCGACCCAGCGATCGGTTCCGAAACCGCGCACGATCAACGTGAACATCGTCGCCGCGACCAGCAATGCGAACAGGGCGCCGGTGACCGCCATCGTGTCGCAGCAAGACTGCGCGCAGAGCATCGAAAGTCAACGAACGTATCGCCAGCCCGTAGACGAACAGTGCGACGCCGCCGGCCGCCGCCGCTTCCACCGCATAGAGATAGCCTAATGTCACCGCAGCCAGCAGGCTCGCGATGAACAGCGCGGTGATGCTCGCTACCAGCCAATCGCGCGGCTTGACCGCAGACGTCGGCGCCTTGTTCCGTCGATTCCACCACGTGATCCCGATGCAGAACGCCAGCAGGATCCCCGCTGGCACGAGCGCTCCGATGAACACGTCCTGCGTATTGATGATGCGGATTGCCGCGCCGGTGATGTTCACCGCCTCCGTGTGCGCTCGCATCATCGCGTCGCCCAGCAGGATCAATACCAGCGACGGCGGAACGACGACGCCCATCGTGCTAGGCACGCAGACCAGCGCCGCGCTTGTCGCCGGCGTCATGCCACTCTGGTCGAGCCGCGGCTGCACGGTGCGAGAAAGCATCGCCGCGCTGGCGCCGACCGAGCCGTTCATCGGCGCCAGCAGCACCCCCAAGCCCAGCCCGGCCAGGGACGCATTCGCACCGACCGGCGCCAGCGCGCGGCTGGCGGCGCGAAACAGCGTCTGGGCCAATGGCAGCTGATTGAGCAGCGCTCCCATCAGCACGTACAGCGGCAGCGCCTGCAGCAGGTCGTGCTCGAGCAAGCCGAGAATTCGCGCCGGCATGGCGGTCAGCAGCGGCATGCTCAAAGCCCCTGTTGCGACGCCTCCGGCGGCAAAACCGAGCGCCACGCCGACCAGAACAATCCATGCGGGCAATCCCGTGGCCACCAGGACAGCGGCGACTGTGACGAGCATCCACAGACCTTCGCTCCCGGTCATGGCGGCGCCGTTTCGGCGCGTATCACATCGAGAATGGCTTGCAGCAGCACCAGCAGCGCGAGAAGCATGATGGCGAGCTTGACGACGAAATAGCCCGGGTCGTAGGTTTCGGGAAAGGACTCCAGCGGGCGGACCGATTGGATGACCATCGGCCAGGACGCGTAGAGAATGAATAGCGCCCACAGCGCGAGTACGACGAGCGAGGCAATGCGCGTCAGCAGGCGGCGCACCCGCGGCGGGTAGCGAAGGGCAAAGGCGTCGGCGCTAGGTGGCTGTGCCGGCGCGTCGCGTGGGTGATCGCGACGGCGACGTAGAGTGCAGAGCGTTTGTGCGAGATCGTTCGCCTCGCGCGAGTACCCTATGCCCAGATCGCGCAGCGGCCACTGCAGGAAGAGCAACAGCGAAACCGGCAGCACGAGTATCGAAGCGCCGGCCGTCGTCAACTCGAGCAGGCGGTCGAGCGGGCGCAACTCGGTGGCGCGAGAATTACCGGTATCGTCGGCGGGCATCGTCGATAGCTCCAGCGTCGCCCGCGATCATAGCGCACGAAAAAAACCCCGTCTGGGCGGGGTTTTTCGCGAATTCTCAAGTGTCAGCCGTTCGGCTCGTGCTGTTCGATGGCGTTGTCGATGCACGCGTCACGCTGCGACTCGTCGCGCTCCTTCACGCATTGCCGCAGCGCCTGACGGTAGCTTCGCTCGTCGGGCGATACCGCCTCGTTTTGCTGCCTCGCCGACTTGCGCATATGGTGGGTCGTATTTTTCGGCGCTGCCGCACTCTGTGCTCCAGCGTTCGGGTCGGCCGACATCTTGTCGGTCGGTTGTTCCGACGGCTGTGCCGGCATGTTGGTCGTCGTGCCCTTTTCCGCCGGCGTGCGCGACGTGCTGTCGGGAGTGTTTTGCGCGCCGGCTGCGCCGACGAACAATGCCAGGCTTGCGCCCAGGACGATTCGATTAATGTGACTGGTCATCGAAAGTGCCTCCTTCTAAGTTTTGCGGGTCCGCGCCCGTCGGGCGCGGTTCCTCCCAGGGAACTGCTCGGTTAACTATCCGCTGATATCAGAGCGGAAAGTATCGGACGGCTTCTGATTCGAACGTAGGAGGCACGGCAATATGCACCTTCGTAGGACCCGCGCCTAGGCGAGCCGCTTCGAAAATCTACGGACCGAAACAGACGGGGGACTATGGCGGCGGCTGTGCTTTGAGCCGACGATAAATCTCGTAAAAGCCGGGACAGCCCGGATAAAGGAGGCGATATGCATCGCGTATTGACTCGAAGCCTGATATTGATGGTGGCGCCCATGCTCGCGGTCGCCGTCCACGCTGGCCCAGCGAGCCCGCCCGCAGGCGCGGACGAGCCCAAGCAGGGATTCATCGTCGCGGTGCCGCCGATCAGCAGCGCCACCGCGGCCAACAAGGTCGCCGATGAGCCGCAGGCGCTGCCGTCGACCCAGGTGCAAGTGCAAGCTTATCGCGACGACGTGGCGCCTTGTGATCGCCGACAGGGCACCGGACAGGAGGCGTGCCGCGCCCAGGTCGCCGCCAAATACGCGGAAATGGACAAGCTATGCCGGGCCACTTCGGCGGCCGAATTTCCGACCTGCATCAAGAGTGCTTACGCCGCCGACTGAAACAACGCAGCGCTTCGCCCGAAGTCCTGACCGCCGCACGGCGGCTTGGCCCCTTCGCCGCTTGCGGAACGGAAAAAGAATTGGCTCGCACAGCGGAAGGCATGCGCTGACGGCGTAAGATCCGCCCAGTGCTCGACCCGCGCGGGGTGCGGCGTGCACCCGCTATCAGATCAACAAGAACGTGTACGACAGGATGCTGGGCTAGCGCACGATCACGCAGTTGGCGCCGGTCCACAGGGCGTCTGGCATGGACGGCTCAACCGTCACCCGCAGTTCCCTGATCTTGATGCCGTTACGCTGTTCCACTTCCTTGATGACGTCGGCGAGCAACGGGCCGACAATGTCGCAAAGCTCTTTTTCGGCGTGGGCGTACGGGGCGAAGTTTTCGCTTACGGTCGACATGACTTCGATTCAGTCAGGTTGCGTGGATCAATGACTACTTACGTTATGAGCGTTGTCTGCTGACTGTCAAGTTTGTATGGTACCGAACAATAATAGCCGCCGTCGTCCAGCGGGAAAGGCAAGCCGGAGATCTCGATGACACGGGGCAACTGTCCTTGACGTCCAACTTCCGGACCCGGAGCCTTCTCGCCTTCGAGCACGCCCACACGCTGCGCCGCATGTGGCGCCATGCGCACGCCGATCCGGAGGTCTTGCGGGAATTCCAGCTGCGCAAGCTCCGCGTGCTGCTGGCGCACTGCCGTACGCATGTTCGCGTCTACCGCGAGCACTGGCGCTGGTCGGGGCTGCAGCCGGCCGACGTCGTTACGACGCAGCATATCGAAGCGTTGCCGACGATCAGCAAGAACGATCTGCGCAGCCGCCCGGTGGCCGAGACGCTCGTCGATGGCGCCGATGTGCGAGTACTGGTGCAGCACACGACCAGCGGATCGTCGGGCAGGCCATTCACCATCTACCGCGCGCCGCGCGAAGAGCATCTGCTGAACCTCTTTCGCTTGCGGGCATCCGCACAAGCGGGGCAGCGAATCTTCGACCGTATCGCGCGCTTCAGCCAGCTTCCGCTCGACCCGATCCGGCGCGGCTGGCCGGGGCGGCTTCGCAACGCGATGGGCATCCATCGGGAACAACAGTTCGACGGTCTTGCCCCCGCACACGAGCTCGTCGAGAACCTGATACGACACCGCGCCGATGTCATACGCGGCTATCCGTCGACGCTGCGCCACGTCGCGGCCCGGATCCAGGGACAGCAGCATCGGATCCGACCGCGGCTCATCGTTTGCGGCGGTGAAGTCCTGGATGCGGCCGCGCGGTGCACGATCGAGGAGGCGTTTTCGGCGGCGCTCGTCGATTTTTACGGTGCGCACGAATTCAACCTGCTTGCGTCGCAGTGCCCGCGGGAAGACTGCTATCACGTCTGCGACGACAACGTGCTGCTCGAGATCGTCGGGGAAGACGGGCGCGCCGTTTGATCGGGCGAGGTCGGCGAGGTCGTGGCGACAGCGCTGCATTCGTACACGATGCCGTTCGTTCGCTATCGCACCGGCGACCTCGCGATCCGCGGGACGGAATCCTGCGGCTGCGGCCAGCCGTTTTCCACCTTGCGCGCCATCCAGGGACGCGCGGTCGACTATCTGCGCCTTCCGGGCGGTCGACGAGTCCATCCGTATGCCATCACCGTCTACCTTGCCGAGAGGGAAGCAGCCTGGGTTTCGCAGCACCAGGTCGTTCAGCCCGATCTTTCGCATGTCCGGCTCAACATCCAGCCCGCACGCACGCCGACTGCGCAGGAGATCGAGCGGGTGAGCAAGCTCGGCGCTTCGATCCTCGGCGCCGATGTTCAATTCGAGCTGACGCTCGTCGACCGATTTCCGCCACATCCAAGCGGCAAGTTCCCTCCCTACGTTTGCCTGGTCCGGGATTCGCTCGAGTCGCCTGCCGCCGCCGATATCAGGACTTGATGAGCCCGGCGCGGGCGCGCCTGGTCGCCCGTCACGCTTTCAGGTTTTCCTTGAAGAATGCAATCGTGCGCGACCACGCCAGCTTGGCGGCGGCCTCGTCGTAACGCGGTGTCGTATCGTTATGGAAGCCGTGATTCGCGCCCGCATACATGAACATCTGATATTTGACGCCGTGGGCCTTCAGTACCGCCTCGAACGCCGGCCAGCCGGCATCGACGCGCTCGTCGAGCGCCGCGTAGTGGAGCAGCATCGGCGCCTTGATCCTGGCGGCGTCGGCGGCGCTCGGCTGAGCTCCGTAAAACGGCACCGCGGCGGCCAGATCCGGCATACGGGTCGCCAGCGTATTGACGACATCACCCCCGTAGCAAAAGCCGACCGCGCCGATCTTGCCCGTGCATTCCGGCCGCGACTTCAGAAACCCGGCCGCGGCAATCAGATCCTCGGTCCGCTTCCTGGGGTCCAGCTTCCTGAAGAGCTGCGCCGCCTTTTCATCGTCGCCGGGATAACCGCCGACGGGTGTCAGCGCATCGGGCGCGAACGCCACGAAGTTCTCGACCGCAAGCCGACGCGCGACGTCCTCGATGTAGGGGTTGAGGCCGCGATTTTCATGGTAGACGACCACGCCCGGCCACTTGCCGGCGGGGCCGGACGGCCGCACGAAATAGCCGCGCATCGTGCCCGACCCTTCCGGAGAAGGGTAGCTTAAGTACTCGGCCTTGATCCGGGCATCGTCCTTGGGCACCTGCTGCGCCAGGGCGTAATTGGGCATCAGGCTTTCCAGCATCGCCGTGGCGGTGAAGCCGCCGATCGCATACTTGGTCGCCCGGTCCAGGAATTCGCGGCGGCTGATCATGCCGTGGATGTATCCGTTGAAGAGCTGCAGGACGGCAGGAGGGAAATTGCTCGCCTTTTTGCGATCCATTGGAGTCTCCGTCGGCAGAGGTGCCCGCTGATTGGCAGTCTAATGCGTCGCGCGTCGACCGGCCAGCCTGCGATCGACCTCGTTCTCGGCCTGCAACCAGTCGTCGAGCTCGAGGCCGTCGGCGTATCCGCGTTCCGCGTAGAGCTGATACGCCGCCTCGCTGATCATCCGATGCCGCAGCTCGTCACCGATCTCGCCCTGCGCGTCTTCAACGATTGGTGTGTCTTGGTCCTCGCCGGCATCGCTGCCGGGAGGCGCGATCGACGGATCCAGCGCATCCGCGGTCGGCGGATTCGGCAAGCCTGACACGTGAGTTTCCTTGCGGGCACGGGGCGCCATGATTGATCTCCTCCTTGAGCCAACATCGAATCGAGCAATGGCCATGCCAATCGCCGCCCTCATGCGGGCCAAGGGGTTAGCCGCAGGACACGACGGCGGACGCAAGGGACGCTGTAATTCGTTCCCGTTCGTCTTTGTAATTGGTGCAGCCCGCGGCCGAGTCGCGCGGTTCACGTCTCCGTGTCAGCGCTTCGACTTCCGAATCGGTAAGATACGTGCAGTCGGCCGCCAGAGGTATCCTCATCGAGATCGCAAGTGCCTGCAGGTTGCTAATCTTGGCCGGTGTCGCATCGGCGATGCTGGCCGAGGGGTCGGCGGGCGCCGCGTCGCCCGGCGATCCGCTGGCCAAGTGGGCCCGTCGCACCGCGCGGCCGCATCAGACGATCGAGTGGACCGCCTATGCCAACGATGCCGGAGGCACCAAGTATTCGTTCGCCGCCGAGATCACGCGAGACAACGTGTCCAAGCTGGCTCCGGCATGGACCTATCGCACGGGCGACTACGGTTTAGGCGGCGCAGTCGCGCGCGACGAGACGACGCCGCTTTTCGTCGATGGCGTGCTCTACGCTTCGACTCCGTTCGGCGGCGTTCGCGCGCTGGATGGCGCGTCGGGACGCGAGCTGTGGGCGTTCGATTCCGGGCTCGACTTGGCTGGCGATTACGGGGACTTCACCAACCGGGGCGTTTCGACCTGGCTGGACCCTTTGCGTCCTCGCACCGCGCACTGCCGGAGGCGGATATTCGTGGCTCCGGTCGATGCGCGGCTGATCGCGCTCGATGCCCGGACCGGCGCGCCTTGCGCCGATTTCGGCGACAAGGGACAGGTCCATCTGGATCGCGGCCTCACCAACCCGCCGCAATATCGCGGCGAATACGCGATCACCTCGCCACCGGCCGTCGTCGGCGAGCTGGTCATCGTCGGCTCCTCGATCTCCGACAACCAGCGAGCGACGGCGCCGGAAGGCATCGTGCGCGCTTTCGACGTGAGAACCGGCGCGCTCAAGTGGTCGTGGGATCCGATTGCGCGATCCCCATCCGAACCCGGTTACGACACGTGGCGCGGCCCGATCGCGCATTCGACCGGTGCGGCCAACGCCTGGTCGATCATCAGCGCCGACGCCGCCCGCGATCTGATCTTCGTTCCTATCGGCAGCGCGAGCCCGGATTTTTATGGTGGAGAACGGCTCGGCCAGAATCTTTTCGCGAATTCGATCGTCGCGCTACGGGCTTCGACCGGCGCGCTGGTCTGGCATTTCCAGGCAGTGCATCACGATCTGTGGGATTACGACGTTCCGGCCCAGCCGGTGCTATTCACGCTGCACCGTGACGGCCGCGTCATTCCGGCGCTCGCGCAAGCGACCAAAATGGGTTTTCTGTTCATTCTGAACCGCGAAACCGGCGAACCGCTGTTTCCGGTCGAGGAGCGTCCCGTCGCTGCGAGCGACGTTCCGGGTGAGGAGGCGTGGCCGACGCAGCCGGTGCCGCTGCTTCCGCGGCCGCTGGTCCCGATCACGCTGGTGCCGGACGACGCGTTTGGCATTAGCGCAGAATCGCGGGCCTGGTGCCACGACCGCATCGCCGCGTTGCGCTCCGAGGGAATCTTCACGCCGCCGTCGCTGCGCGGTTCGATTCTTTATCCCGGAAACATCGGCGGGTCGAACTGGGGCGGCGTGTCGATCGACCCCATTCGACAACTCGCTTTCCTGCCGTTGAATCGCATCGCGACCGTCGTCGAGTTGATACCGCGGGAGAGCTATCGCGACGAAACCGCGCGAACGGGACGCGACTTCCAAATTGCGCCGCAAGCGGGGACGGCGTTTGCGATGCGACGCCAGACACCGCTCGCCGCTCCCGATCATATTCCCTGCACGCCGCCGCCCTACGGCACGCTGACCGCGGTGAACCTCGAGTCGGGCGCGGTGCAATGGGAAGTTCCGTTCGGCCGAATCGAAGCACTTGCGGCCGTGCCCGGAAGCGAGCATTGGGGTTCACCGAGCCTGGGCGGCGCGCTGACGACCGCGGGCGGCATCGTCTTCGCCGGCGGCGCACTCGATCGACGCCTTCATGCCTTCGACGAGGAATCGGGCAACGAGCTGTGGTCGTGGGAGCTTCCCGCCGGCGTCCACGCGGCGCCGATGACCTACGTGACCGAGTCGGGGCGACAATTCGTCGTCGTCGCTGCCGGAGGGCACAAGGACCTGCACACCAAGCCGGGCGACTACATCGTAGCGTTTGCATTGCCGGCCTGGATCCGGCGCGACGCGCGCGCCCGGACCTTCAGGCCGCGATCGGGTAGGTATGAAGGGCACATGCTGTTCGACCGCACGCGAGTGCCGGCAACGTTGACGCTTCGTGTGTCGGGCCGGATCGTGCGAGCGGAAATGCAAACGCGCGGCTTGCGAGTCACCGGTGCCGGCGAGGGAACCATCGACGGCGATGCACTCGTCCTCGATCTGGCCTGGCGCTATCCCGCGGGAAACTGCTCGGGAACGATGCATTTCGTCGGCAACACGGCCAACGATGGCGTCGCGCTGATCGGCGAGATCCATTATCGCGATGCCTGCGACGGCGACCGCGAAAAGGCGGGGACGTTCGCACTTTGGCGCGGGCGGCGAATCACGACGCACGTGGCGGTTTCTCGACCGTCGCTCGAATGAGGCACCGCTCATGACGCGACGACTACAGCGCATCTTTTGCCTGGACGATTTCGAGCCGGCCGCGCGCAAGCACCTGCCACGACCGATATTCGGCTACGTCTCGGCAGCCGCCGAAACCAACGCGTCCCTGTCCGACAATCGACGTGCATTCCGCGAGCTCGCGTTCATTCCGCGGGTGCTGATCGATATCTCCCGAGGCACACAGCAGACCTCGCTTTTCAGCCAGGCCTATGCTGCACCGTTCGGCATCGCGCCGCTCGGCATCAGCGCGCTGTATGCGTACCGCGGCGACTTGGTGCTGGCGAAGGCGGCGGCAGCGGCCGGGATTCCGATGATCATGAGCGGCTCGTCACTGATCCGCCTCGAGGACGTCGCGCGCGAGTGCAAGGGCACCTGGTTTCAGGCCTATCTTCCGGGCGACGTGCGAGAGATCACGGCGCTGATCGAGCGCGTGGCGCTGGCCGGCTTCGGGACGCTGGTGGTGACCGTCGATTCGCAGGTCGCGCCCAACCGCGAGAACTATTTGCGGGCCGGCTTCTCTGCGCCGCTCCGCCCGACGCTGCGTCTTGCCTGGGACGGCATCACGCGTCCCCGGTGGCTGTGCGGGACGTTTTTGCGCACGCTGATTTGCCACGGCATGCCGCATTTCGAGAACAACTTTTCGACGCGAGGTGCGCCGATCCTGTCGCCGAGCGTGGTTCGCGAGTGGTCGGAGCGCGGCCAGCTCGATTGGACGCACTTGGCGTTGATACGCCGATTGTGGAAGGGAACGCTGGTCGTCAAGGGCATTCTCGATCCGGACGATGCGCGCATGGCGCGCGACGCCGGCGCGGGCGGCATCATCGTCTCCAATCACGGCGGTCGCCAGCTCGACGGCGCGGTGTCGCCGCTGCGCGCGCTGCCCGGCATCGTCGCGGCGTGCCCCGACATTCCGGTGATGATCGACGGCGGCGTGCGGCGAGGTACCGACGTGCTCAAGGCGCTGGCGCTCGGGGCGAAGTTCGTCTTTGTCGGGCGGCCGTTCGGCTACGCGGCGGCGATCGGCGGTGCCGCCGGCGTGAATCGCGCCATAACGCTGCTGTCCGACGAGATTCGGCGCGATATGGCGATGCTGGGAATTTCGCAGCTGTCCGAGCTCGGTCCGCAGCGCCTGCTGCGCCTCGACGATCGGCCTCGCGCGGGCTAACGGAGCTTGCGCCAGAAATAGGTAAATTCGCGCGCGGTCATCGCCGCTTTTTCCGCCAGCGTCGCACCCGAGCCGTGTCCCCCCTCGACGACTTCGTAGAACAGGTAGGGCGCACCCATCGCTGCCAGCTTCGCTGCGAATTTGCGCGCGTGCTGCGGGCCCACGCGATCGTCCTTCGTCGTCGTCCAGATCAGCGCTTCCGGATACCGAACGCCGGGCTTCAGGTTGTCGTAAGGAGAAATCGAGGCCAGGAACGCCTTTTCGTCCGGGTTCGACACGCTGCCGTACTCGCCGACCCACGAGCTGCCGGCCGCGATGTGCTCATAACCCACCATGTCGAGCAGCGGAACCTGCATGTCGACGGCACCCCATAGCTCGGGGTGCTGAGTGAACTGCACCCCCATCAACAGCCCGCCGTTGGAGCCTCCCTTGATGCCGAGATGGACGGGGCTCGTGATGCCCTTCGCGATCAGGTCGCGCGCGACGGCGGTAAAGTCGTCGAAGATGCGCTGCCGATGGGTCTTGAGGCCGGCCTCGTGCCATGCCGGTCCGAATTCGCCTCCGCCGCGAATATTGGCGAGGACGAACGCGCCGCCACGCTCGAGCCAGAGCTTGCCGGTTTCCGGGGAGTAGTACGGCGTCTCGGAGGCGAGGAATCCGCCATAGGCATTGAGGATCGTGGGTGTGCTGCCGTCGCGCTTCATGTCGATCGGGCGGACCACGAAGTAAGGCACGCGCGTTCCGTCGGTCGACGTGGCCTCGAACTGCTCGACGACGTGATGCGAAGCGTCGAAGCGCGGCGGCAGAGTCTTGACGGTTGCAAGCGTGCCGGTCGCCAGATCGGCCAGCCACAGGCTGGTCGGCGTCAGGAACCCCGTGACGCTCACGAATGCCCAGTCGCTGTGGAGGTCCGCATTGACGATCTGAATCGACACGTTGTCGGGCAGCGCGAGCTTGCGTCGCGACCATTGGCCACCCGGCTCGGGCGCGTAGACATACAAACGTCCCTTGACGTTGTCGAGCACGCTGACCAACAGGTGGCCGCGGGTTGCAACTGCGTGCTCGAAGGCTTCACGTGGCCCGGGAGCGTAGATCAAGGTCGGGCGCAGGTGTTCGGGCGCAGCGGTTGCCGCAGCGAGGTCGATCGACACCAGCGATCCTTGTGGGAACGTCGCTCCGGCAGTTGTCCAGTCTTCACGAAGGCTTACGACGAAGCGGCCTCCGACGAGCGCAACGATGCTGGCCTTCGACGGCAGCGCCAGCTTCCTCGTTCCGGTCGCTCCGACGAGGTAGTGTTCGGATTCGAAAAACGACAGCGCGCGCCGGATAACGAGGGCGCGGTGACCAGTGCCGTCGTTGAAGGACGAAGGACCGACGCCAACATCGCTGGACGTTCCGCGAAACACCTCGACGGCCGCCGACAGCGGCTGTCCCCGCTTGACGCGCTTGACGACGTAGGGATAGCCGGAGCGCGTAAGCTCGCCCGGCGACCATTCCCGGGAGACCAACAGCGTATTCCGGTCCTGCCACGCCGAGTCCTGCTTGCCGCGGGGGAGCGAGAAACCGCCGTCGACAAATCGAGCCGCGCGCAAATCGAACTCGCGCAGCGTGACCGCATCCTCGCCACCGTCGGACAAGTTGATCATGCAGCGACGCTCCGCCGGCTCCGCACAATCCGCACCGCTCCAGAACCAATTGGCCTTCTCTTCCTTCGCCAAGGCATCCAGGTCCAGGACGGTCGTCCACGCGGGTTCGGACTTTCGATAGTCGGCGAGACTTGTCCGCCTCCAGATTCCGCGCACGTGATTGGCGTCCTGCCAACGGTTGAGAACCTGACCACCGAAGAGGTGCGGCTGGGGGATTCTGTCTTTGGCTTCGGCGATTTTCAACGCTTCGGCGAACAGAACGGGATATCGGGCATCCTGCTCCAGCACGACGGCGGTCCTGGCATCCTCGGCCCTGACCCACGCCATCGCTCGCTCGCCGTCGACGTCCTCGAGCCAGACGAACGGATCTTCGCGCGCAGCGCCGGTGTCGACGGCGCCCGCCGCTGCTGCACTGACGATAACCATGGCGCTGGCGATGGCAATTAGCGGAGGACTCGCACGCATTTTATTCGGTCCACATTAAGAAGTTGGCAGTGGCAAAGCCAAGCATAAGATCGATCCCGGATGCGGAGCCCGAGGCACCTGCAGTCGCCAGCGTCGACGCATCGGCAACCGCGGTGTCAGGCATACTACGGGGCCCGCGCATGACCTCGGATGCGCATTTTCCGGCCTCGCGGCCTCTCACGTCGAAACTCATCGTGTCGACTCTGAAAGATTGATGACCGAAAGCATGATCAAAGATCAACGTAGCAGAACCGCAGTCAGCGCGATGCGCGGAATACTTGCGACGTGTGCAGCAATGAGCGTCCTCGGTTGCGCGACCAATCCTGGCGTAACAACCGCAGCGTCTGCCCAAAGAATCGAGCGAGGCAATGTTCTGCGTTCGCTCACGCTCGACCCGGCGCTGGAAGACCGGATACTCGCGCTCGATCCGGAGCACGTCTCCGATTACGACGTCCGATCGACGCTGGCCGCGGCGCCCGCGCCGAGAATCATACTGCTGCACGGCAGCGTCTACCCCTCCTATCTGATTATGAGCTCGTTTGCGAAGTTCCTCGAGGGCATGGGCTACCCCGAGAAAGAGCTTCGCGACCCGGCCGATGGCGCGTACTCGCAGAGTCCCTACGGAAGCAGCGAGCGCATTGCCGGCGAGATCGCCTGGTATTACGAGCATGACGGCGTGAGGCCGATGATCGTCGGGCACAGCCAGGGAGGGATGCAGGCGGTCAAGGTGCTTTATACGCTGGCCGGCGCGTTCGAGCCCAAGGTCGCCGTATGGGACGCCGCGACCGATGAGGCCGAAGACCGATACAGCATCGTTGATCCGCTGGATGGCAGCAAGCGCCCGGTCGTGGGACTTTCAGTCACCTATGGCACGGCGGTGGGCGCAGGCGGCGCCGCATTCGTGTTGCCCAACCAATGGGACATGCTCCTCAAGCTGCGAACCATTCCCGATACCGTCGATGACTTTACCGGCTTTTCGATTCAGGGCGACCTGATCGCATGGACCTTTCCCGGCACCTCATCGATAAGCGAATACCGGCGCGGCGGAGCGGCCACGGTGCGCAATGTCGTTCTGCCGATCACGTACAACCACATTACCGTTCCGATCACGCACGCGCTCGCGGCGGACCCGAAGGCCCGCGCCTGGATCAACGCCTATGTGCCGGGAACGGCCGAGCCCAAGGTCCCCGCCGACGTCAGTGGGTTCAACATACTCTGGGCGGCCGACGTGTGGTTCAGCATCAAGAAGCATTGGTGCCTGGAAGCGCAGAAACTGGTCCGCGCAAAGCGGGTCGCTTTCGCCGAAGATCACGTCCTGTCGGGCTCGCAAGTGTCCAGCCGGCGGCTGCCCGCGCCCAATTGACGCGGCGCGGGCGTGGCGGCCGTCACTTCTTCTTGGCGAGAATGGCTTCGATCTCGTCCATGATCGAGTTCATTCGCGCGGCCAGCGCCTGATACGGCGCCGGCGTGGCGAGATCGACGCCCGCTTTTTTCACCAACTCGTACGGATAACCGGAGCCGCCGGCCTTGAGCAGGTCGAGATAGCGGGGAAGCGCGCCGGGCTCGTTCGCCCCGACGCGCTGCGCGAACAGCGCGCTGGCAGCGATCGACGTCGCGTACTGGTACACGTAGAAGCTGTTGTAGAAGTGCGGGATGTACGCCCATTCGACGCAATAGGCGTCGTCGATGTCGACCACGCCTTCCTGGACACCGTGGTAGCGTTTCAGGATATCGCAGTAGGTCTTGGTCAGTGCCTCGCCGGTCAGCGGCTCGCCCTTGTCGACCCGCGCGTGGATGTTGCGCTCGAACTCGGCGAACATCGCCTGGCGGAAGAACGTCCCTCGCAATTGCTCCAATGCATAGCCCAGGTAGTAGAGGCGCTCATCGTCGGTTTTTGCCGTCTTGAGCACGCGCTGCAGCAGAAGCTCTTCGTTGAATGTCGACGCGATTTCGGCGACGAATATCGCGTAGTGCGAAGTCACGAACGGCTGCGCCTTGTTGGCGAGGTAGGAGTGCATCGCGTGCCCCCACTCGTGCGCCACCGTGGTGACCGAATCGTAGTCGTCGTTATAGTTCATCAGCACGTAGGGATGCACGTCGTACGCGTACCCGTCCATGTGCGCGCCGGACAGCTTGTGGGGGCGCGGATACGTATCCATCCACCGGTGGTCGAATCCGTAGCTCAGCGCATCGACGTAGTCGTTGCCGAGCGGAGCCACCGCTTCCAGCACCAGCTTGCGGCCGACTTCGAACGGCAGCGTGACGTCGCTGTGCAGGAGCGGCGGATAGATGTCGTAGTAATGGAGCTGCGGCACGCCGAGCATCTTCGCGCGCAGGCGGAAGTAGCGATACAGCGTCGGCAGGTTGGCGTTGGTCTGCGCTATCAGCGTGTCGAAGACGCCGACCGGAACATTGTTGCGGTCGAGCGAGCGCGTGATCGAATCCGGATACTTGCGCACCTTCGCGTACACCGCGTCCTGCTTGAGCTGTGAATACAGGTTGACGCCGAGCGTGCGCTCGTAGGTTTTGAACGTGCCGAAAAAGGCGTCCATGACCTTTTTGCGGTCGTCGCGGTTCGGCAGCTCGCGGTATTTCGTGTACGCCGAAGCGTCGAGAGTGATCTCTTCGCCGGTGGAGAGCTTGAGCTTCGGCCACGGTATATCGGCGTTGGTGAGGATGGTGTAGGCCGATCCACCCGCGCCGTCCATCAGTCCGAATTTCGCGATCAGCGCCTCGCCCTGGTCGTTCAGCGTGTGCGGCGCCTTGCGCAGCGTCTGCGCGAGCGGGAACCGGTAGATCGAGAGCGAGGGATCTTTCTTGAGGAATTCTGCAATGCGGTCCTTGCCGACGTGCAGAATTTCCGGGTCGACGAAGGCGCTCGCTTCGGTTAACCGGTTGCCGAGGAGGTCGGATTTCTGGCCGAGCTCCTGGTAGGCGGCATTACCCGTGTCCTCGGCGGCCTGCTCGCTCGCATAGGCAGCGAGCCGGTAGTACCGCTTGGTCAGGTCGGCCTGGAGGTCGAGACATTGCTTGAAACGCGCAGCGCTTTTGCCCAGCTGACCCTTGCAGGCCGCAAGATCCTTGAGCTGTGCGTCGACCTTATCCGCGTCGGCGTTCCAGGCCGCCACTGACGGATAGATCTCGCCAAGATTCCAGCGGTCGGCGATCGTTTCAGCGTGCAGAGGCGCCAGAAAGACAGCCGCGCCGCTCAACAGCAGATGACGAATTTTCATGGCGGCACCCCCGGGAGGAGAACGCACGGAAAGCGGATTCTACGCGCAGTGCTCTTTTTCGGTTTTCTGGGTGGTTCGCAGGGGCTGCGGCTCGGTGAGCTTTGTTCGTCGGCGACGTGGCTTTCGTGGGGCCGGCATGGCAAGACCATCGCTATATGTCCGAGGTTCCGGGCCCTGCACCAGTCGCGGCCTTACCCGGCGTCGACGAATCCGGCCACGCTTCAAGCAGTTCTCTTACGGTCCGTGGCTCCAGACACGCTCTCAGCGTGTCACGGAAGGTCCTGTCGTCGAACATGGTCGCGGCGGTAGCAAGCAGCTGCAAGTGGCGTTCGATTGGCTGTTTCGGAACAACCAACCCGAGAAAAAGCGAAACAGGTTTGCGATCCGGCGCGTCGAAGGGGATGGCAAACTTCGTTCGTACGAACACGCCGGCCATTGCGTTGCACTGGGGCATTCGCGCGTGCGGAATCGCGACGCCATGACCGAGTCCTGTCGAGCCGAGCTGCTCGCGCGCCATCAGGCTTTCCAGAACCTCGGCGTCGGAGAGATGCAGCCGTCGTGCGAGGAGCGAAGCGAGTCGTTGCAGCAGTCGCGCCTTGTCCGGCACGTCGACGTCCAACTGGATGTCGTCAATCCCCAATAGTTCGCCAACGGGATTCATTTCTCGAGTCTCTTAGCATTCAACACGACCGGGCTCCGCAATCGGGCATTGCTCAAGGCGAGGCCTCTCCGGCTTCGTCGTCGTCACTTTCGCTCGCCTCGTGAAGGTAGACGACATTCGCGTTTTGATCGAAATCCACGAGTTCGGCGTAGCGTCCCCAGGCGATAAGCGTCTGGAAGAGCTTGGGCGGCTGATCGTAGGGAAGGAGCGTTCCCAGTTCCTCCAGAAAGATGCCGGCATCCACGCGTCCGTCGGGCGCGGCATCCAGACGCGCGGTAAGCATTTGAAACAGGCGTAATTTCATGACCGCTTGCCGGAAAAGAGTCTTACGAGCGGTCTCAGGCGCGGCAAGAAAATACCAGCCGAACTGAGTCATGACTACGTCGTCCTTTGGCGTGTCGACGAGCCCCAGCATCTCCGCCGCCTTGACAATCGCAATGGTCTCGCCGAACTCCCTGCCGATCCGAGCGCTCAGATCGAAGACGTTGATCGTCTCCTGGCTGTCCTCCAGAATTTCGAGCAAGCCGACGATGGTTTCTACCGGGGCATTCGGAATCGTTTCTACTCGCGCGCTGATACCCGATGTCGCCTCTTCGCGCGGACCCTCCGCGGGGGCAACTGCCCGGCCAGGCCCTGCATCGGCGGGACGCACAGCGACCGCGTCGCTCGGCTCGTCCGGAAGAACCAATGCCGTAATCGCGGCGTGCACTTGATCGACGAGCGCCATGAATTGTCGCGAGTTGACATCGCGCGGGTAGGGGAGGGGATTGACAATGACAGTGCGCAAGCGGCCGGGATGAGACGAAATGATGACAATGCGGGTTGCAATGAAAACCGCTTCGGCGATGTTGTGGGTTACCAGAAAGATGCTCTTCAGGCCGGCGTGTCCCGACCCGCGCCACAAATCAACCACCTGAGTACGCAGGTTTTCTGCAGTGAGGACATCGAGTGCGCTGAACGGCTCGTCCATGCATAGCACCTCGGGCTGCGCGACGAGTGCCCTTGCGAAACCGACGCGCTGACGCATGCCACCCGACAATTGCTTCGGATACGCATTCTCGTAGCCGGTCAGACCGATGAGCTCGAGAGCCCGGTCGATTTCTTCCTTTTCCTGTCGCGTGTCGAGACGCCGCTGGATCAGCCCGACCTGCACGTTTTCCTGCACGGTGAGCCAGGGATAGAGGGCGAAGCTTTGGAACACGATCGCGAGGCGGCGATTGACGCCGGAAAGTGGCGACCCGTGACTGAGCACGGCACCCTGCGACGCTTCGGTCAGACCAGCCATGAGCCGCAGTATCGTGGACTTGCCGGAGCCCGATTGCCCCAGCAGCGCCAGCATTTCCCCGTCACGTACATCGAGGTTGATGTCGTCGAGCACCGTTACCGGCGCTCCGCCTCCGGCGCCCGAGTACGACTTCGATACGTGCCGCAACTCGATGAGCGGAGCCGACCGGGCGTCGCGCGGAACCTCCGGGGCCGGTCTATCAGCAAGTACGGTTTCAACAGACATCAGTCACTCCCGGCAACGATGGTGTGGCGCCCAAGGCCCCGCCGACGTACATGTTACTCAATCGAGTCTGAACCTGCGTTCGGCGAGATCATACAGGCGGCGCCATACGACGCGGTTGATGGCGACCACGAATAGGGCCATCACGACAATGCTGAAATAAATTGCGGGCTGATCACCCTTCTCGGTCACCTGCGCAATGTACGCGCCCAGGCCATCGGCAACCAGCTTGTCGTTGCCCCACGTGGCGACTTCCGCCACGATACTCGCGTTCCAGGCCCCGCCGGTCGCGGTGACGGCCCCGGTAACCCAGAACGGAAATATCGCCGGAATGATCAGCGTTTTCCAAAGGCGCCAGCGGTGAAGGCCGAACAGCGTGGCGGCTTCACGCAGATCGGTGGGTATCGCCATCGCGCCGGCGATGACGTTGAACAAGATGTACCACTGCGTACCCAGCGCCATGAGGAATACGCTGCCGAGATTGATCGGGATGTGGGTCGCGATGAAAAATGCGACGATGAACGGGAAGGTCATATTCACCGGAAACGACGCCGCGATTTGCGCGAGCGGCTGGGCCACACGGGCCACGCGTGGCCGCAGACCGATCCAAACGCCAATCGGAGTCCAGATCAGCGTAGCGATGACGCTCATGGCCGCGACGCGAAGCAGGGTAAGCACGCCGAGCCATACCACGTGCAGCATTTCCGTTCCGGTCATGTCGGTCCTGATCTCCTTGGCGATGTCAATCGCGTCGAAGATGAGCCACGCCACGGCTATGACGGTGAGTGCCCACATGGCAATTCGTAGCAACGCCTTGATCGGAGGCGGAGTGCGCCCAGAGATCGTTTGCGTGAGGTCCGAGGCGAGCAATGAAGCGCGCTGCGAGGTGTGTCCGAACCCGCGCCCGACGTGATGGGAAAACCACGCCAGCACGTACGAGCGTCGTAACAGATTCAGCATCCACGACGTGGGGCTGTCCTTGCCTTCGGTTTGCTCCAGCTTGAACTTCTCGGCCCATGCCACCAATGGTCGCCAGAGCACCTGATCGAGAACCACGATGGTGATGATCATCGCCACGATGGCGTAGACGGCGGCGCGCGTGTCTCCCGCTTCCACAGCGCCGGCCATGTACGAACCCAGTCCAGGCAGCTTGATATTCTTGTTGAGGACGGAGATGGCTTCACTTTGCGCGACAAAGAACCAGCCACCGCCAAAACTCATCATCGAGTTCCACATTAGGCCAATCGCGGACGAGGGCAATTCGACCTTGGTGAAGCGCTGCCAGCGATTCATGCCGTACACGGAGGCAGCCTCCTGCAGTTCGGCCGGGATCGTGATGAGAGAGTGGTAGAAGCCGAACGTCATGTTCCAGGCCTGTGCCGTGAAGATGGCGAAAATGCTGGCGCACTCGACGCCAAGCAAGCTGCCCGGAAAGAGCGCCAGGAAGCCGGTGACAGTGATCGAGAGAAACCCCAGCACCGGGACCGACTGTAGGATGTCCAGCAGCGGCAACATCACCTTCCGCGCTCGGGTACTCTTGGCGGCGACATAGCCGTAAGTGAAGGTAAACAGGAGCGCCGCGGCGAAGGCGATGAACATCCGCAATACCGTGCGAGCGGTGTAGTACGGGATGAGCGCGACATCGAGCGAGAGCGGTGGCGGGTGTAATTCGTCGAAGCGCACCCGCATGTCGCCGGTCAAAACCACGAGCAGCCACAACAACACGAAGACCGCTAGGACAACGATCGCGTCGATCCAGCCGAGCCGCGAGCCGGGTTCGAGCTGCTGAGCGGTCGTTTGGGGGTATGCCCTGGCGTTCATGGCAGAGTTCCGGAGCGGGAGCGCCGTCCAGACGTGGCGACGTTGCCCCCGTGGATGTTACGCGCAGACAACGTGGGCAGCAGCTAGCCGCCTGCAATAATTCGCCTCTTACGCGAGAGGTTTAGCTCGTCGCGTGCCAGCGGCTTCTGGCAGCGGTACCTTCGTCAACGGGGGGTGCCCGCGCCGGGCGCGTCAGACGCCTTGCCTTCGTCGCCCTGGGACGAGCTGTCAGGAATTCCGCTGGCACCCGGCGAAGGTTCGTCACCGTAATCGGCCGGAGGTACTTCAATCTGGATCTTGTTCACATCGAGGTCGAGGGCGCGCACTGGGTTATCGCTCCCCAACGTGTAGGCTGCGCGACCGACTGCTTCGCGGGTGTCGTTACCTGGCGCGTGAGCAATAGCCGATCGGTGCAGTCAGCTCACCGACGGTGTTTGCTCGCCCTCAAGACGCCTGATCACGTTATATATCCGCCGCAGTTGAAATGTTGTCGTAAGAGACCAGCACCCCATCAGCAATAACACAAGTGCTGCCTCGCTAAGCGTCCGATTCTCCGATCATGCATAACGTGCGAGGATGAGGCAGCCAAGAAATCCTCTCACGGCGAGGCTGTGGATTTCTATGCCGCCTGCAGCTTCGTCCCGCGCGCGATAGGCATGCAGCGCATTGCGCGGCGAGGAGCGCCAGGTCCTTGCAGTCCGCGGGTACCCACGGGGCATCGCATTGTCCGGCGCTCAAACCAGTGCCGCGGGCAGCGCCAGGTACAGTGCGAACAGAAAGCCCGCCACCGTCGGGAGCACGACAAGAGAACCTCCGTCATGATTTGCTTCGGGGATCATGGTGTGCGCGACGAGCGCAAGAACAGCCCCACCGGCAACGGCCTGACAGAACACGGCGGCGAGCGATGCGGACGTTCCGATGAGTACCTTCCCCAGCGCCGCAGCCACCATCCCGGCAAGCAGAACCGCTGCCCACAATGCAAAAATGACCTTCGCTTTGTAGCCGGCCCGTGTCAGCATGGCCGCGCTGACGGCGCCTTCGGGGATACCGCCGAGAAACATTCCCAGCATGAGTGTGAGCGACAGGTTGGCGAGGCCGTTGAAGGTTGCGCCGATGACTAGGCAACCGGGGATCGTGTCCAGGATGTTCCCCAGCACGATCGCCATGCCCGCCCCCTGTCCCGCCTCGCGCAACATTTTGTTGGTCTCCACGCGACTGATGTGTTCGAGACTGCGGCTTGCCACTCTTGCCCACGTCGATGGATCGGACCCGCCCGAGCTCAAATTGCGAATGGCTCGCTCGTGGCTGAGCCGCTGAACCGCCCGGGCCATAATCGGATCGGCCGCGATCAAGGCGTCGAAATCTTCACGCCCGATTTCCAGCAACTCTGCGCCGGAGACGGTTCGGATCGTGGCGCTCCTTGCGCCGCCGCTGATCAGTCCCATCTCCCCGAATGCCATGCCGGGTCCGAGTTCGGCGATTACCGTGCCTGCTTTTCCGGCGTCGCCGGGCAAATCGGCGATGACCTCCACCGATCCGCAGGCGACGATGTACAAGGCATCGGCGGGGTCGCCCGCGCGAAAAAGCACCGCCCCGGCGTTCACCCGGTGCTTGCGTACGCTCGGCAAGATCTGTTCGATTGCTTCGGCGGGAAGATGGCGTAATAGATCGCACTTCGCAAGCAGGCCGATCAGCTCCTTCGTCTGCTCGTGCTTTCGGGCCAGAGCATATTCGCGGAACTGCGTCGGAAGCCGGACGGCAGCGCCCTTCTTTTCCAGGAACATCGAGGTGCTGAAATACGCGATGGCGCCGCACGCGAACCCACCGGCAATGAACCCCCATGCCGAGTGGACGTTGAACCCGTGGCGATGAAGCTCCATCGCTCCCTTGAAGGCGAGTTCGATGGCGAGGGCGCTGATCAGCGACCCTGCCGCGAAGGCAAGGATGGACGCGAGAACCCGCCGTGACAACGGCGCATAGAGGCCGATCGCGGCGCCGACCATGGACGACGAGGTCGTCAACAGACCGACGAGAATAACAGGCAACAATTCCGTCAGTCTGTCCATGCTATGCCGCCTGAGTTTTCGCAGATCACGGCATCCTGAACTACAACGTACGATCGTCTTCTGTGGGAGGACGGCCAGTGGTCGCCGGAGTCGCCGTCGCTCTCGTCAACGGATCATCTTCAGGCTGCGCCGAAGATCCGTGAGTGACTGGCCTGCGCAACCTACGGAACTCGCTTATTCGCTTTACCAGACGATGAGTGCGCCAAAGCTGGATCGTCGTCACGAGACTCCAGCACGCGATCACGAACATTACGAGTGCCGCGTCGCCGACAATCGGGATATCGGACGAAGTCCAGTGTGCAAGGATTACACCGAACGCGAGACTTACGATGGCCTGACCGCAGCTGCTAAGACAACGGTTTCGCAGTGCGCGCTCGCTATACAGATCCGGGCAGCAGGCGCGCAGGCTATCGACAAACTCGACGGCCGTTTTTTCGTGCTCCCTTGATAGGGAGTTAGGCAGCTGTCCGATCAGCAAAGCCCCGAGCGGCTCGGGATGGTCGGCCGTGGGAGATGCGTGAACGGCGCGCCAGCGGCCACCCAGTTCACGGAGCGCTGCAAGGGACATTCTCCGCCGGCTCCCCAACGCTACACGGGCTATTTCAGAGCAAGCGTCGCCCGTCACCACCCAGCCTAGCGCGCGCACGTCACGCCTGTTCATGCGTGCGTTGCAGCGAGTTGGCCGACACTGACCTCTGGAACTCCACACTTGTTCAACGCCGGTCACGCCCGATCCGTCGGACGAACCTCGGCGTGTAGGGCGAGCCTTGCCGAGGTTTGCCGGCAGGGGACGGCGGCTCTGAACCATGGGGCAAGCCCGCCATGAATATCGTTGGTCACCAGCCGGCGTCGGTACTCTTCGTGATCCTCGTCCCGGAGCGTGCGTCGGCACGCTTGTGCGCTTTGTTAGTCCGCCTCAGTCCCTCTCGGTTGCTTGGTGGACCCAGCAGATCAATGTCGACTGCGCGACGGTTTCGTGCTCCGGCACACAAGTATCGCCGTGATGCCCAGCTCGGCGGCAAAGAGCGCGGCGGCGATTACTATCCAGAACAACGTCGAGGGGGAGAGGCTATCCACTGTCTTAGGCGGCACTGCTGCACACGGCCAACAAGCAGCTTTCGCCATCCGAATAATAGGAATAGGCGCGATCGGTCATGGACGAGCGAGATTCAGAGGGTCACGGCCCCGCTGCGCCCAGTAGTCTTGCGCGCACCTCGCCGGCGTCGACGCAATTGCGCAGATTCTCGCGGAATGTCTTGTCGGTAAACATCTCCGCTATTTCGGCAAGAAGCAGCAGATGATCGTCGGTGGCTTCGTGCGGGACAAGAAGAACAATCATGTCGGTAACCGGCTTCCCATCGGGCGCGTCGAAGGCGATCGCTATCCGCGTCCGGACGAATGCGGCGACCGGGCGATCCAGTCCGTTGACGCGCGCGTGCGGGATGGCGACCCCACAGCCCAGTCCAGTGGATCCGACCTCTTCGCGTTCGACGAGGCTCGCAAGTACTGTCGCGTCCGACAGCTGGTGGCGAGCGCCGATGAATCGGGCAATTTCGCGCAGTGCTTCACTCTTCGTCGCCACGTCGAGTCCAAGCAAGATGTCGGTTGGTTCCAGTATGTCGGCAAGGGTATTGCGCGACGTCACAGTGACGGCGTGGCGCCGCGGGCCTGACGAGAGGTGTGCTGTGACGCCGGTTGATTCCCGCATGGCCGAATCCTCAAACGAGGGTTCACACCAAGGTAAGGCATTCTTTATAAAAACCGTATCAAATCCGAAGCGTCCCGCGTAAAGAAAGTGTAAACGGCCTCCCTCTCACTGGTCGTGTCTGAAATGGCAGTTGACATCGACACTGTACCGTCGAGAGTCCCCGCAATCTTTATACAAAGTTTATATGCGATCCCAGCGAATTTATGCGTCCTATTCACAGTGACGCGTACAGTCGGTGCATTGATCGTGAGAAGGAATTCGATCACGGACTTCGACACGTGGCAGCAGTGGGTGCTGCTGCGACCGCTTGTTTTGTTCCTGTTGGCGTGTCCTTGCCTGGTCCTCGTTGCGCTCGTCGGCCGGAACACGGCGCAACGCCGCGAAAGGCGCTCCCGGAAGGCCAATACGGTTCGCTCGTCGGCAGTGTACGAGGACGCAATCAGCGGACGGGGTCAGTTCCGTGCGTCGGCAGAGTTCGTCTTTCCGCACACGGAAGCGTGTCCCCGTCAGGCGAGTCGGGCGGTGGTTGGGGACCAGCCAATCGACCGGACCAAAGCTACTGCATCCGAACAACTTCCTCGTCCCCGCGCGGAAGCAGGTTGGACGGGCGGATGGGATGGTGGACAGCCGAGACCGAATTGTGGGCTCCTCGCACTTGGCCAACCAATGAATGACTCGCATCGCGGGTCGTCGATCGGTCGGCGACCGAATTGTGGGCTCCTCGCACTTGGCAAACCAATGAATGACTCGCATCGCGGGTCGTCGATCGGTCGGCGACCGAATTGCGGACTTCTCGCACTTGGCCAACCGATGAATGACCCGCATCGCAGTTCGTCGCTCGGTCAGCGGCCGAATTGTGGGCTCCTGCAGCTGAATGAATCGCTTCGCGTGTCGTCGTTTCCTCAGCAACCAGCGGGTCNNTCAGCGTTCAGATTCGCAATCCCGATAACGCAACGAAGGAGCCTTCGCGCGGCCCGATGATCTGCCTGAATCAGATTGGGTCCGGCTGCAACGGCGGTGGGGCCGTCGCGCCGTCCGGTCCCGCCGCGCATCGTCGCGTCCGAGCGCGCTTCATCGCATCTTAAGGCCCGCTTAAGTATCCGCCCGTACAATACCGCCCATCGCGCAGCCACCACGGCGAAGCGCCACCCGGAGGTCCCTCGTGCCAGCCAGACTGCTCATCCTGTTCTTCGCATTCCTGCTGGCCGGTGGCGCCGCCGCCCAGGCCAAGAAGCGCATCGACAAGGCGGCCGATCTCCCGCGCTTCAGCTATAAGCTCGACGGCAAGATCGAGGACATGGTCCGCGACGACGCCAAGTTCAAGCCGTTCGCCGGGGAGTTGCGCCGCGACCTCGAAAGCGTCCTGGCGCAGTACGACATCGACGACAAGGCCACCTCCCGCCAGATCCTGAGCGAGCTCGCGCAACTCGACATGCTCGATGGCGACTACGACGCTGCGCTGGCGCGCGTCGCGCAGGTCAAGGCGCTCGAGGACAAGCCGGCCGACAAATTGCTTTCCGGCGTCACCGCCCGGGCGATTGTCGCGGGCGTGCGAGCCAGTCCGGACCGGACTTCGGCTACGTACCGGAGCGCAGTCAGGCAGTCGATCCAGGGCGAGCTCACCGATATGCCCTATGACGTGGTCGCCAACCAGGTGAAGGAGGCCAAGGCCGGCGCCGAGTTGCTCGGCGAAGGCCGCCTGTTCGGCAACGTCCGCGAAGTGCTCCAGCCCTCCGTCGACAAGAACGGCTCGCTGTCGTCCGATCTCGCGCCGGCGCTCGTGCGCATCAAATATACGTACCAATACATCCTGCCGCTGAAGCCGGTGCTGGTCGATGTCGCTACTACCTACCTCGCCGCGCACAAGGTCGACAAGCCTGACATCTGGACCGCGCGCGCGGTGACGCTGCCCGCCGACGCCCATTACGCGCCCGTCAAGATCGCGATATGGGACAGTGGCGTGGACACCAGGCTATTCCCCCACAAGCTCGCGACCGCGAACGGCAGCGTGCCGATCATCGCGTTCGATCGCTTTTCGGAGCCTGCAAGAGGCGAGCTTCAGGAGATCCCCGATGCGCTGAAGAGCAAGGTGCCGGAGCTCAAGTCATACCTCAAGGGCTTCTCCGACCTGCAGTCGAATATCGACAGCCCGGAGGCGAGCCAGATCAAGAGCTACATGTCGACCCTCAAGCCGGACCAGTACAAGGCGTTCGTCGAGGAGATCAGTCTCGCCGGGAACTGGATGCATGGGACGCACGTCGCCGGCATAGCGGTGGCCGGCAATCCGTATGCGCGCCTGGTTGTCGGCCGCATCGAGTTCGACTGGCACCTGATCCCGGATCCGTGCCCGACTCGCGAGCTCACGCTGCGCGACGCGAAGAACGCGCAGTCGTACGTCGACTTCTTCAAGCACCAGGGCGTGCGCGTTGTGAACATGAGCTGGGGCGGCAGCGTGAAAGGCGTCGAGGACCAGCTCGAGCTCTGCAATATCGGCAAGACACCTGACGAGCGCAAGGCGATCGCGCGCGATTACTTCGACATCCAGAAAAATGCACTGACCAAGGCCTTCGCGAGCGCGCCCGGCATCCTGTTCGTGACCGCGGCGGGCAACAGCAACGAGGATGCTTCCTTTGCCGAGGACATCCCGGCGGATATCGTGCTGCCCAACCTGCTCACCGTCGGCGCGGTCGACAAGGCCGGAGACGAAGCATCATTTACCAGTTACGGCTCGACCGTCAAAGTCCACGCCAACGGGTATCAGGTCGAAAGCGTGATCCCCGGCGGGGAGAAGGTGGCCGAGTCGGGCACGTCGATGGCCTCACCGCAAGTGGTAAACCTCGCTGCGAAAATCATCGCGGTCAATCCGAAACTGACGCCAGTGCAGGTTATCGCGCTGATCCGCGACAACGCTGACAAGACGCCTGACGGCCGCCGCACGCTGATCAACCCGAAGAAGACGCTCGCCGCTGCGAAGTCGATTGCGCGGCGATCCTGAGCTGCCTCAGGCGTCGAGCCACGCCACGAGATCGGTCTTGAGCTGCGTCAGATCTTCCTCCCGCGTGTACATCATGTGGCCGGCGTCGTAGTAGTGGTGCTGGACGCGCGCTAGCACGTCGGCCGGTACGTCGAGCTGCGCCAGCGACCAGTCGGTCGCGCTGTACGGTGTTCCGAGGTCGTAATGGCCGCTGCCGACGAAGACCTTCAGATGCGGGTTGCGGCGCAACGCGCGCGAGAGGTCGCGACTGGTCGTCGCGTAGCTGTTGCCCTTGGCTTCGCCGCGGTTCCAGTTCCAGCTTTTGTGCGCGTCCATCGAAAGGACCTCGTAGCGTGTCTCGGTGCTCATGCCGAGCTGTTCGCCGAAATACGCCATTGCCGCCATCGTATACGGCGATGCGATGGCCTCGATACCCGGGTCGAACTCCCAGTCGCGCGTGCGGCTCGCGGCCATCGGCCCTGAAGCGCGCGCATCGAGTCGGCCGACGATACGGCCCTGCGGACGCAGCGCCTCGAAGAAGTAGGTCAGCTCGCTGATGCGCAGGTTCTTTTCTTCGACCAGCACCTGCGGAAGTCCCGTCAGCTCGGCGATGCGGCGAGCGATGCGGTTGCGGCGCTTGCCGTCAAGACGTGCGCCGGCCTGCAGCGCAGCGACATATTCCTCGTCGACGAAGGCTTCCGCGGCCGCGCGTGCCGCGGCGGGTGACTTTGCGATCGCGCCTTTGAGCAGCCCGTGATATTGCGAGACGTTGGCGAACGCGGGCAGAAAAAGCGAATACGGAAGATCGTTGGCGGGGCAGAACACGATGCTCTGCAAATCCATCGCGCACGAGATCAGGATGAGGCCGGACAGCGCAACTCCGACGCTCAAGAGCTTGTCGGCAAGAGCCGCGCCGCGCGTCGTGCCATAGCTTTCGCCGGCCAGATAAACGGGCGAGCCCCAACGCTTGTGGCGCGTCAGCCACAACCGAACCACTTCGGTCAGCGCGGAGACGTCACCGTCGACCGACAGCAATTTCTTGCGCGCGTCGACGCTGGCGGTGGTGGACCAGCCCGTATGCGGCGGATCGACGAAGACGAGGTCGAAGTGTTCGAACCAGCTGTGAGGATTGTCCGTCACCGCGTAAGGCGCCGTCGGCATGCTGCCGTCGGCGGGTATCACGACACGCTTCGGGCCCAGGGCGCCCAGGTGCAGCCATATCGACGCCGACCCCGGGCCGCCGTTGAAGGCGAAGCACACCGCGCGCTTGCGTGGATCGGCACTCTTCAACGCATAGCTGGTCGTCATGACGGCGGCCTCGGGTTCGCCGAGCGCGCCGTCGAAGCCGTCGGCGACGACCGGCAGGAATTCCGCGCTGACGCTGTAATCGAGCGACTTGCCGTTGAGCGTTATCGAGCCGCTGCTCTCGCTGGCCGATTGCGCGACGAGCTTGTCGACGCGCTCGCGCATTTTCTTGTCGGATTCCTTGGTGTCGCTGGCGGGTTGAGCCACGTCGGCCATGAGCGCTCCGGTAAGAGTAAAAGCCGCATTATCGCTCGGGCCCGCTCATCACGACGCTCGACTTGTGTCCGGCGCCCCGGCTTATGCTGCGCGGCCGGCAACGCGGCGCCGCTTCAGAGAGAGATCGGAGCGACCTGCGCCCGATGCAGTTCCGCATGCGCGCGGCGAACGTGCTGCCCGGCGCGCTGCTGGTGTCGATGCAATGCCGCCCGGACCAGCTGGCGCGTGAAGCCGACGTGCCCGTCCGGATCGTGCGCCAGGCAAAGGTCGGCGCTACCCGCGTCTTTGGGAAGGTAATAGACGCCGCAGTTGGGATTGATTTCCAGCATGAAGATCCTGCCGCTACGGTCGACACGCAGATCGCAGCGGCCGAAGCTCGCGCCCTTGAGAGCAAGAAAGAAGCGCGCAGAAACATCGCGCAGCCGGGCATCGAGCATTGGATCGGCAACCGGGAAGGCCGCCATCTTGTCGTAATCCACCCATTTCATCGTCGCATGCTTGAAGGTTTCGCCTTCGGGAAATCGGTATTGGATCGGCGTGTAGGTCTTCGGCCGCGCGGGGTCGTCCGGATTCTCGGCCACGAGGACCGTACACTCCGTGCCCTCGATGAATTCCTCGATCAGCGCCGCGCCGTGGCGACGGACGATCTTGCGCGTCTGCTGGCGCAGACCGGCCGGCGAACAAACGCGGGAGCGGCGCGAAAGATCGACGCTGGAATAGCTGCTGTAGTGCTTCACGAACAGAGGAAAGCGCAGCACCTCGGCGGCTCGTTCCATGTCGGCCTCGCAGCGCGCCAGGACATAAGCGGGCGTGTCGATGTCCTCGGCCCGGCACGCCAGTTTCATCTCCTCGCGCGTGGGCTCGTAGAATTCCGACGTCGCTCCGGTGAAGGCGACGCCATGGTCTTCCAGCGTCTTCACGACCTCGATGCCCGGGACGCTCTGCTGGTCCGCGGCCCCGTCGCACAGGTTGAAAAACAGATCGAAGCCCTGCCGGATGCGGCGAGCGACCTGTTCGACCGACGTCGACTTCTCGAGGAACTCCACTTCCCAGTGCGCGTCAGGATAAAACGGCCTGGGATCGCACGGCCAGTCACCGGCGGGAAAGGGATCGGCGAGAAGATCCTGGTTCGTCAGCAGGCAGATGCGCATGAACGTTGGCCGTTTGCTCAGAGAGTCAAAGGGGTCGACTGCTGGAAGTGCGGCCATACTACGCGAGCGCGCGCGAGAACCGCAAATGCTGCTGTTATCGGCCCTACGCTGAGACCACCGGGAAGTGCGCCGGCCCGACAATACCGGGCGCCATCGATATCCGGTACAGGACGTTAACCTAGCGGATTTCCACCGTACCGTTCACCGAGACATGAAGCTCTTCGTTCTGCACGCTGAGGCCACTCAGCCCCAGCGCGCGCACGCGGATGGCGTAAGGGGCTGTTTTATTCTCGGCGGTCAGGGATCGAACGCTTTCGAGAAGGTCGATGTGCAGAGGTGAGAGGAAATTGGCGCCGATCAGGTTTTGCAATGCCGCGGCTACGATTGGCTTGTCCGCGCCTTCCAGGCGCACATCCTCCAGGGCAGCTTCCTGCGAGCGCACGACAGGCCGAGCCGAGATCATGATCGAGCTGGGCTCCGTCGCTGATTGACAGACTCCCGCGATCAGGGCGCCGATCCGTCCGGCAAAATGCGCTCCGACAAAAATGCGGCCCTGCTTGAACGATACGGTAGGGTTTTCCAGATACGGGTCACTGCAACGGTCAGGGCGCTGAAGGTAGTAACGACCACGGTCCTTGAAGAGTTGCGTCTTGAGGGCTTTCACGATCACTGACGGGTGCACCACGACGTCGACGGCGTGGGCGCTCGCCGCTGCCAGTGCGCATGCGAACGCGAACGCTACGGTAAAGACACTTGGTCGTGAGAACGGTCCTGTCACGGGTTTTCCTTCGCAGCATGGAAATTGGTTCAATGATGGTGCGCTTTGGGTTTCGCCAGCTCGGTTGCTCTATCGTATCCGTATCGCCACCAGCCACGACTTCGATGTCAGCGATCCGGCAGGTCGCAGTCAGCGTCAGGCAAGGTCCCGCCCGTATGATCTTAGAACACACGTGGCTATCGCTCTGCGCTGTCAGTCGTTCCTCGCCTCGGTCGTGTTCGCTGTGCAGCTCGCGATGAACGCCCGTCCCGAAGAGACACACGCGATCGGTCGCCGGACATCCGCGCTGCGAAGCCGGCCGGTTTGCTTTGGACAACAAACATGGAAGTGGTCGCCGCCGCGTACGCAGCAAAGCTCGATGTCATTCGGTTGTCGATCGACAATACGAATCGCATGTTCTTTTTCCGGAAAGGAAGCAACTCCGACCGGGCAGTCATCCAGCAAGTGCTGGTCAACAAATGCTACGAGATGCGAGCGTTTCGCCAAAGCGTCCTGTTGGGGGCGTACTACGCGAAGCTGATCGAGCATAACGTTACGCCCCTGATCATCGATGCTGGTGCGAACATTGGCGCCAGCACCCTCTGGTTTGCCAGCAATTTCCCAAGAAGCCACGTAGTCGCGATCGAGCCGCAGAGAAGCAATTGCGACCTGTTGCGGAAGAATTGCCGCGGTTTGAACTACAACTTGCTGGAAGGAGCGATCAGCTCGCACGCGGGGCACGGGTTCTTGCATGACCCAGGTGGAGGCGAGTGGTCGTACCAGGTGAAGCCGCGTGCCGGGGGCTACCGCGTCCCATTGTATGCGGCCGCATGCATCGTCGCCGACAGCAAAGCCGCCAGCATGCAGCCATTCCTGTGCAAGATCGACATCGAAGGAGGTGAGGCCGATTTGTTCCGGGACAGCTTTTCGTGGGTCGCGGAATTCCCGGTCATCGTTATCGAACTGCACGACTGGTTGTTTCCGGGCACGTCCAATTCCAGTAGTTTCCGGCACGCGATAAGCGATCTTGCCATCGACTTCCTCTACCGTGGCGAGAATGTCTTTGTGTTCAATCACGGGGTCTATGCCGAAGCGTCGGCCGTTTGAGTAGCCATCCGCCAGCGGGCGGTTCATCGCTTGGGCGAGATGGACAGAGTCCGCCGGTCGGCGACAGTTCCTGCTGTTGCGGTTCGCGGCCGTCTACTGCTTTCCGGGGACTCGTCGCTGCGCGGCGCGTAGCAAACGGAGGCGCCAATGTTACGCATGGATTTCCGTCGAGGCCGCGAGGGAAGAAATCTCACCCTCCGCGTGATGTACCTCTTTGCGGCGAGTATGCTCATGCTTGCCCCATCAGCGCACACGCGTGCTGCCGGACTTGATCACGTCGTCGCCGCCACTAACTCGGGGATTTGGGCGTCGCGGTACACGCAGGGTCTGGAATATGCCGCCATTGGAACGGAGGTCGCGGGCGCCTTGTGGTTCGGAGGCGAGGGACAGCCGGGCCGGACCTTTTGGCAGACAATTGACTCGTCCATCTTCAGTGCGGCTACTGCGCAGGGCATGAAGTGGGCATTCGGACGCGAACGGCCCAGTCAGACGAGTAGCCCGAATGAGTGGTTCAAGGGAACGAGATTTCAAAGCTTTCCAAGCGGCGAGGTCACCCTCCAAGCGAGCTTCGTCACCCCGTTCATTGTGAACTATGCCGAACGTCAGCCGTGGATCTGGGCCCTGGAGATCCTTCCGGCGTATGACGCAGTGGCGCGGGTCAGGCAAGGCGCACACTGGCAGACAGACGTGATTGCCGGTTGGGCTCTAGGCACAGGGTTTGGTTATCTTGCCGCCAAGAAGGAGAGCCCGTTCTTCCTGACCATCCTGCCGCACACGTTTATGGTCGGCCTACATTCGTCCTGGTAACGTACTCGTTTCGTGAAGACCTCCTGGTCGCAAGTCGCAGCGGCGATCGAACCATAGAGATCGAGCGAGACGTTGGTGTTCGGTTGAGCCTACGTTTCCGCTTGCGCGTTGTAAGATCGGTTCCTTTCAAAGCTCACGGGCCCCGTCGCCCGAGATTGAGGGCGTTCGTCCCGATGTAGAGGGAGGGGGCGCCACCGACAGGGCTACCCGTGGCGTCCCGCCGGGGCCGCCAACCTCCTGCTTTGACGCCATGCAGGCGCGGAAACCCGACGCAAGCGGCAGAAAAGAAAGAATCAAAAAAAGCGCTTGCATTCGACATACTGTTATAGTACTGTATAACAGTAAATCCGAAAGTAGGAAAGGAGTAACAAATGAGTAAGCTATTGAATATGTTGGAAAATGATTCCCTAGGCGGCGTCCGTGGCGCTGGCCCCAGCGCTCGAAGCACGTATGTATCGTCTATCCCGCGCGTTGCACTTGGGTTCGCCGGCATCGCCATGGCGGTGATCACCATCGCCGCGTCCGTCATCCTACCGGCGCGATATGACTCGGGGAACCATGAGGCACCGCCCCAATTGGCGTCGCAGACGACTTCATCGGCGTCCAACGGGGTCGGTGCGATGAGCATCACTGTCGTTGCCGCACGCGAACCGCGGTCGTCGACGGTCCCTCTGCGGATTGTCGAAGCCGCGTCGCGCCCCGAACCGGCCGTCGAGACGGCTCCGTCAGCAATCTTCCGCGTCTCCAGCGCTGCCCAATAGACGGTCAAGATTCATGGATCGAGAGTGGAACGATAGTCAGCCGATTTNNCTGGTCGACGAGCAGCTTGTCGAGAAGAGGCGAGGTCTTGGTATGTTCATCAATGCCGGTGCGCGCAATCTGCTGATGCAGGGCGAGCGCCAGAAGTTTCTTGCAGAACAGTGGCCGGCGATCCACGCGACCATTCAGCGGCTCGGGCTGACACCCGACGAATTGCTCGATGCTGCCGCGCCCGGCGGGAACTCGCCGGCTGCCGGAAAGGAGCGCTGAAACCATGCCATGCATAGAAGCACGGGGCCTGCGCAAGGCTTTCGGCACGACCATTGCGCTGGACGGCATCGATCTCTCTATCGAAGAGGGTCATATCCTCGGCCTTATCGGCCCCAACGGCGCGGGCAAAACCACCGCGCTCAACGCGATCCTCGGCCTCACGCCCTACCAGGGCGAGCTGAAGGTGCTCGGACGCGACCCGTGGGCCGAGCGCGATCAACTGATGCGCGATGTCTGCTTCATTGCCGATGTCGCCGTCCTGCCGCGCTGGATGCGCGTCTGGCAAGCGCTCGATTATGTCGCCGGCGTGCATTCGCGCTTCGATCGTGCGAAGGCGGAAGGCTTTCTTGCCAGGACCGCCATCAAGCGAGGCAGCAAAATCAGGGAATTGTCGAAGGGCATGGTCACCCAGTTGCACCTCGCCCTGGTCATGGCCATCGACGCCCGACTGCTGGTGCTGGACGAGCCGACGCTTGGCCTCGACCTCCTGTATCGCAAGCAGTTCTACGATTCGCTGCTGAACGATTACTTCGATCGCAGCCGCACCATCGTGGTGACGACGCACCAGGTTGAAGAGGTCCAGCACATCCTCACCGATCTGATGTTCATCAACCGCGGTCGCATCGTGCTCAATTGCAGCATGGAAGAATTCGAATCGCGCTATCTGGAGGTGATGGCGCATCCAGAGCAGCTCGCCGCGGCCAGGGCGCTCAAGCCGATTCACGAGCGCCAGGTATTCGGCCGCAGCATCCTGCTGTTCGATCGTGTCGATCGGAACCAGCTTGCCGCGCTTGGCGACGTTCGAACCCCCGGCATCGCCGACTTGTTCGTAGCTGTAATGGGCAGTCAGCCCGGCGTGGCGCAAGGAGCGACTGTATGAATACGCAATTCAGCGCCGCGCCCAACTCTCCCCTCGACCCGCAGGGAATCACGCCAGCCACCGTGCTGCCCGCGACGCAAACGCGGCCGATGTACTGGTCGATCCGGCGCGAGCTGTGGGAGAACCGCTCGATCTACATTGCGCCGCTGGTCGTCGCCGGCGTCGTCCTGATCGGCTTCCTCATCGCGACGATCGGCCGTGCCGTGGCGACGGTCGACCTGGCGCAGAAGGCTGCCGTACTTGCAGAGCGCAACAACTTCGCGGCAGGAGCGATCATGGCGACTGCCTTCATTGTCGGGGTGTTCTACTGTCTCGACGCGTTGTACGGAGAACGTCGCGATCACAGCATCCTGTTCTGGAAGTCGCTGCCGGTTTCCGATCTCACGACCGTGCTCTCCAAGGCGATCACTCCGGTCGTGATCCTCCCGCTGATCACCTTCGCGATTACCGTCGTGATGCAGTGGATCATGCTGCTGGTGAGCACCGCAGTCCTGCTGGGCAGCGGCCTGAGTGCCTCGACGCTATGGACCCACGCGTCGCTTTTCCAGACCTGGCTGATGCTGCTCTACCACCTCCTGACTGTTCATGGGCTCTGGTACGCGCCCATCTATGGCTGGCTGCTGCTGGT
>PLYT01000043.1 GCA_003153475.1 Betaproteobacteria bacterium | reverse complement strand
ATGATCGAGCCGCAGGCGCAGAAGCGCGGCATCAGCGTGACCTTTCCGCACATCGAAATCCGGTACTTCGTCGAGGCCGACCGGACACGGGTGAAGCAGGTCCTGATCAACCTGCTTTCCAACGCTATCAAGTACAACAAGATGGGCGGGACGGTCGTCGTGGAATGCGTCACCAAGGATGCGGGACGCATCCGCATCTGCGTCGCGGATTCCGGCGACGGATTGACGGCGGACAACCTGGCGCAGCTTTTCCAGCCGTTCAATCGCCTCGGTCAGGAGTCCAATGCCGAGGAAGGCACAGGCATTGGCCTCGTCGTATGCAAGCGGCTGATGGAATTGATGGGTGGCGTCATCGGCGTGGAAAGCGAAGTCGGGAAAGGCAGCGTGTTCTGGATGGACCTGAACCTGACGACCGAACCGCAAGCGGTCGGCAGCGCCGCCGAATCCACCGATGCCGCTCGGGCACCGGCTCGAGGGAGCGCGCAGATGTACACGCTGCTCTATGTCGAGGACAACCCGGCCAATCTGATGCTCGTCGAGGATCTGATCGCGCGCCGCGCCGATATCCGCCTGCTGAGCGCGAGGGACGGCAATCGCGGTATCGAGATTGCGCGCGCCTCGCGCCCGGACGTCATCCTGATGGACATCAATCTGCCCGGCATCAGCGGTATCACGGCGCTGAAAATCCTGGCTCTGGATCCGACGACGGCGCACATCCCGGTGGTCGCGCTCAGCGCCAATGCCATGCCGCGCGATATCGCGAGGGGCTTGGAGGCGGGATTCTTCCGCTATCTGACCAAGCCCATCAAGGTCAACGAGTTCATGGAAACGCTGGACGTGACCTTGAACTTCGCCAAAACGCAATCGGCCCGCGCCGGGAGGGAAGAAACGGCATGATCGTAAGCGATAGCGACATTCTTGGCGCCCGCATCCTGATCGTCGACGACCAGGATTCCAACATCGCTCTGCTCGAACAATTGCTGAGCGAGACCGGCTACACCAACGTCACGTCGACGATGAAACCGCAGGAAGTCTGCGCGCTGCATCGCAAGAACCGCTATGACCTGATCCTGCTGGATCTGCAGATGCCCGGCATGGACGGATTCCAGGTGATGGAAGGCCTCAAGACCAACGATGCGGACGCCTATCTTCCGGTTCTCGTGATCACGGCTCAACCGGGGCACAAGCTGCGCGCACTGCGCGCCGGCGCAAGGGATTTCGTCAGCAAGCCGTTCGATCTGGTCGAAGTCAAGACGCGCATCCGCAACATGCTGGAGGTGCGGCTGCTGTACCGGCAACTCGAAAACTACAGCAAGGTGCTGGAACAGACGGTGCAGGAACGGACCGCCGAACTGCGCGAAAGCGAGGCCCGATTTCGCAGCCTGACCGAGCTCGCCTCCGACTGGTACTGGGAGCAGGACGAGAACGGCAGGTTCACCAAGGTTTCCGGGCCGGCGCTGGAAATGCTCGGCGTCCAGGTCGATCCGTTGAGCGGCGACACCCAGAGCGCGTCGGCGGAAGGTTGGAACGAGGCGGAGCGGGAGACATTGCAGGCAACGATCGCCGCCCGGCAGCCATTCCTGGATTTCATCTTCAGCCGCGTCAATGCCGATGGCTCGAAGCAAAGGTTTCAGGTGAGCGGGGAGCCGATGTTCAGCCAGTCCTGCCGCTTCATCGGCTATCGCGGCATCGGCGTCGAGCTCACCGCAGCGAAAGCCGGCGATGCCGCCTCCGCATAGTCCCAATCAGAATCATCTTCTCGCCGCGTTGCCGACGGCGGAATTCGAGCGGCTGGCCAAGCACCTGGAACCGGTCACGATGCCGCTGGGCCAGATTCTGTACGAGCCCGGCAGCCAGCTGCAGCACGCCTATTTCCCCACGACCGCCATCGTGTCGCTGCACTATGTCACCGAGTCCGGCGCATCGTCGGAAACCGCGGGCGTGGGCAATGAAGGTGTCGTCGGCATTTCGCTGTTCATGGGCGGCGATACGACGCCAAGCTCGGCCGTCGTGCAGACCGCGGGTCAAGCCTACCGGCTGGAGCGAAGTCTGCTGAAGCAGGAATTCAATCGCGGCGGCGTGATGCTTCGATTGTTGCTGCGCTACACCCAGGCGCTGATCACGCAGATGAACCAGACCGCCGCCTGCAACCGCCACCATTCGCTGGAGCAGCAACTTTGCCGCTGGCTGTTGCTGACGCTCGATCGATTGCCTTCGAACGAGCTGGTGATGACGCAGGAATTGGTCGCCAGCATGCTCGGCGTGCGCCGGGAAGGCATTACCGAGGCGGCCGGCAATCTGCAGCGCGCCGGTCTCATTCGCTATCGCCGCGGTCACATTTCGGTGCTCGAGCGGCCCGGACTGGAGGCCGCCGCGTGCGAGTGCTACGCCGTCGTCAAGAAGGAATTGGCGCGCCTGTTGTCCGATGTGCAATACCGTCAGGACGCTTCGGACATCGCCGCTTGACGGGCCCGGCGGTCACGCGCGATCGGCGTGCGATCGCACGGCCTCCGGATAGTATTGCGGCGCTTCGCGCCGGTCGAACATGCCGTAATCGCGGACCACGCGGATGCGGCGAAGCCTTGCACCGTCGTTCAATGACGCGGCATCCTCGAAAGCTTCGGCGGTGGCTTGATCACGCCAGGACAAGAGCAGCATGACGTCGCCCGGCGTCAGGACGGCGTCGAACACATCCCAAGTGACGAGGCCCGAGGCGTTTGGCGCGAGCCCCAGCGATTGCGCGACGGCATCGGGACCGGCGTCGTTGACGCGCTCGGGCGGCCGCCTGGCGTCGATCAGCGTCACCGTGGTCGCCGCGCCCGTCTGCGTTTCGTCCATTCGCTGTTCGTGCAGCGTATGGCCGGCGGGGAGCCGCGTGTCTTTGGTCACCTGACCGACTCTCAAGTGGTAGTCGAGAAAAACCTCGGAGCGACCCTTTTCCTGCACGCCATGGTGCATTGCCTGCGTGCGCCAGCGGACCAGCGCCTTTTCATCGCGCCAGCCCGAAAGCGAAAGTATCCAGCCCTCCCGCGTGAGACTGCGGTATCGGATGTTGTCGACAAATCCATCCACCTTCTCTAGTTCCGGGCGGAGCATCTTGGCGTAGCCGAGGTAGGCATCCCACCGGTCGGCTTTCGGACGGACTTCGAACAGCACGCAAAACATCGAGAGCTCGCGGTCGGATGATCGGTGGTGCCGCGTGGGCATGGGCTGGCAACAACGACATTATAGAAAGCGTCCCGGCCTGATGGTTCGCCGCCGAACGAACCGTTGCCCGGCGCACAGGTGTCATATCAACCGGCCTCGCAAGGGGGCTTTTCTGCATTCCGTCCCCTCCGGGGCGCATTGTGTCTCGTTGCGCTGGAGCCCCGCGACCCCTTCCCGTACTCTTGGCGGGTGACGACCAGAGACGACCGGCCCATTAGATGAATTCCGACCAACGCAGTGACAGGAGCGGTCCCACCACGGAGCGACCGCCGAACAAGGGAACCTTGCGCGACGTCGGCGACGGCATTGTCGTCGTGTGGTGGCGCTTTTTCGATTGGCTGGCGGTGGTGTCGTGGAAGAAGCTGCTGCTCGTTTCATTCCTGGGGCTGATCCTGGCCGCCATGTTGAGCTCAATCGGTAACGCCGGCCACCGCGTCGGTAGCACCCCCAACCTGTTCTTCTTGCTCATCGTCGCCTCGTTCATCATCAAGGTGGTGGCGGGCGGCAAGCGCCGAGCCGACCTGACCGCCAGCGCGGCCACCAAGCGGGCCGAAACCGAGCAGCTCGAGCGCACCGTGGTGGAAGCGCGCATGGAAGCGCTGCAGGCCCAGATCGAGCCCCATTTCCTCTTCAATACGCTTGCCAGCATCGACCAACTCATCCAGACCGACCCGCCGCGTGCCTCGAAGATGCAACAGAGCCTGATCCGTTACCTGCGCTCGGCCATGCCGCAGATGCGCGACGGAAGCCGGCCCTCGCTGGGTCAGCAGATCAACCTCTGCACTGCTTTCCTGGAAATCATGGCGGTGCGGATGGAGGGACGCCTGCAGTCGGTGGTCAACGTTCCGGAAGGCTTGAAATCCGCGGTTTTTCCATCGATGATGTTGCAAACGCTGGTCGAGAACGCCATCAAGCATGGTCTGGAGCCCAAGCCCGAAGGGGGCAGGATCGAGATCGGCGCCGAGGTCGCCGATGGCCGGCTGGCCGTCCATGTGCTCGACACCGGCATGGGTTTCATGCCCAAAGCCGAAGCCGGCGTGGGACTGGCCAATATCCGCGAACGGTTGCAGGCTTTGTACAACGGCCGGGCCGAGTTGATCATCACCGTGCCGCCCGCAGGCGGCACTTGCGCCACCATCAAAGTGCCCTACGAAATCGCCCCAAGCGCGCCGCCAGCCTGATCGACGACTTCCAGCATGCCGGTCCTGCCCGCTCCCTCCGCTGTCGTTGCCGACGACGAACGCCTGATGCGTGAGCAGATCATCGACCGCCTGAAGGAAGCGTGGCCCGAGCTCATGATCGTCGGCGAGGCCAGCAACGGACGCGAGGCCGTCGCGATGGTGCGGAGCCTGGAGCCTGACATCGTCTTTCTCGATATCAGCATGCCGGGCATGGACGGCATCGAAGCGGCCCAGGCGCTGGCCGGCAAGGTGCACGTCGTCTTCGTCACTGCGCATGACGAATACGCAATCCGCGCCTTCGAGCACGGCGCCGTCGATTATTTGCTGAAGCCGGCGGAGCCGGAGCGGGTGGCGCTGACCTGCGAGCGCTTGCGCGCGCGGCTCAAGCAGGCGCCCGATCCGATGAACGAGCTGCTGGTGCAGCTATCGCAGCGAATCGGCGCCGGCGGCATCAAGCCGCGCGAATACATGCGCTGGATACAGGCCAGCGTCGGCGCCAGCATACGGATGATCCCCACCGGCGACATCCTGTTCTTCCGCGCCGAGGACAAATACACGCGAGTGCAGACGCGGGGTTTCGAGGCCCTGATCCGCAAGCCGATCAAGGAGCTGATCGATGAACTGGACCCGGACGAATTCTGGCAAATCCACCGCGCCATCGTGGTTCGCGTCGATGCGGTCGAGCAGGTCAGCCGCGACTTCCGCGGCCGCCAGATCGTGCATGTGAAGGGCAGCGGCGAAAAACTCGAAGTCAGCCGCACCTTCAATCATCTGTTCAAGCAGATGTAACCTAGCCGGCGCTGTGCCCCTCGGAAGTTCAGTTATTTCGGGTTTCGTCCACGGCCGTGCTCGTTGATTCGCGCACGCGCGCGCGGCTGAGCGTGGCCTTTGGCGCCGGCTCCGGGTCCGGCGCCGAGGGCGCGGGAGGATGGTGGCCGAGGTTAGGATCGACGGCCGCCGATCCGTGCGCCGCATCAGGTTTTGCAGCCGGTTTGCCCGTCTTCATATCAGCGCGATCGAGCAAGCGTTACAACGCACGCCGCCCGCTGAGCAGGTTGACCACGATCATGATGAGAGCGATGACGAGCAGAATGTGAATAAAGCCACCCAGGGTGTAGGAGGTAACGAGCCCAAGAAGCCACAACACGAGCAAGACAACGGCAATCGTATAAAGCATGGAATGCACCTTTTCGTAATTTGATTTTTCGGTGGTCGGAGGACCAGTTGCAGCTTGATCGGCATCCCTTTCGTTGTCTGTTCGGCAGCGAACACCAGTCTCGGCGTATTCCTGTCGCTCCGGTGAGCTGCCCCAGCAAAAAAAAAGGCGCCCACAGGCGCCGTGATGTTGTGCGGCAAGTCTGTTATTTGTCATGTTCCCAGCGTCCCTCGTTGAAATGGAAGCCACCGTCGTCCTTCTTGCTCCATGCGGACGCGACGTAGTGCTCGCCGTGCCGCTCGGCCTGGTAGTTGCCCTTGACCCAGACGTGCTCGTGACGGTCAGAGTCATACCGGTAGTAGCCCGGCGTAACGATGTAACCCGCACGAGCGGGCATCTGCTCGTATACGGGAGCCGGCGGCGCGACATTGACGTCGACGCTGAAGTTCGCCGCATGCGCCGCCAGCGGAGCGGCGAAGGTCGCGGCAATTGCAACTGCCAAAGCGGTTCTACGAATGTTCATCAAGACTCCTTGGTGTGATCGGGATCGCAGGATTTCAATGTCAGCCGACAGCTGCCAATCGACCGAACACTGAACCGCCAGGTTTTACCGATACGAATTCGGCGGACGAAACCCACAAACTTCGGCCAACCCGCCTAGCCGGTAAGCGCGACGTTCACAAGTCAATGATCGCGAATCCGTCGCCTAGGGTCTATGCGGTGGCACACATAGCGGACAGTGACTTTGTTTCATGGTAAGCGAGTCACCGCACGGACTGTCTTGAGGCAGGTCGCGATCATTGTTGCAACTGGAGTGAATGATGAAAAAAACCTTGGCAAGTTTTCGGGCAGCGGGCAGTTTCATCACAGGTATCTTGCTCGGCGTCTCAATCGTCGTGCCCGTGTTCGCGTTGACGGGGGCTGACCCCGCTGATGGCCGGACGCTCCTGGCTTTCGGAGGACCTCTCATCCTCTGCTTCGGAATCGCGCTGCAGGCCATCGTTACCGCCAAGGCTCGGCGCGCACACACGGTAGACGCAGCTCTTGCGGCGTAGGGAATTCGTCAGCGTGTGCGGTAGCGCACAGAGGGACATCCCGTTACGCGCTCAAGCTGCAAGCGCAGGCGATCTGCTTGCAGATGTTTCTTGACAGAGGAAAGTACGGGCGCGGATGGAAAAGCCTTTACGCGCTACACGAAGGCTGAACGAGAGTTGTGCGAGACGGCTGGGACGGTACTGACCAGCATCATCAACGAAATCGAGACCCGCCATGGCATCAGGATCGCGGAGCTGCGCGTAACGATGGACCGGTCTCATTCCCTGAACGGGTGGCCTGCCGCGAATTGCGTCATGGTGCGGGAGGACGAAGTCGACGCCGCACACGAGACGGATTCAAAATGCGAAGATCGTCCGCTCACCCACGCCGATCGTGGCTCGCATGAACTCGGCGCGACAGACGGGCCCGCCGATTAGGGACGACAGGAAATTGCCGGCCGATCAGATCAGCCGCCAGCGCACGCCGAAATCATGGCTCTTCTTATCGCGCACCAGCCTCGTGCTGCACACCCGACATCCGTAGTACTCGAGATCGTCCCGCACCGGGACGTCGAAGACGCAGTTGGTCAGCCCTACGTGCGGCTCATTGGCAACGAACGCGCCGATCATATTTCTGCAGGGAGTGCAGAGTACTTGCGGCTTCATGAGCGGCCGCGGCTGCCTCACTTTGCGCCGGGCGATTCGACCGGATAGCGCCTCCGTCGCCGGCGACACCTGGGTAAACATTTCACCATCGACTGACATGCCATTCACTCCGTAAGAGCCGTCCGCCCGAAACGTTCTTCAGGGCCGGCAACCGTAAACCGTACATCCGCCTCGACGGTTATTCGTCCCCGCATGCCACGCACGGACGCATGCCGTGGGGACACAGGGCATGGTGGATCTTGGCCGCAGCGTTCTCGAATGCGGTGATCGCGAGGGCGGCCGCTCCGCGCTCGAGCATGTGCGCAACTTCCCTGGTCACCGCTTGCTCGAAAACCTGGCGGAGAGGATCGGACGAGGTCACCGCTGCGGCATCGCGCAGGACGACATCCGCGCGAGTCTTGGCGTTGGCTGCAAACGTCTTACGATCATCGGTCCGCTGACGCATCACGACTCGCCCCCTGTTTTGCAGGTTAGGCCTCGGCGTCAACCCTGTCTGTGCGGCAGCGTACGCCAGCAGCGCCGAGGCGCACGGCGCCTAACTTGGCACCGAGCCGCGCACCCGCCGCGCGGCGACGAACTCGCCCCGGACGAATTTCTCGTGGTTGCTCTCGATCGCCCGAGGCTCGTACAGATAATTGACCATCAAGCCGAGCGACTCCCGCAGTCCCTTCCTGGACGTGTCGGCCAGCCAGTTGATCCGCTCGAGGCTTGCTCCGTTGTTGAGGTGGAACCTCGCCACCGGATCCTGCGCCAGCTCGCCGGCGTCGGGGCGACGCAGCAAGTAGACGGCGCATAGCTGCATCAACGGCTCTTTCAGCGGCGCTAGGCGCGCGACGCAGTCCGGGTCGCTGGCGATCTTGGCGATGTTGACGCCGAGTCTCGCGGCGACGGTGTTCAACGCCGGCGCCGCCGTCTTGAGCTCCTCGAACGTACCCTTCTTGAGCAGCGCGCCGAGCCAGGCCACGAAACCGGGAACCGGCGACAGCGTACAAAACACCTTGAGCCGCGGAAACTCGCCGGAGAGCACGTCCACTACATTCTTGATCAGGAAGTTGCCGAGCGACACGCCGCGCAGGCCCGGCTGGCAGTTGCTTATCGAATAGAAGACCGCTGTCGTCGCCTGGCTCGTATCGCTCGACGAGAACTGCGCGTCGAGCACCGGCAGCACCGCGTCGGCCATGCGGTCCAGCAGCGCCACCTCGACGAAAATAAGCGGCTCGTCGGGCAGGGCCGGATGAAAGAACGCGAAGCATCGACGGTCGGCCTCGAGCCGCCGTCGCAGGTCGCTCCAGCCGCGAATCTCATGCACCGCTTCGTGCACGATGATCTGCTCCAGGAGATAGGCGGGTGCGTGCCAGTCGACGCGAACGATCTGCAGGAAGCCGGGATTGAACCACGACGACAGCAGGTGACGAAAATCCCAGTCCACGGCATCGAGCCCGGGCTGCTCGTCGATCAATTCCAGCAGGCGCTCGCGCATGCGCAGGATCGTCGCCGTGCCTCCCGGGGCACGGTTCAGCCGCCGCAACAACTCCTGGCGCGGCGGCTCGGCGGCGAGGCTGAGCTGGGCCAGGGTGGAGGCCGACGGCTGCGCAGCGTATGCCTTCGACGCAGCCAGCACCCGCGCCGGATCGGGCGAGAACTCGGCGAGCAGCGTCGCGAAGAATCGCGCCTGATCTTTCTTGTCCAGGTTCCGGTACAGGTCCAGCGTGATCTTGGCGAGCGACACGCCGGCCGCCTCGCCGCGCTCGGACAGCAGCTTCCTGCAGCCGACGACAAGCCGGCGGACCTTGAGACCGCCGCCCGCGATGACTGCCGCACGTTTCTGGACCGATTCGAACATCGCGTCCGACTGGTGATTCCCGGACGCCAATATACTTCGGCCGTTCGGTTCGTGTCGACTTCGCGATCAGCGAGACACCTGTCATTCAACGCGAAGTGCGGTGATTTAGCATGCGCGTGCCATTGGCCCACGCGCCAACGATATTCATCCAAGGCTCACGCCAGCCCCAACCGCGTCGGCAGCCAGAGGGAAAACGTCGGCACCAAGACCAGCATCATCAGCACGACGAACAGGACGGCGAGATATTTCATCATCGGTCGCCAGACGTTCTCGAGCTTCGTTCCGGTGATGGCGCAGGTGGCAAAGAGGCCCAACCCGATCGGTGGCGCAAACAAGCCGAGTCCCATTGCGATCACGACCACTGTGCCGAAATGCAGCGGATGCACGCCCAGCTTGATCGCGATCGGCGCTAGCAGCGGTCCGAAGATGATCAACGCCGGCGCGCCCTCCAGGATCGCGCCGAACATGATCATCAGCAGCACCGACACCGCGACGAACATGCTGCTGCCGAACTGGTGGCCCAGCGCGATCAACGAGAACGACAGGTATTGCGGGATCTGCAGGATCGTCAGCGCGTAGGAAACGCTGGACGCCGCGGCGACGATGAACAGGATGCTGCCGGTGATCGATCCGGATTGCAGGAAGAGCTTCAGCACCGACTTCCAGGTGAGCTCGCGGAACGCGAGTCCGCCGACGACAAAGGCGTAGATCACCGCAAAGGCCGAAACCTCGGTCGACGTCGCCACGCCCGAGGTCACCCCCTTGCCGATCATCAGGATCATCACGAAACCCACCAGCGCACCGCCCAGCAGCTTGATCATCGGCGTGCGGACGTCGAACGCATCGTCGGGGTTGATGCGCTTGCCCACGTAGATCGCGACGGCGGCAAGCGCCAGCGCCAGCACCACGGCCGGCACCAGCCCGGCCATGAACAGGCCGCCGATCGAGATATTGGCGACAAATCCCAGGATGATCATGTTGACGCACGGCGGTATCGTTTCCGCCATCACCGCGGTTGCCGCGAGCAGTCCGGCTGCCTCGTTCGCGTCCTGCTTGGTCCGTCGTATCGCCGGCATCATGATGCCGCCGACGGCCGCGATGTCGGCGAGCTTCGAGCCCGAAATGCCGGAGAAGAAGGCGGTCGCGGTGATCATGATGATGTTGAGACCGCCGCGCATGCGGCCGAACATGCGTAACAGAAGCTCGATCAGCCGCGACGACATGCCGTTGACTTCCATCACGAGGCCGGCCAGCACGAAGAACGGAATCGCCAGCAGGACAAAGTGATCCATGCCGGCGAGGATCGTCTGCGCGTAGACCAGCATCGGCAACGAAGGATCGGACAGAAAAAAAAGCAGCGACGAAAACGCGAGCACGAAAGCGATCGGCACGCCAAGGATCAGGCCGCCGAAGAATCCGGCGAACAGCAGGAACCAGGGCTTGATCGCGTAGGCAGGCACGAACGCATTCCAGCCCCAGATCGCAAGCGACAGTGCGACGACGCCGGCGAGCGTCTTCCACACGGTGCGACGCGGACCGGCGAGCGCGTTGACCAGGCCGAACAAGGCCATGACGAAACTGCCGATAACGACAGGCAGCACGAAAATGATATGCGGCAGGCCGAACGAGGTCGTCTGTCCGCGCGAATCGGCGAACAACTGGCACGACGTGATGAACAGCGCGACCGATACGCCGACGATGATCCAGTAGCAGAGCTGGATCAGCGCCGGGCCCCATTGCGCGGGCAGCAGTCCGCGCAGGCTGTCGATGCCGACATGGCGCTCGCGGCCCAGCACCGTGGCCGCGCCGAAGAACACCTGCATCACCATCAAGGCCCGCGCGATTTCCTCCGCCCAGTCGACCGGGTCGTGCAGAAAATAGCGGTAGATCACCGCGACAAAGACGACGAGGACGTCGAGCGCAAGAATGAGCCCGGAAAGATACTCGAACGTTTGCAGCAGCCAGGTCAGCGCGCGCGCGGCCGGTCCGGCGTTGCGGAACGGCACGTGCAGCGCGCCGGCGCTGGGGCTGGTCATCGTCAACCGCCGGTGGCGTCTACCGTGGATGCCGGGCGCGGGCGTGCTTCGGAGTCATGCCGCGACCCCGCCGATCCGGTTCAGGCGCGCGCGGCCGTGATGGCGTCGAACAGGGGCTTGGTCGTCGGATAATCCTTGATGAACGAAGCCCAGACCTTGGCTTCCATTTCCTTGCGCACCTGGTCGCGCTCCGCCTTCGCCATCGGGGTGAACACCACGCCCATTTTCTTCAACTCGTCGGTCGCCGCGTTGCCCTTTTCGGCCGCGATGCCGCGCTCGTACGTCGTGGCGTCCGTCGCCGCCTTCATGAACGCGGCCCGCATGTCAGCGGGAACCTTGTCGAGACCGCGCTTGCCGATGACGCAGACCATCGGGCTGAACAGATGCTCGGTCAGCCAGCAATTCTTGATGATTTCGGCGAAGCGGTACTGCAGCACGCTCGCGGTGTCATGCTCGAACCCGTCGACCACACCCGTTTGCAGCGCGGTGTAGAGCTCGTTGATGGGGATCGGCGTCGGGATCGCGCCCATGATCTTGAAGGTTTCGATGAACGCCGGCGCGGGCAGCACGCGCAGCTTCACGCCCTTGAGCTCCGCCAGGTTCTTGACCGGGTTCCGAGTGTAGACGCTGCGCGGACCGAAATGCGAGGCCCAGCCGAGCACCGTGCAACCAGTGCGATCGTTGAGGATCTTGCCGAGCTGGTTGCCGACGCCGGCATCCAGCGCCTTGAACGCATGCGGATAGCTATCGAACACGTAGCCCAGGTCGAGCATGCCGAATTCCGCAGCCACGGTCGCCCAGATCGACGAGCCGGTGATCATCATGTCGACGGAGCCGACCTTGACCTGCTGCACGATGTCGGCTTCCTTGCCTAGCTGGCTGTCCGGGAAGTAGCCGAGCGTGACCTTGTCGCCGAGCGCGCTTTTGACGTTGGTCGCAAAGCGCTCGTACCAGATGTAGTGCGCCGCGTTCTGGTCGGCGCTCATCGACGAGGAGACCCGCATCGTGATGACCGATTGGGCGCGAGCCGACCTGGCGAACGGTGCCGTAAGCGCAAGCGTTCCGGCGGAGGCGGTGGCCAGGAACTGGCGACGGGAAACAGACTTCATGGCTCTCTCCTTGGCGCATGCGCGCCATCGTTTGATTTTATGTGACCGGACGAACCGCGACGGCGGGCCCGGGGTGGGTGTGACCGCGGCAAGGTTAACACCGCGGCGGTCCAAAGGCACACCCCGGCGCCTCGGGGCTCCAGCCGGGCAGGCGCGAGGCGGCAACTATCGACGCCGCGCGCTATCTAACGATGGACGACTCGATGATGCCGTCGCTTGCGAGACGGGCTTAGGAGGATGGGCTTACAATCATGTTGATGCTTATCGGGTGCTGATGATGCGCACACGGATCCTTTGGTCGGCTTTGCTGGCGGTCGCCGCAGCCATGCTGCAGCTTGCTCACGCAGACATCTATACGTGGGCCGATGCGTCCGGAAGGGTCAACGTCAGCAATATCAGTCCGCCCGAGGGAGTCCGAGTCATCAGCGTCTCGCATGTCAGCCCGGAAGCCGCGGCGGCGCGGGACAACGCCGCCCGAGAGGCCGCGCGCCGCGCCGATACGCTGGCGCTCGAGGCGCGCGTTCGGCAGCTCGAGGAAGAGGCCGAGCTGGCCAGACGCCCGCCGGCGCCGCAAGTCGTCTATCCGCCGATTCCGGGGCCACCGCCGATGCCATACCGATTCGATATCGCGCCGCCGGTGCAATACGGCGTCTACTCGGCTCCGCCGGCGTACACGGGAACGGCGGGGTGCGACGTCTCGTGGATGGATTGCGGGTTCGGCTGGTATCCGAATATCTATCAGCCCAGCGTCGTCTTCCTGCGCGGGCGTGGCTTCCGGCGCTTCACGCTCGCGCCGGCACACCACTTCGCCGCGCGGCAGCCAGTACGCTCGTTCGATCACTTCCGTCGGGGCTGAAACCCTTCCTCGAGCTTGGCCGGCGCGACGAGCCAAGGCTCCGCATCGACCTCGTCCCTCTATTTGCTCATTATCAGCGCAGGCAGCCACAGCGTCAGCGGCGGCCAGACGGTGATCGCCAGCAGCACGATCAGCAGCGGCACCAACCAGGGCAGGATCGCGCGCGAGATCTGCTCGAACGTGACCTCGGCGATGCGCGCCATGACGAAGAGTACGACGCCGATCGGCGGATGGATGGTGCCGAGAATCAGGTTGAATATCATGATCAGCCCGAACTGAACCGGATCGATGCCGAAGCTGATCGCGGCCGGCACCAGTATCGGGATCAGGATCAGCATCGCTGCCAGCGCTTCCATGAAGCAGCCCACCGCGAGCAGGACCAGGTTCGACACCAGCAGGAACACGATCGGTTCGTGGATCGCCGCGACGATCGCCGGCGCGAGCGTCTGCGGAATGCGCGAGATCGACATGCACCAGCCCAGCGCGCCGGCGACCATGACCAGCACGGCCACGATCCCGGTCGTCTCGGCGGTGTTGATCAGGATCGCCGGCAAGTCCTTCACCGACAGCGTGCGGTAGACGACGAAGCCGAGGAACAGCGCCCACAGGCACGCGACCGCCGCCGCTTCGGTCGGCGTGAAGAGCCCGCTGAACATGCCACCCAGCAGGATCACCGGCGTCATCAGCGCACACCAGCTTTCCTTCAGTGCGATCCATACGTCGCATAGGCCGCCGAACGAATGGCGCGGCAAGCCCTGGCGAGGCGCGATGATCGCCACCAGCGTCATCAGCGAGAGTCCCATCAGCACGCCGGGAATGACGCCGGCCAGGAACAAGCGGCCGATCGACACGTCGGCGCTGACGCCGTAGATCACCATCGGCAGGCTCGGTGGGATGATCGGGCCGATGGTCGCCGCCGCCGAGCTGATCGCCGCCGCCGTTTCGGGACGATAGCCGGCCTTTTTCATCGCGCGCACTTCAACGGCGCCGGTCCCCGCCGCATCGGCGACGGCCGATCCCACCATGCCGGCGAAGATCATGCTCGACAGGATGCTGGCGTGCGCGTAGCCGCCGCGAAGCGAGCCGACCAGCGACGTCGCGAAACGCACGATACGGTCGGTCAGCTTGGCCGCGCCGAGCAGATTGCCCATCAGGATGAACAGCGGCGCGGCGACCAGCGGAAAGGAGTTCATCGCCTGCGCCATCTTCTGCGGCACGATCGACGGCGAGAGGCCGCTGAAGACGACGAAGGCCAGCGCCGCCAGTCCCATCGACGCGAACAGCGGCATGCCCATCAATATGGCCACCAGCCAGACGACGACGATCTCGATCATCAGGTGGATCATTCGACGGCCGCCTCTTCGATCGCCGCGGGCGAAGCCGGCGGTGGCGGCCGCCGCAGCGCCTGGACGAGCTCGCTCGCGGCCTGCAGCGCGGTGATCGCGCCGCCCAGCACCATCGGCGCGTACATCCACGCCATCGAGATCGGCAGCGACGTCGCGTCGAGGTCGTGATTCTTGCCGATCAGTCCGACGCTATAGACGGTGACGAGTACGCCGAACAAGGTCATCGCGAACTGGATGACGAGCTCGGTCGCCTGATGCGCTCGCGCGGGGAGCCGGTCCTGGAAGAAGCGGATCCGCACGTGAATGCGCTTTCGGGTTGCGACGATCCACCCGAAAACCGCCAGCCACACCATCAGGAAGCGGGACAGCTCGTCGGTCCAGATCAGCGGCTCACCGAACGAGCGCGTCAGCGCGCCGAGCGATACCACGGCGAGCAGCGCGACCACGAGCGCGCAGCAGACGAACGCGGAAGTCCGGTCGAAAGCGCCGGCGACGACGCGGTGCATCGGCAGTCGATTGCGCGGTGGCGACAAGCGGTCAGCTCCGCGCGGGAGGAGCGAGCGGGACTTTGGTCTCTGGCGCTCGGGTCAAGTCGAGGCGATGCGCTCCCACAGTCCCTTGCCCCATTTCGACTCGAACTTGGCTGGAACGCTCGCCAGGACAGGCTTGCGGAAGCTTTCGATGTCGGGCTGGAGCACCGTCATGCCGGCGGCCTTGAACGTGTCGGCAAGCTTGCTTTCCTGCGACAGGATATCGTTGTCCTGCGTCTGGCCGTGCGTCTCGACCGCGGACTTCAGCGACTGCCGCTCCTTGGCGTTGAGCGCCTGCCACGCCGCTTCGTTCACGACGATCAGACGGGGCGTGATGATGTGTCCGGTCAGCACCAGGTATTTCTGCACCTCGAAGAACTTGTTGCTCTGGATCGTCGGCAGCGGATTTTCCTGCCCGTCGACCGCGCCCTGGCTCAACGCGAGATAGAGCTCGCCGATGTTGAGCGGCGTTGGCCTCGCGCCCCAGGCCTCGGCCATCGCACGGAACGTGTCGACCTCGGGGATGCGGAGCTTGAAGCCCTTCATGTCGTCGACGGTGTTAATCGCCTTCGATCCGGAGGTGACGTGCCGCTTGCCGTAATAGGTCGAGCCGATGACCCGCATCGACCGCTTGGCGACGAGCTGGGTGTTCATCTCCTCGAGCACCGGCGAGTTCAGTACGCGACGCACGTGCTGCGGATCGCGCCAGATGTACGGCGCTTCGAGGATCGAGAACTGCGGCACGAACTGGCCGAACTGCGCCGCGCCTTCGTCGACGATCTGGATCGCGCCGGATGACGCCGATTCGATGACGTCGCGCGACGAGCCGAGTTGTCCGGCGGGGAAGGTCTGGATATCGACCGAGCCGCCGGTCTCTTCGCGCACCTGCTTGGCGACGCGCTCCATCATCGCGACGCCCGGGTGGTTGGTGGCCAGCACCGTTGCCCAGCGCAGGGTCGTGGCCGCGCCCGCGCGCCGCGGCAGCGCGCCGACCGCCATGCCCGCGAGGCCCGCGCCAATCCACCGGCGCCGTGTCCAACGCATCGAGTCGCTCATCGCCATCCTCCTCTTGTCGATCATGTTGAATCCCGGCTTTTGCGCCGGGCCCGTTCGGGTAATGTCGGCACTATCCGCCAAGGTAGGCTTGCTTGACAAGCTCGCTCTCCAGCAGCTCCTGCCCGGACCCTTCCAGCACCATCCGCCCGGTCTGCATGACGTAGGCTCTATCCGCGATCGCCAGTGCGCGACGCAGATTCTGCTCGACAAGCAGAATACTCACTCCGGTCGCGTTGATCGCGACGATGGTGTCGAGAATCTTGGTCACGAGCTTCGGCGCGATCCCCCACGAAGGTTCGTCGAGCAGCAGAAGTTGTGGATGGGCCATCAAGCCGCGGCCGATGGCGAGCATCTGCTGCTCGCCGCCGCTCATCGTCCCCGCCAACTGCCGGCGCCGCTCCTCCAGCACCGGAAAGAGCGTGAAGACCTGGCGCAGAGTGGTTGCGACCTCCGCGGAATCGCGACGCGTGTACGCGCCCAGCTCGAGGTTTCGTGCGACCGTAAGCCGGGGGAAGAGGCGTCTGCCTTCGGGCACCATCGATATGCCCAGGCGGACCCGGTCATGCGGCGCAAGCGTGCCCACGTCACGGTCGGCCAGCACGATCCGCCCAGCGTCGAGACGATTCAGGCCCGCGATCGCGCGCAGCGTCGTGGATTTGCCGTTGCCGTTGCCGCCGACGATGGCGACGATTTCGCCGCGCGCGACCCGGAGGCTGATGTCGTGCAGCGCGGGCACGCGCTGGTAGCTGACTCGTATGTGCTCGACCTGGAGCACGTCAATCGCCGAGATATGCGGCGAGCACCGCGGGGTCGCGCGCTATGACGTCGGGCGGCCCGTCGGCGATCTTGCGGCCGGCGTCGAGCACGACGATGCGGTGGGCGATGGGCATGATCGCTTCCATCACATGTTCGACGATGACGCAGGCGATGTCGCGGTCACGGATGCGCAGGACCAGGTTCACTGCCTCGCGCACCTCGGTGGGATTCAGTCCGGCCATGACTTCGTCCAGCAGCAAGAGCTTCGGTCCGGTGGCCAGCGCGCGGGCGATTTCGAGACGACGCTGCTCGGCCACCGTCATCGTTCCGGCTGTCGCGGCCGCGCGCGACGCCAGACCGACGAACGAGAGCGTCTCCATCGCCAGCGCGCGCGCGTCGGCGACGCGCTTGTTCCGGATCATCGCGCCAACCATGACGTTGTCGCGCGCAGTCATCGACGCGAACGTGCGGACGATCTGAAACGTCCGCGCAATACCCATTCGGGCGGCCCGCTCCGGCGACAGCGCGGCAAACGTTTCGCCGTCGAATTCGATCGTGCCTGCAGTGGGCGCATAAAACCCGGCCAGACAGTTGAACAGCGTCGTCTTGCCGGCGCCGTTGGGTCCGATCAGTCCGACGATCTCGCCGCGGTCGACCGCGAAGGAGACATCCTCGTTGGCGCTCAGCCCGCCAAAATACTTAGTCAGACCGCGCACGGCGAGCAGCGGCGCCGTCACGACGTTTTCCTTTTGCCGCTCGCACGGTCCCGCCGCTTGAACAGGAGCAGGCGATGCTCGAGGTCGCGCCACCAGCCGGCGACGCCGCTCGGATAGAAGACGGCAACAAGGATGATCAGGAGCGCGTAGATGATGAGGTCGGTTCCGCGGCCCGTCCCGCCGAACATGGCGCGCGTCGTTTCCTCGATGGCGGTCAGGATCACCGCGCCGGCCACCGGGCCCCCAAGGCTGCCGACACCGCCGAGAATCGCCACCAGGGCGATCTTGATCGACAACGAAGTCGCCATCGTCGAACCGGGGTCGATGAACAGCTCTTTTTGCGCGTAGAACGTCCCTCCCAGAGCCGTCAGGAAGCTGCTGGCCGTGATCGCGACAAGCTTGTATCGCGTGAGGTCGATACCGACGCTGCGCGCGGCATCTGGCTCGTCCTTGATGGCGCGGAAGTAGTAGCCCAGGAAGCTGCGCTCGATCAGCCAGCTGACGCCCAGGGTCAGAAGCAGCAGTCCTAGAATGAGGTAGTAGTAGGGCACCTTCGATTTGTTGAACACCAGCCCGCGCCAGCCCGTTTCGGCAACAGGCAGCGAAAGGCCGACGGCGCCGCCCAGCCAGTCCCAGTTCGTCACCACGATTTGCAGAATTTCTGCGATGGCGATCGTCGCCATGGCGAAATAGTGGCCTTTGAGGCGGAAACACGGCCAGCCGATGGCAAGCGCGAACAGCACGGCCACGCCGCCGCCTGCCAGCATCCCCAACCACGGCGAAAGGCCGAACACCAGGAGCAACTGCGTCGACGTGTACGCGCCGATGCCGTAGAACGCGGCATGGCCCAGCGAGACCTGCCCCGCGTAGCCGCCAAGGATGTTCCAGGCAACACCGGCTTGCGCGATCATCAGCACGAGGATCGCGTAGTTGAGCTGACTTGCGTTGCCGACCAGGTACGGCAAGGCGAGCACCAGGACCAGCAGCGCCACCAGTACGATGCGCTTGGCCCACGCGTGCTCGTCACGCACGTCCGAGCAATCCCTGCGGCCGCAGCAGCACGACGATCAGATAAAGCGCGAGTACCAACGCCAGCTTGTACTGGGGTCCGAGCAAAAAGCCGCCCAGAACCTCGACGATGCCGACGATGATGCCCGCCCAGAAGGCTCCGGCAACGCTGCCGAAACCGCCGAGAGCCACGGTGACGAACGCGATGAGAATGAAGTTCGCGCCGACCTCGGGAAAGATCGGAAAGAACGTCGATAGTAATGCTCCGGCGACTCCGGCGCACGCGGCGCCGATTCCCCACGCGAGCGCGAACATCCGCTGCACATCGATCCCCATCAATGCCGCTGCGTCCTTGTCCGCGGCGGTTGCCTCGAGCGCCGCGCCCAGGCGCGTGCGCTGCAGGAACCACCACACGATGCCGGTAACGACGATCGCCCCCGCGGCCGCCACCAGCTGCGGCAGGCCGAACTGCAGACCCGCGAACGCGACTTTGCCCTGGACGATGCTGTGGTCGATGGTCCGGAAATCAGGCTTCCACAGAAACTGGGCGAGCCCGCGGAACAGGATCAGCAACCCGAAGGTGGTGAAGATCTGCGATAGCATCGGGGCGCGGATAATGCGTCGGATCACCACGTGGTAGATCGCCGAGCCAAGCCCAAAAAGCATCAGCGCGGTGAACGGCAGCGTGAACATCGGATCGAGCGCCCATAGCGCAAAGCCCCAGAAGCTCGCATACATGCCGAGCATCAGAAATTCGCCGTGCGCGAAATTGACGATGTCCATTACGCCGAAAATCATCGTGAGGCCCACAGCGACCAGCGCGTAGATCAGCCCGATCAGAACGCCTGACAGCAGCGTCTGCAACAGGATGTCGAACGAGGCGTTCACGTGCCGGGACGGGTGCCAGGAGCGATCAACGCCTCAGCGCGTTGCCACAACTCAACGAGGCGTGGAGCTATTTGCGCTGGTCCCACTTCGGCATCGGCCAGATAATGTCCTTCGACGCCAGGTCGAACGGCCAGACGGTCACATATTTGCCGTCTTGAACCTGAACGATAATCCCGTTGCCCAGCGTGTTCTGACCGCTCGCGTCGAACTTGATCCCTTTCCACGGCATGATGAGTTTGCTGCCGGGAATGTCGGTTTCGACCAGCGCCTTCTGAATGGCTTCGGGCTTGGTGCTGCCGGCGCGGTTGATCGCCTCGGCCAGGGTCATGAGACCGGTAAAGGTGCGTGCCGAATTGCCGTTGAAGTTGGTCTTGTAGCGCTCGAAATAGATGTCGTTGACCTGCTTGATCAGCGGATTCCTGGTTGCCAGATCGAGCGCCCACACTTCGCGGCTCAGAACGTATTCGGCGTCCTTGCCCGTCGTCTTCAGGAATTCGGAATCGTTGAAGCCCGCATCGTTGGCCAGCAGCGCATCCGGCGATACGCCCAGTTCCTTGTATGTCTTCATCGAGAGAATCGCGTCGCCCAGATACGACGACTGCATGATCAGATCCGGACTGGCCGCCTTGATCCTCTGAATTTCCGAGGTGAGTTGCGTGCTCTTGGCGGGATAGAGGATTTTCTCGACGATCGGATACTTCTGCTCCCCGGCAAGTCTTTCCTCGATTTTGGTCGTTTCGGTGCCAAAAAGCGTGTTCTCGTTGAACAGCGCGATGCGCTTGACCGAGATGTTCTTCTTTTTCTCGACGTCTTTGAGAAACTCGAAGAAGTTGGTGACGAACAGATCGTCGTGCGGAGTCGTTCGGAAGAACCACTTGAAACCCCGCTGGGTAAGCGTCGCCGAGGATGATTCGGGATTCACGAACGGAATGCCGTTGCGTTCCGCCACTTGGCTGGCCGTGTTGGTGACGTTGCTGAAATAGCAGCAGACCAGGGCGACCACCTTTTCCTGCGAGATGAGGCGTTCGGCTTCGGTCGCGCCGGTCTGCGGATTGCCCTGGTGGTCGCCGAAGATGAGCTTGATCTTGGCGCCCTTGAGGTTGGGCAGGCCGCCGGTGGTCGTCAATGGCAGATTGAGTCCCCGGGTGCCATTGTTGATGAGGTCGGCCGCAAGTTCGATCGCTTGTTTCAATTCCAATCCGGTGGAGGCCGCTGCGCCGGTCAGCGGATAGATGACGCCGATGCGGATTTCCTCCTGCGCCAATGCGGGACGCACGATCGCAAGCGAAAGCGCGGCGCCAAGCGCGAATAATTTCCAAAGACGTTTCATTGCGGTCTCCCCTGATTCAAATACATCGACGTCGTCGCGTCGGCAGACGCGAACGGGTTTTTCTAAAATGATGCCAGCTCGTGATTCAACCGGTCGGTAATCAGCATGCAGCCTGGTGCATGGGTTATGCAAAATGCCGGACGTGCGGCAGCGACGACCGCTTGCGGAGTGACGCCGCACGCCCAGAAGACGGGCAGCTCATCGGCTGCCACGGGGAGCGCGTCGCCATAATGCGGTCGCGCCAGATCGTCGATCCCTATCAGTTCGGGCTTGCCCAGGTGTATGGGTGCGCCGTGAACCGAAGGAAATCGTGACGTGATCTGCACGGCGCGAATCGCGTTCGCGGGCGTAAACGGCCGCATCGACACCACCAGCGGCCCGTGAAATCGGCCGGCCGGCTCCGTTGCGATGCAAGTACGGTACATGGCGACGTTGAGTCCGAGCGTAACGTGCCGCAGCGGAATGCCACCTTCGGTCAGCGCCTGTTCGAACGAGAACGAGCAGCCGATGACGAAGGTCACCAGATCGTCGCGCCAGTAGCGTCGGATGTCGCGCGGCTCGTCGATGATGGCCCCATCGTTCCAGACGCAGTAGCGTGGGACGTCGGTGCGTATATCGAGGTCGGCGCCGAGCGTCGGCAGCGAGTGCTGGCCGCGCTCTGACACGGCAAGCAGCGGGCAGGGCTTGGGATTGCGCTGGCAGAAAAGCAGGAAGTCCGTTGCCAGATCCGCCGGCAGGATGACGACGTTGCCCTGGACATGCCCGGGCGCGAGTCCCGACGTATGCCCGCTAAAGGCTCCTGTCCGGATGCGCTGCCGGATCGAGGCGATATCGGAAGTAGTCGCCGCAGCCGCAGAATTCACTCCAACTGTCGCGAGCATATCGGCGTTTCCGGACGTCCTCTGGTATCGAGCAAGCTGCGTCTCGCACCATACCAGAAAGCGGCTCGGGCTCCGACTGGCAAAGCCCCGAGTGTGGAAGCGCCGCTCCGGCGTTGCGCCGGAGCGACAGGCTGCCTTGGCCCGTGTCTACTTCGCCCGGGGTTTCGCCTTCCACAGTCCGAGCGCCGCGCCGGTCGGGTCGACGATGATCGATAGCCAGCCCATGCCCATGACTTCGGTGACGTCCTTCATCACCGTGCCACCCAGCGATTTGGCCTTCTTGGTCGCGGCTGCGATGTCGTCGACCAGAACATAGGCGAGCCAGAACGACTGGCCGCCCGGCATCGGATTCTTCATCATCCCGCCGCCCGTGCCATCGCCGACGCTGATCATCGTGTAGCTGCCGCCTGCGGCCGCGTTCGGCACGTCTTCGAGCTTCCAGTCGAACAGCTTGCTGTAGAAGCTTTTCGCCTTGGCGACATCATTGGTTTCGAGCTCGACGTGTACAAAGGGGTTGCCCATGGTTTTTCTCCGGGTTGGTGTAGGTTAGTGAGCGGCTAGTGCGAAATGTGCGAGATGTGCGAAATATGTGAAATAAAACGGTCGAGGCGACCGAGGCACCCGTCCCAGCCCTCCCGATGCTTGTCGCGCGCCTCCTGGTCGGCGAACCGCTGGTGAGCGAGCACCAGCTCGGTGCCTTCGCCCGAAGGTTTGAACTCGAGCGTCACCAGAGATTCCCGCTCGGGTGTACTTTCCCACGCCCAGGTATAGACCAGTCGCTTGTTGGGGACTACCTCGCGATATTCGCCGCCGACGCGATGCGTTTCGCCGTTCGGCGCGTGCATGACGATCCGGTAGCGGCCGCCGACGCGCACGTCCATCGTGACTTCGGATTCGCCGAACGCGTCGCTCGGTCCCATCCAGTGCTTCATTTGCTCCGGGTCCGTCCACGCCGCGTAGACGGCGGCGACGGGCGCTTTGTAGACTCGCCGGATGTGGATGCTGGTCTTGTCTTCGGTTGCGGCTTCCATGCTCGGTTCTCCTTTTGCTCCAGAAACGCGCCCAGCCGGTCCAGCCGCGTGTTCCAGAATTCCTCATTGCGCTCCAGCCAATCGAGCGCACCCTTTATTGCCCCGCCCTTGAGCTGACAGTTCACGACGCGGCCGGTCTTTTTCCGCTCGATGAGGCCAGCGTCTTCCAGAATGGCGAGATGCTTGATGACTCCCGGCAGCGACATGCCGATCGGCGCGGCGAGCTCGCCGACCGAGCGCTCGCCGTGCCGGAGCCTTACCAGTACCGCGCGCCGCGTGGGATCGGCGAGCGCGCTGAATACGGCGTCGAGTTTGCGTGAATGATAGTGAACCATACGGTTAAGTATGTGAGAGAATCGGCGGGCTGTCAAGCAGTCGAGCGCGAGCACGACGGGCGAACAGTCGACGTTTGTCGCGCGCGCCGCCGGCCGTTAGAGAAAACAGGGGAGCGGCATGCGCTGACGTTGGCGTTGGCCGGGACCAAGCTGCCGCGCGGCGGTCAATATTTACACCGGACGCGCTTCCACGGAGCGCTCGCGGCGATCGGCCGAACGGCCTTTGTCCTGTTTTCACAGGACATTTTCCCGCTGGCACGCGATATGCGAAAGTTGACCCATGATGCACAAGAGTCAATTCCGCGACTGCGACACGATTATCGAGCCCGCGCCTCTGTACGCGAGCGACGCCGACATCGAGCTCGCACAACAGTTGCGACATCAGCTCGAGGAGCGCTACTTCGGGTCACGCGAAGCGTCGCAGGGCCGATGACGACGTCCGGCGTCACATAGCCGAATGGATCGATGACTTCGTAGAGCAACTGCTCCTTCGCCGTCGCCAGGGTGATGCAGCCGCCGGTTCCTTCGACCTTGCTTAGGCTCGCGTTGCCGTCGGCATCGACGTCGGCGTAGGGAAATCCCAGGTGCGCCATGTCGGGCACATCCTTCGGTCCCGGCTCGGCAAAGTACCCGCCACACAGTTGTCCCGCGCATTCGAGCAGATGCCCGATCGACGTGCCCCGCGCCAGCCGATCGATGTCGTCGAGCTGCCAGTGGTATTCGTGCGCCATGGGTGCCAAGAACAGCGAAGGGTCGGCGACGCGGCCGGTGATGATGATGTCGGCACCGGATTCGAGCGCGGGCAACAAGGCTGCAGCACCGAGGTAGGCATTCGCCGAAACGAGCTCTCCGTACTTCGCGATCGGCGTTTGCGTCTCCATCGTGAGCTCACCGGGTTCGATCTTCGCCAGCACGTCGTCGCCGGTCACGACGGCCACCCGGATCGGCGCTTTCCGTGCCCGCGCGATAGCGATGATTGCGTCGGCTGCGGCGATCGGGTTGGCGGCGCCCATATTAGTGACGAGCCGCACACCATGCCGCCTCAGCAAGGGCAGCAACAGCTCGATGCGCCGCTCGAGCAGAGGGTCGTAACCGCGTGTCGGATCGATGCGTTTGCGCAATTGCGCCAACGCGACCGTGCGCTCGCCCAGGCATTCGAGCACCAGGTACTGGACGTGCCCACGCTCGGCCAACACCACCGCGGGCTCGATGCGGTCGCCGGAGAATCCGGCGCCAGCGCCGATGCGCAGCATCTCGCGCATGTTCGGCGCGCGCGCTTCAGTCGCCCGGCAGGTTTTGCACTTCGGGGAAGAAGAGATCCTTCCACGACGCCGGCCGGGTCTTGATCGATCCGATCTTGTACATGAACTCCGCGGTCTTGCCGACCTTTTGCGGCATCAGCGTGTACGCATAATCCGGGGCGCTGATCATCGCGTAGATATCATCGACGGTGTTCTTGGTGTCATTGGCCTGCTCGAGATAGACTTTGGCGGCGGCGCGCTTGTCCTTGTTGATCGCATCAATCGCCTCCTTCAGCGCGTCGAGGAACGCCTTGTAGCTCCTCGGATTGGCTTCGCGATACTTCGTCGACGCGGCAATCACCAGTGCGGTTGCCGGACCGCCGAGGATCTCGTAGTTGGTCGTCAGCGTCCGGATGCCCGCCATCTTCATTTCCTGCTCGTGAAACGGCGACGTGGCGAAGTGGGCGTCGACTCCGGCCGTATTGTTGATCAGCGCGATCATCGCGTCCGGATGGGACAAACCGATCGTCCACGGGTCGAAATGCGCGTAATTCTGCTCACCATACTCTTTCGCCGCCGCCATCTGCAGCATGATCGCCTGGGTCGAGATCTTGACCGACGGAATGGCGATCTTGTCCTTGTCGCTGAAATCGCGGATCGACTTCACGTTCGGATTGCGAACGTTCAAATAGAGCGGGTAGGTCGTCATCGCCGACATGCCCTTGATCTGAACGTTGTCCTTGGTCTTGTCCCACAGCGTAATCAGTGACGGCGCGCCGACGGAAATGAACTGCAGCGCGCCGCTGATGATGCCGTCGTTCATCACGCTCGGGCCCGCGACCTTGATCCAGCCGACCTTGACCTCGCCGAGTCCTTCGGCTTTGGCGTGCTTCTCCACCAGCTTGTCGCGCTCCATCACCATCAGCGGCAGGAAACTCACGCCGTATTGCTGCGCGACATTGATCTCCGTCATCTCCCCGCGTGCCGTCACGGCGACCGAGGCGAACAACAGACCCAGCAAGCAACGCCTGGCGATGAACATCACTCCTCCTGAATCCTGTCGGTCGTGTCGAACACTCCAAAGGTCGGAGACCGCACGGCGCGCGTGGGCAAAGTATATCGAGTATTCGGGGATCGGATGCCCGGGCGACGACCTACCGCATGCCAATCTTCGCATGCGCGATCACATTGGCGGCCCCTCGTGGAGGGGATCGCCAGTATTGTTGCGGTGTCTGAACCTCTGCGCCCAGCGCGGCAGCCGCGTGCCACGGCCAGCGCGGGTCCCAGAGCATCGCGCGCGCCATCGCCACCAGGTCGGCGTCGCCCGAGGCGATGATCGCCTCGGCCTGCTTCGCTTCGGTGATGAGGCCCACCGCCATCGTCGCGATGTTCGTGGATCGGCGTATCTCGCGCGCGAGGGGGACCTGGTAGCCGGGGCCGAGCGGAATCTTCTGCGCGGGAGAGATGCCCCCGCTCGAAGCGTCGATCCAGTCGCAGCCGCCGGCCTTGAGGCGGCGGGCCAGCGCGACCGAATCCTCGATCGTCCACCCGCCGTCGACCCAGTCGGTAGCCGAGATGCGCACGCCCATCGGCTTGTCCTGTGGCCAGGCGTCGCGGACTGCGGCGAAGACTTCAAGCGGAAAGCGCGCGCGGTTGTCGAACGAGCCGCCGTAGGCATCAGAGCGCCGGTTCGATATCGGCGAGAGAAATTCGTGCAGCAGATAACCGTGGGCGCAATGCAGCTCGAGCGCATCGAGGCCGACCCGCGCCGCCCGCTTCGCGGCGCCGACGAATTCGCTTTTGATCTGATCAAGGCTCGCGGCATCGAGCGCCGACGGCGGCGCTTCGTGCTCGAGCTGCGGTATTGCCGAAGGTGCCACCGGCGTCCACCCACCCTGCGTGATCGGAATCAGCTGTCCGCCTTCCCACGGCACCTGCGACGAGCCCTTGCGTCCGGCGTGCGCGAGCTGGATCGCCACCGGCATCGGCGGCGCATACTGGCGCGCGATCGTCAGGCGCTCGCCCAGCGACTCCTCGCAGGCGTCGTCGTAGAGGCCCAGGCAGCCGTAGGTGATGCGTCCGATCGCCGATACCGCGGTGGCCTCGATCGTGAACATGGCCGCGCTCGATTGCAGCAGTTGCCCCCAATGCACCAGATGCCAGTCGGTCGCGCAGCCGTCGACGGCCGAGTACTGGCACATCGGCGAGACGATGATGCGATTGGCGAGCGCGAGCTTGCGCAGCTTGTATGGTGTGAACAGGGCGGAGGACATTGCGCGATGGAGGTCGGGATGCAAAACCGCGAGCGTAGCCGATTTTCGAGGGCCGTCGGTGACCGTGATGACATCGCCTGGGAGACAATCGATGCCGAAGGGCGCGCCCGCGCGGCACGCAGGGAACAAACGGGCGGCCTTTCGGTTCGTATTGCAACGGCGAATCCGCCGGTGGACTATTCGATTCGATGAATGCTCGCAGCGACGCCACGGCGATGACCCCCGACGCCGTCCCCGATCCGCAGCCGCCGGACTACGAGCGGCCGATGAGCCATTGGCTGCACAAGCCGGCTTCGCGGCAGGACGTCGTGACGATCCCCAGGTGGACGGTGACGCTGGTCGCGTCGCTGCTCGTCCACGCGGTGGCGCTGCTGGTGTTGCTCAGCCGACTGCCGACGGCCGGGCCGAACCAGGAGGCGCTGGAGGAGGAAAGCAGTCCGGTACAAGTCCAGCTCGCGGAGGCGAGTCCGCCACCGCCGCGGGCGGCCGAACCCCCGCCCGCCGCGGCGCCGGTACCACCTCCGAGGCCGCTTCCCGCGACGCCACGGCGCCGGCCCTCGCCGGCGGTCGCGATGCCCCGGATCGAGCCGCAGCCGAGTCGAACGCCGGCTCCTCTGGCGCCGCCAGTCGCTGCGGCCCCGCCCGTGCCGCAGGCCAAGCCGCCGCCACAAGGCGATTTCCTGTCGTTCGTCCAGTCGAATCGCCGTGCGCGCGGCGAGCCCGAATCGGCGGAGTCCGACACTGCGGCCGCGGATTTCGACAGCAAGATTGCCGCCAATCTTCCCACTGCCGCGCACGGCGTTGCCGCACAGAGGCCGATCCGGGGCGGCGGCATGTTTGAAATGAAGCGGATGACCTACGACGATGCCGCGTTCGAATTTTTCGGATGGAATTCCGAAATGGGCCGGCGCACGCCACAGCTGATCGAGGTGCGCAAGGGCGACAACGCGAATATGCAAATCGCCGTCGTGCGAAGGATGATCGTCATCATCCGCGAGCACGAACACGGAGATTTCACCTGGGAGTCGGGGCGGCACGGAAGCATCGTCACGCTGTCGGCGCGTCCGGCCGACACCGCGGCGCTGGAAAATTATCTGCTGCACGACATGTTCGACGATACGAGCGATGCGCACTGACGCGCGATCGACTGACAGTCGCAAGGACTACGGCGACGCAAGCGCCTAACCGTTAGGCGCGATATCGGCGGTCTGCCGGCGGTGGACGCAACACGGTTGTTTGCCACAACCGCGCGCCGGACAGAGGGCCATCCTGCCGCTGCACCTGCGATAATGCCCGCTTGCTGCGCCGATGAAAGCATCCGCTTGCCGGACGACGACTTGCGCGAAATTCCCATTCCCATCAATCCTCCCCTGCATGGCCGGGATCGCACGCGCCAGATGCGGTTCGTCCGTCGCATTCATCGGATGCGCACCTTGGGTCTCGCGCTGGGCTTCGTGTGCGTGGCATCGGTGTTGCTATTGCATCGGTCGTCGATCGGATGGTGGATCGCTCTGGCAGTGAACGCGTTCGCGTGGCCGCATGCAGCCCGGTGGCTGGCGGGGCGCAGCAAGCGCCCGACGCACGCCGAAATCCGCAACCTGATGGTGGACTCGGCGATGGGCGGCGTCTGGATTGCGGTGATGCAATTCAACCTGCTGCCGAGCGTCGTGCTGGCGACGATGCTTTCGGTCGACAAGGTCGGGGTCGGCGGCATGTGGTTTGTCGCACGGACCTCCTTGTTGCTGATCGCGACCTGTGTCGCGACGGCGGCGCTGCTTGGTTTTCCGGTTCAGATCGCGACACCGATGGACGTCATGCTGGCCTGTCTGCCGCTCCTGGTCGTCTATCCATTGGCGATCGGGACCACGGCGCATTCGCTAGCCAACAAGCTGGCGCGGCAAAACAGGCGGCTGGACGAATTGGGCCGCACCGATGAGCTGACGGGTCTTGCCAATCGGCGGCAGTGCCTTTCGCTGGCGGAAACCGAGCTGGCGCGGCATCGCCGCACCAGCCGCTCCGCGGTACTGGTGATTCTGGACGTCGACCATTTCAAGGACATCAACGATCGATACGGACATCCGGTCGGTGACGAGGTGCTGTGCACGGTAGCCAGGGTCCTGTGCGAGTCCAGTCGCAAGAGCGACTCGGTCGCGCGCTACGGCGGCGACGAATTCGTGATGATGTTGCCGGAGACCACTTTGCGCGGCGCCGAGGAAGCATCGCTACGCGTTCGCGCGAAGCTCGAAGGCGTTGCGTTCGAGCGCGCTGCCGATCTGCGCTGCACTGTCAGCCTCGGTGCGGCTGCGGCGCACGCAGAGATGGACGTCGATGCCTGGGTGAAGCAGGCGGATGCCGCGCTCTACCGCGCCAAGCTCGCCGGCCGCAACCGCTTCGAAGCGGCCGCGCCCGCAGGCGCCGCGCTCTAGCCGCGGACAATCCCGAGGCGGTTCGGGGTTTTTTCGGTCGAATACTGCGCGAATCACCAGCGCACTTCCATCCCGTCGTAAGCCGCGCTGATCAGCAGTCGTTCGCCGGTCCGGGTGATCTCCTCGATGCGGCGGGTCTCGGCCAGCAGGCGGTCGATCGCCTCGTCGTCGTGCATCGGCTCGTGATGGAACAGGCAAAGCTGCCGCGCGCCCGCCATCTGGCAGAGCTCGACGCCGGCGATATTACTCGAGTGTCCCCAGTCGGCTTTGACCGACATCGTGTCGGCCAGTGAATACATTGCATCGAAAATAACCAGGTCGGCGGCGCGAAAGAACTCGACGAAGGCTGCCGTCTCGGCGGCATCGCTCATTCGGTGCTCGGAGTCGGTCGAGTAGACGACCGTCTTTCCATCCGAGCTGAAACGGTATCCGTATGAGTCGCCGCCGTGCCGCTGCAGCTTCATCCTCACCGTCATGCCGGCGAGCTCGTAGTCCCGCTCCGGCTCCAGATGAACGAACTCGATGTTGGCGCGCAGCGCCGCAAAGGTCACCGGAAAGGACGGCGGCGACTGCTGCCTCCGCAGCGCTTCTTCGAGCACCGTGTGTCCGCCGTAAATAAAGATGCGATTGCCGGGGAAGTACGCGGGCGTAAAAAAAGGGAACCCCATGATGTGGTCCCAGTGGGCGTGCGACATGAAGAAGTGATAGGTCTGTGGCGACCCCCGACCGTGGCGCTCGATCGCCTGATGGCCGAAGCGCCGCAGGCCGCTGCCCATGTCGCACAGGACGTAATCGGGGCCGCCGGTCTCGATCTCGACGCACGACGAATGCCCGCCGTAGCTGCCGGCCACGGCCATGCCGAGCGTGTCAACGTAGGCCTCGAGCTCGGCGCCGGAAGCGAAGTGTCGACCCGCGGCGCCGGCGAGCGCGGTGATCACCTTGCGACGCACGCCCGAAGCCGTCAACGCCACCGGCAGCGAGCCGCGCGTGCCCCAGAAGCGAACACACTTCATCGTGCAACGGCCTCCCTCGTTCGTCGGCGGCGGGCAGGCGCCGTAGTCGACGCTGCGTCCACCCACCGGCACGAACGCCGGTGGCGGATTATAAGCGAGACGTTCAGGAAGTGCGCCGCGCGGCGTGCTCGCCGTCCGCGCGGGCCCTTGGTCAGGCCGCGCGGCGCAGGGTCAGGTTGATGCGATGCGTGCCGGCGAACGGGTGATGCGCGGCCTTGACCGGCAATACGCCGTGGTAATTGAGCCGCGCCGGACCGCCCCAGACCAGCACGTCGCCGTGCTGCACCGGTACGCGCAGCGTCCTGCCGGCGCGCTTGGTGCCGCCGAACAGAAACGTTGCCGGCACACCGAGCGACACCGACACGATCGGCTGGCCGAAGTCGCGCTCATCCTTGTCCTGGTGCAGCGACAGCTTGGCGCCGGTTCCGTAGCGATTGATCAGGCAGGCGTCGGGCACGAATTCGTTGAAACCGGCGGCCGCTGCCGCTTCGCGCACGAGCCGCGGGAACGCCTCGGGCATCGGCGGCCAGGGGCGTCCGCTTTCGGGATCGATCGCGTCGTATCGATATCCCGCGCGGTCGCTGATCCAGCCGTAGTCGCCGCAGTTGGTCATCGCCACCGCCATCGACAGGCCGCCCGGCGTGACCATGTGGCGAAACGGCGCCTCGGCGATCACGCTTTGCAGGCCGTCCGAGAGCGAATGCGACGCAGCACCCGCGAACCCGCGCAGCAATACCGCTCCCGGCGCGAGATGCTGCTGCCGCGCTTCGATCCCGGCATCGAGCTCGAACAGATCGCCAGTCATCGCAACTTCCTCACGCCGCATCATGGAAGATGATGCCGACAGTTTGCCGATGGCCGCTGCGCACGCGGCTGACGCCGTGCCGCATGTTGACCCGGTACGCGCCGCGCGAGCCCTGCACCGGGCGGTGCTGGACGGCGAACACGACAGCGTCGCCCTGACGAAGCGGTACGACTTCCGGCCGCGATTGCATTCGCGGCCGGTGCTCGGTGAGCACGAACTCGCCGCCGGCGAAGTCCCGCTCGTCGGAGAGCAGGATCGTCGCCTGCAGCGGAAACACGTGCTCGCCGTAAAGGTCCTGGTGCAGGCAGTTGTAGTCGCCGGCGCCGTAGCGCAACAGCAGCGGCGTCGGCCTGGTTTGTCCCGCGGCATGGCAGCGCGCGACAAACGCCGCATGCGCGGGCGGATAGCGCACGTCGATGCCCAGCTCGGCGTTCCAGCGGTTGGCGATCATCGCAAGCGGCGGGTAGAGCGCGGCCCGCAGCTCGGCGACCAGCGCCGGCAGCGGATAGCTGAAATACTTGTACTCGCCGCGACCGTAGCCATGGCGCTCCATGACGACCTTGCTGCGAAAGCGTTCGTCGGTATCGTACAAGGCGGCCAGCGAGCGGCACTGCGCCGGTTGAAGCAGCTGCTCGATGACGGCGTTACCGCGGGCATCGAGATCGGCGGCGATCACGGCCCAGTCAACCGAGGCGAGCGGCGATTTCGTATCCGGCGCAGCAATCGTTGCAACATCGCGGTCGGGCGCATTCATCCGCGTGACTCGCGCTCGAGCAACGCGCGCTTGCGCTCGACGCCCCAGCGAGGCCGGCAGTAGACGCCGGTCGTCCGGACCGAATACAGAAAGCGGCCGTCGGCGGCCGGATCGCGGGCGACAACTGCTGCCCACCGCGGGTCGGCCATCGTTACCGCAGCCGCCGATATGCTTTTGGAAGTCGTCTTCATGTTGGGTCCTTTCAGCTCATCGTCATCGATGGCTGAAATTTAGGCCCCGAACGGGGTCCTCGCACTCCGGGTCTTGCTTTCGAATCCGGCCTGGTTCAATTTTACGCCCCGGTGGCGAGCGAAATGTCTGGGCCGCGAAGGACAGCGCCCGGATCGAGCGCGGGGCTCTACGCAATCGCGCACGATGAATGTCGGACCACGTCCTGCACAGTTCGCGCAACCAACGGTCTCGCCCACGACTCCAAAGCTTATGCAGCGAGCTCGTATTTCCGACGCACGGGTACCCGCGGCCGCGCGGTGCGGCGTTTATCGGTGCTGGCCCACCGACAAGCGTCGCCACGTTGCCGTTCGAGCATGGCTTGCAACATCAGTTCTGCTCGCGGGTTTGCTGGCTGCCGGCGTTGCAGCGGCTCGCGATTGGCATTTCGACGTCAGCGTCGATGGCCTCGCGGTCGGCACGCATGACATTTCGCTCCAGCAGAATGGTCAAGCGCGATCAACGCGCAGCGACATGCGCTTTCGTGTGTCGCCGCTGGGCTTCACGGCCGGAAGCTACGAACAGCACGAAGAGGAAACCTGGCAGGGCGATTGCCTGGCCCGCCTTGACACCCGGACGACAGAAAAGGGGGCCGTCACGACGGTCGCAGGCCGGCTCGAAGGTGGCAGCTTCGTGGTCGATCGCCCCGGAGGGCAGCAGCGGTTGCCTTCGTGCGTAATGAGCTTTGCCTACTGGAATCCGCGCGTGTTGAAGCAGAAAAAGCTCGTCAACGTCCAGACCGGCGCCTTGACGCCGATCACCGTTCAACCGCCGGCCAAGGAAGCCTAGGAGCTGCGCGGCGCATCGATCCAGGCGACGCACTATCGCATCGAGACTGCACACAATCGCATCGACGTCTGGTATTCGCCGGAAGGCGAGTGGATCGGGCTCCGCTCGACCTCGCACGAAGGCCACGTGCTCGCGTATCGGCTTAAGTGACGTCGTCGCCGAAGCCGACCATCGCTTTATGCGCTGGGCGCGGCACTATGCGCGATCGCCCCGGTGGAGCATCGCCTTCATCGTGCTGCTGCAGATCAACGGCGCGCTCGCGCCGCCCTGGCTGTTCGCCCGCCGGTCTGCCTAGCGTTCGGAATCTTTGTGCTCAGATTTGCCGTCGCCCCGGGATTCTCGCCCGCTCTGTCGCGCGCCTTCGCGCGCACCGCCCGACGGGCGGTTGTCCGGAGCGCGTAGCGCCGGTCGCTCGGGCCGGGCCGGACGAGTGACGACTGCCGGTCCCCGATCGACGCGCCGCGGCTCGGGCCCGCGATTGAATCCCGGTCGAGGCTGCGGTCGCTGCGGCGGCCTGAAGTGCGGCGACGGCGGGCGACTCACCCAATAGCTGCGATTGCGATACCACGGCCGGCCGCGATAATAGCTGTCCCAGTAACTGCCCAGCGAAAAGGTAATGATCGGAAGACCGATGACGGCACCGTAACCGAGGATGGGCACGCGCCCGTTCTGATAGGGGTAAGACAGGCTGCCGGCGTAGACCCACCCGCGATTGTCGCCGAAGACGACGTCGCACCAGCTATAGTCGTCGATGCAACCCATGACCTGCAGACCCGCGGCCGGCGGCAGCTGCGCGACCACCGGATAGGTCGGGTCCGGGCCGGCGCGGACGTTCGCGGTGCGATTGGTGTAGGCCTCCTGGGCGAGCGCGGCGGCGGGAATCGAACAGAGGAAGGCGGCCAGGAGAAGGCTCGATCGAATTGAGGTCATGATGTGCTCCCGTTCTCATTGTTCCGGCAGCGGCGGCCGGCGTGGTTCATCATACGCGTCCTTTCGCCTTTGCTCGAACTGCTACCATCGGCGATGCGGCGCCGGCCATGTTTGCGGCATGCCGTCGGTGCCGAAGCGCTTCGCCACGTGGGCGGCGCGATTCCGACGGCGGCCGTAAATCAAATTGAGGACGGACAGAAAAATGGCCACACGCGTTGCGCCCGTCACGCCCGGATCCCGCCCGGAGCTCGCGGCGATCGAGGCGGCTATCGTCGCCGAACGCGGCGAGATTCTTCTGCTCTATCGGGTCCTGCTCAACAGCGCGCCGCTCGCGGCCGGCTGGGAGCAGATGCTGACGGCGGTGCGCAACCGAAGCTCGCTTCCGGCGGATTTGCGCGAGCTCGTTATCCTCAGGGTCGCCGTGCTCAATCGCGCGCCGTTCGAATTCGAGGCTCATCTGCCGGTGGCGCGCCGGTCTGGCATCAACGAAGAAAAAATCGCGGCCTTGCATGCGGAAGGCGTCGGCGAAGCGTTCACGCCGCTCGAAGGCGCCGTATTGACGCTGACCGACACGATGACCCGAAACGTCCAGGTTCCCGATGAAGAATTCGAGCCGCTGCGCCAGCACTTCGATTCGCGTGGACTGGTCGAGCTGGTGGCCACGGTCGCAGCGTACAATATGGTCTCGCGCTTTCTGGAAGCGCTCAACATCGGGCATTGACTTGAGTTGCGCTCGGCGGCCCCGAGTTTGATTACTGGACGCTACCAGCGACAACCACCGTCGCCGATCGTGCTCGCTACCAGCACCGGGACCGCGAGCAGGCCCATCCCGGCGTAGGCCGTGCGGCAATCGGGCTTGACTGCTTTTTCCAGCGCCGTACTTTCCTTGGATTTCCTTTCCGGCGGCGGCGGCAACGCGGGCAGGATGCCGCGCGTGCCCGTCGCTTCGCTGGCGATTTCGCGCGCGCGCTGGCGCGCCGCGTCCATGTCGATGTGAGGTCCACCGGATTCGCCCGGCGCTGCGGCATCCCGCGGCTTGAACAGGTCTTCGTCGGTGTCGGGTGCGCCCAGTCGCAGCCGCGGCGGTTGGGTGGCGGGTGCGGCGGGTGCGGCAACCGGCGCGGCGGACGGGCTCGGCGCGACCAGGCTCGGCGCGGGGGCGAGCTCGTTGTCGATTCGCGGCACCGCCAGGCGATCGAGCGGTGCCGGCGCGATCGGGGCCTCGCGCGGCGCCAGCTCGACCGGCGGTGCGAGGTCGTGCTGAAACGGGGGCGCGGCCAGCCGTTCGATCGGCGCAGCGGGAACCAGCGGTACCGGACGCGGTGCGAGCTCCATCGGTGCGGCGAGCGGTGGCGGAGCCGGCGGCAGGGCGAGCCGCTCGATCGGCGGCGGCGCAATCGGCGGCGGCGCAATCAGCGGCGGGATCGGCGACTTGTCCATTTCCAGCAGCGGGCCCGAATCGATTCGCGGCAAGGGCTCGATCGCTTGCAGCGGTATCGGCGGCGGCATGGTATCGGGCTCGACCGGTCGCTGCGGCGTGGGCAGCAGGGGCTCGATCGGGACCGGCTCGCGCGTCTTCGCCGGTTCGATTGCCGGCGCGGCCTCGTTGCGCGGTGGTGCCACCAGCGGGGAATGCTCGTCGGCACGCGGAAGCAACGCTTGTCCGGTAGCCGGCTCGGCGTCCGGCGCCGTACGAAGACCGGCGTCGGGCGTGGCCGGTTGTCGACGCAAGGTGACGTCGAGGACATCCAGCGCGCCCTCGCCGCGGCCCGCGCCGGTGCCGTGCGAGGTACCGAAAAGAATGACGATCGTGGCGTGCAGCAGCATCGACAGCAGCACGAACCGAAGGAAAGCCGGGGACGGCGCGTCCGCGCGCGATCGCCATTGCTCCATCGAGCTTCCTGACCTCGTCACCATCTGTTTCGCCATGCGCTGCCGTTCCGAACGGCTCATAGCTTACCGCTTCGGACGGGCCGGCAGGCTCCGGGGGCGACACCGCCTCGCGCGGATCGCCGATCACGGGCACGGGATTTGCGGAGTGTCCGGGGAGACGCGCCGAGCCCCGACCTCACCAGCGCGCGATTGCACTGGGGGCGTCGAGACGGAGAGCCGGTGGTTTGGTGAGCAATATCAACGACAGATCGAGACAGAGGTACCGGTGGACGACCCGACAAAGAGCACCCGGTTCAGTGACGCAACGCGTCGCAATGCAGCGTATTTGGTGCAGCGCGACAGGCGTGAAATGGGACGGGGTTGCTTGAAACAGGAGACGCTCGATGCGGCACTCGCTCTATAGGCGGCACGCACAGTCGCTCGACCGCTGGGCGGGCGGCGGCAACGGCCGGACGGCGATGGCCCGCGTCCTGGGCACGATCGGATCGCTCAAATCAGCCCGAGACCGCGCACTCCCTGCGCGCCCGCGCGAGCTCGCCGGTGCAACGGACCAAACAAAGCGGCTCGAAGCCGAAGCCCCGGGCCGCCTTCGTTACTTGCGCCGTGATCGCCAGCGCATGAGTTGCGTTAACGCAGACTTGTCTTGGCGCCGCCGGCCGCGCGGCTGATTGCATCGGCGAGCCGGTCGGCGTGCGGATTGTGCGCGGTTGCCATCAACAGGATGTCAGGCGGGGTGACGTTACGCCCGTAGTAGGCCTCGTTCCAGTTGTTGGCGACGCTGACCACGGTGCCGTTCAGATTCAGCCCGCCATAGACGCCCTTCGACCGGCTGAACGCAATCAGGTCAGTGGTGACGTCGCTGTTCGCACCGGCGCCGATAGGCCCTGCGGCGATGCTCGCATCACCACCCAGCTTCACCGAGTTCGCCAGTAGCGAGTTCAACCCCTTGTCGCTCATGACCAGCGTGACCGTTTCCGAAACGTCGACGCCGGCCTGGAAGCCTACGCTCGCCGTCCCGAGATTGTAGAACGCGGGACCGGACCAGCGGCCGCTTTGCGCGTTGCGCGAAAACAGCACCGCGCGTCCGCCGGAGCCACCGAAGATCCAACCTGCGCGCACGATCTTCGGCGCGATCAGCACGGCCCTCGCCTCTCCGAGATGCCGTTGGAACCATGACATGTCCGGATCACGGACAAAATTCGAAAACGTCGTCTGTGCCTCGCGGACCAGTTTATCCTGATCCGTCTGCGCGGACGCCGGTCCCGTCGCGGCCGCCAGCGACGCGAAGGCGACCAGACCGATCCATCGTCGTGCAGCGTGGACTGCTGGGGTTGTGCGACTCATATGTCTTCCTTTCGAGATTGATTGCAGGCGCACGGGCCGTCATCGGCGCGACGCGCCTGCCGCATCGCGCGACCGACAGGGCCTGTGCGACGACCGGTTCCGTCAACCGCGGCGCAACAAGCGCACCGAACGCGCCGGAATCGATGCCGCCAGCATGCTCGGTCGCGTGCGGCGGCGGTATCGGTGGGGCGCTGATTTGACTGTAGGACCCGCGGAGACATCGCCCGGGCCGTGCGCTGCACCGCTTCAGGGCGTCTCGGGCAAGCGGATGTCGGCGACCACCGGGATATGATCGGAAGCCGCGCGGGCCGCGGAGCTGCCGTGCGCCCACAGCCGTTGCAACAGCGCGCGCGGCTCGACCCAGATCCGATCGAGCGCCAGCAGCGGCGCGCGCGCCGGGAAGCTTCGCGGCGAAGGTGTGGCCTCGAAATGCGCGTGCAGCCAGCGCAGCGGACGGCCCCACAGAAACCATTCGTTCAGATCTCCCATCAGCAACGTGGGATGCGGCGTCTCGGCTTCGAGCGCCTTGAGGAGACTGTGCACCTGAGCGCGGCGTTCGGCGGGGCGCAAGCCCAGATGGGTTGCCAGCACGCGCAACAGCATGCCGTCGCAATCGACGACCGCGTCGAGCGCGCTGCGCGCCTCGCGGCGCCCGTAAGTCAGGTCGATATGCGTGCATTCGACGATCGGGTGTCGCGACAGCAGGCAGTTGCCATGCGCGCCGGCGGCGCGCCACCGCGCGGGCCCTGCGACGGCGTGCAGGCCCGTGGCGTCGCGAAGACGCGCCAGCGTGTCGACCCCGTCGTGGTGCGCTCCGACTTCCTGCATCGCGATGATGTCGGCGCCGATCTCAGCGAGCACCGCGACGATGCGCTCAGGCGCAAATCTTCCGTCACCTCCGACCGCGTCATGGATGTTGTAAGTCGCGACGGTGATCGTCGATGACGTCATCGCGGCCTTCAGTACGCGCCCGGCGCAGCGTGTTCGGTCGCATCGGCGTCGTCGCGCGGCCTGAGACGGGCGCGGACCGCCAGCGTGCCGGCAATCGCGACGCCGGCGACCACCGCCAGCAACGCGAACGAGACCGGTCCCGGCTGCCGCACCGCCGCGATAATGCGGTCAACGAAAAATACGATGATGACGGTGCCTGGCGTGAGGCCGAGGATCGTGCCGATGACGAAGTCGCGGAAGGCGAGATGCGATGCGCCGGCCACCAGATTGATGATCGAAAAAGGCGCAATCGGCACGATGCGCACGAACAGCATCGCGAGGAGGCCGCGCTTGGCGATGCGCCGGGACAGGTCGTTGATGCGGCGACCGGCGACCTGCCGCACCGCGTCGCGTCCGACCTCTCGGCCGATGCCATAGACGAATACCGCGCTGAGCGTCGCGCCGATCAGCGAATAGAGCATGCCGAGCCAGGGTCCGAACACGATGCCGGTCGCGGCGATCAGCATCGTCACCGGTATGACCAGCAGTCCGCCCAGCACGAAGCCGCCGATGACGATCAGCGGCGCGAACGGGCTCGCTTCGAACCGGTCGCTTAAGCGCACCAGTGATTCGACGTTGATCCATTCGCGCAGCGGCGTGTAGCGCCATGCCAGCGCCAGTGCCGCCAGCGCGAACAGGATCAGCGCGATAGCGACGATCCGTCCGGACGCCGGCCGGCGTTCGTTGCGGGCGACGACATCGGACAGCAGACTGTCGACGTCGACCGGTTCCTCGGGATCGATCATCGGCTGGTCGGCGAGCAGGGCGCTCCACTCGTCCTCTTCGATGACGCCGAGCGGTCGCAGCGACCGGCCTTCGCCGCGCAGCGCTTCGATCGCGCCGATCAGCGATCCGACCCGTTCGACCGCGGCCGCGACATCCGACGGGTCGCGATCGAGATGCTCGCCGAGCAGGCGCGATCGCAAGCCGGCGATCGCCGCGCGCACTCGCGCCTCGCCTCTCGCCTCGATCGCGAGATTGCATTCGGTGTCCAGGCTCATCGAGCGCGCCGTCAGGTTCGCCGAGCCGACCGACAGGATCTCGTCGTCGATGACCAGCACCTTGCTGTGTACGTTGAGGCAGCGCGCCGGCAGCGCGGCATCGTCGCCCAGCCACGGACAATACAATCGGTAGCGTGCACTGGCATCGGCCTCGACCAGACGCCGGTGGACCCGCGCGCGCAGCACCCCCATCGTCGAGACCTCGAGCCAGCCGCTCTGCGTGATCGGTGAAACGACGACGATTTCGGGGCCTGCCGGTTCGACCAGGTGCGACTCGAACGCGTCGGCGATCAGGCGCGAGGTGAAGTACTGATTTTCCGAAAAGATCGAGGTCCTCGCCGCGGCGATCGCGTCCAGATGGAGCTGCCGGACCTCGGCGATGGCCGGCGCGCCATCGAACGCGGGTTCGGTGCGCACGATTGCGACGTCGATATCGGACAGCACGATCCCGGCACACGCTGGCCATGCGGCGGGCTCGGGTGCGCGTTCGGGCGGCCTCGTGCGCCTTCCGGTCGCGCGGTGCCAGCGGTCGCGTGCCAGATCTCCGAGCGCCCGCGCGGCTTCGCCGTCGACCAGCGCGCCGACATCGTGGAACGGTGCGTAGCCGTTGCCGTCGGCATTGCGCCGCGCCGGATCGGCCGGCAAATGAAGCGGCGTGTCCCAGCGATTGCGCGTGAGGTCGAAGCCGCTGACGAACGCCAGCGCATCGTCGACGACGACGAGCTTCTGGTGATGCGAAGCGCCGGTCGGATGATGATCGTCGAGCTGGAAATGCAGGCGGCGGCGCGTGCGCCAACCGAACTTGAGACGGCCCAGCCATTCGCGCTCGAGCGCGAACAGCAGGGCGAAGTCCCAGCTCAGCACATGTATCTGCAGCTGGGGGCGCGCGGCGAGCAGCGCGTTGAGAAACTCCCGTAGCGGCTCGGGAAAACCGTCGTTGGCGCCGGTGGGAACCAGATGCATGCGGCTGTCGATATCCCAGCCGAGAATGAATATTTCCCGCTGCGCACCGGCGAGCGCGGCGCGCACCGCGCCGAAATATTCGCTTCCGTCGATCAGGAATCCGAGGCGCGTCGCGCGCGCCAGACGCCAGCAATTATGTCCTGGCACGAACAGACTGCGTGCTTGTCCCCGCATGTCGCGCTCCGCCGGACGATCACGGCTATCGACCGTAAGCAAGGAGGGTGCCGCCACAAAAGTCATTGTTTATCAAGTGCAAGGCCAAATCGTCCGCCAACATCCTGCTGCAAGAACTGCTAAGCCTCGTAAGAATTGCCCAGCGTCCGCCATAAGCCGCGCCCGGGCGCCGTCCGCCTTGGTTGCGCCCGCGGCGGCGGCAGGTATTATGACCTCCCGGCGAGATAGACCGCTGAAGCGGCAAAGGGTTGGAGGAGGAAGCCACGAAAGACTCGACGTTCCCCCGGTTGCTGATCGAGCACGCGCGCACGCGCGGCAATCGTCCGGCGACGCGCGAAAAGCACTTGGGCATCTGGCAAACCTGGACGTGGAGCCAGGTGGCGGCCGACGTGCGCGCGCTTGCCTGCGGACTCGCTGCGCAAGGCTTCCGCCGCGGCATGCATCTGGCGATCATCGGCGACAACCGGCCGCGCCTGTACTGGGCGATGACCGCGGCGCAGTCGCTGGGCGGAATCCCGGTGCCGATGTACCAGGACGCGCCGGCAGCGGAATTCGTCTATGTGCTCAACGACGCTGGAATCGCCTATGCGCTGGCCGAAGATCAGGAGCAGGTCGACAAGATACTCGAAGCGAAGTCGCAGGTTCCGACCTTGCAACACGTCTACTACGACGATCCTCGGGGCCTGCGCAACTACGAGAACGTGACCAGCGTGGATCGCCTGCTCGAGATCGGCCGCGAGTTCGACGGTGCGCATCCCGGATTCTTCGACGCCGAAGTGGCCAAGGGCCGGCCGGACGACGTGTCGATCATGCTCTATACGTCGGGAACGACCGGCAAGCCCAAGGGCGTGTGCCAGACGCATTCGGCATTCATCGTGGCCGCGCAGGGCGGCTGCGCATTCGATCACCTCAGCGCCGACGACAGCATCCTCGCCTACCTGCCGATGGCGTGGGTCGGAGACCATCTTTTTTCCTACGCGCAGTGGCTGGTCGCGGGATTCACGATCAACTGTCCCGAATCGGGCGACACGGTGATGACCGATCTGCGCGAGATCGGGCCCAGCTACTATTTCGCTCCGCCGCGCATTTTCGAGAATCTGCTGACGCAGGTGATGATCCGGATGGAAGACGCGTCGGCGCCCAAGCGCTGGCTGTTCCGCTATTTCACGGCAGTCGCGCGCCGCTGCGGGCCCGAGATCCTCGACGGCAGGCCGGTCGGCGTGCTCGATCGCGTCCTCTATGCGATCGGAAACGTGGTCGTGTACGGACCGCTGCGCAACGTGCTCGGGATGAGCCGAATTCGCGTTGCCTATACGGCGGGCGCCGCGATCGGCCCCGACCTGTTCCGCTTCTATCGCTCGATCGGGATCAACCTGAAGCAGCTCTACGGTTCGACCGAGACCTGCGCCTATGTCTGCCTGCAGCCGGACGGCGGCGTCCGGTTCGACACGGTGGGGCATGCCGCGCCCGGAGTCGAGATCAGGATCGCCGACAACGGCGAAGTGCTGGTGCGCGGGCCGATGCTGCTCAAGGAATACTACAAGCGCCCGGACGCGACGGCCGAATCGATCGACCCCGAAGGCTATTTCCGCACCGGGGATGCCGGCTTTTTCGACGACACCGGCCAGCTGAAGATCATCGATCGCGCCAAGGACGTGGGAAAACTCGCGACCGGAGCGATGTTCGCGCCGAATTACATCGAGAACAAGCTCAAGTTCTTTCCGCACATCCGCGAAGCGGTCGCCTTCGGCAATCAACGCGACAAGGTTTGCGCATTCATCAACATCGACATCGGCTCGGTCGGCAATTGGGCCGAGCGGCGCGGCATTCCGTATTCGGGCTACACCGATCTCGCCGCCAAGGTGGAAGTCCAGGCCCTGATCCGCGAATGCGTCGAGCAGGTCAACGCCGAGCTCGCGCAGGAAGGCGCGCTCGCCGATTCGCAGATCCAGCGGTTCCTGATATTGCACAAGGAGCTCGATCCCGATGACGACGAGATGACGCGCACGCGCAAGGTGCGGCGCG
>PLYT01000016.1 GCA_003153475.1 Betaproteobacteria bacterium | reverse complement strand
CGTCGCGCGCGTTGACCGCGAGATTGAGTAGCGCCGTTTCGAGCTGGCCGGCATCGACGAGGGCGTTTGGAAGGTTCGGCGCCAACGCCTCGACGATCCGGATATGCTCGCCCAGCGTGCGCGCGAGCATTCCCGTCATGCTCGAAACCAGCTGATTTACGTCGAGCGGGGAGGCCTCGAGACGCTGGCGTCGCGCAAAGACAAGCAGCTTGCGGGTCAGTTCGGCACCGCGTTGGGCGGCGCGTGTGGCGCTTCCGGCGAGCTCCTTGGGAACCGACCCGGGTGCAAGCTCGTCCTCCAGCAATTGCAAATTGGCCAGGATGATGGTGAGGAGATTATTGAAGTCGTGGGCAATGCCCCCGGTGAGCTGGCCCACGGCCTCCATCCTCTGCGCTTGACGCAGCGTTTCCTCGGCGGCGCGCCGCCCGGTGATATCACGGCAGGATTCGAGCACGAGCCGTTCACCATCGGGTGTCGAAAAGAGCGCCATGCGGCTTTCCACCGCAATGCGGCGTCCATCGCGGGTCGTATGCGCAAGCTCACCGGACCAGCGACCTTCCTGGGTCAGCGTTTCCCGGATAAACGATATGCCCTGCGGGTTTGCGGTTGCCAACAGCTTATGGCTTTCCCGGCCGAGCGTTTCCTCCCGCGTGTATCCGTAGCTTTCGGTCGCCGCCTTGTTCCAGAACACGATTCCAAGCTCCCAATCCCAGGCGAAGATTGGCTCGCTCACCAGGTCGAGCATCTCGGCCTGCCGCCGCAACTGTTCGTGGGCCTGCTCGCGCTGGACGATCTGCGCGGCGAGCTCCGCAGTACGCTCGCGTACCCGATCCTCCAGCTCATCGCGGGCTCTGCGCAGTTCGTCCTGGGCGCGCTTGCGGTCGGTCACATCGCGCACGGCCGCAGAGACCAGCATGCGGTCGCGGTGGCGCAATGGGCTGAGGCTGATCTCGACCGGGAACTCGGTCCCGCTTTTGTGTCGGCCCCACAGCTCGAGGCCGGTTCCCATCGGACGCGGCAGAGGATCCGCAACGTAACCTTCACGATGGCGCGGATGCGCGCGATGAAAACGCTCCGGAACCAGTTTCTCGATCGGTTCACCGAGCAATTCCTTCGCCGTATAACCGAAGATGCGCTCAGCCTGCGGATTCGCGGCGATGATTGTTCCCGAGTCGATAACCAGGACCGCGTCGGGGGCGCTTTCGAATAGCGCGTAGTAGGTTTCGGCGGAGAATGACCCCTGCGCAACCGGATTGATGGGCTTCATGCGCGTTCAACCTTGGAGGTCAGGACATAGCCGGCCCCACGTACGGATTTGATGAGCTCGGGCCGCTGTGGATCAGCTTCGATTTTGCGGCGCAATCGGCCGACCTGGACATCGATCGTGCGATCGAACGGGCCCGCCTCACGATTGCGCGTCGCCTCGAGCAGTTCGTCGCGGGAAAACACCCGCCCCGGAGATTTGACCAGCGCTGCGAGCAACTCGAACTCGCCGGTCGTCAAGTCCACCACCTTGCCTTGAGGAGAATCAAGCCGGCGAGCGGCGAGATGGAGCGTCCAGCCGGCAAAGCGGGCGACCTCGAGCGGCGCACTGGTCTCGGCGGCGTCGGTCTTGCCGCGCGTGCGCCGCAACACGCTGCGCACGCGGGCGGCGAGCTCGCGTACGTCGAAAGGTTTGGTCACGTAGTCGTCTGCCCCGACCTCGAGCCCGACGATGCGGTCAACCTGCTCACCGCGACCGGTGACGATGATGACCGCGACCGAGGAGGTTTCGCGAAGCGAGCGCATCAACGCCAGCCCGTCTTCGCCTGGCAAGCCGAGATCGAGAAGCACAAGGTCCACTTCCGTTTTGGCCATTATCCGGCGCATCGCCACGCCGCCCTCAGCGGTGCTGACCGTATAGCCCTGCCCAGCGAGATAGCGCCGAAGCAGGTCGGCGATCTCCGGCTCGTCGTCAACCACGAGGACATGTGCCGAAGCGCTCATCGCCAGTACTCGGGCAAAACTAAATTGTAGCATTCAACCGAAGAGCGTTCATGCGCAGGCAACCGACTGCCGCTACGCTCTGACGGCCAGGCTTTACCCGCGATTGCGGGCATACTTCCGTCAACGGCGACGGGGATATGCTTGACTGCCGAAATTCATGAGCAATGATCTCAACAACAGCACGTGTTCCCAGTGATCAGGCACTCGCGGGTTCACATCCGCGTCGCGCTATTCCGTGGCGGGCGCGGCTCGTCTGGCGTGAATTGACTGTTGGGCCTCGATGCACCAATGCTTCTTGATACTGAACCACACATCTGCGGCCCAAAGCGCATTGTCGGAGCGGCCCTCATCTGCGCCGGGAGGCTGTCCGTTTGCACCGCCGGGCACGTAAGCGTTCAGCCAGTCTCGCATCTTCGTGTCGCGAGCCAACGCCTCCGTCTCCGGTACAAATACATGGCTATAGGTCCGTGGCAAGGTGACGTTGCGCACGTCTGCAGTAAAGTTCGGCCGAAAGCGGTTCGCACTATCGGTGCCCGGAAACGTCCACGCAATGGGATCGTAGTCGATCGAGAAACCGGTGAAGTCATCTACCGTGTTAGGAATGGTATGGAGGCGCTGCGCCATGTTCCAGTCAGCCGGCGCCGCCAGCGCCACACCCCCGGCGCCTACAACGGAAACGTAGGCCAGCGAAATGCCGACCACGGAGCGTTGTGCTCCGGTCAGGGGGTCATCGATCGTATATCGTTCTTCGGGCAAGTCGGTCACCGGGTTCCAGACGGCAAGCTTGTCGGTAAACGCGCCGCCCAGTTCGTAGAGCACCTTCACCGCCTGAATTCCGCCCTGACTATGGCCAACCATCATGGGGCGCACGCCGTCGTGCTCGTAATACCACGCAATTTCGCCAGCAAGCCTCTTGCTGCTGCCAAACGGATCCTGCGAATAGGACCCATTCGACGGATCGCGAATCTTCGCTTCGGGGTAGCCCATCGCGACCAGGAATTTAGCGAACGACATCATGATCAAATTCGTGCCGTAGACGCCGCCGTGCACCAAGATAATCTGCGGCGTCGGTCCCAGGGCCAATGAAGCGTTCACATCATGCTCGGTAATGTGCTGCGGATCGAGGGCAAGGATCCGCTCTTCGACCCCGGCATCGACCGCCGACCGGCGCATTCCGTCAGCTGCCGGTTGCGAGGACGCCGTCCTCGGTAGCGAAACGCTGCAGCCGGCGACGACAAGAGCCGCCCAACTGATCAAGACGCACGCTGTGAGGCGTCCGCTGTACGCTCGTGTAGTCCCAGTCACTTGGCTGGACCCTTATTCGAAGCTGTGCCCGAAGCCCAGGCACGAAGCCGAAGAGAAGCCGTCCGCACGCGGGGGTGAGCCCATGAATCCGCTAGGGGTCAGAACCATGACCGGCGGTCTCGCGGAGCTCGCGCCGCAATACCTTTCCGATCGGCGATTTCGGGAGCGCATCGCGAAACTCGACGTGTCGCGGAACCTTGTAGGCGGTGAGTTGCAGCCGGCAGTGCTCGACAATGACCTCCTTCGTAAGCTGCACGTCCTTGCGAACGATCACCACCTTCACCGCCTCACCCGATTTGTCGTCCTGCACGCCGACCACCCCGCATTCGAGCACGCCCTGATGCATCGCCACGACATTCTCGACCTCGTTCGGAAAGACTTTGAATCCTGACACGACGATCATGTCTTTCTTGCGATCGGTGATGGTGACGTAGCCGTCGGCGTTCATATTGCCGACATCGCCGGTCTTCAACCAGCCGTCCTGCATCACCTTTGCGGTTTCCGCAGGATTATTCCAGTAGCCTTTCATCACCTGCGGACCTCGCACGCAGATTTCGCCCGTGCAGTTAAGGACGTCACCGTCGCCGTTCCACACCGGAAGCTCGTTGAAGGCATTGTCGCGGATCGTCACGTCAGTGGATGGAAAGGGCAGGCCAACGCTGCCGTTCCAGGCTGTGCCCAGTGGATTGGCGCACACGCCGGGCGAGGTCTCGGTCAGACCGTAAGCTTCAGTGATATAACCGCCAGTCACGCGCTTCCATCGCTCGGCCACGGGCAGTTGCACGGCGGCGCCGCCACCGATGACTACTTTCACTGCGGAAAAATCGAGCCCTTCGAAGCCAGAAACGTTGAGCAGTCCGTTGAAAAGCGTATTCACCCCGGTCATGACGGTCCACTTCCAGCGCCGCAGCTCCTCGATAAACGCAGGCATGTCGCGCGGATTCGTGATAAGCACGATCAGGCTTCCCCACTTCATGAATGCCAGTGTCGACGTGAGGCAAAAGATGTGGTACATCGGCAGTGGCGCGATGACGATTTCCGTGCCTTCCTTGAATGTGCGCGACACCCAAACGCCGACCTGTTCGAGATTGGCGAGCAGATTCCCATGGGTGAGCATCGCGCCCTTCGCAACGCCGGTGGTGCCGCCGGTGTATTGTATGAAAGCGATGTCGTCGCGAGTGATCGTAGGCGCATTGAACGGGGCCAGGGCGCCGCGCGCCAGCGCTGCGGGCAGGTCCGTTGTGCCGTCGATACTCCACGCGGGAACGAGTTTCTTTACCCGCTTGACGACCAAATTGACGATCCAGCGTTTCGGGACCGGTAGCAGGTCGCCTACCTGCGAGGTGATCACATGCACGATCTGCGTGTTCTTGATGACCTCTTGCAGCGTATTGGCAAAGTTCTCGAGTATGACGATCGCCTTTGCGCCGGAGTCCTTCAACTGGTGTTCAAGCTCGCGCGGGGTATACAGCGGATTGACGTTGACCACAGTCATGCCGGCGCGCAGGATACCGAACAGCGCGACCGGGTACTGAAGCAGATTGGGCGACATGATGGCGACGCGCTCGCCTTTGGCCAGACCCGGCAACTCCTGCAGGAACGCCGCGAAGTCGCGTGAGCGGCGCGCCAGATCCCCGTAGCTCATGGTGAAGCCAAGGTTGTGAAGCGCGGGATTGGCGGCGAACTTATCGACGATGTCGTCGAACAGATCCCCGAGCGATTTGTAGCGGTCGAGATCGACTTGGCCCGGTACGCCAGCGGGATAGTTCTTCAACCAGATTCGGTCGACCATGATCTGGTTCTCCAGTGTTGCGGACGCTCGCGGTCGGTCTGCGAGTGTTGCCGGACGTGCGAGCTACGGGGCCGACGCACGCGGCGACGGCCTGTCCACCGCCGCCGTCGTTTCCGGGGTGGGGAATCGATAGTAGTGCTCGTTCAGGTAGCGGGTGACGGCGACGATGTCGTCGTCGCTCCAATTCATCCCGATGTTCGACTCCCAGCGGCGCACCTGCGCCCGGAGACTCGGCCAGTCTGTCGCCAGCTTCTTGTCGCGCCAATGCACCTGTGTGGTGTGGCAGGTGACGCAATGCGTGGAATACAGGAGTTCGCCGCGGGAGTCCCCCGGCGTCGGTTGGGCCGCAACAGCGAGCGGACCGGCAACACAGGCGCCGAGCAAACATGAGAGGAGTCGCCGCAAGTGCGTCGTGCCGAACACCTCGCGCAACGGTCCGCCCGCCGGCGGCCGAAGGTACCGACGCCTTCGCACGGGCACCAACGCGGTTTTGAAATCGGTATCGTCTGACACCGCTGCCGGTACTGAATGCGCGCGCTTAGCAACATTCATGGCATGGCCTTTCGGGATAATGGATGCCGGTCATCGCGCTCCTCGCGATCGCGGGAAGCAACGTTATCTACCCGGTACCTGCCGACGATCATGCCGCGGCGCTCGGGAGTAATGCGCAAGGCGCGGGCAGGGAGGTTAAGCATTCCTCTGAGTCGCCGCTCCACTGCTTGCCCTACGGCTGCGTCTTCGACCAGCTCGAATCCGGGTCGAACCGCGTCATCTTCGATGCAATTGCCGTCGTCGCGTTGCCGAGATTCTTCTGGTACACGATGCCTTCGTGATTGACTATCAGCGTCATCACGCCCGAAGCTCCCCAGCGAGCCGGGTAAGCGACCAACGCAAAGCCACCGATCATCCTGCCGCCGGCAACGTAGCTGTAGGCGCCGCCCGTAGCCTCACTGCCCTGGGCGGTGAGGATTCTGTAGAAATATCCGTGGTAGGGCTCGTGCGCGGCGTTCTTGGTCTTACCGTAGCCTTCTTCCTTTGCCTTTTCGGCGAGCGGACCGAGGGGACTGAGCGGTTGTCCTTCCTTCGTCGCCCAGTACAAGCCATCTCTCTTGCCCGGCGTGCTGACGAGCTTCATCGCGTATTCGTGCATGCCATCGCGGTTGCCCTGCGTCAAGGCGTATTCGCGCTGAGCGTCCACGTAAGCAAGGCAAACCTGGATCGCGGCTAGTTCGTTGCGCCCGATGCGTCGATTGAGTATTTCCTCGGCACCGGACTCGGTGTCGAATCTCCAGCCATCGGCATGCTTGATGATCGGGAACGGGAGGGGCCAATCGTTTTCGCCGGCCACCAGAGTTGCCTTGGCGTCACCTTCCCGTTCGATCCTCGAATTTTTTTCGAAGGCCGCGACAAAACGGGCGCGCCCTTGCCGGTCGGCAACCCGATCTCCGGAGCTGATCAACTTGTCGCTGCCGGGGCCGAGCACTGCGCGGATGCGCCTCGGGTCGTCGACGCGAACCGCTGCCACGAGTGCTGCAGCCGCTGCCTCCGGCGTCGCGAAGCGCTGCTGGATCTCCGTTCGCGGCGTTGTCGCGGCCGTATTCGTATTGGCCGCAAATGCGAATGGCGCGAGCGCAGTGCACGATGCGCCGACCGCGATGCTAAGGATCAGGGACCAGCGTTGGTGGAAGCTGTATGTCATCGGGTTCTCGCGCATGTCACCGGGCATTCCATGCCTTTAGCGTCCAAACTTGCCGCCGCGCGGAGACGGTCCGGGCGCCGGCCCCGGTGCTCGACCGACGGGTGCCCGTCCACCCGGCACGCTGCCGAATGGAGCATGGCCAGCCGGCGCGGATGCAGAAGGAATCGATTGGCGGCTCTGTGCTCCGCGCTGCGCGTTGGTCTGTGTCTGCTGCCGCGACAGCGTCGGGTCGAACGGTGGCGCGCCAACTTGCGGCAACGGCGCCGGGCGCGCGACCGTTGATCCGACCGGCGGCGCCACCTGGCGCGCTGCATTCGGCGCCGACGGACGCTGTATGCGCTCGTAGCCGCGGAAGTCCTGTCTCGAGCGCACGGCATTGGGATCGATTCGTGTGAACCGGTCGCGTGTCGGAGCATTGGGATAGGCGACGCCTCGGCGGTGCGGCGGGGAATGCTGCCAGTCTCCGCCCGGCGGCGGGCGCGGATGCCTCGGGTCGTTCCAGAAGCGGTTGTTGCGACCGTCGATCGCGATGCTATGCCCGTGCCAATGCGGATGCGCCCAGCCCCAGTGGTTGAACCAGATCGGCCACGGTGCTCCGAACACGATACCCACCGTGAATTCGGGGCAGTATGGATAACCGTAAATCAGCGGCGGACACCAGAACCAGGGCGGGTACGCTGGAGCCCACCACGGTCCGTAGATGACAGTCGGATCGTAGACCGGCACGTAAACCGCGTCAGGTTGCGGCGTGTCGATGACGATGTCGTCATCCTGCGTGGTCACCGACAGTTGCGGCGTCGACTGCAGGTTGCCGGCGGCCTGCGCCTTCTGGCGCAACGACTGCACCGTGTCCATGACCCTCGCCTGGTCGGCCAGAAATGCGTCGCCCAAGCGCTGCGTCCATTCGAGCTTGTCGTTCATCATTGTCAGGACCTGCGGATACGCGGCAAGCGACTGCACGCTGGGGTCCCAGTTCTTGTCCGCCAGCGCCTGGTCCAGTGCATCGCCCCGGAGGCTGGGGTTCTGCTGCACGAAGCGCGCCGCTTCCACGACCTCGAGCGGGTACGTGGCGGCCATCAGGGTCTGCGCCAGCAGCTGATCGGGGTATAAAGCGATTGGCGCGAGCAGTTGATCGAGTTCGTCCTGGCTGTAATCCGGCGCACCGGGCGCCTGCGCGCCGGCCGGCGCCACGACAACCATCAGGAACGCGAGCGCCCCGATAAATAAAGGACGCAGATGACCCCGCACGAACCGGCGGATGGCCGGCCCGCCGGCGATGACGGAAGCGAGTTTGCGGCGAAGAACCATGAAGTAAGTATGCGCCAACGAATCGCATCCCGCGGCTCGATTTGTAACGGCGTAGGGCTGTACGGACCCGATTCGCCGATTATTGAAACAAGGGTTGATCCAGATCAATGGTTGACGGCTACCACGCTCTGATGGACGGTAGACATGTCGAGGTGATCGATACCGTTTGACGAACGGCCGGCAAAAACCAACCCTTGCGTGTCCTGTGCACGCCCGCCGTGCCAGCGTTGCCACGATCACTGGTACCGCAGCGCATCGATCGGCTTCAGCCGAGCCGCCCTGTTCGCGGGATAGAAACCGAAGAATACGCCGACTCCGGTCGCCACCAGGAAGGCCAGCAGGACGGACGCGCCGGTGACTACCACGGGGGTGCTCGCGGCCAGGTTGGCGCCGACCGCCGCCCCCACGCCGAGAATGACGCCTACCATGCAACCGATGAGCGAGATGATGATCGCTTCAAGCAGGAACTGGGTGCGGATGTCGCGCTCACGCGCGCCGATCGCGACGCGTATGCCGATCTCGCGCGTGCGCTCGGTGACCGACACCAGCATGATGTTCATGATCCCGATGCCGCCCACGAGCAGCGAGACCGACGCGATCGCGCCGAGCATGATCGACATCACGCGCGTGGTCTGCGCCGCTGCGTTGGCCAGCGCCGTGAGGTTACGGATGTCGAAATCGTTGTCGGATCGTTCGGGCAGATGATGGCGCTGCCGCAACAGCTGCGTCATATCGCGCTCGGCTGCCGTCATCGCCTCTGCCGAAGTGGCCTGGGCGACGATGAAACGCACGCTGCCGGGAAACTGAGTGCCGAAAAGGCGCCTCTGGGCGGTTGTCACCGGGACGAACAGCGTGTCGTCCTGATCGCGGCCGTCGAGACTCTGCCCTTTCGGCGCGAGCACGCCGATCACCAGGAATGGGCTCTGCTTGATACGGATCGTCTTGCCGACCGGATCCGCATCGCCGAACAGGTTCTGCGCGACCGTCCGGCCAAGCAGCGTGACACGCGTAGCGGAACGGACGTCCGACTCCGTGAACGGATAGCCAGACTCGACGGCCCAGTCGCGTACCGTGAGATAGCCGGGCGTGGTCCCGGCCACCATCGTGCTCCAGTTGTTCGCGCCGTAGACGACCTGCGTCGTGCCCGGGGCGATGGGGGCCACGGCGGCGATCGACGACAGCTCGCCGATCGCCTCGGCGTCTCCGGTGGTGAGCGTCGGCGTCGCGCCCATACCCATGCGGATACCGCCGGACGTTGTCGAGCCGGACATGACGATGAAGAGATTGCTTCCCATCGAGGCGATCGACTGGTCAACCGCGTATTGGGCGCCCTGGCCGACGGCGAGCATCATGATCACGGCAGCGACCCCGATCATCATGCCGAGCATCGTGAGGAACGAGCGCAGGCGATTCGCGCCCATCGCATGCCAGGCTTCCGCGAGCATCGGGGCGATCACGAGAGCGCGCCCTCCATCGCGTCGACAGACACGCCGCCGTCGTGGGTGATGTGCCCATCGACGAAGCGGACCAGCCGGCGCGCGTACTTGGCGATGTCCGGCTCGTGGGTGACGAGCACGATCGTGATCTTTTCTTCGGCATTGAGCCGTGCAAGCTGGCCCATGATCTCGTGGCTGGTTGCCGTGTCGAGATTGCCGGTGGGCTCGTCGGCGAGGATCAACCGCGGGCGGTTGACGAGCGCCCGGGCGATCGCCAAGACCGCAAGCAAGCCGAGGATACACTGCGGAGGAACCAGGCCTTTTTTGCGGCTGAGGCGCAACGTATTGGCGGGTTGCTCAAGGCGGCGGGCGCTCCAGGCCATGACCATGAGCGCCAGACAGGCGACGAGCTCCCGGCGACCGATCAGAATGGTGCGACCGGAAGTTCGCTTGCTGGCGAAGCCATAACCGATCGAGCCGGTCCCGAGAGCCGCAGACTTATCGCCGAACGCCATGCGATCGACTCGCTGACATTCAACGAGCGCTCGATCATGCGGCTGATCACCGAAGGCAAGTCCAATACGGAGGTTGCGGAGCTGCTGAATTTCTCGCCCCGGACCGTCGAGACGTATCGCGCGAGACTGATGCAGAAGCTGCGGGTCCAGGACCTGGTCGGGCTGGTCAAATTCGCAATCCGCCACGGGATGAGCTCGGTCGATTAGTGGTTCTTAGGATTCGCGGATGCCGCACCGCCGTTCATCGCGTGCATTGTTTGAGTTTCATCGTGGAAACTTCCCTGCCTTCGGTTCGGATCATCTCTTCCAGATCATCGAGCCGGGGCACTTGCGGCGCGTAATTCCACACAGCCTGGGCGGCCTCGGGATTGGCCAAGGCGAGAATCGCCGTCACGAGAATGGTTTCTCCCGACAGGATCTTGCCAAGGAGCTGCGGGACGGTCGTCTTGGCGTTGATCAGGTTGGAATTGGGCAGGGCTTCCAGAGCCCGGCCCGTTCTCGCAACCGTTGATCCGAGATCGCGAATGCCCGAGAAATCGCTTGCCGTGACGATGCTTCCGGCTCCGTTGGCTTCCTCCGTCACGCCACCGGGCCCACCGTCGGGTCGTGGCACCGCAAACCCCCCCTCGATGATGCGGTACGGCCGGGGAGAGTTGATGCGATGAATCCGGATGTGCCATGGCGGCGCCGGCATCGACCACGTTTCGACGACGACGTCGCTATAGGGATACCACTTGGCATACAGAAGATTTTCGGCAATCCGGACTTCCTGATTGCCTTCACGCACCCGGAAATGTCGACCGTCATCGCTGAAGGCCAGCATGTTGTCGAAACTGCCATACTCGAACTGGCAAAAGTCGGTCTCGACCCCGAAGCCGTAGCGTGAGGAATAGGCAAATTTGCAGTATTTCTCCGCAGCCAGCCGGTGCCAACGCCGGTCGGCTTCCTGTCCTCCGGCCAGGGCAATGGCATCGCCGGGCGGATTGAAAATGATCATGCCGGGGTTTGTCTGCGTCGCGGAAGCCGCGACCGGCGGCAATGCTTCTTCCCTGGCTGTCCAGAAGGCATGGGATTCGGGCAGCGCCATGAAGGCAAAAATCTTGAATGCCCAGTACGGGGAACCGGCCGAGTTGTACGGTTCGCACATGTGCAAGTTCGGATAAGCGTAACCAATCGACAACACGCCGTCACGATGGGCAATCGGTTGTTTCGACCACCAGCGCAGATGCCGTAACACCAGGCCTTTGATCCGTCCCCAGGGCAGTGCAGGAAAATCGGCAAAAGCCAGCGCAGCCCAGAACGCACCACAAGCAAAGCGGTAGGTCATGCTGCGTCCATAGGGCAGCACCGCCCCATCGTCGGCAAACCAGCGAATGAAGTCGGGAGCAAATGCTCCGGCGCGATCCTGGAATATCTTTGTCCGTTCCAGGTCATTGCCGAGGCGGCCATAGAGCAAGCCATAAAAATGCATGGCGAACGGAATATAGTGATCGGCCCGGCGGCCTGGGCCATCGCGATACCATCCGCTGCCCAGGTAGAGGCCGTCGAGTTTGCGCAGCGATTCCTCGGTCAGTGCGCGATCGATTTTCTCTCCGATCGCCCGCAGGCCCAGGCCGATCATCAAGCGAAAGAACAGCCAATTGTTTTCGCCGAAATATTTCGCGTAGGCCTGCTGCAAATAGCGGGCGATATTTTTTCTAGCGTCGGGCAGCTGGGGGTGCCAGAGGACATCCGGAATCAGCGCCAGTGCAAAACCTACGGCGGCGAGCTCGACCAGGCGCTGATCATGGTTTGCGGCGTGGCCCCAGAACTCCGGGTGCTCGGGGTCCGTGCCATTGGCCAGACCCCGTCGGAAAATCTCCCAATCGACGAAATCCGCGCCGCCGCCCGCGGCCAATGGAACCAATCCCCACAACGGTCGTGCGAATCCTTCGAGATCAGCGGCGCTGCGATCGAAGGTCGTACCCGCCATATCGAGACGAACCCTCGCACCGCCCTCAGAATAGTACGGCGTCAGCGGAAGGTACAAATCCTTGATCGCGCGGGCGACATCGGCTCGCGTCGCGAACGGGTTGCCGGTCATCGGATTATAGGAGGGAGAGTGAAATTCCACTTACTGCATCCGTGCCGCGTGGCTGGGCGTCTTCGCAGCGCGCGTCAAAAACGGGCTACGGCGCCGCACCCCGTTTTCAGAGTACAACCGGGTTCGACTGCCGGATGGCGCGCTTGGCACCATCGATCACCTTTTTGGCGGAAGCGCGCCCTGGTGGTTGCCGCGTCGATCGACCAGCCGCTTTATCTTCGATGTCCTGGACGTGCCCGTGAACTCATCGGTCTTGCCGCGATCGACGATCTGGACGATGAGCCGCACGCCGACGACCTCCTTGAAGCGCTGTGCCAGATCACTTTGCAGCTGCACCCGATCGACCGCGTGTTGCGCGGCCTCGACCAGCACCGTCATCTCTTCACGCTGTTCTGCGCCCATCCGTTCGACGATACAGACATACTCGCCGTTACTGCGCCGCTCCGATGCGACGACACCGCCGATCGCTTCGGGAAAGACGTTGACGCCGCGCAACTTCACCATTGTGTCGTTGCGGCCGAAGATGCGATCGAGGCGCTTCAGTGTGCCGCCGCAGGCGCAGGGTTCGGGGATGACGCGGGAGATATCGTTGATGTTGAATCGAATCTGCGGCGCGCCCCACCGATACAAGGTCGTGATGTAGACGCTGCCTTTTTCGCCTTCAGGCAGGATTGCGCCGGTCTCGGGATCGGCGATCTCCAGAATGACCGCGTCTTCCTGAATGTGCATGCCGGCGCGCTCGCCGCACTCGGCCGCCATCATGCCGCTTTCGTGCGTACCGTAGGCGTCGTGACAGGGCGCGTTCCACAGTTCCTCGAGGTGGCTGCGGTCTTCCTGTCCCAGATGCGATCCCAGCGAGCGGATGCCGAGGCTCGCCGGATCGATACCGAGCTCTTCCTTCGCCACGATGGCCAGATGCCGCAGATAAGAAGGAAAGCCGAGGATGACATTGACGCCCCAGGCCTTGGCAATCTCGATCTGCCGCCGGGTTGGCGTCGTGGCGCCGCTGCCGGTCATGACGGCAATGGCGCCCGTGTAGCGCCACAAGGCCTCGCGCGGCGCGATCGCGCCGTTGCCCAGGCCAAGCGAGTAGGTGACCATCACCATGTCGCCCGGCTTTATGCCTTGCAACGCGAACCGGCGGCCACCGAGGATCGCCATCGTCTCGCGATCCTGGGGGGCATAGAGCATCGGACGGGGCAGGCCCGTCGTGCCCCCGCTTGTTTGCAGCACCAGCGGCATGCGCACGCCATCGGCCGGCGAGATTCCCATGAAGTCGCCGAACGGCGGCTTGCGCTCGATGCTCTCGCGCAATTCTTTCACCGTATAAGGCGGCAGCTTGCCGAGGTCGTCCAGCGTGCGGATATCGCCCGGTTCCAGGCCGACACTTCCCCAATGCCGTTGGAAAAAAGGGATCTCCCACCCGCGCTTGACGGTCGCCAGGAAGCGCGTCTGTTGGCGATCGCGTAGTTCGTCGCGTGAAATGCGAAAGACCTTGTCGAAATAATCCGGAGGCGGAGGGAAATCCCTCGTCAGTGCCTCGAAATCGAGCGAGCGCCAGTACCAGGTGCTGTCGTGCTGGTGATTCATCCGGATCAAGTCAGGCTTGCGCCGCGCCCGCCATCGATATGGAAAGTCGCGCCGGTGATGTAGGCGCCCCAGGGTGAAGCCAGAAAGGCGACCAGTCCGGCGATCTCGTCGGGTGTCCCGAAGCGACCAAGCGGTATCGACGCAGTCATGTCGGCCAGGGCATTTTCGTCCAGCGCCGGTGCACCGGCGCCAGAACCGAATACCTTTTCCAGTCGCCCGGTGGCGATGCGGCCGGGGCAGACGGTATTGACGGTGATCCGGTCGGCGGCGACTTCGAGCGACAGCGTCTTGGCATAACCGACGACACCGGCCCAGGTCGCGACCGACAGGCCGAATTTTGCGATCGGCTGCAGCACCGACAGCGCGGTGATGTTGACAATGCGCCCGCCGCCGGCAGCGCGCAGATGCGGTAGCGCATGACGTGACAGGCGTACGACGCTCATCAGGTTCTGTTCGATGGCGCGCTGCCATGCCGCGTCGTCGAACTCGGCGAGCAGGCCCAGCGGGGGCGCGCCGTCGTTGTTGACCAGGATGTCAAGGCGCCGGAAGTGTGCGTGTGCAGTCGCGACGATGCGTTCGCAATCGGCTGCGGAGCGAATGTCCGCTGCTACGGCGAGCGCGCGTCCGCCATTCTGTTCCACGACCCGTGACACCGCTTGGGCCAGCGGCTCGGCCCTGCGCGCCACCATGGCGACATCCGCACCCTCGGCGGCCAGCAGGCGCGCGATGGCGAATCCGATGCCCTGGCTCGCCCCGCCGACGATCGCCACCTTGCCGCGCAGTCCAAGATCCATCTTGCTATCGCTGCGGTGCGAGCTGCGGGAACAGCCCGATTGCATTCTCGACAAAGAGCTTGCGCAGGATGTCTTCGCTGTAATCGAGGCTGCGCCAATCGGCGACCAGACGCTCGTAAGAGAACAACGGATAGTCGGCGCCGAACAGGACGCGATTCTTGAGCCGTCGCGCGATGTCGCGCTTCCAGGAATCTGGAAGGTACTTGGGGGACCAGCCGTGAAATTCGATCCACACGTTCGGCTTGTGCAGCATGACCGCGAGCATGTCCTCCGGCCACGGCCACGGGTTGCGGCCGGCGATGATCTTGAGGTCGGGATACCGGATCGCCAGCTCGTCGATATATCGCGGGTGGCACAGGTCGAGCTTCACGCCCTTGCCGCCAGGCAGTCCCGCGCCGGTGCCGGTGAATCCCACGAGGACCAGCACGGGGCGATCAGCCTCGAGAGACGCCGCGTAGAAAGGGTCGTAGATGGGGTCGCTGGCGGGGTAGCCCATGCCCGGTGCGGAGATGCAAAGGCCAACGAAGCCCTGACTCGCGTCGATGCAGCGCCGGAACTCGGCGACACCTTCGTTTCCGGTGCGTGGATCGATCTGCAGCCAGAGCCCGAAAATCGCATCCGGGTGGTCACGCTGCACGCCGAGCGCGTAGTCGTGATACGGGCGTGCGTCATCGACGCTCATGTTCTTGGTGAATCCGAGATCGAGTATCGTGCGCACCCCTTGGCTGCGCAGATAGTCGGCCATCTCGTTCTCGGTGACGTACTTCGGTTCCGAATTCCAGGTCGTTCGCTGTTGCGCGAGCTCGGCCTCGGTGCGCAATACATAGCCCTTGCGCGTACCCCAATGCGAGTGGAAATCGAAAAGCTTCATGTCGCGGCCGGGCTGCTGAAAGGTGGCCGACGCCGGCGTCGCAACGTCCCTGCGCTCAATTGCCCTTCATCCCGGTCGCCTTGATGATCCTGGCCCAACGGTCGATCTCGCTGTTGACGAAGGCATCCGCCTCCTCGGAAGTGCCCCCGGTGAGCTCGACACCTTGCGCTCCGAGGCTCGCGCGCAGCTGCGGATCCCTGATCGCCTTGTTCACTTCGGCGTTGAGCCTTTGCATGATGTCCTTCGGCACTTTGGCCGGCGCGAACATCACATACCAGGCGCTGATCTCGAAGCCGGGCAAGCCGGCTTCGATCATCGTCGGGACCTCGGGCGCCAGTGACGAGCGCTCCTTGCTGGTCACGGCAAGCGCCTTGAGTGATCCGGCCTTGACGTGCGGCAGCGACGTGTTGATCGTATCGAACATCATCGATACGTGAGCACCGAGGACATCGTTGAGCGCCGGGGCATTGCCCTTGTATGGCACGTGAACGACGTCCACGCCGGCCATGACTTTGAGCAATTCGCCCGACAGGTGTGCGCCCGCGCCGGCGCCTCCGGAGGCAAATTGCAATTCTCCCGGTCTCGCCTTCGCAAGCGCGATCAGGTCCTTCACCGAATTCGCCGGGGACGAGGCGGGCACAACCAGAATCAGAGGAATGTAGCCGACATGGGCGATCGCGGCGAAATCCTTCTTCGTGTCATAGGGCAAGTTGGGATTGAAGATCGGGTTGGTCGCGTGCGCGGAATAACCCATCATGATCGTATAGCCGTCGGGTGGCGATTTGGCCAGCGCCTCGGTGCCGATCGCCGCGCTCGCGCCGGCGCGGTTTTCGACGATGACGGGCACGCCCATGCTGATCGACATCTTCTGGCCGATGGCGCGGCTCAGAATATCGACGCCGCCACCCGGCGGGACCGGCACGATCAGCCTGATTGGATGATCCGGATACTGTTGAGCCGATGCGAGCGCCGGCAGCACGGCCCCAAAGAGTGTCAGCAAGGCGAGGCGGCCGAGCCGCGAAATCGTGCGCATCGTAATCCTCCGAGATTTTTCGCTCTACACAGCTTTTGTAACTATCGAGGCCTGTCGAACCCGGCGATTATACGGATGACGGCCGCGATGCCGCTACCCGCCGTCAGGTTTGCGAGCGCATCCGATCATCGGCGATGAAGTGGTGGCGCGCAAACCTTATTAGCTCATCGCTTGTGGGATGATCGACCGTTTCGACGCTTACGACGCGTGCTGCGATGGCCGGCGCGTGCGTCTGCAGGTGCTTGAATAATTCGAGCTTTGCGGTGGACGGGCCGACAAGCAGGATCTCGCCGGCATCCTTGATTGCGTCCGAAACGGCTTGATAGTACGCATGATTTTCCGGGACGTTGCCGGAACCCACGGCGCCATGCTTGCGATGCAGATGCTCGTGCTTCGACTTCGGATGGATGACACTCGCCTCCGCGTCGTTCGGGTTGAACTCGATAACATGCGCTTCGCGGTGGTCGATCCAGACGACGCAGTGGTAATGGCTCATGGGGTTTTGCTGTCCAGCAATCGAAGATACCAAGTATACGCCGCCGTGCTTCGCCTCAGCGGCACGGCGGCCCCTGTGCGCGCGTCGACGCACGTGAAGGCAATGGATGTAAAATCGGGCGTGCAACCAGATACGGCATACCGGCATGCGTGCGATGATTTTGCGGTCCGCGCGATCCGCGCTTGAGTACGCGTCGCTCGACGATCCGCGACCCGGCCCGGGGCAAGTCGCAGTCAAAGTCCACGCTTGCGGCGTGTGCCGCACGGATCTCCATGTCATCGACGGCGAGCTGCCGCATGCGCGTTCGCCGGTCATTCCCGGCCACGAGATCGTCGGCACCGTCGTCTCCCTGGGCGAGAGCGTAACCACCCTTGCGGTCGGAGATCGCATCGGCGTACCGTGGCTCGGCTCGACGTGCGGCGAATGCCGCTACTGCCGGTCGGGGCGGGAGAATCTGTGCGATGCGCCGCAATTCACCGGTTACACCCTCGATGGCGGCTATGCCGAGTACGTGGTTGCCGACAGCCGGTATTGCTTCAGACTGCCGGACGGATTTTCGGATATCGAGCTCGCGCCATGGCTCTGCGCCGGGCTCATCGGATATCGGGCGCTGCGGAAGACCGGTGAGGCCCGGCGCCTCGGGATTTATGGTTTCGGCGCTTCCGCGCATATCATCGCCCAGCTTGCGGCCCACGAGGGCCGCGACATATATGCGTTTACGCGCCCCGGCGACGCCGTCGCCCAGTCGTTCGCTCGCGGCCTCGGGGCGGTGTGGGCCGGCGGCAGCGACGAGCCGTCGCCAGAATTGCTCGACGCGGCCATTCTGCTCGCACCGGTCGGCGCGCTCGTCCCCAAGGCGCTGCGCGACATCGCCAAAGGCGGAATCGTCGTATGCGGTGGCATACACATGAGCGACATACCGCAATTTCCGTACAATATCCTCTGGGGCGAGCGACGCATCTGCTCTGTTGCCAACCTGACCCGGCAAGACGGACGCGAGTTCATCGCGCTCGCGCAGAAGGTACCGATACGCACGACGGTATCAGCGTTTCCGCTGGCGCGCGCGAACGAGGCGTTGACGACGCTGCGCGAGGGTACGCTCAGCGGCGCAGCGGTGTTGACGATGGCTTGACGATTCACAACTAACAAGGAGCACTGGCATGAAAAAATCTGTCGCGAAGAAGACGAAGGATCTCAGGGCGAGGCAGAAGGCGCCGCTGGCCACCCCAACCGACCTGAAAGGGGCGGCGACGAAGGACATCGCGGCTGCGATGAACGGCATTCTGGCCGACGTTTTCGCGCTTTATCTGAAGACCAAGAACTTCCACTGGCACATGAGCGGGCCGCACTTCCGTGACTACCATTTATTGCTCGATGAGCAGGCCGATCAGATTTACGCGATGGCCGATCCCATAGCCGAGCGGGTGCGCAAGCTTGGCGCGACGACGCTCAGATCGATCGGTCACATCGCGCGCACAGCGCGCGTGCTGGACAACGATGCCGACTACGTCGAACCGCTGGACATGCTCGCGGAATTGCGCGACGACAACAAGACGCTGGCCGCTCGCCTGCGCGAGGCTCACAACGTGTCCGACGAACACCGCGACATCGCCTCCGCCAGCCTGATCGAAGTCTGGATCGACGAAACCGAGCGGCGCACCTGGTTTCTGTTCGAGGCCAGCCGGCAGGGGGACGCCACCGGGCATTGAGGTTCCTGCCTTCCCGCCTATTGCAAGCTCAAGGCGTTGGTCAGGTCGCCCATCGGCTGCCCACCGGCTGCCTTAAGCGCGCTGTCTCTCGCGGTCAACCCGGGCAGCGGGTCAAGACCGAAACGGCGCGTAATAAGGCGCAATACCGACGCGGTGTCGTATTGCGTGTGATCAACCGTACCTTTCTTGGCCAAAGGTGAAATGATGATCGCGGGAGTACGGGTACCCGGGCCGAGCAGGTCGCCCTTCGGCGGGGAGACATGATCCCATACGCCGCCAAACTCGTCATAGGTAATGACGATCACCATGTTGGTCCACTGGGGGCTCGCCTGCAACTTCGTAACAAGGTCCGCAATCTTCGTGTCGCCGTCGGCGAGGTTAGCGTAACCCTCGTGCTGATTGTAGACCCCCTCCGGTTTGTAGAACGCGACCGCGGGCAACGCGCCTCTGCTGGCGTCATCGATCAGGTTGTTGTAATCACTCAAGTGCGTCGCACGATTCGCGGCGTGCGTCACCGGGTCTAGATTGGCGTAGTAGTTGAACGGGTGATGATGCGCTTGAAAATCGACATTGGCCGTCGTTGAGAGCCCGTTCGAATTTCCCGCATAGATCACGGTACGCTTTTCGCTAGGAGCCTGCGTACCGTCTGCCACCGCAGCGCTCCAGGATCCGGCATACCACTTCCACGTCACGCCCTTCGCCGTCAAAAGGTCTCCGATGTTTGTTGCAGTCTGTGGGGGAAGAGTTGTCGCCTTGCTCGTATCGGCATAGAGATTGTCGGAGCCATTGACGTCGACGGGCGCATTGCCACTCGGCTGATATGGCGGTTGCATCGTGTTTATCGCATAGAACTTGCTGTCGCCGAAATAATTGGCGGGCGCGATGTTACCGCTGAGGACGTAGACGGGAGGGCCGTCCATGGCCGACGCCGGACTGTTGGCTGCGAGCTTGAGGCTCGAAAGCGGCTTCCCGCTCGCATCGGAATTCACCACGGTAATGGTCGGCTTCGCGGGCGCAGTGTCCGCATTCGGGTACTGGGGGGCGCAGGCGCAAATCAGATACTGATGATTGAGGAATGAGCCGCCGAATGCCCCCTCAAAGAAATTGTCGGCCAGGACAAATTGTTGCGCCAGCTTGTATATGGCGGCACTGCTGTAATCGTAGTGACCCATCGTGAGGCCCCCGGCATCCGCCCAGGCGGCATACATGTCGCTCTTGCCGCCATTGATCTCCATTTGGTTTTCGAAGAATCGATGATAGAGATCGCGTGTGACCGTCGCGGAGCTCAATGTCGCGTTCGCCGAGCTTTGAAAGGCAGTTTCGACTCGAAATGGCTGATTGGGAAGGCCCGCACTTTGTGCCTGCGTGACTACGGGTGTTATACCGGGAGCGGTGACGCCGCCCCAGGTCTGGGGAAGCGTGGTTAACACCGTAACCCCGTCGCGATCCTTCTGCGGGACATAAGCCGTTGTCGGCCTTCCCGTCGCATCGACCACCGCGCCAAGGCCGTTGGCTCCCGGAAAGTTGCCGAAGAGATTGTCGAACGACCTGTTTTCGGCATAGATCACTACGATGTTCTGGACCTTCGATTGCAGCTGTGCGTCCGGCGAGTTGTCGTCACCGTTGTCGTTGCAAGCACTTAGCAGCAATAACGAGCCGATCGCAAATGGAAACGCCAAAGCCTTGCCAACGTTCTGTAAACCGTTCATGCGTTTAACTCCTGAGCGTCACGTGATGGGCGACACAAAGTTTGCTTTGGCACCGTGACAGGGATGTGAACGCGGCACGCAGCCGCTTTCAAATGAATGCAACACAAGCTCGTTACGATTGAAGGCCAATCTCTCACCTGACCTCGTAATATGCTTCGTCTTTCCTGTGCCGCTACCAGGCAGCGGGTGCTTGTCTTCGCCTTCGTGCTTGTTCTCATCGGGATTGAGAGCGGCGAGCTCGGGAACGCATCTCCATCAGCGGCGATCGCGAGGCCGGAGTTTGCGGCAAATGCTGCCGCCAGGTCTTTTTACGGAAGCCCGTTCGAGAAACGTCCGAACGCGTCTACGTTGACCGAGCTGGGCCGCAGTCTTTTCGCGGACACGGCCTTGTCGGCGTCCGGGCGATTGGCCTGCGCTTCGTGTCACGATCCATCGCGCAGGTATGGGCCGTCGAACGGTCGTGCCGTTCAAGCAGGCGGTGCGGACATGTCTCTGCCGGGAATCAGAGCCGTCCCGACGCTCACCTATCACCAAACGATTCCTCCCTTCACCGAGCACTTCAGTGAAACCGACGGTGACGACAGCATCGATCAGGGGCCTGCTGGGGGCTGGGCCTGGGATGGTCGCGCGTCCTCTGCTCACGAGCAGGCGGCCCTTCCGCTTTTATCGTCGTACGAGATGGCGAATGCCAGCCCCGTCGCTGCCATCGCCAGATTGAAGCAGTCGCCCAATGCGGCCAGGTTTCGCGAGGCATTTGGCGAGCACGTGCTTGATGACCCGCCGCTGGCGTGGAACGCTCTGCTTCTGGCTCTCGAGGTATTCCAGCAAAGTCCTCAGGATTTCTATCCGTACACGAGCAAGTACGACGCGTACCTGCGCGGCCAGATTACGCTCCGCAAGGACGAAGAACGCGGCCTCGCACTGTTCAACGATCCCCTCAAGGGAAACTGCGCGGCCTGTCATCCCAGCGCCATCAAGCGTGGTGCGTTCCCTCAATTTACGGACAATGGCTTCATAGCGCTGGGCGTGCCGCGCAACGCCGCGATTGCGGCGAATCGCCAGCGCGGTTACTTCGACCTCGGATTGTGCGGACCGATACGCACCGACTTGAAGGGGCGGCCTGAGTACTGCGGGTTGTTCAAGACGCCGACGCTACGCAACGTCGCGCTGCGCCACGCTTTCTTTCACAACGGAGCCTTTCATACGCTCGAAGCCGCAGTCAGGTTCTATTCTGAGCGCGACGTTCATCCCGAGAAGTACTACCCCCGACGCAAGGATGGACGCGTCCGGAAGTTTGACGATCTCCCGAGCGACTACTGGACCAACATCAATACCGATGCTCCGTTCACCAACGGCGATAAAAAGGCAGCGCTTTCCAACGCCGAAATACGCGATGTCGTGGCATTCCTTTTGACCCTCACCGACGGGTACGTCCCGACGAAAGCCGCAAAACGTCCCGCGGAGCGGGTAGGCCGCGGACCCGGCCAGGCAAGGTGACTGTCCGGACGCACGAGCACGGCTGTTTTTCTCCGACGTCGCGGAACGCGGCCGCAAGCCACAGTCCGACAGGCGGCGGTCGGACGTGGTCGGCCGGCCCCGGACTCTTGACGAATTGCACGCCAAGGAGCTACATAATGTAACGCACGGCGATCGTGAAGGCTTGAACGTCCGCCAAGCGCGAGGTGCAGCCACCGTCGCGAAAAAGCGCAGAGCAGCCCGGTGCCTTGTAAGAACAGCGTCAGATGAAGTCCCTACTCGCACTTAGCAGCGTAATGTTCCTGGCGTGTCTCACCGGCTGCGCAACGGGGTGGTCGCGTCCGAACACGAGCGAGGCCGAATTCAACCAGGATCGATTGCAGTGCGAACAGGTGGGGACAAGCAGGTATCCCATTCGGATTGAATCCTTTGGAGGGCACAGTGCGCCATCGCAGACGAGTTGCAGGTCGTTTGGTCTTCACCTGAACTGCAGCGCAACGCCCGGAGCCTACGTTCCGCCCATCCAGTATGACGTGAACGAAACTGCCAGGGCGGACGAGGTCAGGTCGTGCCTTCAATCCCGGGGATACGTGTCCAAACCTCTGCATCGGCCGTCAAACTCGAGCCCGCCGCATTCGCCGGAACGCGAAGAATTCATAGGCTGATCCTTCGGTGCGTCGGTTGAGACACGACTAGCCGAGGTGATGCGCGAGGATCTTGAGGCACAGGCGCTCGAAGCGCCTGCGCTCGGCGGCATCGAGCGATTCGAGCAATGTCTGCTGCGCCGCCCTGACCGCCGGCAGCGCCCGGGCCAGCGCTTTCCTGCCCGACGGCGTGATGCGGACCAGCCGCACTCGCCGGTCCGCACGCGAAGCCGATCGCGCGAGCCAGCCTCTCGATTCGAGCCGGCCGATCACGCCTCCGATCGTCGCGCGGTCGTAGCCGATCAGGGCGCTCAAGCGCGCCTGGTCAATACGCGGCCGCTGCGCCACCGCGGCGAGCGCCGCGAACTGGACCGGCGTCATGTCGAGACCCACGCGGGCGAAGAAAAGCTTGACCGCGACCTGCTGCAGCCGGCGGATGAAGTGTCCTGGCATGTGATGGATGACGAGGTCGCTCGCCCGCGGATCGGCGTAGCTGACGTTGCCGGCATCCACGGCCGCTTGCGGCGAGCTCACGCCAGGCACTTCTCGACCGTCCAACCGTAGAGCCATTCGAGCGCGTCGTAGAACCGCTCCGGCGTGCGGCCGGCCCAAAGCGAATTGCGCACCAGCCGCTCGACGCCCTTGGCGTGATAGATCCGTCCCATCTCGCGTGCCGAAATAATCAGCCGGGCGCCGCGTACGATGCGCTTGGATTCGTAGAGCCGGAATGCGGGCTCAAGCTCGCCTTGGCACGCCTTGAGCGCCTCGCGCAACGTCACCGCATCCTCGAGCGCGATGCACGCGCCCTGCGCCAGGTACTGCAGCATCGGATGGGCGGCGTCTCCGAGCAGCGTCGCCCGCCCTTCGCCCCAGTGATCGACCGGATCGCGATCGGCGGTCGACCAGCGCTTCCACGAGGTTGGCTTGTCGAGCAGCTGGCGCGGCCGGTCGCAGATCTCGGTGAAGTACGACATGACCTCGTCGCGCGAGCCCTCGCGCACGCCCCATTGCTCCTGCTGCCGGCTGTGGAAAGTGACGACGATGTTGTACTGCTCGCCACCGCGCAGCGGATAGTGAACGAGGTGGCAATTCGGGCCGACCCAGATGGCCGCGGCATTCCAGCGCAGGTCGGCGGGCATGTCGGCACGCGGCACGACCGCGCGATAGACGACGTGTCCTGAGACTCGGTGTCCGTCGCCGATCAGCCGCTCGCGCACGGTGGAATGCACGCCGTCGCAGCCGATGACGGCCGCACCCTCGTGGGTGTCGCCGTTGGCGTCGACCAGCCGCACGCCATGCGCTTCGATGTCGACTTGCACGATGCGCGCGGAGGTGTGAACGGCAATATCGCGGGCGAGCTGGACTTCCTCGTACACCGACTGGTGGATGTCGGCACGGTGGATGACGGCGTATGGATTGTTGAAGCGCCGGCGGAACGCTTCGCCAACCGGCACGCGCGCGACCTCGCTGCCATCGATCGCGTCTATCATGACCAGCTCGTCGGTGAACACCGCGCGCTTGCGCGCGCGCTTCCCGACGCCGAGCGCGTCCATCGCGGCGAAGCCGTTGGGGCCGAGCTGGAGGCCGGCGCCGATCTCGCCGATCTCGGCCGACTGCTCGAAGAGCTCGACGGCAAAACCGGTCTGGTGCAAGGCCAGCGCGGCAGCCATGCCGCCGATGCCGCCGCCGACGACGAGCACCGGTGCCGAGCGGCCGGGGCGGGTACTCATGGCGACGCCGGTTGTCAACGCTGCTCGTAGACGCCGAGCTTGCGTTGCAGTGGCGATTCGTCGGCGCTGACCAGATACAGCGGCGCGCGGCTCGATCGGTTGGCGAGGCGCACCGTTGCGAGGCCAGGTGCGCAGAAAGTATCGGCATGTTCGAACGCAATGGCCGTGTCGTTGACTTGCGCCTCGCCATCGCCTTCGACCGCGTGGAACACGCGGGCCGCCGAGTCGCGGGGAATAACGACCTCCTCGCCGGGGCGAAGCAGCAGCGCCGCGAACGCAAGCGTATTGAGGCAATCGCCGCCTGTTTCCGGATTCACATAAGCGACTTGCACCGGCGTGCCGGGTTCGGTCGAGCTGGCGAGCGCCTGCAGCGCTTCGCGCGTGCGCCGCCATTCGTAGCGCAGCAGCGGGTAGGGGCCCTGCGCACGCCGCCCGTGGGCGACGGGGGCGAGGCCGCCGGCGGCATAGGAATACGCGGGCGCTTGCGCCGTCTGCGACGTGCCTTCGACCGCATAGGAAACGTCGAGGTAGACCATCAGCGGCAGATCGAGCACGTCGAGCCAGATCACCGGCACGCGCCCGACGTGACGGTGCTCGTGCCACTGGCCGGTAGGCGTCAGGATCAGGTCCCCGGGCTCCATCGCGCAGGATTCGCCGTCGACCAGCGTCACCGCGCCTTCGCCTTCGACCACGACACGCGCGGCGTTGGGCGTGTGCCGGTGGCTCGGCGCGGTCTCGCCCGGAAGGACCAGCTGCATGCCCAGGTAGATCGCCGCCGACGCTTGCAAATTGTCGAGGCCGCGGCCGGGATTGGCCAGCACCAGCACCCGCCGTTCTGCCTTTTCCATCGGCGTCAGCTCCCCCGCGCGCAGCAGCAGCGGGCGGATCGCCGTCCACCGCCAGTGCGCGGGCAGTGTCGCCGAGCGCGGCGCCTGGGGCGGCAGCAGCGCGCGCATGCTGGGCCACAGCGGAACCAGGTTGGCGCGGGTCAGCTCCTCGACATAATCGCGGGGCAGCTCGTCGAGAGTACCGAGGGGATTCATGCAGAAACTCCTTGCCTTCACCTGCGAGATGTTGCGCCAGGCGATCCGCCAAGCGTACTATTTCGTATGCATACATTCAATATGAACACATACCGAATGCCTGCGGTGGCGATTCCGGCGCGGTCGCCAGGGACCTCGAGGAGGAAGCCATGATGCGAGCGAAGCGAGTCGTACCGGCAATGCTGGCCGCGATCGTCGTGCTGGCCGGCGGACCGGCCATCGCGCAGGAAACGGCGCGCATTGGCATCGTCGCCGAGTTTTCCGGTCCGTTCGCCGATTATGGCCAGCAGATCGTCGGCGGCATGAAGACCTATCTCAAACTGAACGGCGAGGTCTTCGGCGGCAAGAAGATCGAGCTCATCATCCGCGACACAACCGGCCCGGCGCCGGATGTCGCCAAGCGACTCGCGCAGGAACTCCTGACCCGCGACAACGTCGACATCCTCGCCGGATTCGGCCTGACCCCGAATGCGCTCGCGGTGGCGCCGGTCTCCGCCGAGGCAAAAAAGCCGATGGTGATCATGAACGCGGCGACGTCGATCATCACGACCCGCTCACCTTATATCGTGCGCGTCTCGCACACGCTGCCGCAGGATACGCAGCCGATGGCGCTGTGGGCTGCGAAAAACGGCATCAAGCGCGTCTTCACGATGGTGTCCGACTTCGGTCCGGGCATCGACGCCGAAGGCGCGTTCATCAAGGCATTCAAGGCGGCGGGCGGGGAGATCGTCGACAGCGTGCGCACGCCGCTGTCAAACGTCGACTTTGCGCCGTTCCTGCAGCGGATCAAGGACAGCAAGCCCGAAGCGGTGTTCGTCTTTCTGCCGCCCGGCAACCAGACGATCGCATTCATCAAGGGCTACGAGGAGCGCGGCCTCAAGCAGGCGGGCATCAGGCTGATTGCAACCGGCGACCTGACCGACGACGGCGTGCTGCAGGCGATGGGCGAGCCCACGCTGGGACTCATTACCAGCTTCCATTATTCGGCGGCGCACGATTCGCCGGAGAACAAGGCGTTCCTCAAGGCGTATGTGGAGACCAACGGCACGAAGCTGCGCCCCAACTTCATGGCCTGCGCCGGCTACGATGGCATGGCGGCGATCGCCGAGGCGCTGAAAAAGACCGGCGGCTCGGTCGATGCGGACAAGTTCGTCGCGGCCCTGAAAGGAATGCACTTCATGAGTCCGCGGGGCCCCATCACGATCGACCCCGACACCCGCGATATCGTGCAGACCGTGTACATCCGCCGCGTCGAGAGAGTCGACGGCCTGCTCTATAACATCGAGTTCGACAAGTATCCCGACGTCAAGGATCCGGGGAAGCAGAACTAACGCCGTCAGATCCTGAACGTCGACTGCAGCTCCGGCGGGAAAACCTCCTCGGACGTCAGCTGCCGACGGCAAACACCCTGCTCGAACGCATAGCGCAGGAATGCGTCGAGCGTCGTCCGGTTGGCCTCGATGCCGTACGGCCACGGATCGCTGCCGAAGAGCGCGCGCGCGCGCCGCAGCTCGTCCGGCAGCCACGGCAGCGGAAAGAACGACGCCGTGAAGTCCGCCGCGCGTGCAAGGCTGCGCACCCTCGCCTGGTCGAACGCCTTGAACAGATTCATCGCCAGCCAGCGGTCGCGCTCGTAGATTTCGCGCCGCATCGCGATCACGTGCATGATCGGGAAAATGCCGGTCTTGCGCGCGTACGCGAACTCGGCGCCGCGATAGTCGGCAAACAGCCGCCTCACGCGGGGGTCGCCGGCCGCGATCGGCGCGGGTGGACGCGCGGACAGGACCGCATCGAGCTCGCCAGCCAAGAGCATGTCGGAGAGCGAGCGGTCCGCAACGACGGTAAGGCGGAAGCCGGAAGGCAGCTCGAGCGCCACCTTTTCGTGTCGCCCCGGCTCGTTCACGCCGGCCTGGTGCCAGCGGATCGAGGCGAGGTCGACGCCGTACTCATGCGCAAGGAGCCCGCGCGAATAGATCGCCGCGGTTTGTGCCCATTCGGGCACGCCGACGCGCTTGCCTGCCAGCTCTTCGGGCCGGCGGATGCCGCCGTCGCTGTGAACGTAGATCGACGAGTGGCGGAACACGCGCGACGGAAATACCGGCAGCGGGACGAACTGCCTGTCGTCCTGCGCCGCCAGCGCGACGATCTTGGCGAACGATACTTCGGAGACGTCGAACTCGCCCTGAAGCAGAAAGCGGTAGAACATCTCCTCGACCGGCAGGCGCAATACGTTGAGATCGACGCCCGCGACCGGCACGGTGCCGTCGAACAGGTCGCGGACGTGGTCGTATTCGCCGATCGCGAGGGTGAGCGGGACCTTCGCCATGAGCGCAGCCGAGTCGGGGCTCAATCGAGCCTGATGCCGATCGTCTTGACGATCTTGCCGTACTTGTCGTAATCCCGGCGGATCAGGGCAGCGAATTCCTCTGGCGTCGTCACGAAAGGCTCGACCCCGCCGGCCGAGTTGAGCTTTTGTCCGACATCCGGCGCCGCCAGCGCTTTGTCGACGGCGGCGCGCAACGGCACCAGCACCGCGTCGGGTGTGCCCGCCGGCGCAAACAACGCCAGCCAGATCGTGACTTCGTAGCCCGGATAGAATTCGCCGATCGTCGGCAGGTCGGGATACTCCGGCGAGCGCTTTGCCCCGGTGACTGCCAGCGTACGCAGCTTGCCAGCCTTGATCTGCGCGGACGTCGACGTGCCGGCGAACATCGCCGCGGTGTCACCGGCGACGGTCGCCATCGTGGCCGGCGACCCGCCCTTGAACGGCACGTGCAGCATATCGATCCCGGCGCGCTGCTTCAGTATTTCCATCGACAGATGGTGTTGACTGCCGTCGCCGCCGGAGGCATAGGCGAGCGGCGGCGTCGTATGGCGTGCGTACTCGATGAATTCCTGGAAATTCTTCACCGGAAGCGACGGGTTGACCGCGAGCACGAATTGGTTCGCGACCAGGGTCGCGACCGGCGCGAGATCCTTCAGCGGATCGAACGGCATCTTCGCGTACAGGTGCGGATTGATCGCGACCAGGCTGTCCTGGCCCAGCAGCAGCGTGTAGCCGTCGGGCGGCGACTTTGCAACCAGGTCGCCGGCGATATTGCCGTTGGAGCCCGCGTGATTGTCGACGACGACCGGCACACCAAGAATCTCGGAAAGCTTCTGGCCGACGACGCGTGCGGCAATATCGGGAGCGCCGCCCGGCGGGATCGGGACGATCAGCTTGATCGGGCGCGACGGATATTGGGCGAGCACCCCGGCGCTTGCCAGTACCAACAGCCAGGCCGCAAGGAGGCGCAGCAATTTCGCCGTCATCGCTCATTTTTTCGCATATCATGAGGAATTGCAACGTACGCACGCACCATCATGCCCGCTGCTGCCGATCGCGCCTTAGTCGACAAGCTCGTCCTGGCCAACCGCATTCTCTATCGGTACGGTGTCGTCGACGGCTTCGGACATGCGAGCGTTCGCCACGATCAATCCGTCGATCACTTCCTGCTCGCGCGCAACATGGCGCCCGCGCTGGTCCGGCGCGAGGACATCGTCACCTTCGACCTGGACGGCGCGGCACTCGATGCGGCCGGGCGACGCGTGTACCTGGAGCGCTTCATCCATGGCGAGATCTATCGCGCGCGTCCGGACGTGCAGGCGGTCGTGCACAGTCACTCGCCCAATGTCATCCCGTTCGGAGTGACCGGGACGCCGCTGCAACCGGTGTTCCACATGAGCGGTTTCCTGGCCGAGGGTAGCGCGTTGTTCGAGATTCGCGACGTCGCCGGCGACACCGACATGCTGATCAGCAATGCGGGGCTCGGCGCGGCGCTTGCCGCAGCGCTCGGCTCGCGCTCGACGGTGCTGATGCGCGGGCATGGGTCGACGGTCGTCGGCGCCTCGATCGAGCAGACCGTGTACCGGGCACTCTACGCCGAGGTCAACGCCCGGTTGCAGACGCAGGCGAGGCAATTGGGCGAAGTGACTTATCTCAACGCCAACGAAGCCGCCAAGGCGGCGGCGATCAACGACACCCAGCTGCCGCGCGTGTGGGAGCTGTGGGCGCGGGAGGTCGGCGCCATCGAATAGACGCCTTTCTTAGCGGGTGCCGCGCGCGTAATATTTGAACAGATCGTCCTGCTGTTGCCTGGTCAGCGGTGCGGCAAGAAACTTCAAGCTCACCGCGTCGGCCATCGCCGCGTCGAGGCCGGAAAGCCGGTCGAGGCGCAGATTGTCTTTCGGATAGAACTGGTCGCGAACTTCCTTGGCGAGGCTCTCAGGAATATTGACCCATTCCGCATAGGCTTTGAGCGCCGCCGGATCGGAATACATCCAGTCGAGCGTCTCGCGATAGGCTTGCAGATAACGGTCGAGGACATCGTGCCGCTGTTCGGCAGTGGCGGTATTGGCGATCATCAGCCGGACCGTCTGGTTGCGAAACGCCGGCACATCGCTTTCGCGCACGATCAGGCGGATGCGCCCCTGCTGCAGGGCTTCGACGCCGAACGGCGGAGACGACCAGCCGATATCGACCTGGCCCGACATCGTCTGCGTGAACGTCGACGCCGGGCTGCCGGTCGCGACCGGCTTGGCCTGCACGCCGAATTCGCGCATAAACGCGAGGACCGCGAGGTTCGTCGACGATCCCGTGGTCGAGTAGGCAATCGTCTTTCCTGCCGCGTCCTTGATGGTCTTGATGGGCGACGCGGCCGGAACGTACCAGAACAGATCGTCGGCGCCGGTCATCGAATTGGCGATGGCGCGCACCGGCGCTCCCTTGGCAAAGGCGCCGAGCACCCCGGCAGTCCCCACGCCGATTCCCAGGTCGACGCTGCCCGAGATGACCGCCTGCATCGTCTCTCCGGCGCCTTGCGTGTAGAGGATCTCCAGCGTCAGCCCGCGCTTGCTGAAGAATCCCGCCTTCTGACCCAGCTCCGGCGCCGCGTTCTCCCAGTTGCCGCGCTGCCCGATCGCGAGTTTCAGCACGTCGTCGGCCATCGCGCTGGCGGCAACGGAGGCGATCGCGACAGCAACGAGCCAGCGGAGCGTTGTTGAAAGCTTCATTGGGCCCTCCCTCCACAAAATCCGACAGCCATTATCGTCGCGCCGATGGCCTTTGGGTATCGACCCCGCTACGACCTGCGCGCCGGGCTCGATGCGTCAGGCGGGATTGGTCGCCGTAATGAACCACGTGCTCGACGGCGCCCATATGCCGTCGACGCGTGCAAAGGTCGTCAGCGTCTCCCGGAGCGCCGCGATCACCTGGGGCTTGCGCTTCGCACCCTCTTCTCCCGCAAGACGGATGATCTCGCCGGCGGGACCGAGCGCCATCGCGAACTCGATGGCTTCGTCGACGTCGCCGCCGATGCAGATGTCGCAGTCGTAGCGCTCGAAGGTGATGCACTCGAAGCCCGCGCCATGCAGCATGGTGCTCACCATGTCCGGGCCGGCCATCGAGAACGGCCCCGGGCCGCAGTGCACCTGGTCGGTCTCCTCCTGCGACACGACCGGCACGATCTCTCTGACGCGCAACTCGGCTTCATGCAGCCACGGGTTTTCCTCGCGTCGTCGCCATACGATCTGCGTCAGCGTGCCGCCCGGCTTGAGTGCCTTGCGCAAGTTGCGCATCGCCGCCCCCGGCATCTCGAAGAACATCGTGCCGAAGCGCGCGAACGCATGATCGTACGGCCCACGCAGGTCGCCGCTTTGCACATCCGCGACGATGAAGCGGGCGTTATCGACGCCGTCCTTGCGCGCCTGCGTCTCGGCCGCGCGGATGAAGTTCTCGGCGCAGTCCACGCCGACGGCCTCACCGGCTGGCCCGACGCGCGCGGCGATGCGCAGCGTGCTGTCGCCGAAGCCGCAGCCGACGTCGAGCACGCGCGCGCCTTGGGGATACCGGCAGCGCTCGAACGCCGCCTCGCTGTGTTGCGACAGCCCCTCCACGAGCAAGTGCTTGAAGCGGCAGAATTTGTCGTACAGCACGGTGTTCCATGCCTCGACGATGACGCGGTTGCTGTCGTCCACGGCTCACCTTACATCGGGCAGGTCCCTAGCTCAAGTCTAATATGGCCGAGGCTTTTTTCAACGCACGCCCGGCGCCGCCTGCCGCCGACTTCGCAAGCGTCCGGGCTCGTTCGATGCTTGCTCGATAAGTTCATCCGCCCAGCGCTCATTAGGCCCTGCGGTACGGCAGCAACATCCCAGCCTGCCGGCGATAGCGGCGATATCGCTCGCCGAACTGCGCGACGAGGTCGCACTCCTCGAACCAGATGCCGACGAAGATGTAGCCGGTCGTGGCGATCGAGAACAACAGATGCCCGGCGGTCATGACGGGCGCCGCCCAGAAGCCGAGCATCGGAGCCGTGCCGCCTGAAAAAAATTGCCTGGAAGTCGCGCGCGGGCACGGATCGTTCGGCGCGCCCGCGGCCACCGCCGGCGCATGCCGCGCACGTTCGAGGGCCGCCAGACCACGCCGCCAGCTCGCCACTGCCAACATGCCGCCGAAGAGAACCAGCCCCAGCGCCCGTGTTGCTTCGCCGTCGAACAATCCAAGCAGTCCGACGGCCAATGTGGTGGCACCGATCAACCCGAGATGCAGCCACAGGCTGCAGGCGACGAGCAGCCGATACGACACCGCTGCCGGAGGGTCCTGTCTGTCATAGCTGGTCACGCGAATCTCCTGAAAATAGGGACTTCGGTGCAGTCTATGGAGCGCATGCGGCAGGCCAACTTCAGCGGGAGCGCAATTTTGTTTCGTTTGTTTCAGGTATCCCAGGCACCCGCCGAACACGCAGCGAATGGCTTTATGCTTGCGACGTGGGCAGGCCTCAGTCCCGACGCATGATGGCGGGACAGTGCACATCGCCTCCCGGTAGCTGTACGATTCACGGTTCCCGACCGATGCGGGTGCGGTCACTCACCCGCCGATGAGGCCCGAAGATGGCAAGAACGGCTCTGAGCCCGAAAGCCACGATCCTGATCGTCGACGACGAGCCGGACGTACGCGCCGTGCTGGAAGAGTATCTGGTCGCCCACGGCTACGCGGCATTCGGCGCTGGCCGGGACGCGGTGTGCGAGTCGTCTTCGTGACGGGTGATACGCTCGCTTCCGCCTTGCGCGAGTTCGTCTCCGAGAGCGGGCGTCCGGTGATCGAAAAACCATTCCTGCCGAGCGAAGTACGTCGCATTGTCGCCGAGCTGACGGCGGCCGGTGAGTTGACGCCGCCCGGCCGACACTAGCCGGAGGCCGCGTCCCGCTTCAGCGGCGCGATGTCATTCAACGCGCGGCGAGTGCGCGTGCAACAAACGAAACAATAATGGTCTGCCGGTGAAGTTCTCCTGCCGCACGGGCCCACTAGACTGCAATGATTCCGCGCAGACACCGTCGGGTGGCGATGCGCGATCACTCGCAGCAAGGGTCCCTGAAGTCACTGCCAAAGGATTGAACATGAGCCGCTATGAAACTTCGACGCCTCGCGCCGCATTGAGATTGACCGCGGTAGCGATGGCCGTGATCACGATGGGCACTTTAGTTGTGCTGCCGGCGCAACTCGGTTCCGTCAGCGCGCAGGCCTACACGCTGGCGGCGGCAAAGAGCGCAGCCGACTCACCGGGCGGCATCACCGGCGCTCCGGCGCGCGGCGCGGTCGGGTCCGTCGATCGCGAGGCGGGCGTAGGCTCCGCGACACTCGGGGCGCAGGAATGCGCAAGACCGCACAAATCAAGCTGGCGCAGTCCGGNNCAGTCCGGCCGATAGTTGACCGGCACGATCGAATCGTCGACATTCGAGTTTTCGCGATCGTGATGCGGATTCTCACCAAGGAGAAACGATGAATCAGACGCACAAGGGAAGCTGTTTCTGCGGCGCCGTCGAGCTCACCGTCACCGGCGAGCCCGTCGCGGCAGGCTACTGTCACTGCTCGTCATGCCGGAGCTGGGCGGCCGCGCCGGTCAACGCGTTCAGCCTCTGGAAACCCGATGCCGTGAAGGTGACCAAGGGCGAGGGCAACATCGGCGTCTACCACAAGACCGAGAAGAGCTACCGCAAGTTCTGCAAGACATGCGGCGGACATCTGCTGACCGACCACCCGCCGTTCGGGCTGGTCGACGTGTACGCCGCGACGATTCCGACCTATCGCCATCAACCAGCCCTTCACGTCCACTACGCGGAAACCGTCCTCCGCATCAAGGATGGACTCCCGAAGATGAAGGACATGCCCAAGGAGATGGGCGGGTCGGGCGACACGCTTCCGGAATAGCGGGCTTCGCCATGGCGAACATTCGCGACTCCTGCAACAGGAATCTAAGATATGAAAACCATTGTTGCAACCTTGATCGCAAGTTCATCCTGCGGCGCGCTCCTTTCCGGCTGTGCGTTCGCTGATACTGGAAACGCCCCTGTGGTTCCAGAAAACCTCAAGCCGCCCGCGACACAAACCCTAGCCGTCGTTGCGCACGCCAGCGACGTACAACTTCTACGTTGCGAGGCCCTGAGCAGAAGCAGGGGCGGCGGTGCCCTGTGTGCGCGCTGCGTTTCGAATAGCAACGCGCGATCGCCCGGGATGGCCTAGCTGATCACCGGTCGACGGTGTTTCGACCGCGAGATCCGAGCGGGCTGGTACCTTCGATCAGCAGCCACGCGCTGGCTGCGCTCGCCAGCGGGTGCCGGGAACGCGCTGATCGCTGGCTGTGGTTCTGATCCCAGATGTAGCAGCCGATCAGCGAGGGTTCGAATTCCATGACCATGTGCCAGCCCATCGTCATGATGTTGGTTTCGCCGCGCCAGGCCGAGCTTACGAGGACGATCGGACCCGGCTCGATAAAGCGGCGAATCTCCGCGACCGGGAAGTCGGCCTTCTTGTACGCTTTCATGTCACCTCCTGATCGAGCGTTCCGACCTCGGCAAGCGCGTGATCGGGCCTTGGCCGAGCCGCGACGCTATCGGATTCTCAAGGAAATCGGCGCGCGGCGGCGGACCCGATCGGTGCACCGTCCTTCGCGAAGCCCGCGTTCCCGATGGCTGACGGGTCGAGAAAATTGCCGCGTCGGCGGTCTTCGCTAAAGCGGCATCAGGCTTTCGTCTTCTGCCGACGCCGACGTCGGTGGTACTCTTGTCATCGTCGTCTCACCCGATGCCGTACCAACGATGCCTGGCGCCGAACCCGACATTCCGAGTGCATTGCTCGCCGTGGAGCTCGAACGGCTCGCTGCGAGCGATGCCTTTCGACGCTCGCCGCGGCAGTTGAGTCTGTTGCTCTATCTGGTCGAGCAAGTGCGTGAGGGCCACGGCGATCGCCTGAAGGAAAGCGTGCTGGCGGTGGAAGTGCTCGGGCGCGACGCCAGCCGCTTCGATTCCGAACAGGACACCGCCGTGCGGGTGACGGTGCGTCGCCTCCGGCAACGCCTTGCCCGCTACTATGCCGGCGAAGGCGCCTGGGCGGCGATCGAAATCGTCTTGCCGGTGGGCAGCTATCGGCCGCGATTCCTGCGGCGACAGCAGAACGGCGGCGCCAAGCTGCCGTCGATCGCCGTGCTTCCGTTTCTCAATTTCACCGGCAACGCGGCGCTCGACGCGTTCTGCGATGGCGTTTCGGACGAGATCATCGACGCGCTCGCGCGCCTTCCCGGCGTGAAGGTCGTCGCGCGCACCTCGGCCTTTCGCTTTCGCGGTGCGGTGGCCGACGTGCGCACCATCGGCCAGGCGCTCGGTGTCGCGACACTGCTCGAAGGCAGCGTGCAGATCGGCCCCGGTGGCAGCTTGAAGATCGTCGCGCAATGGGTCAGGGCCACCGATGGCTACCACGCGTGGTCGAGAATCACGGCGGCATCGGTCGGCGAGGCCGACGAAGTCTTCCAGGAGCGCGTTGCCGGCGAGATCGTGGCCGGCCTGCAACGGCGCTTGCTGCAGGGCGGCCCACTGCACGTTGCACCGGCGGCAGGCTTCCCGGCGGCGCGGCGCTCGAGCAGCGGAGCAGCCCAGGATCTCTACAATGCCGGTCGCTACCTCCTGCGCCTGGAGACGATCGACGGCTATCGGCGCGCGATCGATATCCTGCGCCAGGCGACGGCGGCCGATCCCGATTTTGCGCTGGCGCACTGCGCGCTGGGACGGGCGCTGGTCAACCTGGTCGGGATGACGGTCGCGCCTGCGAACGGCCTGCTCACCGGTGCGCGCCTTGCATTGTCGCGCGCTCTCGCGATCGATCCCGAGCTGGGCGAAGCGCATGCGCTGTCCGGATTCATCGGCTGCGCGTTCGACCGCGCCTGGGCGGCGGCGGAGCTTGCGCTCTTGCGCGGCATTCGCTGCTCGCCGAGCCTGCCTTACGCCCACGGCGCGTACGCCTGGGGCTTGATGATGAACGCCCGCTTTAGCGAAGCCGACAGCGAGTTCCGGTTCGCCCGCGAGCTCGATCCGCTGGATATCAAGCTGCGCACCCACCACGCGCTGGTTGCGCTGTACGCGGGCGACGACGAGCGGGCGATCACCGAGTTCGCTGCGGTGCTCCAGGTCGAGCCGGGGCAGGCGATCGCCCGAGCGCTGCTCGCGACCGTGCACCTCTGGGGCGGCGATGCGGATCGGGCGGAACGCGCGTTCGAGGAGCTGCTCGCCATGTATCCCAACCTCACCATCGGCGAAGTGGGGCTGGCGCAGGTCGACGCGATGAAGGGGCGCACCGACGCCGCCCGAGCGCGGCTTGCGCGACTCACCGGCGATCGCCGGCGAGTTCATCTGCCCCCCTACCAGGTCGCAATGATCCACGCCGGGCTCGGCGATACCGCGAAGGCGCTTTCGTGGCTCAATCGCGCCGCGACTCAGCGCGACATGAATTTCGTGTGCGCGCCGCTCGATCGCACGTTCGCACCCCTGCGAAAAGATCTGCAGTTCACGCGCCTGCTTGAAAGACACGGACTGCGGCCCTTGTGGGCGACGTCGAGCGCCTGATTGAAGTCGACAACATCGTGACCCTTCCGGTGCAAGTGTCACGTTGATGTCACGGTAGCGCCCCTCCGATTCCGCGTCTTCTCCGCTCTTCTGTGGCAAGTTGGCACTTGCGCATCATGCAGGTGCGGGGCGGGAGGGGAACCGTGAAGAATGTCCGTGGCCGTGACGTAGCCGCCGCTGCGTGTGTCGCTCTTTGTCTGGCGGTCGCGAGCGTATCAGGTGCCGCGGATGTTTCCGGCGCGCAGGTATCCGAAAGACTCCAGACGCTATCCGGGCATGTTCTCCCGGCGTTGGCACGTGCGGCGCCGGCGGTCATCGAAGCGCGGGTCGAAGCCGAGGCAGTCGAGCCGTCGCCTCTCGCATTGACCGTCGTCTTGCGGCGCACCGACGAGGTTGGATTTCAAGCCTATCTGCACGACGTCTACGATCCTGCGTCTGCGATCTACCGCAAGTTCCTTACACCTGCCGAAGTGACCGAGCGCTTCGGTCCGAGCCACGCCGACTACGACGCCGTTCGCACCTATTTCGAGGCGCAGGGCTTCGCGCTCGGCGAAGGGTCGGCCAACCGCCTGACGCTTACCCTCAACGGCACGCGAAGCGCCGCCGCGAACGCGTTGCGGGTCGATATCAAGGACTACCGCATCGGCGATCGGCGGTTCTACGCCAACGACACCGAGCCCGCGCTGCCGGTGGACATCGCGCAGCGCGTGGAGGCGGTGATCGGGCTATCGAATCTCGCGGTTCCGCAGCCGATGTCTCAAGCACTGAAATCGCTGTTTTGCTGGGCCAGCGCTGAGAGTGGCGCGATCGAACCTCTCACCGACAAGTCGGGCAAAGTGTGGGCGCCCAGCTCCAAGGAGCTCAAAGACAAGCTCTACAAGGACTGCATGATCGGCCAGGAGGCCAGCGGCTACGGAACGCAAAAGAAAGCCGATCCACCACCGCCCGCATGGCAAGGGGCGGACGGCACGGGACAGAAGGTCGGAGTCGTCGCATTCGACACCTTTGCGCCGGGCGATGTGAGCGACTTCATCGCGATTACCGGCCTGCCGGCCGGCACGATCAACAACGTCTCGCGGGTACATGTCAACGGCGGCGCAAACGCTGGAGCCAATCAGGACGAGGTCCTGCTCGATATCGACACGATCATCGGGACGGCACCCGGCGCCAAGGTCGTTGTCTTCGATGCCCCCTTCGTCGGCGCCGGCAGCTTCCAGGGCATCTTGAACGCCATGATCAACAATGGCGTCGACATCATCAGCAACAGCTGGGCGTACTGCGAGGACCAGACAACCCTCGCCGACGTGCAGAGCATCGACACGATCCTCCAGACCGCCGCGGCCTCGGGCATCAGTGCGTTCACGGGCAGCGGCGACCACGGCAGCACCTGCCTGGACGGGAGCGCCAACACCGTCCACGTCCCCGCGGATTCGCCGCATATCACCGCCGTCGGCGCCACCTCGCTGACGATGGGCCCGGGCCACACGTACGAGAGCGAAACCTGGTGGGACGACAGCGGATCGAGCCCGCCGGGCGGTCAAGGCGGGTTTGGGGTCAGCGCGTTGTTTCCGCGTCCCGCCTATCAGAACGGGCTCAGCGCTGCGGCCACGCGATCGGTCCCGGACGTTGCCTCGAACGCAGACCCGCACAAGGGTGTGCAGATTTGCCAGGCCGCCGCCGGCGGCTGTCCGTCGGGCTTGTATTACGGCGGGACGAGCAAGTCGGCTCCATCCTGGGCCGCGTTCGCCGCGATGCTCAACCAGACACAAGGCAGCAACCTGGGCTTTTTCAATCCGCTCATCTATCCGCTCGCGAACACCGACGCGTTCCACACCGCCGCATCGATGGGGAGCGACTTCGCTCACGTCGCCCTGGGATCGCCGAATTTGTCGCGCCTGCATACGCACCTGACGTCCCAAGTACTCGGTCCCGTCGATCCGGCGGTGTCGATCGTCGAGGCATTCACCGCGGACGATTCACTCTCCGCGCCCAATACGCTTGGGCTGCCGTTGCCGGGAATCGCGGACGGCGCCACCAAGAGCTTCGTGGTCGTCCGCCTTACCGACGGCAAGGGCAACATCGTCAGCGGAAAGACGGTGACCCTCGCGGCAAACCCGAGCGGCAACGTCGTCATTACGCCGGCCAGCGGTGTGTCCAACGTCGACAACGGAGCCGTGATTTTCACGGTTTCCAACCTGGCACAGGAAACCGTAACGCTCAGTGCGACGGACGCCACCGACAATATCCCTCTGAACGACGCGCCGGACATCGAGTTTCTCGTCCCGCCCGCGGTCAGCGCCGGCATCAACGCCGCGCCGACGAGCGTAGCCTCGGATGGCACGAGCACGACGACCATCACGGTCACGCTGCAGGACTCGCTCGGTCGGCCCACTCCCGGCAAACTGATCTCGATATCCCAAGGGACCGGGCATTCGATCATTAGCGGCCCCAGCCCGGCGGTCACCGATCTTAGCGGACAGATCCAGTTCACCGCGACGGATGGGATCACCGAGACTGTCGTCTACACGGCGGTCGATCAGACCGATGGCGACCTGCCTGTTCCCGGCTCGGCGACCGTTAATTTCACCGGAGGCAGCACGTCATGCGTCGGTCCTCCGCCGGTAGCCGGCTCGGGATTCGCGATCACGCCCTGGGCCACCGGCTTTTTTGCCCAGACTTTCTTCTTCGGCAGCGTCACTTGGAACGGCTGCCCCGGCGCGTCGAATCCGACCTTCACACCATCGGGGACCTCGCTCATCGCCGATTTTCGGACCGGCGATCTGTTCAGCCTCGACCTCAGCGGGGGTGCGTCGGCAGGCCACATGCTGTCGAATTTGAACCCGACGCTCGGGCAGCCGACGTTTGGCAAGGATGGTCGGTTGTACGCAAGCCACGGCTCGACCGGCGGCGGCCTCTCTTCGGGGGACATCGTCGAAATCGATCCGGCGACGGGGGCGCAACTTCGAGTCGTCGCTGCGAATCTCACCTGCCCGAACGGCCTCTCGGTCGATCCTTTGAGCGGCGATCTCTTCTTCGACGACGAATGCTACGGCGGGGGCTCGGACAATCCTTCGATCTGGCGCATTGCCGATCCGGCAGGGGCCGCGACGCTCTCCGTTTATGCGACGTTGCCAGCGACGCCGAACGGCCAGCTCGCGTTCGCTCCCGACGGCACGCTCTATGCGGTGACCGGATATAACAGCGTGCAGCAGGTGGTACAGCTCGGCGGCACCAACACGTCGTCGCCGCCTGCCATGGCTGCCCTTTCAGGAATCCAGTCGTTCTTCTGTTTGACGATGGGCCAGGCGCAGGCCAGTGGCGCCGCAAAATCGCTAATCGTCTGCGACACCAACGGCATCGAGCTGGTCGATATCACGACTACCCCGTTCACGCCCACGGTTCTGATCTCAAGCGGCACCGCCGGGTCCGGCTCGATCGGCCCCGACGGATGCCTCTATACCAGCGGCCAGGACACGGTCTACAAGCTGACGGTGAGCGACGGAAGCTGCGGCTTCGTGCCGACCAATCCGGCACCAGCGCTGGCGCTCAGTCCCGCGACCGTTTCGCCGAATCCCCTGCAAGGCAGTACGCAAACCTTCACTGCGACGTTCAAGAACGTCAGCGTGCCGGCAGGAACAGCGGTGCTTTTCACGATCAGTGGCGCGAACGCGCAACCCAAGCTTGCCACGACGGATGCGAGCGGTGCGGCAACGATTAGTTATGTCGGCGCGCTGACGGGAACCGACAAGGTGACCGCGAGCGGGACCGCGGGGGCATCGGAGCTTACCTCCAATCCCGCGCATGTCACTTGGATCGCCGGCAAGCATCTGACTTTCCTCGATCTCAGCACCAGCCCGTCGGGCGGCATCGTCGGGCAACCGGTCACGCTGCACGCGTCGCTGTCCGATGTCACGCTGAATCCCGTTGCGCCGATCTCCGGGGCATCGATTCACGTCGTCTTGGGCGCGCAATCATGCGACGGCGTGACCGGTGCCGACGGGGTCGCGAGCTGCAACATCACGCCGTCGACAACAGGGTCACTTGTCCTGTCGGCGAGTTACCTGGGGTCGGCGCTGTACACGTCCGCTGCCGCGGCGCAGAACCTTGCCGTCCTCGCGGCAGGAGGGACCGGATCGCCGCCAGGCGCGCCGACTATCGGCAGCGCTACGCCCGGCGAGGCGCGGATCACGGTCACGTTCACGCCACCGACGAACGACGGCGGCAGTGCGATCACGTCTTATGCTGTCACCTGCACCCCGGTCGGCGGTGGGACGCCGGTGACCGCAACCGGCAGCGGAAGCCCGATCACAGTCCTCGGATTGACCGACGGCGTAACCTACACCTGCACCGTGAGCGCAACCAACGGCGCCGGCCCCGGGGCGGCGTCGGCGGCATCGAATCAGGCGACACCGCTTGCCACGCCCAGCGTGGTACAGCAACCGATTCCGGCGCTCGCCCGTTCGGGCGAGCTCGTTCTGGTGGCGCTGCTTGCACTGCTTGCCGGTATGGCACTACGTCGCCGGGAGCGGGGCGGCAAGGGTTGGCGCCCGTGACTCGTTACTTCGCCAGCGCCGCCCCTACCGTGTCAAACAGAACGCTCAGGCCGAAAGATACGTCCTGAATCCTGCCGTTGAGAAAGAACGTCGGCGTGCCGCGGACGCCGCTGTCGCGACCGCTCTGCATGTGCTCCCGCACGCGTTGCAGGTAGACGTGATCGTCCATCTCGAGGTCGTAGCGCGCCATGTCGAGTTGCAGCCGCTCTGCATAGCCGTGTAACTGGTGCGGCTTCAAGTGAGCCTGGTTGTCGAACAAGAGATCATGCATCGGCCAGAACTTTCCCTGGCCACCCGCGCATTCCGCCGCCTCTGCGGCCTGCAATGCGCGGGGATGGACTTCTTCCAGGGGAAAATTGCGAAAGATAAAGCGGATGCGCCCGGTGAAGCGCTCGAGCAATAACTTGACCACCGGGGCAGCCTGCTTGCAGTTCGGACATTCGAAATCGCCGTACTCGACAAGCGTGACCGATGCATGTTCCGGACCGATGGTGTGATCGACGGCGTTTGCCGGTACGGTCAAGTCGAACCCATGGGCTGGATCGGTCGCCGAGCCCGGGTGCAACCCATGCCCTGAATCGTTCGTCGCCGGACGTCGCATGATCATGTGGTCAGTACCCGTTGTTCGTCGGTCAAGGCAGGTCGAACAGCAGGATCTCACTGTCGACCTTTGCTGTCAGGTCAATTGCCGGTTCCCCCTCGACCGCCGCGCCGTCCCCCGCGTCCAGGTCATGGCCATTGATCGCCACGGCGCCGTGGACGACCTGCACCCAGGCTTTGCGCCCCGACGGCAATGCGCGTGTCACCCGTTCGCCGGCATCGAGAACCGAAGCGAGCAGCTCCACGTCCTGATGAATGACGACGGACCCGTCGCGGCCGTCGGGGGAGCCCACGAGGCGCAGCCTGCCGCGCTTGTCGGCGTCAGCAAAGTTTTTCTGCTCGTAACGGGGCGCGATACCCTTGCGGTCGGGCACTACCCAGATCTGCAGAAAATGCACCGGTTCCGTTTTTGAGTGGTTGAATTCGCTGTGACGGATGCCGGTGCCGGCGGACATGACTTGAACGTCGCCGGGCCGGATCACCGAACCGGTACCGATGCTGTCCTTGTGCTCGAGCGCGCCTTCGAGCACGTAGGAGATGATCTCCATGTCGGCGTGCCCGTGGGTGCCGAACCCCTGTCCGGGACTGACCCGGTCCTCGTTGATCACGCGAAGCGGGCCGAAGCCCATCTGCCGGGGATCGTGGTACTCACCGAACGAGAACGTATGCCGGCTGTCGAGCCACCCGAAGTTGGCGGTGCCGCGGTCTGCTGCGCGTCTTACGTTGATCATTCCAAGCCTCGTCAACAAATCCTGCGCGATCGATCAAGAGCCGGGGCGCGCTGCGCCGCCAAGCTGCATCCTCGACCTTCCTATCGAAGATACGCGAGCAGCGGTGAACCGATTTTCCGCTTCACCAGCGCGTCTTCCGCGGCGCGAGCCTCGGCGGGCTCGAGGCTTGCGATCCACTGAATCTCTCCCCCCACCAGCGTCGCGATCGCCACACCGTCGCGATAGAGCACGCGGTTGTTCAGCAACGCCGGCACTTTCGCGCCCGGCGCAATCACACCCACCAGGTTCAACGGATCCGCGCCGCTGACCGAGACCATGATTCCGGAGTTTTCCGCGCGCCTCGTTTCGCGCAACATCGTGATCGCTTCGGGCAGCGCAAACTGCTCGCCCGATACACCGGCAACGAAGCGCCCGCCACGGATGTCGCCGCGCGCTTCCAGCCGCCGCAGCACGCGCAACATGTCGCGCCATGCGGGCAACCATGTCGCCTCCCGCTGCAACAGGCGCCAGAAAACCACACCGTATCGTTTGAGCAGCGCGTGGACGATGTGCTCGACCATCTCGTGGTCAGGCTCGTAATAGGCGCGCTTGGTTGCGGCGCCGGGCGGCGTACGCTTCACCAGAGACCATCGACCCGCTTCCTCGATGCCGAACAACGGCGAGCGGCGGTGCCGCTTTGTCTTGCCCAGCGGCTTGCGCTTTTCCGACGGCGTCAGCAGCGCGCGCAAGCCCGCGAAGCTGTCCGACGCGACCAGTCCCACCGCAACAAGCTCTGCGAGAGCGTCCTCCACCTGCGTGCGCAAAAGACCGGTCACCTGGACGATCTCGTCGTAGAACGACGCGCCGTGCGAGCGCAGCACCTCGACGACGGCCTGCGCGCGCGAGCCCAGTTCTTCGATCTTGACGACGGGCGGCGGAGCGGCGCGACTCCACGGCGCGGCACTGCGGCGCGGGAGGAGCGTGACCGGGGTCGTGCGGATCGGACCCCGCCCACTAACTGCGCCCAACGTCGCGGTGTGGCTCAAGCGGGTCCAGATCACGCGGCCGGAAAGACACAGGTCGTCGAGCCAGGTGAATTCGTAATCCTCGAGGCGGGCAGGAAGAATCTCGGACTCCCATGCCGCCGCGGGCGCTTCGAAGCCCTGGAGCTGCGCGATGACCGCGTCGAGCGCGTCGGGTCCCTGCCGCTGGTCGTTCGGGGCGACATGCTGCCAGCGAAACAGAAAGCGAAGAAAATCACTGCTCGAGACGGGCTCGATTTCCTGGCGAAGCCGCTTGACCGTGTAGCGGTGAATGCGCGCGAGCAGCGCTCGATCGCACCATTCGGTCTCCGCTGCGCCCGGGGTGAACAGGCCGCTCATGATCGAACCTTCGGCGACGAGCTTCGCCAGCGCACCCTCGATGTCGTCGCGAGCGAGACCCATCGAGTCGGCAACCGCGCCGGTTGTGACCGGTCCCAGAGCTTCGAGCCGGCCGCGGACGATCTCCACCAGCGCTTCGTCGCGGGTCCAGGTGCGCTCCTTGAACTCCGCCGGCGCCTCGATGCTTGGTGCAAGGCGCGCGTTCGGATACACGGCATGGAATTGCGGCAAACGCTCCGCCGCCACCCATATCGATCGCGCGCCTTCGCCGCCGGGCGATTCGACATGCGCACGCGCGATTTCGTCGCCCGTTGCCATGCGCGTCGCCCGGCGCGCGATCGCGAGCGTATCGAGGAGGCCGCGCCACGACGGCTGCCGATCGACTTCGTCCGGCGTGACAAAGCCCAGGCCGAGCAGCGCGTCGTGCAGCTCGTCGATCGTCGCCGCTTCCGGCCACGCTTCAGCGCGGACCCGCTCGATCGCGGGGACGTCGAGACGGCCGAGATCGGCCGCGCTGGCATCGTCGAGCCAACGCCGGCTCATCACCGCCTGGGCGCGGCGTTCTTCCAGCGGGGCGTCGTCGAGATATGCGTAGGGTCGCGCGGTGAGGATTTCCAGCGCCAGCGGCGAAGGCTCGGTGAGATCGCGCGCGATCACGCTGACCTTCCCCGACTCGATGTGGGCAAGCAGGCGCTCGAGACCTTCGATGTCCATCGCTTCGTACAGGCAGTCGTGTATCGCCTGCGCGACCAGCGGATGGTCGGGGATTTCACGGTCGCCGACGAGGTTCTCGGCGCACGCGATCTGGTCGGGAAACACCGCCGCCAACAGATCCTCCGCGCGCATCCGCTGCAGCGGGGCCGGCACCTTCTTGCCGCCCTGGAAGCGCGGCAGCGCCAGCGACGTACCGGCGATCCAGCGCCAGCGCGCGCCGAACATCGGCGCATCGAGCATCGCCTGAACGAGGAGGGGACGCACGGTCTTGGCATTAAGATAGCGTGCCACGCTTTCGAGCGGGAAGCTGTGGCTGGTCGACAGCGACAGCACGATCGCGTCTTCGGTCGCCGCCGCCTGCAGCTCGAAGTTGAACTTGGTGCAGAAGCGCTTGCGCAGCGCGAGTCCCCATGCACGGTTGATGCGGCTGCCGAACGGCGAGTGGATCACCAGCTGCATGCCGCCCGACTCGTCGAAGAAGCGCTCGAACACGACCGTCTTCTGCGTAGGCAGCGTGCCTAGCGCCGCGTTGGCCGCAGCGAGATAGTCGACCAGCTGTCCCGCGGCTTGCTCCGACAGGCCGATGTCCCGCACGACCTGTTCGAACGTAGTCTGCTTGTCGCCCTGGCCGCTCAACTGTCCGGAGATTTCCTCGCGCAAGCGGGATACCGCGTGCGACAACTCCTCGGTGCGCGCGGGAGCTTCGCCCAGCCAGAAAGGAATCGTCGGCGGTTGTCCGTGGGCATCGTCGACCCGCACGCGGCCGGCTTCGATCCGAAGAATGCGATACGAGCTGTTGCCCAGTTGGAAAATGTCACCGGCGAGGCTTTCGACGGCAAAGTCTTCGTTGACGGTACCCACGAGCTGCCCGGAAGGCTCGAGCACGACCTCGTAGTCGGCGTTGTCGGGAATCGCGCCGCCGGAGGTCAGCGCGGTTAGGCGCGCGCCGCGGCGGCCGCGCAGCACGCCGTTGACGGCATCGCGATGTATGTAGGCGGAGCGATGTCCCCGGCGGGTGCTGAATCCTTCGGCGAGCGTGCGCAAGACGTCCCGAAACTCGTCACGCGTAAGCGTTGCGTACGGATAGGCGCGCCGCACGAGGTCGAACAACGCGTCCTCCGGCCACTCCTGGGCCGCGACCTCGGCGACGATCTGCTGCGAGAGCACATCCAGCGGCTTGGGCGGGATGATCAGCCGGTCGAGCTCGCCACGGCGCACGGCGTCGAGCAGCGCCGTGCATTCGACCAGCTCGTCCCGCGACAGCGGAAAAAGGCGCGCTTTCGGTACGCCACCGACCTGGTGGCTCGCGCGGCCGGCGCGCTGAAGGAACGTCGCGATCGATCGGGGTGACCCCAGCTGGCACACCAGCTCGATGTCGCCGATATCGATGCCGAGCTCGAGCGAAGCGGTGGCGACCAGCACCTTGAGCTCGCCGCGCTTCAAGCGCTGCTCGGCTTTGAGCCGCAGCTCCTTCGCCATGCTGCCGTGGTGCGCCATGACATTTTCGGCGCCGAGCAGCTCGGACAGGTGCCGAGCGGCTCGCTCAGCCATACGGCGCGTGTTGACAAAGATGAGCGTCGTTCGGTGCGCGAGCGCGAGCTCCGCGAGCCGCGCGTAGACCTGTTGCCACACGTCGTTCGACATGACCGCTTCGAGCGGCGACGGCGGCACCTCGATCGCGAGATCGCGCGGACGGACGTGCCCCGCGTCGATGATGGCGCAATCAGCGCGCTTGCCGGTCTCGCGCTCGCCGACCAGAAAGCGGGCGATCTCCCCGATCGGTTTTTGCGTGGCCGACAGGCCGATTCGCACCGGTGGCTTGATCGTCAGCGCAGCGAGGCGCTCCAGCGACAGCGCGAGATGGCTGCCGCGCTTGTTGCCCGCCAGCGCATGGATTTCGTCGACGATGACGGTTTGCGTCGTCGCCAGCATCTTGCGGCCCGACTCGGAGCCCAGCAGCACGTAGAGCGATTCGGGCGTCGTGACGACGATATGCGGCGGCCGCTTGCGCATGCCCGCGCGCTCGGCTTGAGGGGTGTCGCCGGTGCGGACCAGGATGCGGATCTCCACGTCCGGCAAATCGAGCGTCTTGAGCTCTTCGCGGATCTCGGCGAGAGGGAGCGACAGGTTCTTCTGGATATCGTTCGACAACGCCTTGAGCGGCGACACGTAGACGACCAGCGTCTCGTCGGGCAGCGGTGCGTCGACGCCGCGGCGGACCAGACTGTCGATCGCGGCGAGGAAGGCAGCCAGCGTCTTGCCGGAGCCGGTGGGCGCGGCGACCAGAACATTTTGGCCGGCCTGGATCGCCGGCCAAGCCCCAGCCTGCGCCTCGGTCGGGGCGGCAAAGTGCTTGCGGAACCAGCGGTCGACAGCGGGATGGAACGAAGCGGTTTTCTTCACGGGAGAAAGGCGGCCACGGCGGGGGCTACAACACCCTAAGATAGGGGATAAACGAAAAAGTGCAAGCCCTCAGCGGCCCAGCGGGGTTGTCCAAGGTGAACCAGCGCGGCCAGGCGCCGGATTATGGACATGGCGCCGAATCGGTCGCCTCGCCGTCGATCATCGTACCGTCGGGTCGTCTCCGTTTCCGGTGCGCGCGAGACAGGCACGAACGCGCGCAGCGAGCTGCGGGAGCGAAAATGGCTTGGTCAGGAAGTCGGTCGCGCCAAATTCGAAGCCGGCGCGGGTAGTCTTCTCGTCGTCCATCCCGGTCACCACAACGACGGGCAGCGTCGCCGTTGCCGGTCTGGAACGAAGGATCTTGAGCACCTCCAGACCTCCCTGTTTCGGCATCAGCAGATCTAGTATGACCAGGTCGGGCATCGCGGCATCGATCGACGCGAGAGCTTCCGGCCCGTTGGCAGCCTCGACAACGACGTGCCCGTCCTGGCTGAGCGCAAGGTTCGCCAGCGTGCGCTGGTCGGGATCGTCGTCCACGACCAGAATGCGGTTGCCTCGGATTGCGTCCCGGCCGGATTGTGGCGCGGGCGGCGCGTCGGGGAGGTGCCGAGCGCCATGCGGCTCGACGACAAGATCGAGGCCCTCGTAGGCGCAGCAAACCTGGATGGCATACCCGAACTGTTTCGCATAAGCGCGTGCGCGATCCTCGACCTCGGCGATGAAAGCGTCGTCGTGCGCAGGGTCGTGATGGGTGAGAGCCAGGGCACGCACTCCGGCTGCCGCGGCAACATCGACGGCGTACTCGTAGGTGCTGTGGCCCCAATTCTTCTTGGACGGGTATTCCTCCGGCGTGTACTGAGCGTCATGAATCACCAGGCCGGCGCCCGCCATGAAGCGCGCGTGGCGCCGGTCGCCTTCGTGCGCGATGTACTCGGCGCCGAAGTGGGCGCGGTTGTCATGCGAAAAGGCTTCGGAAAATGGCTCGTGGTCGCACAAGTAGACGAGGACCGCATCGTCGGCCTCGATGCGATAGCCCAGCGTCATTGCCGGGTGATGCAGGTATTGAGCGATGATACGCACGCCGTTCATTTCGTGCGTTCCTTCTCCGAGCTCCCGAAAGCTGATCGTCGCCGGAAGCTGGCCGATCTCGACGGGGAAATACGTGAATTCCATCTGGCCGGAGAGGACTTCGCGCAAGGAATGCGCGCTGCCCTCTGGTCCGCAGACGGTGATCCGGTTTCCGGCGTCGAACAGCGGGACGAAAAAAGGAAAGCCCTGGATATGATCCCAGTGCGTGTGGCTGAGCAGGATCGTCGCCGTGATCGGCCTGTGCGGGCGTGCCATCAGTGCCGCGCCGAGTTCGCGGGCGCCGGTTCCGCAATCCAGTATGAAGCAGGCGCCGCCGTCCGTCGTCACTTCGACGCACGACGTGTTGCCGCCGAATCGGACCGTGCCCGGACCCGGAGTAGCAATCGATCCGCGGGTACCCCAGAAGCGTACGCGCACACGTGCTCCCGTGTTTCCTGTTCTTATTCTACGTCAAGGCCGTCAAGATGCCGGACGAGGGGTCCGGCGTGGCGTCGTCACGAAAGCCCCCGCGTGCGCCCGCGTGGGGTGCCGGGATTCCAATTCCGGTTGCGATGCAGAAAACTCTTGAGTTCGCGCTGTGATTCCTCTTGCGCGATCCCGCAGCGTTCCTGGATCCTGCCGGCGAGCCGACGCTGAGCGCCGGCGATCGCGATTAGCCGACTGGAGGTCAGCACGCCCCAGCGCTGTCGCAATCTTCCCTGTAGTTGCTTCCATAAGCCTTCGATACGATCACGGTTCATTCGGACGATTGTCCGCTTTTACCCGGCGCGTACCGTGCGATGGCGTACATAGTGGATCGACGAACAGCGACGGCAGGGGTTTTAGGCCGCAATCATTTTCGGAACCGGGCGCGTGGAACGAATATGCACGTCGACCTCGTGTTCCTGTCGGTCGTCGGTGAGCAAAATGAAGTCCATGTCTTGCGCGATCCCATCGAGCGTCACGCTGGTCCCGTCCATCGTTTCGTCACCGGCCATCTCGGTGCGCCGCACCACGATCCGGTAGCTGGTTTCGCGATAACGGTAACGCAACGCGAACCCGCTCCAGTCCGGAGGCATGCACGGCGCGAAGCGAAGGCTATCCCCTTCCAGCTTGAGGCCGAGAAGCGCTTCCACGACCAGCCGGTACATCCAGCCGGCCGAACCCGTGTACCAGGTCCAACCGCCGCGGCCCGTGTGCGGCGCCATCGCATAGACATCGGCGGCAACGACATAGGGCTCCACCTTATAGACCGCAACGCCCTCGGGCGTTCGAGCGTGGTTCAGCGGGTTGATCATCTGCGTCAACTCCCAGGCGCGTGCGTTGTCGCCCAGCGCCGCGAAGGCCATCGCGGTCCAGACCGCGGCATGAGTGTACTGGCCGCCGTTCTCCCGCACGCCGGGGACGTAACCGCGAATGTATCCCGGCTCCAGATCGGAGCTGTCGAACGGTGGATCGAGAAGCTGAATCAACGCGTAGTCACGGCGAACCAGCCGCGCATCCACGGCGTCCATGGCCACTCGCGAGTGCGCGGGATCACCCGCGCCAGAAAGCACCGCCCAGCTCTGCGCAACCGAATCGATTTGACACTCGGCGTTGGCGACTGAACCCAGCGGCGAGCCGTCGTCGAAGTACGCACGGCGGTACCATCCGCCGTCCCAGCCGTTGTTCTCGATCCGTTGTCGTAGCTGCATCACCTCTGCATCGCAACGATCCGCGAACGACGAGTCGTTGCGCAGGCGCGCCACTTTGGCAAATTCCCCCAGGACGTGACAAAGGAAAAAGCCGAGCCATACGCTCTCGCCCTTGCCGTGCCTGCCGACGAGGTTCATGCCGTCGTTCCAGTCGCCCGATCCGATCAGCGGCAGTCCGTGCACGCCGAATCTCAAGCCATGCAGAAGCGCCTGAAGACAGTGCTCATAGATAGTCGCGCGTCGGTCGGACTGGGCGGGCAGGTCGTAGTACGAGTCCTCTTCCGCATTCACCGGGCGGCCGTCGAGGTAGCGCGTCGATTCGTCGAGAATCGACAGGTCACCGCTGGCCAGGATGTAGCGGGATGTCGCCAGAGGTAGCCAAAGATAATCGTCCGAGCAATGGGTACGCACGCCTCGGCCCGACCCGGGATGCCACCAGTGCTGGACGTCGCCTTCGACGAATTGTCGACTCGCACATAGAGAGATCTGATCGCGCAGCAGTCGCGGTTTGGCGTGCACCAACGCCATTGCGTCCTGCAACTGGTCGCGGAACCCGTAGGCTCCGCCCGACTGATAGAAGCCGCTGCGCGCCCAAAGGCGGCACGCGATCGTTTGATATATCAGCCAGCCATTGGTCAGCACATTGAGCGCCACGTCGGGTGTGTCGATCTGCACGGCAGTCAGCGTGTGCCGCCAGTGCTCGATCACGCCCGCGAGCGCATCTGCGGCTGCCGCGGATCCGCGGAAGCGCTGCACCAGCTGGCCGGCCGCATCGGCGTTGCTTCCCGTGCCGAGTCGGAATACCACCTCGCGCTCCTGTCCGTTGGCGAGGTCGAACGTGACTTGCATCGCGGCGCACGGGTCCAGTCCCGCGCCGGTTTTGCCGGAGAGCCTCACTCGATGCATGGCCGCGGGGTCGCGGAGTGTGCCATTGCGACCGACGAACTCGAACCGGGAACCGGTCACCGTCCGCTTAGGTTCGTCGACGTCGAAGAACGCCACGCAGTCCGAGAATTCGCTGTTGTAGGAATTGCGCGCATACAAAGCGCCATTCCTGGCATCGATTTGGGTCGACACATGCATCGCGGACTTCGCGCGGACGTCCCCCAACACCCACTCGACGTAACCGGTGATGGATATTCGTCGCATTCGGCCCGAGTCGTTATGGACTTTCAAGCTGAAAAACTTGACGGCGGCATCGAGCGCCACGAACACGGTGAGTTCCGAGCGAATCCCATCCTCAGTGTGCTCGAAAACGCTGTAGCCGAATCCGTGCCGGGTGACGTAAGGATTCGAGCCGGGGCGTGGGGAGGAAGTCGGTGACCAGAAATGTCCGGTTTCCTCGTCGCGCAAGTAGATCGTCTCTCCGCTCGGATCGCTCACCGGATCGTTGTGCCAGGGAGTTAGCCTGAACAGATGGGCGTTCTCACTCCACGTGTAGCCGAGCCCGCTTTCCGATACGACGGTGCCGAAGCTGGAGTTCGCAATGACGTTCACCCACGGTGTCGGCGTTGCCTTTCCCGCAGCGGGCGCAATGACGTATTCGCGTCCATCCCGGGAGAATCCCCCGATTCCGTTGAACAGGGTCAGGCCGTCTCCCAGCGCGGCGATTTCGCTGAACGTCTGCGGCCGGTGGGCATGAATCGGAGCGAGCCGCGGAATTCGCACTTCGGGGGGCACGCGACGGTTGATCTGGTCGGCCAGGGTTCCACGGCTGTCGACGATGATCGCTCGGGCTACCGACTCGAAAAGGATACGGTCCTCGGAGGAGATCTGCTCCGCGTGGCGAACGAAAATGCCTCCGGGCCGATCGACGAAATGGGCTTCGACGCCGGCAGCGATCAACCCGAGGATCTGTTCCTGGAGCCGCTGCCGATAGACGTCGTGATCTTCGTTCCAGATGACCAGGTCGACCGACAGACCCTTGAGGCGCCAGTACGCATGCGCCTGCACCAACTGTCGCACAAGTTCGATGTTGCTTGCAGCGGAAATCTGCAGCAGCACGATCGGCAAGTCACCGGAAATTGCATAGCCCCACAGCCCGGATTGTCCGCGGCGGTTCTTGACCAGGACACTCGCCGATGCACGTAACGATGCATTGGCGTAGATCACCGAACTGGCAAGACGGCCGTAGAGTTGCGCGTCGGCCTCGGTGGCGTTGAGCTGCTGCAGCACTACATGACTGTGCGTCCATGTCAGCTCGAATACGCGATCCACCAGACGGCGATCCTGGTATTTGTCGACGAGACGAAGTAGTCCATCGCGCGTCTCGCTGGCGCCAGAAACCAAGTCGATTGTCGCGGTAGCACCGGCGGTGATGGTCATTCGATGGCGGATCGCCGCTATCGGATCCAACACCGAGCCGGCGGTGTTCGACAACGGGCCTGCATCGGCCATCGCGCGGGGCGCAGCGATCGAACCACCGCGACCGATGAAGCGCATGCGGTCCGTCTCGAAAGAGATCTCAGTGCGGGCGGCGCCATGCACAGTCATCAGATGGAACATCCAGGGCACCTGTTCTTCCCGGGAGCGGGGACGCCGGGTGCAAAGAATAGCGTTCCGCTGCTCGAGAAGCTCGGTTTGCACGAAGAGATTGCTGAACGCCGGATGCAACACGTCCGCAGCCGCTGGCGCGAGCACCATCTCGGCGTAGCTCGTCACGTCGATCGCGCGGGAAGCCCGGGACCGGTTCGTGATGTGCACCCGGCGTACTTCGATGTCGTCCTCCGGCGAAACGACGATCTCCGTATGCGTCTCGAAGTCGAAATCCCTACGCCGGAACTCCGCCCGGCCTTCCGAGAAGATTGCCTCGTAATGTTCACCTTGTTTGAGGGTGGGCTGATAAGCGGTTGACCAGAACTCTCCACTGGCCTCGTCGCGGAGATAGCAGAACGTGCCCCAGTTGTCGGAGATGCCGTCTTCGCGCCATCGGGTCACGGCCAGATCTTTCCAGCGGCTGCTCCCACCTCCGGTGTTCGTGACCATCACGTGGTAGCGGCCATTCGACAGCAACTGCACCTCCGGAATCGTCGTGTCCGGACTGGTGAGCACGCGCACGGGCGGCTCTGGACCGCCTCCGCCCGCGCGGAGATCGGAAAGGTCGGTGGCATGGGAATGAAACAGCGCGGCCCTCGGAATGCGTTCCTGCAGAAGAAGCAAGGTCGCTTGAAACAAAGGATCGGACTCGAAGCGTTTTTGCATCGGTCGTGCCAGAAGCACGTAGGCGCACGACAACAGGCTCATGCCCTGGTGGTGCGCCATGAACGACCGGACCACAGCGCTCGATTCCCCGCGGCGTTGCCGCGACGGTGTGTAGTCGATGGCCTCGAACAAACCCAGCCTTCCGGCCAATCCTTCGGCGGCGAGACGCTGTAAGTTAAGGCACGCGGCCTCGGGAGCGACCATCAACGCGAGCGCCGACGCGTACGGCGCCACGACCAGATCCTCGGCCAGACCCCGCTTTAGCCCCAATCCCGGAACGCCGAAGGCGCGATATTGGTAATTAAGATTGACGTCGACGGTGTTGTAGCCAGACTCCGACATTCCCCATGGCACGCCACGTTGCCTTCCATACTCGATCTGTCGCTCCACCGCCGCAACGTAGGTCTGATCGAGCAAGGTATTTTCGTAGGTCGGCATCACCAGCAGGGGCATCAGGTATTCGAACATCGAGCCGCTCCATCCCAGCAGGACCGGTTCTCCGCCCGCCGAGGTGAGCAGACGGCCGAGCGCGAACCAGCTTTCCTGTGGCAGCTTCCCCTGCGCAATGCCGACGAAATTGCACAATCGCGCTTCCGATGCCAGCAAGTCATAGTAGCTCTCGTCGTTTCGGAGCTGCGCGACGTTGTATCCGATCACCAGCTGCCGACGCACCTTGTCGAACAGAAAATCGTAATCTATCTCGGCGAGCGCGGCAGCCTGACGGGCCAGTTCGTCGATCGCGGCCATTCTTGCCGTTGCACGCTGTGCGCCCAGAGTTATCAGATCTCGCAGCGTGTCGAGCGACGTTCGCTCTTCCACGGTCGAGCCGTTGACGCGCGCGTGTTCGATGATGGGCAGACGTGCCGCGTCGAGCGTCGCAAGTTCGCGGAGCGTTGGAACACCGTTGGCACCCGGAAAGTCGTGAGGCCTTTCGGACACCGATTGCAACTCCAGCCACGGCGCGAAACTAATCAGTTCGTCGCGCAAATCGGCGCATTGCCTTTCGAGAGCGTGCGTCCAGATGCCGGCTTCGGATTCGGAGTCTGTGGGGCTAGTGGCGGTCATATGGGCGACTACATCGGCAGCGTACGCGGCGAGGAGGTCGACGTGGACCCATGCGTCAGCCAGCGTCGCAGGGCTGGCGGCGATTGCCGATGCGCGTGCCTTTTCGAATTGTGCGATAGCCCGCATTGACTGTTGGCCAACGGCGTCGATCAGAACGGCCAGCGTGTCGCTAATGCCCTCAAGCCACCGTGGATTGAGTATGGGCGCATCGCAGAGCGCCATGAGGCCGGGGCGCAAAGTCAGCAGATGGCCCGCGAGGTTGCCGCTGTCCACGGTCGAGACATACCGGGGAGCGAGAGGCAATCGTGTCTGCGTGTCGTACCAGTTGTAGAAGTGCCCGCGATATCGTTCCAGCGCTCCCATGCTGCGTAGTGCATTCGTCGTGCGCACGACCAGCTGCCCGGCCGACAGATAACCGAAGTCACATGCGGTCAAGTTGGCGAGCAGTGCCAGGCCCATGTTGGTCGGCGAGGTGCGGTGTGCGACTTTGACGGCCGGCTGGTCCTGCACGTTGTCGGGTGGGAGCCAGTGATCGTCCGGACCGACGTACGTCTCGAAATAGGCCCATGTCTTGCGCGCCAGCTGGCGCAGGAAATGAGTCTGGTCAACCGTCAGCTTGGCGCTCCGGCGCGTGAGCGGGCGACTGATCCACCAGGCAATGGCAGGCGATGCCGCCCAGAGCAACAAGATCGGGCCTGCTGCTGCCAGCCCCGCGGGATTCGCGAAAGAGAGACCAATCCACGCAGCGGCGGCGATTGCCGGAGCGACCGCCATCGAGCGATAGGAAGCCAGCAGGTCTGTGCGGTCGACATCCTGCAACGCGCGATCGACCTCGCTCGACGTATTCCATTCCAGCAGGCGTCGACGAGTAATCAGCAAGCGTCCGATCGTGCGCACGATCGCATCGAGACAGAAAAAGGCTTCATAAGGCAGAAAGGCGAGGGCCAGCACCGCCTGCGCGAAATGTCGCCGCGCCGTATGCTCCACCGCAGCCAGATGCTGCCGGAGTGGCACCTCGGCGGGCTTGTCGACCAGATCGGAGAGCGAGGCAATGAAGGCCGGCGCCAGGAGAATTGAGACGACGACCCCGGTCCAGAACCCCGCGGCCGCCAACACGCTCCAACCCATCAGCAGCAGCAATGCAAGCGCGATGGGGACAAGGCTGCGTCGCAAGTTGTCGAACAGCTTCCACTGCGACAGCATCGAAAGCGGATTGAGTTCGCGGCGCCCGTCCGGCCCTTGTACGCGGCGTCGCAGCCATCCCACAAGCTGCCAGTCGCCGCGAATCCAGCGACGCCGGCGGGCCACATCGGCACTGTAGCGCGCAGGAAAATCTTCATATAGCTCAGCGTCGCTGAGCAGTCCTGCACGGGCGTAACATCCCTCCAGAAGATCGTGGCTCAGGATGCGGTTTTCGGGAAAGCGTCCCTTGAGCGCACGCTCGAACGCGTCGACGTCGTAAATGCCCTTTCCGATAAACGAGCCTTCATCGAATAGATCCTGATACACGTCCGAAACCGTGCGTGTGTACTGGTCGGTGCCTGCATCACCGCCGTACAGGCGCGCATAGCGCGATCGATTCGCCCCAGGCAAGCTGACGGACACGCGTGGCTGGAGAATGCCGTGACCCGATCTCACCACTTCCCTGCTTGTGTCTTTCCCGGGCTCACCGAAGCGGGCCGCATTCAACGGATGTGCCATGGCGCCGACGAACTGGCGCGCCGCGTCGCGCGGCAGTTGCGTATCCGTATCCAAGGTGATGACGTAGCGCACTTGCGAGAGGATGGCCGTTGCGCCGACGATGCGGGAAAACCCGTCCGAACGACCGCCGCGCAACAGCGAATTCAAATCGCCAAGCTTGCCGCGCTTGCGTTCATGGCCCATCCAGATCCGCGCCGTCGCATTCCAGCGTCGGGGACGGTGAAACAGGTAGAACGCACTGGCATTCGAGGAATGACCTGCGTCCACCTCGCCTAGGCGGGCCTTTGTTTCCACGAAATCGTTGCCCTTGCCATTCTTGGTTTCCGACGAATGAGCCTCAGGCGCGTACTTTCGATTCAGCTCGTTTATGCGCTCCTCGGCTAGTCCAAGCAAATGCGCGTCCGTGGGAAGCGACTCCGCATCGGCATCCGGAAAGTCGGTCAGCAATGCGAAATGCAGATGCGGGTCGCGATTGGCCAGAAACCGTACTTCGAGCGCTTCGACCAGATCCTCGACGTTGCGCGCGCTGGTGAGCATGCTTGGCACCACCACAAGCGTCCGCGCATGTGCGGCGATACCCCTGGAGAAATCCATTCGCGGCAGCGAGTTAGGTGTTACCAGCAACGTAGCGAGCCAGTTCACGATCGTCACCGCAAACTGACTGGTGGCCAGCAGCGAAAGGACGATGGTCAGCGTCAGAATTTCGCCGCTTACTCCGGCGGCATCGGCGTTGGCGGCGAGGCCTGCGGTCAGAATGCCTGTGGTCACCGCGACGGCACCAAGGAACACGGGCAGCGGATATCGTGTGCCGATTCGCCTCAACGCGGCGAGCACCGAAACGCGGACCTTCGCGGCGCGTTCGAGCTCGGCAAGCCCCTTGTCGATCAGATAAAAGCCGACATGGGCCACCCGATCATCGCTCCCTGTGCGGGTGGCGCTCGCAGATGCCAATTCGATCGCCTTCTCGGCAACTGCAGCCTCCGCCATGCCACCCTGCTTCGCGATGCGCTCGGTCACATGACGATAGCGGTCACGGGTCGCAAACTCCATCGAGGCATAGATGCCTGGAGGATCTCGACGCAGAATTCCTTCGACGACGCTGACTGCTTCAACGAAGTCGCGCCAGTCGATCGCGCTCAGCAAGCGAAGACTGCTGATGCTGTTGCTGATCGAAACCTGATCCGATGCCTGCTGCTGGTTCGCCATTTGCACCAACTGTTCGATCGTCAGGTGGCCTTCGCCGAGCCGTTGTTCGATCCACGTCAGGGCGAGGGCCAATGCCGCGCTCTGGCCTTGCAGACGTCTGGCCAGCTCGGCCACGAACGTGCTCACCATCGGGGGCGACGAGCGCGCCATGTCGGCGATGACCAGGATCAGGCTCTTTGGATCCCGTTCGGCTATCTCCATCATCCGGTCGGCCCAGGTGTTCGCCAGATCGCGCTCGGCAATGCCGGCGGAAATCCGGACCGCAACGCGACGCAGGTTCTCGATCAAGGCGAGTCGCAGCATGATCGGAATGGCCCACAGCTCGCCGAGCTTGAGCGTCGTAATCGATTGGTAGGCGGTTACAAAGCGCCTCAGACTATCCGCATCGACCCGGCCGTCGCCGTGCGAGATGGCCTCGAGCGCGATGTCGTACACGCGCGGCAGACCCGCTGACGGACCGAGCGCCAGGCGAGGCAGCTCCCGACTGTATCCGCGCGGCAAGTGTCTCTTGGCCGTGCCGACCTGCTCTTCGATCAGATGAAAGTTGTCGAGCAGCCACTCACCCGCCGGCGTAATTCGGCGGTTCGTCGCTATCGCCGCAGCCAAGCGCTTGCAGGCGGCGATCAACACGTCCTCGTTCGATGCCAATCTCGGGAGGAGTTGGTCTCTCGCTCGACCGGGCGTAATCCGATGCGCGGTCGCGAGCGTCTTGCCGTGACGCTCCATCTGATCGGCGCTGAACAATTCCGATCGGAGCGGCAGCTCTTCGAGAGACGGCTTGTGCGACAAAGCGCTGCTGCGCAGACGTCCGCGGAACTGGGTCAGATGCCCGAGAATAGACGTACCGCTCGTCATCAATATCGCGTTGCCGCCGGGTCAGTCGCCGAGCAATTCGGCCATCGGGTGCAACTGCTCCACGTGCTGCGACACGACCTTGACGATGACGATGATCGGAATGCTGAGCAGCATCCCCCAGACGCCCCAGAGCCAGCCCCAGAATAGCAGCGAAATGAACACGGCCGCGGAATTCATGTGGGCGATCCTTCCCGTCATCCAGGTGGTGACGAACGTTCCGACTACGGTAGCGATTGCCAGCGACGCGCCGGCAACCAGCAGGGCCATCGCAAGCGACTCGAACTGCACGAAGGCAGCGATCCCCGTTGCGACCGCCGTGACCCCCGGACCCAGGTAGGGAACGATATGCAGTATTCCTGCGGTGGCACCCCAGGCTGCCGGATTGTCGAGGCCGATCCAGCGAAACGCCGTCCAGCTCAGCAGCGCGACCAGCAGGTTGGTCGTCAGCAGCATCAGCATGTATTTCTGGATTGAACCGTTGATGTCGTCGAGAATATGGACCGTAATTTTTCTTTTCGACAGCGAGGGCCCGGTCAGCCGCACCAGCTTTCGCTTGAATGTATCGCCGCCGATTAGCAGAAAGAAAACCAGGAAGACGACCATCGCCGCCTGACCCATTCCTCCAAGGGCGCCCATCGAATTCGCCCAGACAAGATTGCCGAGCTTGAACGTCGGCTGGTCCACCACCACATGGGTAGCGGGCTCACGTGGAGTCGAGGCCCCGCCGATTGCCTGAGTTGTCGCCTTTTCGACCGCGGCCGCTGCGGTTTGCATCTTCTGCATGTTGCCGCTCCGGCTGCCCTGCATCCGCGCAAATCCGGCGGCGACCTTGGTTGCCGCCTCGGGCAACTGTTCGATCATCGTCTGCATCTGGCCGCGCAGCGAGTAGGTGCCGAGTACGAGCGCGCCCAAGACGCTTGCCATCACCATCAACGTTCCGACGACGCGCGGGATCCTGATCCGTTCAAGCCATGCGACGAGCGGATTCAGCGTATAGGAAATAATGATGCCGAGCAGAAGCGGCACCACAAACCCCTCCGCCCACCAGAGCGCGAGGACCGACGCGAGCGCCGCCAGGATACCGAGCGAGAGCCCTCGCGCATCCACCGGCAGTCGAGTTTCAGGAAGGGTGATGAGCGATGCGTCGATGGCGGAAGCAGCCTGCGCCGTTACTGGCTCAGCGGTGCCGAGGGAGGCTGGAATGGCGGCGGAGCTCATCACGCATGGAGGCTAGCGAGGTCTATTGATAGATGTCCGCTGCGAAATGTCGGACAACCCGGACGCGCAGGTCGTGTCGAGACGACCCGGCGTCCAGGACCAGTCTTTGAACCATTCCGTTAGCGGTCTTTCTGGACTGTGAGCTTCGTGTTGACCGACTTGACGCCCTCGGTATTACGCGCAATCTCAACCGCTTTGTCCGCCTCCGCCTGGGTGTCGGTCGTGCCGCTCAGCCAGACGACGCCGTTCCGGTCGGTATCGACCTTGATATGCTTGGCACTGGCCAGATGTTCCGCAGCCAACTTCGTCTTGATCTTGGTCGTAATGACCGAGTCCTTGACGAAATGGACGGGTTTGGAACGGTCGGTGTCCCCATCCGCCGCATAGGCCGCAACCGGCGCCAGCACGGAACCGATCACGAAGCATGTTGTAGCAAGTTTGTATTTCATTATTGACTCCTTGAGAGTTCTCCGCCTTCACCGCACGGGATTACAGGCGCCCCAGCAAGAACAGGACGATGACGATTACCAGGATGACGCCGATGATGCCGCTGGGGCCGTAGCCCCAGCTGCGGGCGTGTGGCCACGTGGGCAGGACGCCGACGAGGATCAGTATCAGGACAATCAGCAGAATGGTGCCAAGACTCATGGCCTGCTCCTTTGTTTTTGATCACAGCGGAGAAATTCAAGCCTTTAGTATAGATCTCATACCGTGCGCTCGTCGGTGCGGTGGCGCACGTTAGAGCAAGTCGTCGAGCGGCAGCAGCGAAAGCATGTCGACCTGCAGACGCTGCCAGAAGGTAACATCCGGCTCCTGATCGAAGTCCACCGATTTCTCGTTCTCCAGCGTGCGCCAGACCAGATGACGTTGACCCAGCCCGTCGACCTGGCTCAGCATCAAAACGTAGCTGTTCGCCGGCTGTGCGATATCCGCGAACCGCACGGCAATCTGGCGCGCCAGCTCCGGACTGTCGATGATCAGTCCGATTTCCGTATTGAGGTGCAACGACCTCTGGTCGAGGTTCATCGACCCGACGAACACGCGCTGGCGATCGAACACGAACACCTTGGCGTGCAATGCGTACTGCCCGGAGCTCAGCGATCGCAATCGCCTGCCCCGAACGATCGGCTCGCCCAGCACCGGCCTCACTTCGTACAGGGCGACGCCGGTTCCAAGCAGCGGCGCCCGGAACGCCTGGTAGCCCGAATGAACGATCGGCATGTCGGTCGATGCAAGCGAATTGGTGAGTATCCGCACGCTGACGTCGCGCTCGCGCAAGCCCTCCAGGAATTTCATCCCGGCGGTGCCCGGCACCAGGTACGGCGATACGATGATCAGCTCCGATTGGACCTCTTTCGCCACCTCGCCGAGCCGATGTCGCAGCAGCCGACCGCCTTGCTCACCGTCCTGCACCTTGGCCTTTTCCGGGCTGTCGTAGACCACTTCGCCCTTGGCCCAGGCGAGCGACGACTTGCCGTCGAGCATTGCCGTCAGCGGTTCGTTGGCTGCCAGCTTGCGCATGTATGCGGCGTTGGCGTCGATCATCTGCAGATGATGCGCGGCGAGCACGCCGCGATAGGTTTCCAGGTCTTGCGCCGAAGGCTTGCCTCCTGCGAGCGCTTCGATCGGAATTGCCATCGGGCTGTTCCAGAACGCATCGAAGCTCTTCGAGACCTCGTTGATGATCGGACCGGCCGCGATGATGTCGTAATCGCCGAACTCGAAGTCGCGCCCGCCCTGGAAATATTCGTCTCCGATGTTGCGCCCCCCGACGATGCCGATTTCGTTGTCGACGACGAAGAGCTTGTTATGCATCCGGTAGTTGAGCCGGGACGCATCGGCAAGAAACTCGGCGACGTGAACGAAGTTGACGGTGCCGCGATAGGCAAACGGATTGAAAAGCCGAAGCTCGGTGTTCGGATACCCCGCGAGCGTCCTGATCTGCGCGTCACGGCCGAACGAGCCGGCGTCGTCGAGCAGTACGCGGACCCGCACGCCCCGGTCGGCGGCCTTGAGCAGCGCTTCGATCAGCAACTGGCCGGTGTCGTCGCTCTGGATGAGGAAATACTGCACGTCCAGCGTTCGCTCGGCGGCTTGCGCCATTTCCATGCGCAGCAGGAAGCTGTCGGTGCCGACCGGGAGCAGTTTGAAGCCGGAGTTTCCCGGATGCTCCGCTTTCGCCGCCGCCAATTGCCGCCCCATCCGGGTTTCGTCCGGTCGAGTCAGCGCGCTCGAGCTCATTTTCGGAAAGTCCGAGCCCGGCGGCAGCGCGGCACATCCGGCCAGCAGCGACAACAGGCCGATCCCGAGACGGGCCGATAGGGTGCAATTGATCATGTGGCGGACATGGCGGGCAGGGGGCAAATATACCGGCGATGCCGGTTCTGCGTCCGTGCGATAGCGTACGAATTGGTGTGCTGTACCGAACTTAGCTAGCGCCCAAAGGTATAGACTGCCGCCATGCCAGTCGAGACCTCCGGACGCCGCGCCGGCAAGCCGTCGTCAGTGCCCATTCGGGCCCGATCGTCCTCGGCTGCGTCCGCAACGCACGGCCCGCAGCAGAATCACCTGCTCGAGGCGCTGCCGGCAGGCGACTACGAACGGCTGGCGCCTCATCTGGAACTGATACCGATGAAACTGGGCGAGGTCCTCCATGAGCCCGGGATCCCGCTGCGCTATGTCTATTTCCCCACGACATCGATCGTTTCGCTGCTCTACGTCATGGAGGACGGCGCGTCCGCGGAGATCGCCATCGTAGGCAACGAGGGTATCCTCGGCATATCGCTGTTCATGGGCGGCGAAACGACGCCTAGCCGCGCCGTCGTGCAGAGCGCGGGATACGGTCTGCGGTTGAAGGCCCAGTTGCTGAAGGACGAGTTCCATCGCTTCGGCCCGATGCTGCATCTTTTGCTCCGCTACACCCAGGCGCTGATCACGCAGATGGCTCAGACGGCGGTGTGCAATCGGCACCACTCGGTCGATCAGCAATTGTGCCGTTGGCTGCTGCTGAGCCTCGACCGCCTCGCGTCCAACGAGCTTTCGATGACGCAGGAATTGATCGCCAACATGCTGGGCGTGCGCCGCGAAGGCGTCACCGAGGCGGCCGGCAAGCTTCAGGATGCCGGCTTGATTCGCTACCGCCGGGGCAGGATCACCGTGCTGGATCGCCCGGGCCTTGAGGCGCGGTCGTGCGAGTGCTACCAGGTGGTCAAGACGGAGCTCGACCGCCTGCGGCCATACGTCGCGCGGTAGCGTACGGAAGCAATTTGCGCCTTCGCGGCGCGTCACGGGGTCTTATGTGCGCTACCGAGCAGACCGCCAAACGGCTGCGACGTATGCTCGCGTCCATCGTAGTGGGTGATCCATGCTCGCATTGGCAAGCTCGGCATCGGAATGACGTCTCAATTTCCCGGGTGCTGACGGGGTTCTCACCCACTCCGCGAGGAAATCATCGGTGCCACTGCCCCACATCGCCCCCGCAGGCAACCGCCTGCTCGACAGACTGTCCACCAGCATCCGCCGCCGGATACTGGCCGGCTGCGAACCGGTCGAACTCGCATTTGCCGACGTGCTGTACACACCGGCCGAACGGCTGACTCACGTCTACTTTCCCGTCCGAAGCTTCATCTCGCTGGTCATGCCGGTCGGCGGTGCCGCGTCCCTCGAAGTCGGTCTGATCGGCAACGAGGGCATGTTCGGCATTCCGCTTGCGCTCGGCGTGCATGTCTCGCCGTTGCGCGCGGTGGTGCAGGGTGCCGGCTCCGCCTGGCGCATGGATGCCGCGCGCTTCTGCCGCGAGCTGAAGCAAAGTCTGGCGCTGCAACGCCAGATCGACCGCTATGTCTTCGTTCACCTTGGCCAGCTTGCGCAGACGGCGGGGTGCACGCGCTTCCACGTGGTCGAGGCGCGGCTCGCGCGCTGGTTGCTGATGACGCAGGACCGCGCCGAGGCGGACGCCTTCCACATCACGCAGCAGTTCCTGGCCCTGATGCTCGGCGTGCGTCGGGTCGGCGTCACCAAGGCAGCAAGTGCGCTGCAGAAGCGCAAGCTCATCCACTACAGCCGCGGGAATATCACCGTGCTGGACCGTCCCGGCCTCAGGGCCGCCTCCTGCCTGTGCTACGCGGCAGATCGCGAGACGTACGACCGGGTCCTCGGCTAATCGATCCTGTGCGCGATGGCGTACATACGCCATCGATGAACTCCGGTATTCATGGACGCGTAAGACTCGCGATCATGAATAGAGCCGGCACGAATATGCGAATTCCGAAGTCCCTGCACCTGCCGCTGATCCTCGCCGGTATCGTCGCTATCTCATTTAGCACCCTGGCAATGACCCATGTTCCGCTGCGCTGGATGCATCGCCCGCTCGAGACCCTGGCCCCGATATCCGACCAGGACGACTTATCCGGGATGCCCTCGGCGTTTCCCTCGGGTGGTTCCACAGGCGCCGGCCAGGCGCGCGTGAAAACGAGTTGCGAGTGCGGCGTCGTCGCTTCGGTGCGACGGGCGCCGCTCGCGGAGAACGCGCCGGCCGTCTACGAAATCACCATACGCATGCGCGATGGAGCGACCCGGATCGTCAGCGTTGCGAATCATGGGAACTGGCGTCCCCGCGACCGGATCACGCTGATCGGCGGCGAGCACCCGTCGGTCCGGTGAGATTCGACTTGCGACAATTATCACGAGGCGCCGGATGGTAAAGCTCAAGTTCCGGATCGAACTGAACTACGAGGTCGCCGATCACCCCAGCGACTTCATATTCAACGTCCACGCCGCGGAAACGCGACGCCAGTCGCTGGTTACAGAGGATTTTCTGGTCAGCCAGCCGGTCGCCGTTTCCTTGTTTACCGATCCGGCCCACGGCAACCGCTACGCGCGCCTGCGTGCCGACCCCGGCAAGCTGACGGTGCGTTATGACGCGACCGTCAGTATTACGCACCATATCGCATCACCTAATAGCGTCGAAGAGGTGCCGATCGCGCAACTTCCTGCCGAGGCGCTGGCGTACATCTATCCTAGCCGCTATTGCGAGTCGGATCGTCTGCACCGGTTGGCAGTCACCGAGTTCGGCGGTCTGCGCTCGGGCTACTGGCGAGTCCGCGCGATTCAGGACTGGGTCCATCGACGTACCCGATTCGTATCGGGCAGTTCCAACGCCACGACCTCCGCCGTCGATACGCTGATCGAGCAGGTCGGCGTCTGCCGCGACTTCGCTCACCTGATGATCGCCCTTTGCCGAGCGATCAATATTCCGGCCCGCTTTGTGACCGGTATCGACTATGGCTCGGACCCGGCCTTCGGCCCGACGGATTTCCACGCCTATGTCGAGGCTTTCCTCGGCGGCCGCTGGTATCTGTTCGACCCCTCAGGCATGGCATTGCCGATGGGTCTGATACGGCTCGGCACCGGGCGCGACGCCGCCGATGTTTCATTCGCGACCATTTTCGGCGCGGTCAAAGCGGGTCCGCCGCTGATCACCATCGAAGGCATCGAGGACGCTCACAACGGGATTGTGCTGCCATTCGCCTGCGTCGATGCGTTATCCTCCGACGGCGACCCGACAACGCAACGTTCGACGGCGCCTGCGAGGCCGGAGCGTCGGGAAATGGCCACGTCCGACCGTTAGTGCCGTCGTTTCGGGGAGACGCCCGGCCGAACGGAACGGAATCGTTTTTCTGCGCTCTATGTCGGCATGAGGACCCGCAGCCTGCTCGTTGGCTTGGCGATGTCGGCGGTAACGGCTGCGGTCTCGATCGAATCGGTATCGGGGCAGGCACCCGCCGCCCCGGCCGCCAAGCGCTCATTCGACGGCGCGCTGATCGCCCGCGGTGCCGAGCTATCGGCGATCGGCGGGTGCGCCGGGTGTCATACGCAGCGGGGCGGCAAGTCCTTTGCCGGCGGCTTGCCGCTGAAAACACCGTTCGGCGTCATTTATTCCACCAACATCACGCCCGATCTCGAGACCGGCATCGGCGCGTGGGCCGAAAGCGATTTCCTGCGCGTCATGCACGATGGCATCGATCGCGCCGGGCGCAATCTCTATCCGGCGTTTCCGTTCGACCATTTCACGCGCGTCACCGACGACGACGTCAAGGCGATCTATGCCTTCATCATGACGCGCGATCCTGCGCATTCGACGGTACCGGCCAACCGGCTAGTCTTCCCGATGAATTTCCGGCCGCTGCTGTCGGGGTGGAAAACGCTGTACTTCGACCGCGGCGTCTACCGGCGCGATCCGACTCGCAGCGCGGAATGGAATCGTGGCGCCTATTTGGTCGAGGGACTCGGTCACTGCGGCGCGTGCCACACGCCGCGTAACGCCTTCGGCGCCGAACGGAAGAACGATGCTCTAGGCGGCGGCGACGCCGAAGGCTGGCACGCTACCGCGCTTGACGCGTCGTCACCCGCGCCGAACGCGTGGACGGTCGATCAGCTGACCCGCTACCTTCGCCGCGGCCATGACGACTCGCATGGGACTGCCGCCGGCCCGATGTCGCCGGTGGTCCACGAGCTCTCGGAGGTGCCGGAGGAAGACGTTCGCGCGATGGCGACCTACCTGGTGACGCTCATGGCGGGCGCGACGCCGGCGTTCGCTCGCACTTCGCCGACGAGCCTGGACGACTCCCGGATATTGAGCGGTGCGGCGATCTTCGGCGGCACCTGCGCGACCTGCCACGACGAAAGCGCAAGCGCGGGTTCGTCCGTTCATACGGTGCCGCTCAAGCTGGCGACGTCGATCCACGCGCCCGATCCGCGCAATGTGCTGCATATCGTGCTCGAGGGCATCTGGCCGGAGCCGGGCGAGAAGGGCGCGCTGATGCCGGGCTTCGAAGGCGCGCTGACCGATGAGCAGCTCGCCTCGCTGCTCGCTTACCTGCGCGTGCACTTCGCCAAGGGCGCGCCCTGGCCCGACATTTCCCGCCACGCGCGGGACATCATTCAGCACAAGCATGGGAACGAGCGATGATGGAGCTCAATGTCAACGGCAAGGCGCAAACCGTCGATGCCGCGCCGAATACGCCGCTGCTTTACGTGCTGCGCGACCATCTGGCGATGAACGGCGCCAAATTCGGCTGCGGTCTCGGCCAGTGCGGCGCATGCACGGTGATGGTCGATGGCAACGCGGTTTTTTCCTGCCTGACGCCGATTTCGCTGCTGGCCGGGCGCAAGGTCAAGACCGTCGAAGGACTGGGCACGATGGCTGATCCGGGTCCGCTGCAGCGCGCCTTCATCGACGAGCAGGCGGCGCAGTGCGGGTACTGCATCGCCGGGATGATCATGCGCGCCCAGGCGCTGCTGGAGCGGAATCCTTCGCCATCCGACGATGAAATACGCCGGCACATGATGCCCAATCTTTGCCGCTGTGGGACGCAGATGCGCATTTTTCGCGCGGTTCGCCGCGCTGCGCAGGCGATGCAGGCCGGTGCCGGCCCGACGCCGGACCGGAGCCGCGCATGAAGCCGTTCGCAGCTGCGGGCCACGGGCTGTCGCGGCGAGGCTTTCTCACCGCGAGCGGTGCGCTGATCGTCGGCTTCTCGCTGGCGCCGTCATCGGCGCTGTTCGCCCAAAAGGCCGCCGTGGGTCCGAAGCTTCCAGGGAGCCTCGATGCCCATCCGATGCTGGATTCCTGGATCCGCATCGATGCCGACGGCAACATCACGGTGTTCACCGGCAAGGCCGAGCTGGGGCAGGGGGTCAAGACCGCGCTGATTCAGATCGCCGCCGAACAATTGTATGTGCAGCCGCAGCGGATCCACCTGATTACGGCCGATACGCGCCGCACGCCGGACGAGGGCTATACGGCGGGCAGCAATTCGATGAAGGACAGCGGCACGGCGATCATGAACGCGGCCGCGCAAGTGCGCGAGATCCTGATCGCGACGGCGTCGGAGCGCCTCGGTATCACGCCCGATCGACTCAAGGCTCAGGACGGCGCGGTCGTCGCCGACGACGGACGGCGACTCGACTTCGGCGAGCTCGTCGGCACCAATGTGACCAGCGCACGCGCCGACGGGCAAGCGAAGCTCAAGGATCCGGCGACTTACTCGATCGTCGGCAAGGCGATGGCGCGCATCGACATTCCCGCCAAGGTGACGGGCGGCGCAGCGTATGTGCAGGACCTGCGGTTGCCCGGCATGGTGCACGCGCGCGTCGTGCGGCCGCCGAGCTACGGCGCGCGCCTGCGCGAGCTCTTTACCGTCGAGGTCGAAAGAATGCCGGGCGTGCTCAAGGTCGTGCGCGACGGCAGCTTTGTCGCCGTCGTCGCCGAGCACGAGTTCGAGGCGGTGCTGGCGATGCGCGCGCTCGCTGCGGCGGCGCACTGGGATGAGCGGGCGACGCTTCCCGATGAGGCGGATCTTTTTTCGTACCTGCAAAGTTTGCCCGCCGACGTTATCGTCGACCTCGACCAGCGAGGCGATTCGAGCCCCAGCGCCCGAACCCTCCAGGCGAGCTATCGACGCCCGTACCAGATGCACGGCGCGATCGGGCCCTCGTGCGCGCTCGGCCTGTTCAAGGACGGTGCGCTGACCGTATGGACGCACAGCCAGGGTGTCTATCCGTTGCGCAAGTCGATCGCCGAAATGCTGAACCTGCCCGAGGATCGCGTGCAGTGCATCCACGTCGAGGGCTCGGGCTGCTATGGTCACAACGCGGCAGACGACGCCGGCGCTGATGCGGCGCTGGTCGCGCGAGCGTTTCCCGATCGACCGGTTCGCGTGCAATGGATGCGCGAGCAGGAGCACCTGTGGGAGCCCTACGGCCCGGCGATGCTCACGACGGTCAAGGCGGCGCTCGATGACGGCGGCAATATCGTCGCCTGGGACTACGAGGTGATGAGCAACACGCACAGCATGCGTCCGGGCGGGGCAGGAAATCTGCTGCCCGCGTGGCATCTGGAAACGCCGTTCGCGCCGGCGACCCCGAAACCGATTCCGCTGCCGGAAGGGGGCGGCGATCGCAACGCGATTCCGCTCTACCGGCTGGCCAACGCACGCGTCGTGCACCGCTTTGTTCCGGCGATGCCGATCCGCGTGTCGGCGCTGCGCGCGCTGGGCGCCTACATGAACATCTTTTCGATCGAAAGCTTCATCGACGAGCTCGCGACGAGTGCGGGTATCGATCCGATCGAATTCCGCCTGCACCACCTCGACGACCCGCGTGCACGCGACATCGTCTCGCTCGCGGCCGCACGCTTCGGCTGGGCTGCCTACGCGAAGGTTCCCGGGCGGGGACGCGGCTTCGCGTTCGCTCGATACAAGAACCTCGGGGCATATCTTGCGGTCGCGATCGAAGTCGACCTCGATCGCGAGTCCGGCGTCGTGCGCGTGGTGCGCGCCGTTGCTGCCGTCGACAGCGGTCAGGCCGTCAACCCCGACGGCATTCGCAACCAGATCGAAGGCGGCATCATCCAGTCGACGAGCTGGACGCTGTACGAGGCGGTGGAGTTCGACCGAACCGCCATCAAGAGCGCGGACTGGAGCCGGTATCCGATATTGCGCTTTTCAGAAATCCCGGAGAGCGTCGAAGTCCACGTCATCGATCGCCCCGGCACCGCGTTCCTCGGCACCGGTGAAGCGGCGCAAGGTCCCACGGCTGCCGCGATCGGCAACGCGATTGCGAATGCGAGCGGCGCGAGAATCCGTGAGCTGCCGTTCGATCGAAAGCGGGTCAAAGCCGCGATCGGCCTCTGAAGGTGGGTGTCGCTGCTTGCGTTTGGCGCGGCCGTTTCGGCAAGAGACTGGAAGTCCGGACCAGACGACCGAGGTTTGCCGATGGCAGCCGCGTAGCCGCGTAGCATGTCCTTTGTGCGAATTCCTGCGCTTCTCGTAACCTGCGAGTCGGAATGGCTGGCACCCATCCGCATGCCGGCGGCGCTTCACCGCGGCGGCTTCGACGTCACGCTGCTTGTGCCGTCCGGCGCGCTGGCCGCTCATTCGCGCCATGTCACGCGATCCAGGCTCCTCCCCGAGAACGCGAGCGCGCAAGAGTGGCTTTTCGCGCTGATCGCGGCGGTCGAGGCCGTTGCGCCGGCGATCCTTTTGCCGGGAGACGAAATGTCCCTCCGCCTGATGCAAGCCCTCGTTTGCGAGCCCCCGCCCGGGCCGCAGCCGGCGGCCATCAAGGACCTCGCCGCTCTGATTGTCGATTCGCTGGGATCGCCAAAGTTCTACCGGGCCGGAGTGGACAAGACGCTGCTTCAGCCGCTGATGGAACAGGCAGGGGTTCGTGTGCCTGGATACCGTGTCGTGCGAAGTCCCGAAGAGGCGGCGGAAGCGGCGCGTGCGCTCGGCCCGGAGGTGGTCGTCAAGCCAGGCGGTGGCACTGGCGGTCGCGATGTGATCGATTGCGACACGCCGCAAGAAGCGTCGGCGGCTTTTCGATACGTGCTCGAGGCGACCGGAAAGGACCGGACGATGGGCCGGGAGCCGAGCATCCTGATTCAGCGACGAATCGACGGCCTCATGGTGCCGCGCACATCGGTCGCCTTTCGTGGCAAGGAACTTGCCGGATTCGCGCGGGAACGCCTGCAAACGATCGCGCCGCATCGTGGCTCGACGGTCGTACGTTATGTTCACGCGCCGGAGCTTGCGACGTTCTCACGTGCGGCGGCGCGCGCGCTCGGAATCACCGGCTTTTTCACGATCGAATATTGTGTCGAGCGAACGACGGGTCAGGCTTATCTGATCGACCTGACTCGGCGCATGGCGCCCCCGACGCATACCGGTAACCTGGTCGGCGTCGATCTTTGTGCCGCGCTCGCGGCCGCGCTGCAGGGCGAGGAAGTGGAGCCGCTCGATCTCCCGGAAAACTCTTCCCGCATGATGACTCTGTTCCCGCAGGAATTCTGGCGCGATCCGAAGAGTGCTGCATTGCGCCAGTATCCCAGCGATGTGCCGTGGGACGACCCGCCCCTGTGGCGAGAATTGCTGATGTGGAGGTACGAGGCTCGTGGCTGAAACGATCTGTGTCCGCCGGCGGACGGTTTTGAGGGCGGCTTCGTTGCTCGGTGCCGCCTTCTACCCGATGCTCGCCAAAGCCCAATATCCGGCGCGGGCGATTCAACTAGTCGTGCCCAGCGGGGCCGGTGCCTCGACCGATGTCGTCGCAAGAATCATCCAATTCCCCGTGCAACAGGAGCTTGGACAGCCGCTGGTGATAGACAACAGGGCCGGAGCAGGTGGCGTCATCGGTACCAGAGAGGTGGTGCGCAGCCCGCCCGATGGCTACACGCTGCTCGTGGCGTCGATGGGCACCCAAGTGCTGGTACCGTTGCTGGTAGCGGACGCTGGTTTCGACACGCTGCGCGATCTGGCGCCGATAACCAAGCTCATCGATGTGCCGGGAATCATCCTTGCGATGCCGGGACTGCCCGTCCAGAACCTCTCCGAGCTCATCGCGTTGGCGAGAGCCTCCCCGGAGCCGCTGGCGTACGGCACACCGGGTGTAGGGACGTCTGCCCACCTGATCGCGGAACTGCTGTGCGCCCGTACGGGGATCAAGCTGCTGCACATTCCGTACAAGACCAGCCCGCAATCTTACGCCGACCTCATGGCCGGCCGGATTCCATTGGTATTCACTCTGGTCACCGGCGTGCAAGGGCTTGTCGCATCGGGAAAGATGAAGCCGATCGCGGTTACCGGAGCTCGCCGCATCAGCGCTTTGCCGCAAGTTCCTACCGTGCAGGAAAGTGGCGTTCCGGATTTCGACGTCGTATCGTGGTACGGACTGATGGCCCCGACCGGAACGCCGACCGCAGTACTGGACCGCGTGCATCAGGCGATGAAAACGGCGTTACTGAGCGATGAAGTCAGGAATCGAATGGAGGGGCTGGGAGCCGAGGTCGCAGGAAGCACGCCGGCCGAGTTTGCAGCCGAATTGCGCGCCGAGTTCAGCATGTGGGCAGGGGTGATCCGAACCGCAAAGATCAAGGTGAGCTGACTCGTCTTGGCGTGACGAGAGGCAACGGTCCGCTTGTCTGGCGTTTTCCGGGAGACCCGCGGCGGGAAGTCCGGCAGCAATGTGCTTCCACGGCCGGGACCGGCGTCCGTTCGGAACCAGCCGATCCGCGGCCGGGCTGTACGTCGTAATTACTTTCCGGTCGATCCGCTGCTGCCGGAGGAACTGCCCGAGCTGCTTCCGCCGGACGCGCTGGTCGAGCCGGAGCTACTGCCTGTGCCGGCGCCCTGCCCGCCCGAGGCGCCGTTGCCTGCTGCACCGGCGGGGCCCGAGCTCGAGGTGCTATCGCCGCCGGCCTTGCCGGTACCCATCGTGCGGTTCCGTGCGTCGCGCGCGTCGCGCAGGCAGCTGGCCCTTTCGGTGCCGGTCATTCCGCTGCACGCCTTGACGGCCGTCTGATAGTCGGCCTGCGCCTGGGCGTTGGGATTATCGCTGTTGAGCGGCATGCCGGTGGACGACGAGGGCGTGTTTTGCGTGCCGGTAGCCGACGTCGACGGCGTGGTCTGCGCCGCCTGTACGCCCATGGCCATGACGCCTGCCGCCGCAACGGAAATGAGTTGCCTTAATGGAAATTGCATTTCCGTTCTCCTCCGACGACCGGGGCAGTCAAAGGGTGCTTGCGACTTTGCGGAAGTGGTAGCCAAGGATCGAAAGCTCGACAGCAGCATGCAATTTCCTCGGGCACGTGACGAGCGTCGACCAGAAGAGAAGCCAGTAGTGTCGCCGGCCGGGCTGCCACATCCCGAGCAACCACAGTGACTTCATGAATGCTTTCACGTCCGACGGAGAAAGCCGCCGTGCCGGTCCCCGCGGCTCGAAACAATGCAGAAATGCATGGATGCGCCGGTAATAGTTGCGGGGCGCATACAGCCTGCGCATCAGGTCTTTGTATCCCGAGATCATGAAGTCGCGGTCCATGCGTGTCACGAAGTTGAGCACCGCGTCCGTGTTGTTGCCGTGAGTCTCGGCAACAATACGGCCCTCGCCTACGAGCCGCCGATACAGTGCGGTCTCGGGTAATGCCGTTAGCAGACCGACCATCGCGGTAACGACGCCCGTGCGCTGGATGAACTCGAATTGCCGCGCGAAGATGTCCTCCGGGTCGGAGTCGAATCCGACGATGAAGCCGCCCATCACTTCCAGGCCGGCCCGCTGGAGCGTCTTTACTGACTCCGCCAAATCACGCTTTCTGTTCTGTGTCTTTCCACACTCCTCCAAGCCTTCGGCCGACGGGGTTTCGATCCCGAGGAAAACCTTCCTGAAGCCGGCCTCCACCATCAACGCCGACAGATCGGTATAGTCGGCGAGATTGACTGACGCCTCGGTAAGAAAGCCCATCGTAGGCTTTACACTATGGCGCCACTCGATCAGGGCCCGCAGCAGTTCCTTGGCCTGCTTGCGTTTGCCGATGAAATTGTCATCGACGATGAAAACCATGTCTTTCCAACCGGCGAGCCTTAGCGCCTCCAGCTCGCGCACAAGCTGTTCCGGGTCCTTGGTGCGGGGAACGCGACCATTCATTACGACGATGTCACAGAATTCGCAGTCGAACGGGCAGCCCCGGGAGAACTGCACCGGCATCGTCACGTAGTCACCGAGCTTGATCAGGTCCCAGCGCGGGACCGGCGTATGGCGCACATCGGGACGACCCGGAGCGCGGTAGATCGGCTGGAGTACGCCTCGTCGCATGTCCCTCACCAGCTGCGCGATCACATCTTCAGCCTCACCAACCACGAAATGTGGAATCTCCGGAAAGTCCTTATAGCCAGTGGTAAATAGCGGGCCGCCGGCGACGACGGTCTTGCCGAATCTGGCGCAGCGGATGGCGATCTCCCGCGCCGACTGCTTGTGCACGATCATCCCGCTGATCAAAACGTAGTCCGCATGCCGAATCTGGGCGTCGGTGAGAACGGATACGTTGAGGTCGACCAGGCGCAGCGCCCAACTCCGCGGCAGCATCGCTGCAACGGTGAGCAAGCCGAGTGGCGGGAACGCGGCCTTCTTGGAGACGAACTTCAGTACATGCCTGAAGCTCCAGAAGGTGTCCGGGTTGCGCGGGTAAACGAGAAGCAGGTTCATTTGGGATGGGGTAGTTTCGATTGCACGCGAATTCGCGACAGTGTGGCGACACTGGATGCCGAACTTTGATCTAGATCAAGGAAAGCGGCGAAAACCTGCCGATTGCCGTCGCCGTCTCTAGGAATAGCTACATCTTGTGGTTAGTGTAGCACTGTGTACCTAGATCTTGTGCCCGGAGGCGGCAATGAACGATGATGAGAAGGCGGGCGGCGAGCTGTCGAAGACCGTCATCAAGCGGGATGGGAAAGTTGTCGGCTTCGATCCGGCCAAGATCGCATCCGCGATAAGGCGCGCCGGCAACGCCACCGGCGATTTTGCTGCCGAGGAGGGCTCACGCATCGCGCAGCGGCTATCAAGCATGCTGATGACACGCGCCGGAGCCGACGCGATAGAGATTGAAGAGATCCAGGATGCGGTCGAGTTCGCACTCCTCCACGCCGGTTACCTCAGGACCGCGCGCGCGTACATCGTCTACCGCGAGCAACACGCCAAACTTCGTAGTGACCAGCAAACGATGGTCGATGTCGCGACGTCGGTCAACGAGTATCTCGAGCAGCAGGACTGGAGGGTGAACGCCAATGCCAACCAGGGCTATTCGCTGGGCGGCCTGATCCTTAACGTTTCCGGCAAGGTGGTCGCCAATTACTGGCTGTCGCACGTGTACTCGCCCGAGATCGGCCGCGCGCACCGCGACGGCGATGTGCACATTCACGACCTCGATATGCTGGCGGGTTATTGCGCCGGCTGGTCGCTGCGTCAACTGCTGCACGAGGGCCTCAACGGCGTGCCGGGCAAGGTCGAGGCGGGCCCGCCGAAGCACATGTCCAGCGCGGTAGGCCAGATCGTCAACTTCCTGGGCACGTTGCAGAACGAGTGGGCCGGTGCGCAGGCGTTTTCCTCGTTCGACACCTACATGGCGCCGTACATCCGCAAGGATCGGATGAGCTACGCAGAGGTCAGGCAGTGTATCCAGGAGCTGATCTACAACCTCAACGTTCCGTCGCGCTGGGGCACGCAGACGCCGTTCACCAATCTGACCTTCGATTGGATCTGTCCGGAGGACCTGCGTGCTCAGATCCCTGTAGTCGCCGGCGCGGAGATGCCGTTTGCCTACGGCGACTTGCAAGCCGAGATGGACATGATCAATCGTGCCTACATCGAGGTGATGACTGCCGGGGATGCTAAGGGTCGGGTCTTCACGTTTCCGATCCCGACCTACAACATCACACTTGACTTCGACTGGGATCATCCGAACACGACGGCCTTGTTTGCGATGACGGCGAAGTACGGGCTGCCGTATTTCCAGAACTTCATCAATTCGGAGCTGAAGCCGAACATGATCCGTTCGATGTGCTGCCGGTTGCAGCTCGATTTGCGCGAGCTCCTCAAGCGCGGCAACGGCCTGTTCGGTTCGGCCGAGCAGACCGGTTCAGTCGGCGTAGTGACCCTGAACTGCGCCCGTCTCGGCTACCTGTATCGCGAGGACGAGTCAGGCCTGCTCGGCCGCGTAGACGAACTGCTCGAGCTCGCCAAGCAGAGCCTGGAAGTGAAGCGGAAAGTGATCCAGCGTCACATCGACGGAGGCCTCTTTCCCTACACCAAGCGCTATCTGGGGACGCTGCGAAATCATTTCTCGACAATCGGTGTCAATGGGATCAATGAAATGATCCGCAACTTCAGCCGCGATCGCGACGACATCACTACGACAGCGGGCAACGCATTCGCGTTGCGGCTGCTGGATCATATCCGCGTGCGCATCGTCGCTTTTCAGGAGGAAACCGGCCACATGTACAACCTGGAGGCGACGCCGGCCGAAGGAACGACCTACCGTTTCGCCAAGGAGGACCGCAGGCGCTACCCGGCTATCCTGCAGGCCGGGACCGAGACAATGCCTTACTACACCAACTCGTCACAATTGCCGGTCGGTTTCACCGACGATCCGTTCGAGGCGCTCGAGCGGCAAGAGACTTTGCAGAAGAAATACACCGGTGGAACGGTGCTGCACCTCTACATGAACGAGCGGATCTCCAGTCCCGACGCCTGCAAGAAACTGGTCCGACGAGCACTCGAACGGTTCGCCCTTCCCTACATCACGATCACGCCGACCTTTTCGGTCTGCCCGAAACACGGCTATGTCGAAGGCGAGCACCACTTCTGTCCGAAGTGCGACGTCGAGCTGCTCGCAAAAAAGCGAAACGAGCTGGAGCCTGCATGAACCGCTCAAGTCACATCCACTCCCGAGCGTGAATCGTCATCTGTATTTCTGACCGGAGATAGCAATGAACTCTGTGACCGAGACCGCGCACCTCAGCATTGTCCTGACCGACGACGAGCGCCAGCCGTGTGAAGTGTGGACGCGCGTCATGGGCTACCATCGCCCCGTCGCATCGTTCAACATCGGCAAGAAGGGCGAGCACTGCGAGCGCCGGTTCTTCCGCGAGGCGCGAGCGCGTCTCGATGATCGCGATTAGCGCACCGCCGGTGCACCACGCGGTGCGGTCGTTGGTGGTCGGCGGACTGACGCCGCTATCGACGACCGACTACCCGAATCATCTTTCGGCGGTCGTGTTCTGCCAGGGTTGCCCGTGGCGCTGCGGGTATTGCCACAATCCGCATCTTTTGCCGGCTGAGGGATCAGGACAGCTCTCGTGGAACGACGTCTTGTCATTTCTGGACCGACGGTGCGGATTACTGGATGCCGTCGTGTTTTCGGGCGGCGAGCCGCTTGCCCAGAATGGCCTCGTGGAGGCGATGCACGCAGGGAGGAGCATGGGCTTCAAGATCGGGCTGCATACCGGAGGCGCCTACCCCAGGCGGTTCGCGGAAGTGCTCCCACTGGTCGACTGGGTGGGTTTCGACATCAAGGCGCGGTTCGCCGAGTATCGACGGATCACGGCCGTTCGAGGCAGCGGCGACCGGGCTCTGGCGAGCGCGATGCTATTGCTTGGCAGTGGCGTGGATCACGAATTTCGAACCACCGTCCATCCGCACCAGCATGATTCGCCCGGGCTCGAGCGCCTGGCCAAGGATCTCAGCGAGCTGGGAGTCCGCAATTACGTTCTGCAGGAATTTCGCGCCGACGGCTGCGCCGATACTACGCTGGTCAAAAATCTGCCGATATCTTTCCTGACCGAGTCGTGGTGTGCGGCGATCGCGCCGAGGTTCACCTCGTTCACGGTTCGCCGCGCGTAGTCGTGGCGGCCGGCGCGGCCATTTCATGGCTCATGATGGGTCGCAGCAGATGTGGCCTACTTCGTCAATTCGGCACCAGTCGGCAGCCTGGTATCGGCGTAGCAAACATCGTTTCGCATTGCTGCGCCTTGGCGACACCGTTTGCGGAACAATGGATTTGAGTCTAGAGCGGCGCCATCGTCACCGGCTTGACCGGGATCAACACCGATCGGCCCTCTGAGACTATCATCGCGTTTGGCATGGACGCGCCCGGCTCCCGGTTCGAGGAACTAGGGAAAGGCCGCCGTGTCTACGTTTTAGGGGTATCGTCATGGCCAGAACCAGATCCGTGCCGACGCCGGCCACGCCGCCGGGAGGAATCATGCGTTATCGTGACCGCATCTTCGAAGACAAGCGGCACGATCCGTACCAGACCAGAGGAAAATATACCGAGCCCAGCGTCTGCGGCGACTGTGGCGCGATTTTCCATCGCGGGCGTTGGCAGTGGGGCTCTGTCTCCGATGGCGCCAGTCGCGTTGTGTGCCCAGCGTGTCTGCGCACGCGGGACAAATTGCCTGCCGGCTCGTTTACACTCGCCGGCGCGTTTTTCGACGCTCATCGCGAGGAAGTGCTGGCGCTCGTTGCTCACGCCGCGGCGCGCGAACGGCAGGAACACTCGCTGCACCGCGTCATGCAGCTTGAGCAAGGCGCCGACCAGACCGTCGTGACCAGCACCGACGTCCATCTGCCGCAAAGGATTGCCGAAGCGCTCCATCATGCGTACCACGGGCAATTCGAGCTCAAGTACGGCCACGACGAATACACGGCTCACGCCAAGTGGCAGCGGTGACTCTCTCGAGTCGGCGCCAAGCTAAACGCCGCGCCGCGGCCTTCATCGCTGCGCTATGCGCCGCCGGATTCGCGCATGCTCAGGCGCCGGAATCGCTGTTGCAGCAGAACAATTGCTACTTGTGCCACGCGGATCGTGAGACGAAGACGGGCCCGGCCTACGTCGACGTGGCAGCGAAGTATCGCGGCAAGCCGGACGCCATCGAGGCCGTCGCCGCGACGGTGCGCAAAGGCGCGCACGGTGGCGGCCCCTGGCACATGCCGCCGCATCCGGAGCTCTCGCGCGCCGACGCGATGACGATGGCGCGGTACATCCTGAGCCTCAGGAGATAGCGCGCGGACGCGCGCAGGGCGCGCATACTGGACGTAGCCGTGGTCGGCCCTCGATGCCGACCCGTCTTTCCACCGCTGAGCGCGAAGGCGGGCGCCTACGACTTGCGTGGCCGACTGGTCTTGCGCTTAGTCGCCGGCGAACGCATCAGCAGTACGGGAATACGCGTCGCTCGCACGACACCTTCGGCGTCGCTTCCCAGCACGACTCGCGTGAGGCCGCGACGGCCATGCGTACCCAGCACGATCAGGTCGGCGCGGCATTTTTTGGCCTGGTCGATGATGACGTCGGCAACGGCGTGGCCGATCGTCTCGATAAGCACGGCCTGGCACTTGACTGCCTGCTTTTTGGCCTGGGCTTGCGCCTTGGCAAGGATTGCCTTGCCCTCCTTCCGAAGCGCTGCGAGGAATTCATCGACGTACGCGGCTGTTACATAGGTCATGCCGTCGAGGGCCTGCGTCGCGATCCTCTGGTCCAATACATGCAGAAGGCACAGCGTCGCCTTCTGATCCTTTGCGATCTTGATGGCTTCGCGCAGGCCCAGATTGGAGGGTGGGCTGCCGTCGATCGGCACGAGAATTCTCTTGAACATGGCCGGTTTCTTCCTTCGGTGTCAATGATGCGAGTTCGGCTCCGGACGCTGCGCGTCCGCTCGCAACGTTCGTCGAACCCGTTCGTCGGCCAATGCGCCGGAGTGGCCACGCCAGAGAAGTACAAGGCTGGCCACAACCAACGCGGCGCCGATACCTCCGAGGAGCAGCAGCAGCTCCCATTGCAGCGGCGGCAAGGCTCGGTATAGCGCGATCGCAGCAACTACGCCGTAGACCGTCCAGAAAAATATCAGCATCGTCAGCGCGGGTGATGGTCTTTTCATCGTAGCAGGCCCAAACTAGTCGGCCATGCGATCTAATGAAGGGATCGCATGACGAATCCTACGCGGCCGGCGGGGCGAGCGAATTGATGCGGGTCAAACATCGGCATCCCCCGTCGCCGGCGACTTCCGGTCGGCGAAAATAGCGAGTCCAGGAGTTGGTCCGCTCGAGGGACTTGCGGATACCTGTCCGCTCGGTCTTTGCGAGACGACGATTCGACAGGCTAAGGGGCTTTCGGGGGAACGGTATCCCTGTTGAACATGTAGATGATCGCGCTGCGCAGCTCGGCGTCGGTGAGATTCGCCATGCCGCCTCGGGCCGGCATGCCGCCGTGGCCATTGATGGCCGAGCGGACGACGACATCGAGCCCCTGCTTGAGCCGTGGTATCCATGCGCTGCGATCGCCTATCCGGGGCGCGCCGCCGACGCCATCCCTGTGGCATTTGGAGCACTGCATCTGAACGATCTGCTCGCCGCTGCGCTCGGGTGCCTTGACCGTGCGGCTGACGGGCTCGTTCCAGTGGCCGCCCGACTGGTTGACCATGTAGGTGATTGCGCGCTCGATCTCGGTATCGGTGAGCGTGGGGTTGCCGCCATGCGGAGGCATTTGCCGAATGCCGTTGAGCGCATTCTTGGAAAGACCGGTGAGGCCCCGCGATGCGAGCTTGGCCCAGGCTTTCTTGTTGCCTATCTTCGGCGCACCGTGAGCTCCGGTACCATGACAGGCGACGCACACGCTGTCGACGACCTCCTTGCCGCTTCTTTCGGTATTCTGCGCTGCGGCCTGTTGCGAGGCGATGCATGCTGCCATCGCGAGAATGAGCGGCAACGCAGTGTATGTGCGTGCGGCCGCAAGGGGGCAACGCATCTTTGCGCGAATCCTCATAAGTACTTTCATGTTTTCCGGGTCGCGCGCGGCAGTGCCTTCCGGTTTCGCGTGTCGAAGTCGCACGGTTTGCGGATGTCGAGTCGTTCTGCCATCAGCCGACGTTTGGAATATTCTCGCCGTCCACTCTCTGCATGACGGCTGGGGGTGGTGGAGAGAACCAAAGCTGGTACATCGTCACGAGCCACATGAAGGCGAAGGACATTCCCATCAATCCTCCAGCGATCATCACGACCCAGGCAAAAGGATGGTACAGCTTGGTGAGATACCACGAACTGATGTCCATGATCACCGCGACGAACGGCACTGCCACCACCGTGCACTTGAACCAGACGGGCCGCACGTAGGCATGGCTGTACATCAGGCCCATGATGAAGAAGATGAACGTCAGTCCGAACAGGTGGATATGCGAGACGCGCACCAGCGTGAACACATCTTCACCCGTGTCCTGTTCCGTCACTTTCTTGAGGTTGTCGTATCCGTTCAGGTTCGGAATATGCGGGTTGCTGCCGTCATGGCAGGCCATGCAGCGCTGGTCGAGCAGGGGCTTGATATCGGTGTCGTATTTGGCGCGGTCGGCGCCGTCGTGCACCCACGTGATCAGCATGCTCGCCTCGTCGCGTGGCAGCATCGTCGACATCGGCCCACGCAGCGCCGATTCGAGCCGCGATCCCTTGCCGCTGCCGGTGTAAGCGGTGAGGATATCGTTGTACGACAGCATCATCGGGTTGCCGCCGGCCCGGCCCGCGTACGTATGAAACAGATAGATCAGGGCGAACAGATAACCGAGCCCGAGCACGAGCAGCGTCATCGTATACAGCACGCGCTGGCTGTACGGCAGCTCGGAATAATGACGATAAAGCCTGTGCAGCGGGGCATCGCTCATGGTCGGTTCCTCTGGTCGCGGGCGCTGGCGCGCGGCTCGAAGCCGCAGCTCACGCGTTTAGGGTGGGTGCGGCTCCGCACGTGGACCCGCGCGGCGGTCACTTCGCCTTGAGCGACGCGTAGTACGCAGCCACGTTGGCCATGTCCTGATCGCTCAGCGACGTCGCGAACGACTTCATGATCGGATTCGCGCGCTTGCCGGACTTGTAGTCCTGCAGTGCCTGCACGATCTCGCTTTCGCTCTTGCCTGCCAGCGCGGGGTAGGGCTTCTTACCCTCGCCATTGGCTCCATGGCAGCCTGCGCACGTGGCGGCCTTGGCCTTGCCCGCCTGTGCGTCTCCCGCCGCGTGAGCGGCGCCGAATACGCCGAACAGTCCGCAAAGTGTCGCAGTCAACAGCAAGCGTTTCATGTCGTTACTCCTTAAAAGTCAGGTTATCGGTCCCGGCAGTGCCTGCCTACTTGGCGGGCAGCGGGATGAATACGACGGCGCGGGCCTTCTGGTGGGCGTAGTAGTCCGCGAGATTTTCGACGTCTCCTTCCGTGAGTCCCTCCGACATTGCCGCCATCTGCGGGCTCTTGCGCTCGCCTGTCCGGTATGCGTGCAGGACTTTGTCCAGATAGTCGACGCGCTGGGATGCCAACGTCGGCAAACGCGGATCGGTACTGTTGCCGGAAACGCCATGGCAGCGGTCGCACCGCTGCGCCCATTCGGCCGTGGTCAGAGGTTTCCGCACGTTCGTGGGCTGAGGTGGCAGATTCGCGTAAAAGGCTGCAAGGTTCTTGGCAGACGATTCGTCGAGCGACGCTGCCAGGCCCGTCATCGTTTCATCGGCGCGCGAGCCGTCTTTATATCCACGCAGCGCGGACGCAAGGTACTCGGCATCCTGTCCGGCCACGCTGGGAATCGACGGATTCGTGCTGACGCCTTTATCCCCATGGCAACCCGCACAAGCCGCAGCGGCAGTCTTTCCGGCCGCCTGGTCGCCCGCCGCCGGCGTTGGCGCCCTTGCTGGTTTTTGGAGCGCGTAGTAGAGGGCGATGTTGCTGAGATCCACATCGGCGACCGCGGCCAGCATCGATTTCATCGTGTCGTTCTTGCGCTGGCCGCTCTTGTACGCCTTCATCGCGGCGACGAGATATTTCGGATCGAGTCCAACCAGGCTGGGCGTGCCGGGGATCTTGCTGATGCCGGCGTCGCCATGACAGCCGGCACACGCCGAAGCGGCAGTCTTTCCGGCCTGAACCGGGTCAGGCTTGGCGGAAGCCTGTTTGCCACTTGCCGCCGACGGTTGCGGCGGGTCGAGGCTCGCATAGTATGCGGCCACCTTGACCAGCGCGCTGTCGTTGAGAGGCTTGACGGTGTTGCCCATCGCACTGTCGGCACGAGCGCCGGATTGGTAGGCCCTGAGCTCGAGATAGAGATAAGCGGGCCGCTGACCAGCCAGATGAGGCACGCCCGGGAGCTTGCTGATGCCGAGCACGCCGTGGCAGCCTGCGCACGTCCCTTCGGCGATGCGTTTGCCATCCACAACATCGCCGGCGTTCGCGTAAACGGCTCGCAGATCGTCGTCAGCGCCGGCGTTGCCCTTGACGCCTTGGGCTCCCGCGGATGGGGTGTATCCCGCGCTCGCCGCAATTGCTGCGGCAAGGGTGAACGCAACAACAGAAAAAGCGCGGGTACTTCGCTTCATCGACTTTCCCTCCCGTGTCGCCATGGGCATCCACCATGCACACCCGATGATCGGCCGCGCCGACACCCGCGATTATTGCGGGCACCGTCGATCAATTCAACCAAGGGTGCGTCCTTCACGCGGTTTTCGCGTCGTGGGCCCATGGAGGGAAAAGCCGGACCATCAGCGACAAAAGCACAAATGGCGCCGTCACCACCGCAACCGCCGCCAAAATACCCTCGCGGCCGAAAACAAGCGGATGATACTCCAGCAGGCCCTTACCCGTCTTCGCGATCTCCTGTCCGCCAATGACCACGTTCCAGCGCATCATCAGGACCGCGAACAATACCAGAAAGGCGCTCGCCGCAACGCCTGCGACCAGCACCTTGCCGGTGATGCCGCGCCAGATCATGAACGAAAGCACCAGCAACGGCAGCAGCGATCCCACCCCGAATTGCAATACGGCGAATGGCACGATGAGCGGACCCTTCACGTATTCCATGATCATTTCGATCCCCTCTCGTCCCCTATAGACGAGACTCGCGAATTCGACGCCTTCCAGCAGCAGGGTGAACATCATGAAGCCCCAGAGCGTGTACGCCATGCCCTTCAGGCAGGGTAGATCCACGGGGACCTTGCGCAGCCGGCATGAGACGACGTAGAGCACGATCAACAGCGCGGTGCCGGAAATTATCGCCGAGAAAAGAAAGACCGCAGGCATGAGATCGGACGACCACCATTCACGCGACTTGAGCGAACCGAAGACAAATCCCACATAGCCGTGCAGCCCGTGCGCCGCAGGTATGCCGATGACGGCCAGCGCAAAGATCCACTTCCGGTCGTACCGCATCGCCTTTTCGGACAGATCGTAGGATCCGAGCGACAATACCCGATAGAACCACCCGAGCGGCCCCTTCTTTCGTTGCGCCTGCTGCACGATGTGCGGTCGGAAGACGAACCAGTTTTCCAGTATCAGGAGGATGGCGTAAAACCCCGCCGCATAGCCGAAAATCGCAAATGCGGACGTCGTGTGGGGCGTGATGACCGCGTTCAACGCGCGCTCCGGATGCCCGAGATGCAGCAGCAGCGGCGTCGGGACGACCAGCATGCAGCAAAGCGAGGTGAGCAAGGCCAGGTGCGCGACCGGCTTGAATCGCTGCATGCCGAACACCTGGTAGAGGCTCGATACCGTGAATGCGCCGGCGACCAGCCCGGTAAGGTAAGGGTAGACGACGATCAGCACCGTCCAGGCAAGGACCGTCTCGTTGGGATAGACGTAGCCAGTGAACGGCATCGCTTCAAAAAGTGTATTCATCAGACGACGTCTTTGTCGATGCCGACGTAGTAGACGTTCGGAGCATTGCCGGATTCGGGTCTGAGGACGTAGGTCCGGTTGTTGCGGATGAATTGGCTGATCGGACTCTGCTTGTCTTTGAGATCTCCGAAAATGCGCGCGCCGACCGGACAAACCTCGACGCAGGCGGGCTGCAGGCCTTTGGTGATCCGGTGATAGCACCAGGTGCATTTATCGGTAACTTGCTTGCGCTCGTTGAAGAAACGCGCGCCGTAAGGACAAGCCTGCACGCAATACTGGCAACCTATGCAGTAGTTGTGATCGATGAGCACTACGCCATCTTCGGTCTTGTAGGTTGCACCGGTGGGACACACCTGGACACAGGCTGGATGGGTGCAGTGGTTGCACAGCTTGGGCACGAAGAAGGCCTTTTCCACCTTCGCATCCTTGTACCGATTGGCGAAGCGGTATTCTCCTTCCGATCCCGAGGCTTCGATGTTCACCGGGTCGTGATGGCTGTCGATGCGCGGCTTGTCTTCACCCTCGAGGTAGACGTACCGCTCCACCCACGTCCTGAAATGATGCGCGTCCGCGGCGACATCGTTCTCGCGCTTGCACGCTTCGACGCAACGAAGGCATCCGATGCACTTGGTGGCGTCGACGCCGAATCCCCACCGGTGTTGCGTCCAGTCGTAACCCGGTATGGCGGGAGGCGGGGTCGGGCCCGTCGCCGCGTGAGCCTCGGGCACCACTGCCTTGACCGCCATGGCGGCTCCTGCGCACGCGACGGCGCTCCCGAAGAAGCGCAGAAACTCGCGGCGTGTTTCCTTACGCTGATAAGTTCGTTTTTTCATTTGTGGCGAGCTCCCGGCCGGTTGCTACAGGCTCGGCCTCAATGGACGGTCGCGCTCGAGTAATACGTCGCCAGCGCATCGATGTCGGCGTCACTCAAGCCTTTTGCCATCCCGGCCATGATCTCGTTTTTCCGGACGCCTTCCTGATAGGCCTTCAGCGCGCCGACCAGGTAGTCCTTTTGCTGTCCGGCGAGACTCGGCCATGCCGGATTGCCGCTGACGCCTTCCGCGCCATGGCAAGTTGCGCAAGTGTCGGCCTTCGCCTTGCCGGCAGCCGCGCTCGCTGACCCGGCAGCGGAGGCGGCGACCTTGAGCTTCATGGCGGCGTAATGATCGGACAGGCTCTGGATGTCGGCGTCGCTCAAGCCCGCGGCGGTTGCGGACATCATGGCGCTCTGTCGCGCGCCGGTCCGGTACGCTTTGAGGGCGTCGACCAGATACGCGCTGTGCTGTCCGGCAAGGTTCGGCCACACCGGGTTGACGCTGACGCCCTCGCCACCGTGACAACCAGCGCAGATTGCCGCTTTTCCCATTGCGCCGGTTTCCGCTTGCCCCGCGGCCGCACCGGCGACGACGATCATCCTGGGCGAGTGCGGGTTATGGCAGGCAGTGCACTGCTGCGTTCCCGCATGTGTCGCGATAACGATCTGACGCTGCTCCGCGGGCCGGCCCGGCATCTTTTCATGGCAAAGCGGGCACAGTTTCAGGCTGTCGGTCGGCACCGGTAGCTTGCCGCTGGCGGGATGGTCAATACCGGTAGCTACATGCTGGAACATGCCACCTGCGTCCCTGCCTCCGGCGGCTTGATGACAGACTTCGCATTGGACGACCTTGCCGATCTCGACGCTGTGATGCACGCCTTTGGACCACTCTGCGTAGCGCTCGGCGTGACACGACTGACAATATTCCGAGCCCTTGTACTTCGGCTTGTCGGAGGCGATTTCCGCAACGGATTTACCCCGGTAGTGACCGTAGGCGTAGAACGAATCTGCAGTGAAAAAAACCTTGGCTGCATATGCCGCTGCGCCGAAGGTCACCAGGAGGATGATGAGCCGGCTGATATGCTTGGGCATGAGTTGGTCTTGCCAGTGGCCCGGGCGCGCTCTCGCCGACTGCCTTCAGGGAAGCATTCGCATGATGCTTCGACTCCGTTGCATCGTTGGGCATACTTTGCCCGGATTGAACGTGCGACGCGTTGACGCAGATCAACTGCGAGAGTCGGGAAGCGGTCGTTGCACGAGTCTTCGACAAAAAGAAGCGGGGGCGAACTCTCGCCCCCGCGCCCCCCCTGACCCTGGATGCTGTCTTACCGCCAGCTATAGATGTAGCTGACCCCGATGACGTGCACGTTGTAGTTGAACGGCTGTTCATTGGTGGGGATCACGTTGGTCAGCGTTCCGAATTGCATGCCGTCGTAGACGTAATCATTGGACCGCAGGTGCTGATACCAGTAGAGCACCCGAACCGACGACACTCTGTCGATCGCATACTGGCCACCGAGTCGCAAATCGATCGTCTTGGTTGTCGCCGTGGGCATATTGGCGGCGGGGATGAAGAACACCGCCGGTACTCCGGGCGCCAGCGCCGGCGCCGGCGACGCCAGGGCGAATGGGTTGTTGGCATAGGACCCGCCCGCGACGCCGACATCGGTGCGCGCGTAGGTGTAGACCAGATCACCCGTCACATCCAGTCTGCCTCCCATCAGGTTCTTGTACTTGAAGCCGGCTCCCAAGGTATCGACCTTGTCGCGCATGTCGGTCGACCAGTTCAGACACGGATCGATCTTGGCGTTGGAGTTCTTGTCCAGCACGCTCGAAAAGCAACCGCCGGACACGATCGTGTTGCCGGCCTGACCGACAAAAGCGGTGTTGCTGTTGGACCCGTACGAAATGCCCGCACCCTGCGACTGAAAGTCTTCGTGCGAGTAAAACGCCTGGGCGGCAAAGTCGCTGGTGATGGAGTAATTGCCCTCGAGGTTCAAGGCTAAGCTCTCTGCATTCTTCAGGCCGTAGATCGAATTGTTGTAATCGTCCTTGTTATAGTCCAAACTGCCCTGCAACGAGACGTTGTCGCTCGCATCCCAGTTGACCGACCCGCGCACCTTGTTGCGATTTCGGTCGGCCATGTTGAACCGCCTCATGCCGACCTCTTCGTTGATGTTGTTGCGGCTGGCGTAGAGCGCCTGCGGCAGCATGTTATTGCTGGGAGAGAAGATCGCCGCGTTGCCGCTGAGTGGTGAGGAGGGAAAGCCGGCGACGGGCCCGAAGCCGGTCAATCCAGTCTGCAGCAGATACTGGTAGGCACTGACTGTCGCCCCGCCCGCGGGCACGACGTTGGCCATCGGAACCAGCGACAGGAACGCATTCTCGTCGTAGTTGACCCGCCGCTCGGAATACGCATACGCAACCCTTCCGCTGAGGTTCTCGACCACGTTGGCGCGCCATTCGGCCCTGAGCGTGCTTTCGCGGGTCCTCGGCGCATCGGCGCAATTGATCCACGAACCGTTGCATTCGCGATCGATCTGCTGGTATTCGTAGCCGCCCTGGAGCCTCTGCCCCTTGGCCACGGCGTAATCGGCGTCGACGTCGAACTGGTTGACCTTCTTGCTGTAAGGCCGATTGGCATAGATGTCGATGTTGCTGCCCAGGGTGTTAGCCGGCAGGCCGAGCGCAGCGTTGAAGGCGGAAGCCGATGCGGCCTTCGTTTCGTTCGCATCCTGGAAGAAATACGTGTTCACCGGGGTGCGGTTGTCGCGGTCGTCGTACTTGTAGCCGGCGACCAGGCTGAGATCCTTGATCGGCTTGGCGGTGAGCTTGGCGTTGAACGCCGTCGTTACGACCAGCCCGTCGAGCGATGACGCGGGCAGACCCAGCGGGAACTGGTTGTTCTGTCCGTTGGTGACAAAAGCTTCGTTCTGGGTGTTGCGCCCGTAGGATCCGTTCACGACCAGCTTGGTGGTTGGCGAAAAATTGTAGCCGCCCGTCAGAAGGATCTGGTGGAAACTATTGCTCGGCGCGCTGCTCAACGTCGCCGTCTTGGTCGGGTCGTTTGCATCCTGCCACGTCAGCGAGGAAATATCGTTCTTGAATACCGACCCGTAGTACGCGACCTGCATGAAGGAATTCTCTCCGGTGTAGGTCAGGCTTGCGTTGTATTGATCGGTGGTCTGATCGATCGGGTCGACGAGGATGGTGGCGTATTCGCTGACCTGCGAGCTCACCGCGCCCATCGGTTTCAGCCCTTCCTTTTTCTCGTGCTGTGCGCTGGCCTTGAACTCCCAGCGCGAATCGATGCTGTAGCTGAATCCACCCTTGATGGTCTTGCGGATGGTATCGAGATCGACGTTGTTGAAGTCCGGAAGGTCGGCGGCAATGATGTTGTTGACCGTCGTCTGCTGGGCGGCGGTCGGCCGCGTTACGACGCCCCCGACGATCGCCGAGGCGAGGCCGGTCGTCGGCGACAGCGCGCGGAAATTGATGGCCGTGCCGCTGACCTGCGGGACGATAGGCTTGAGCCAATTGGAAGGCAGCGTCAGCGTATCGGAGCCCGCCCCCAGATAAGGCGTCTGATAGGTGTCGGAGCGGTTTCGCCGCAACTCGTCGTAGTCGAAGTTGACCCGGAATTTGCCTTGCTGTTCGTACTCGGCGGATACGTCACGCGTGTCCAGCCCGAGATCGGTGCCGGTCGCACGCCACCGCGTCGCGTCGCCGCTATCGTAGCTTCCACCGCCGCGCACATCGAAGTTGAAGATGCCGTACAAACCTTGTTTGAACAGGCCGTTGTACTCGCCGAACTTGAACGAATCCTGGCTGACATACCCGGCGCCCACTTCGACGACGCTGGTCGGCTGCGTCAGCTGACGCGCGGCATCGTCGCTCTCGGCTGCCTGGGCTGCCGACATCGCCGCCAGGGCGATCAGCCCTGCTCGCACCGCGACGACCAACGCCCGGACCGCAAAACTGTCGTTCTTGGTCTTCATGTCATGCTCCCCGATTCGCTATCGCTACCGCTGGAATTTCGCGCCCGCCGGATGGTTCGACCCGTGGATCAGCACGTGACAGTTGAGGCAGGCACGCGCGTTCGTCTGCGTGCGCGGGCTCTGATTCGCCGGCGGCAGCATGCCGTTGATCGTCGTCGCGTTGCCGTTCAGCAGATTCGCTCCGCTGTTTATCGCCGCACCATGGTCGCCGCTGTGGCATTCCTGGCATAGCCACGGCACGCGCGCCTTGAGCAGTGGCGCGTTGGTCGAGCCGTGCGGCGTATGGCAGTTCGTGCAGTCGTCGACGACCGGGCTGTGTTCCCACAGGAAGGGGCCGCGCTTTTCCGCGTGACAGGTGTAGCAGGTCTCGTTGACCGAGTTCTTGACCAGCAACTTCGGCCCCGTCGAGCCGTGTGGGTTGTGGCAGTCCGAGCACGCCATCTTGCCGGCCAAGATCGGGTGGGTCGAGATCCGGTGCGTTTGCGCGCGCTGTGTCTTGTGGCAGGCGTAACAGACCTCGGGTTGGGTCGCCTTGGACAGAACCGGGTCGTTCGCAATGTGCACCGTATGGCAATTGCTGCAGGACACATCCCGACTCTCGTGCTCGCTGCCGGACCAGTGCATGCGAAGGCCGGTCTTGTGACAGCCCAGGCAGGTTCCATTCCGGTCCTCGGCCGACGATACGTTCTTGGATTTAACGCCGAAAACAACTTCCGGATGCACGCCCGCAGGATCTTGCTGGTGGCCGGTGCTTTGGCCGTGGCACGACTGGCAGTTTGGAGCCTTGGGATCCGCTCGGTTGCCGTGCTTCGTCTGGTAGAGCGACAGAATCGGTACGCGCCAGCTTTCGTTGTGGCAGGTGGTGCAAACGGCGTCCTTGGCCAGCGCTTTTTGCGCCGCGGTATCCGCTGGCGGGTTATCCGCCGCCGCGACCGAGCCTGCGAGGAAAAGGCCGATGAACGCACCCAAGGCGGCGAATTTTTGGACGGGCAGCATATTCTTCTCCCTCAACCAGCTACTGCTAATGAATGGCGCTCTTTCCTGCGGGCGCTGTCAGTTCATACCTTGGTACGGGCGCGATGCGGCAATGGAAATATTCGGCAAACCCTCGTTTCCGGCCGACTGCCTGGAAATGTACGGTTGCGAACAGATGCTGCACGCTACCGGATCGGTGCGCAAGGGAGCGATGCGAATAAGCAGATTCTTGTTGCTGTAGCGCAACAAACTGCCCTTGGGAGGCTTTTGCGTTCCTTTCGGTCGTCAGCGATCCGGACGCGGCAATCCGACTGCTTCCAGCTAAGGCGAGTGTCTCTTTGCGGTTCATGGCAGCAATCTGGCATGGTCGTAGAAATTGATAATTGACAAAGGTCAAGGAGCCCTGGGGGCGAACGGATTGCTTGATGTAGATCAAATTCCGGATGCGTGGCTGTGGAGCAAACGAGACACTCGGGGGGGCCTTCCGGGCATCGGCAATCGGCACGCCCTGGCTGCTTAGCGGATGAGAACGACCTTCTGGTAGAGGCCGCCGAAATAGGTGTGCTTTCGCATCGCCGCCAGCGGGATGCCCGCCGGCAAAAACTCGGTGAGCTCGCTTTGCCACAAGTCCAGCGCGAATGGCTCGAGTCGACGCAAAAGCGCACGCATCGGTCGCCGTAACGGGTGCCGACGATTCGGGCGGTGGTAATCGAGCACAATGATCTTGCCGCCGGGTTTCACGACACGGATCGCTTCCGCCAGCGTGCGGCGGCGGACCGGCAACGGCTGCTCGTGCAGCAAAAAGAAGATCAGTGCCTGGTCATAGGTTGCGTCCGCAATGCCAAGCGCCGTCGAGTCGCGATGAATGAGGCGCGTCTTGGAGTCCCGAGGCAGCTTGCGCGCAAGATTCTGCAGCTGGATAGGCATGACGTCGACGACGTCCAGAGCGCCGTTTTCTGCGAGATGTTCGCTCAGACGCACGGTCAGGTCTCCGTAGACGCACGCGATCTGCAATGTGCGTCCCGAGGCCGGGATCTCGGCCAGCGCCGAGTCGCGGAGCCGCTCATAGTTGCCGAAGAGAATCAGATCGACCAGCCAGCCGCGCTCGAACGTGCGCACTGCCCAAGGATGGACGTAGGCCCACCAGTAGAATTCCTGCAGGTAGGAGGGCACGGGCACCGTGGCCGCCGGGTCCGCCGCATAGGCGAGAGCGCTGCTCATCGATCGCGGACGACGCAGGATCAAATCGTTTCCGGGATCATTTCGATTGCGCCGCACGGGCACTCCGCGACGCAGATGCCGCAGCCCTTGCAATAATCGTAATTGAATTCGAAACGCTTTCCAGGCCCGAGCTTGATCACTGCATTGTCCGGGCAAACCCCGTAGCAGTTATCGCATTCGAAGCAATTGCCGCAGGAAAGGCAGCGTCGAGCCTCAAAAAGGGCGGTGCTTTCGTCCAGCCCGCGCACGACCTCGTCGAAGGTTGACGCGCGTCGCGCGAGGTCGAGTACCGGCTGGGTGGTCTTCGGCGCGTCGGCGTAGTACCAGGCATTGAGCGATTCGAACGCCGCGAGCTTGTGCGCGGGGGGCGGCGCGTAGCGCCCGCCGCGCAACCAGGCGTCGATGTGCCGCGCCGCCTTCTTGCCGTGGCCGACTGCGACGGTAACGGTGCGCTCCGACGGCACCATGTCGCCGCCTGCAAAAATGCCAGCGTGACCGGTCATCATGTTCGACGCGACCTGTACGACGCCATGCTCGATCACGAGATCCGGCACGTCATCGAGCAACGACAGATCGACGTCCTGGCCGAGCGCCAATACCAGTGAGTCGGTCTCGAGCGTCTCGAATTCACCCGTCGGTTGGGGGAACCCCTGGTCGTCAAGACGCATCTTTTCAACCGTCAGCGTGCCCTCGTCGGCCATATTCCTGATCGTGGACAGCCATTTGATCAGCACGCCTTCCTGCAGCGCCTCTTCGACCTCGAAATCGTGGGCTGGCATTTTTTCGCGCGTTCGCCGATAGACGATGATCGCGTCGGACGCGCCAAGGCGCTTGGCGGTTCGCGCAACGTCGAGCGCCGTGTTGCCTCCACCGTAAACGACGACACGGCGGCCTAGCAAAGGTTTGTCTTCGCCTTCCATGCCGCGCAGTACCGAGATTGCATCCAGCATGCGCGCGGTGCTGCCGGCGGGGATGTACGCGCGCTTGGCGATGTGCGCGCCGACAGCGAGAAACGCGGCGTCGAACGCGCCGCTGTGCATCGTGTCGAGGATGTTCGAGACTTTTCGGTTGAGCTGCAGCTCGATACCCAGATCCAGGATGCGCTGTATCTCGGCATCGAGCACGTCTCGGGGCAGCCGATACTTCGGAATGCCGAAGCGCATCATGCCGCCGGCCAAGGGCCCGGCCTCGATGATCGTGACCGCATGACCGAGCAGGCGCAGGTGGTACGCCGCGGCCAGTCCCGACGGTCCCGCACCGACGACCAGCACCCGCTTGCCCGAGTCGCGTACCGGGGGTTCGAAGCGCCAGGCGAGCTTGAGCGCTTCGTCGCCGAGAAAACGTTCCACCGAGTTGATACCGACGGACTCGTCGAGCTTGCCCCGGTTACACGCGGTCTCGCACGGGTGATAGCAGACACGGCCCATGATAGCGGGCAGTGGATTGTCGAGCGTGAGTACCCGCCAGGCCGCTTCGTAGTCGCCGGCTTCCGCATGGTAGAGCCAGCTCTGGATGTTTTCGCCGGCAGGACAGGCGTGATTGCAGGGCGGAAGACGATCCACGTATACCGGCCGGCTGGTTCGCCAGGAGCCTGTCTTGTTGGCGAGCGATGACCCGACGTCCAGCGTGATGGCGAATGGCTTATCCATGGGCTGGGGTCTCCAGCAGACCGAATTTCGCGATGTTGCGGTCGGCAATCGCCTGGATCCGCGCAATGCGCGGTTCATCCGCGACGTTGAACAGATGCGCGAAGCGCTTCTGCAGCCGCAAATAATCGGTCACGGGCACCTTGCGTCGGATCGGTGTGCGTCCCGTGATTTCACCGTGCTCGGCTTCGAACAGAGGGAAGAGTCCCGATTCGACGGCCAGTCGCGCGACCTTGATCGTGTCGGCGGGAAGCGATCCCCAGCCGAGGGGGCAGGGGACATGGATGTGAACATAGCGCGCGCCGCTGATTGTCATGGCCTTGGCGACCTTGCGTTCGAGATCGCGCAAATTGGCCACGCTCGCCGTCGCGACGTAGGGGATCGAGTGCGCCATCGCGATCAGCGGCACGTTCTTGCCGGTGCCGAAGACATTGCCGGGTTCCCGGCCCAGAGCCGGGGTGGTAGCCGTGCGTGCCGCGGGCGGGGTCGCACTGCTGCGCTGGACTCCGGTGTTCATATAGGCTTCGTTGTCGTAGCAGATGTAGAGAACATCGTCATTGCGCTCGAACATTCCCGACAGGCAGCCGAATCCAATGTCGGTCGTGCCGCCATCGCCCCCTTGGGCGACGACACGTACGGCGGATCTTCCCCTGACGCGCATTGCGGCTGCGACGCCGGAGGCGACTGCCGCTGCGTTGCCGAAAAGTGAATGAATCCATGGGATCTTCCACGACGTCTCGGGGTAGGGCGTCGAAAACACCTCCAGACATCCGGTGGCGTTGACCGCGATAAGCTCGCCGGATGTCGAGCGCATCGCCGCATCGATCGCATAACGCGCGCCTAGTGCCTCGCCGCAGCCCTGGCAGGCGCGGTGCCCCGAGTTGAGCGAGTTGGTGCGATGCATGTTCGCCTGGACGCTGCGCTCGTCTTCGGCGAGCAGCCGGTTGCCGACGGTGAAGGTGCCGGTCTGGTAGAACTTGACGGTCTGCATTTCCATGTCGGTACTCCCGGCGGCCTTAGGCAACCTGCGAAGCCACGGTGCCGACCCGGCGCAGGATGGCTTCGGCGGTCGGTCCGGAGCGGCGCGCCTGCGCCTCGCGCTCGAGCTCGTACTGGATCAGCCCCTCGTCGAGGTCCAGGAACGTGAGCTGCTCGAGTACATCGTTGCCGGCATCCCGGAACAATTGCCTTAGCGCCGCGCGCGTGATCGCGCGACCGCCCAGTCCCGCGATGACGGTGTAGCCCCTAAGCACGATGCCCGACAGGGCGTTGCGAACGCCGTCGGAGACGATGCCGCCCAAGCCGACCGCAAGGCATTTCTCGATCACCACGACGCGCTTGGCGTGCCGCAATGCGTCGCGGACCTGCTCCAGCGGGAACGGCCGGAACGAGCAGATGGCCAGCGAGCCGATCTTTACGCCGGCATCGCGCATTTCGTCGACGACTTCCTGGATCGTGCCGTTGACCGAGCCCAGCGCGACGACGATGGTCTCGGCATCCTCTGTCCGATAAGGCTTGACCAAGCTGCCCGATGAACGCCCGAATCGCGCCTGAAATGCCGCCGAGAGTTTGGGTATCAGTTCGAGCGCGCGCAGCTGCTTGTGATGGGCGAGGTAGCGAACTTCGGTGAATGCTTCCGGCCCGACCATCGCCCCCATGCTTACCGGTTCGGCGGGGTCGAGTACCTGACGGGGCTCGAATGACGGCAGGAACGCATCGACATCGTCTTGCGCTGGTACGTCGACGCGCTCGTAGGCATGGGTCAGTATGAAGCCGTCCATGCACACCATGACCGGACACGAGAGTTCCTCCGCCAGCCGGAACGCCTGGATGTGAAGGTCGAGGGCTTCCTGGTTCGTCGCCGCGTAGAGCTGGATCCACCCCGCGTCCCGCATCGACATGCTGTCGGAATGGTCGTTCCAGATATTGATCGGCGCCCCGATCGCGCGATTGCCGATGGTCATGACTATCGGAAGCCCGAGGCCGGCGGCGTTGTAGACGGCCTCCGCCATGAACAACAACCCCTGGCTCGCCGTGGCGGTGTAGGCGCGCGCACCAGCAGCGGACGCACCGATCGCGACCGACAGTGCGGCGAATTCGGATTCGACGTTGATGAACTCGCAATTGGCGAGCTCGCCCGATTTCACCATTTCGCCGAGTCCCTCGACGATGTGAGTCTGTGGAGTGATCGGATAAGCGCAAATCACCTCCGGCCGGCAGCGCGCAATGGCTTCGGCTACGGCGCGGGAGCCTTCGATCTGCTTAAGCATTGGCGGTTTCCCTCGTTGCCTTGACGATCGCATAGGCCTCGGCCGCCGCGGCGACATTCGCTCGCGCGAGCGCCGGGGCGAACTTCTCATGGATCGCGGCCACGATCGACTCGATTCTGATTTGCCCGCTGACCGCGGCGAAAGCGCCGAGCAGAGGCACGTTCGGTACCGCGCGCCCGACGTGCTTCATCGCGATCTCGGTCGCCGGCACGTGGCATAGGCGAAACTCGCTAAAACCGCGCGTGAAATCGCGCAAGCCCAATTCGCCGAAGCTCCGCGTCGAGTTGATCAGGATGTACCCTTGCTCTTGCAAGCCCTTGAACAGATCGACCTGGTGCAACAATGTCGGGTCCTGAATGATCACTGCGTCGGGCTCCAGCACCGGCTCGCGCAGCCGTATCTCCTTCGCGTCGATGCGGCAGAACGCCATGACCGGCGCGCCCATGCGCTCGGAGCCGAAGCTCGGAAACGCCTGCGCGTAACGGCCTTCAACGAAGGCGGCGACCGACAACATCTCGGCACCTGAGACGACGCCCTGGCCGCCACGACCGTGAATACGAACCTGAAACATTGCTTCCCTTCCCTCGACCATCCGTCGACGCTTGCCGCTCGGCGCGGCCAAAGGCGTCTGATGGTCAGTTTCCGCCCTCTGGAAAAAGTCGCAAGCATTGCAAGAGGCTCTCTTGACGCAAATCAATAAGAGCCGCGACCTCGGTGGCCTTACGACATCGGGTCAGAACCCGATCACAAGCAGCGAGTACGCCGCAAGCGCTGTGCCCAGAAGGGCCACGCCATAGCAAGTAAGCTTCGCGCCGGTCGCCGTTTTCAGCCCCAAGTCGTGCAGGCTGTGGAAGATGCGATGTACTCCGTGCCACAAGAACAGCGACACGACGGCGAATGTGAATGCCTTGCCCGCCCAATGCTGGGCGAACTTGAGCATGTGCGGGTAACTCATCAGATCGGCCGGCAGAAGGAAGCCGAGCGGAACGGCGATGCCGGTGATCAGCACCAGCATCGGCCCGATCAACGCCGACAGCATTCCTCCGGCACCGAACAAGGTCCAGAAGATCGGAGCATTCGAGCGCTTCATGATCCGATGAACAACAGCAGGAGAAGGAGGACGAGGCTCACAAAGGCGGCGGCGACAAGCCCGGTCCCGGTGATTACCGCCGGCTGAAGCTTTTTGCCACCGACCGAAATCGACGGCATCGTTTTCGGCACGATCTGGAACCAGCTCCACGTGTGATAGACGAGGCCGGCGAAAAGCACGAGATGAAATGCGAGCGACCATGGGCTACGCAGCGCCGCCAGCCATCGCTCGTACGCGGACTCGCCCTGGGCGAGGCGAATCGCACCCAGCAGCAACACCGCCGCATAGGCGACGACCAGCAGTGCGGTCGCTTCGCGGATCATGTAGCGGATGAAGAACGGGTCTCGGCGCCACCACCCGTCCATCGAGCGGATATAGGGGCGGCGCGCGCTCACTTCCCGCTTCCCTTGGGCAGCCAATGGAGGAAGTAATCGGCCGCGCTTGCCGTCTTGTTCTGGTTGACGGCGTTCGCCGGATCGACTCCCTTCGGACAGACCTCGGAGCAATAGCCGACGGCAGTGCAGCTCCAGACGCCTTCCTCGGCATTGACCAGCTGCATTCTGTCGGCGCGGGCGGCGTCTCTGGAGTCGGCGTTGTACCGATGCAGCAGCGCCAGCACCCCCGGGCCGATGAAGGCCGGATCGAGGCCGTACTGGGGGCAAGCGGCGTAACAGAGCATGCAGTTGATGCACGAACTGAATTGCAGGATCCGCTCGAGTTGCGCCGGGGTCTGCAAGTATTCGCCTTCAGCAAGCGTGCGGGGCTCCTTCGGGACGATGTAAGGCTTGATGCGTTCAAGCTTGCCGATGAAGTCATCCGCGCCTACGACCAGGTCGCGTTCGATCGGAAAATGGGCGAGCGGTTCGACGCGTACCTTGTTCGGATAATAGTCGCGCAGGAAGGTATGGCAACCGAGCATCGGGACGCCGTCAATCATTGCGCCGCAGCTGCCGCAAATCGCCATCCGGCACGACCAACGGAAGCTGAGCGTGCCGTCGAGCTCGTCCTTGATGTAGAGCAGCCCCTGCAGCACCGACATCTCTTCCGTGAACGGAACCTGATAGGTCTGGAAAAAAGGCTTCTCGTCCAGCTCCGGCCGGTAGCGCAGAACCTCGATCGCAATTACTTTGTGGGTCTCATTCATGGGCCGCTCCGGCACGCTTGCGGTCCCGCTCTGCCTGCTCGCCGGCGGCGCCATAGGCACGCGTCCCGGGTTGGGATCGGGTGATTGCTACCGGCCCGTAGTCGATGCGCGGCGGGCCGGCGTCAACGTAGTGGGCCAGGCTGTGCTTGAGGTAGTTCGCATCGTCGCGCTGGTCGAAGCCGTCGAGACGCTGGTGCGCGCCACGCGACTCTTTGCGGTTCAGCGCCGAATAGACGATCGCCTGTGCGACATCGAGCAGATAGCCCAGCTCGATCGCGAGCAACCACTCTGTATTCCAGACGCTCGACTTGTCGCCGACCTCGACGTCCCTGTAGCGCAGCTTCAGCTCGTCGATCTTATCGCAGGTATCCTGCATGTCGCGTCCGGTGCGATAGATGCCGCAACCGCGCTCCATGCTGAGAGCCATTTCGTTGCGTAATACAGAAATACGTTCACTTCCCTTGGACCGGCTCACAACGTTCATCGCGCGCTGGCGCGCTGCGTCGGCTTGTCTTTCGATCGTCGTGGAATTGGCCGCAGCGATCGACCTGGCAAATCGCGCCGCCTCGCTTCCCGCGACCTTCCCGAACACGCATAGTTCGGCGAGCGAGTTCGAACCGAGCCGGTTGGCGCCGTGGATGCCGATGCTCGAGCATTCGCCGGCTGCATACAGGCCAGGCAGCGGTGAAGCGGTTTTGGTGTCGACCAGGATTCCACCCATCGTGTAATGAACTGCCGGACGCACCGGAATCGGCGCATAGACAGGATCGACGCCGAGGAACGCCTCCGCCATCTCGCAGATTTGCGGCAGACGCTGGTGCAGCTTCTCTTTCCCGAGATGGCGCAAGTCGAGATGAACCGCTTGCCCTTGCGCAGTAGCGATGGTGCGGCCGTTCTGCTCTTCGTGCCAGAACGCCTGGCACAGGCGATCACGCGGGCCGAGTTCCATCGCCTTCTTGCGCGGCCATGGATCGGCAGGGCCGAGGCCGTAGTCCTGCAGGTAGCGATGCCCGTCCTTGTTGACCATGATGCCGCCTTCGCCGCGACATGCCTCGGTGATCAGCAGTCCGCTTCCAGGCAGGCAGGTCGGGTGGTACTGGATGAACTCCATATCGCGTAGCGGGACGCCGTAGCGGTACGCCAGCGCCATGCCGTCGCCGGTGACGATGCCTCCGTTGGTGTTTTGCCGGAAGACCCTTCCTGCACCACCGGTTGCGATGATGACCGCCTTCGCCTGGATAAGTCTGAACTCGCCGGTGCCGATCTCGATAGCCAACACGCCGTGGCAGCGGCCGTCGTCGACGATCAGATCGCAGCAAAAGTGCTCGTCGAACCGCTTGATCGATGGGTATTTGATCGACGTCTGGAACAACGTATGCAGCATGTGAAACCCGGTCTTGTCGGCAGCAAACCAGGTTCGCTCTATCTTCATCCCGCCGAACGCGCGAATGTCGACATGGCCGTCGTCCTTGCGGCTCCACGGGCATCCCCAATGCTCGAGCTGCACCATCTCCTCGGCGCAATGGGCGACGAAATAATCGACGGTGTCTTGCTCGCACAGCCAATCGCCGCCGGTAACGGTGTCGTCGAAATGATGTTGCAGGCTGTCGTTCGCCTGCACCACGCCGGCGGATCCGCCTTCGGCGGCGACGGTATGGCTTCGCATCGGGTAGACCTTGGAGATCAGCGCCACGGTCAGCGATGGATCGGCCTCGGCCACGGCGATGGCTGCGCGCAGCCCCGCACCCCCGGCGCCGACAATGGCAACGTCCGCCTTGAATACATCCACAGCTCGACTCCCCTAGCCGCGACCGGTATTGTTGCACGCCGCGCCCACGGCGCCGCGCTTTGTCCCCGATGTCAGCGCGATTTTCTGCCCGCTCCCTGTGACGCGCTTTGACCTGAATCATTAGAGCATCCTGGTCCGCCGCGTATTGCAGCGGTCGTCCAACCGACTCACGCCAGTTTGTGGAAGCGGTTTGGCGAATCTTGGACCGGCATTGCAACGGACCTTGACTTCGGTCAAACCGACGGGAATCCTGACGGTCAGAATGACAGCGCGTCGGCAAGCGACCCGCAGCAACATGTTGTTGCGCGCTTGTTCGACTCACGTGCCGAAAGGCGCGGCTCACACGCTGGCAGGTAAGTCGACGGTCAGGCGAGCATTGCTAAAAGTGGCAGGGCTCGAAGATGTAGCTCGACCGCACGCCGGCGGCTGCTCCCTGCTAATATCGTTGCACCGTAACGGCCCACCGGAGCACGTGCGTTGCGCATTGCGCTGTTGTCCGACATCCACGCCAACACCGAGGCGCTGACGGCTTGCCTGCGGCACGCGGGTGAGCATGGTGCGCAGCGCTTCGCCTTCCTGGGGGATTTTGTCGGTTATGGGGCCGATCCAGGGGGCGTCGTCGACATCGTCATCCGGTACGCGGCGGAAGGCGCCGTGGCGCTCAAGGGCAACCACGATCAGGCTGTCGAAAAGAGCGCCGGGTACTTCAACGAAGCTGCGCTCGCCGCCATCGAATGGGCGCGCCAGACGCTCAGCGACGAGCAGAAGCGCTTTCTGGCGTCGCTGCCCCTCGTGGCGCGCGACGGAACCGTGTGTTATGTCCACGCGTCGGCGGCGTCTCCCGAACGATGGGACTACATCGACAGTCCGTCGGCGGCGAAACGCTGCGCCGAGGCGGCCAAATCGCTCTATACGTTCTGTGGACATGTGCACGATCAATTGCTCTACTTCGAGGACGCGAACGGCCGAATGTGCGAGTTCCGCCCGACTCCCGGGACGCCGATCCCGGTGCGCAGCCGTCGACGCTGGGTAGCGATCGTGGGATCGGTCGGGCAGCCGCGCGATCGCAATCCGGCAGCAGCCTATACGCTGTTCGACCGCGGACGCGAGCAGCTGACGTTCTATCGTGTTCCCTATGATGCGATGGTCGCGGCGGATCGCATCCGAAAATGCGGCTTGCCCGAGTCGCTCGCCTGTCGCGTGGAACTCGGCATCTGACTGTCTCCTTTCGCGGCGCCCCTTTCGAATCCATGCGGGAACGTCTGCAACCCGGCGCGACCATCGACGGCTTCCGCCTCGGTGAATGCCTGCACAAGGGAGGGACCGGCTACATTTTCAGCGTCACTGCGCCGCCGGAAAGGGATCCGGGCTTTCCGATGGTGATGAAGGCTCCGGCGCTGGGGCCTGGTGAGCCCACGATCGGCATCGACAGTTTCGAGATCGAGCAGATGATCGTGCCGATCTTGACCGGCCCGTCGGTGCCGCGCTTCGTGGCAGCGGGAGATTTGACCGCGACGCCCTATATCGTAATGGAACGGATCGACGGAGAAGGTCTCGAGAAGATCATCGCGCAGGCCCCGTTGCCGCCCGGGGAGGTCGCGCGCGTCGGTTCGGCGCTTGCCGACGCGGTGCATAGTGTGCACACGCAACAGGTCATCCATCTGGATCTCAAGCCCGAGAATGTCATGTTGCGTCCGAACGGCGATGCCGTGCTGCTCGACTTCGGCTTCGCCAGGCACGCGCGCTATCCCGACCTGCTCGCCGAGTCGAAGGATTTCGCGGCGGGTTCGGCCGCCTACGTATCCCCCGAGCAGTTGCAGAACGATCGGAGCGACCCGCGCAGCGACCTCTTCGCCCTGGGCGTGCTGCTCTTCGAGCTGGCCACCGGCACGCAGCCATTCGGTGAACCTCAGACCTACGCCGGCATGCGCGATCGTCTCTGGCGCGAGCCCCTTCCGCCGTGTGCGCTGAACGAACGGGTGCCTCCCTGGCTGCAGGAGATCATTCTGCGTTGCCTTGAACCGGTGGCTGCAGCGCGCTACCAATCGGCAGCCCAGATCGCATTCGACTTGCGCCATCCGGAGCAGGTTACGCTGTCGGAGCGTGCTGGTCGGACCGAGGGGGCTGGTTTTTTCCCGCAGTTCGCCCGCTGGTGGCAGTCGCGTCGCGATCGCCATGCGCTCGGCCGGCGCCAAAACATCGCAATACGCGCACCGGTGATCATGGTGGCAGTGGATACCGAGCATCCGGACGACGAGCGCCATCCGTCACTGCAGTTGGCGACGCGGCAGCTGGTCGCGCTCAATCCCGAATTTCGGCTGATGTGCGTATCGGTGGTCAGGGCGGCGCCGCTGGGCGAGGGACCCGCCGACGCCGACACCGCTTCCGGCAAGCACCTCGAGCACAAGACCCGGCTGCGGCACTGGGTGGAACCGCTGAAGCTGCCCTCGTCGCGCCTTTCGCTCCTTGTCGTGGAGGCAGCCAATGCGACGGCGACGCTGCTCGACCTGGCACGAGCCAATCACGTCGACCTGATCGTCCTGGGGGCACCGGGGCCAACCGAGCGGGCCCTCGCATGGTGGCGTTCGGTTGCCTCCAGCGTCACCGCGAACGCACCGTGCAGCGTCTACGTAGTCCGGGTGCCGGAGGGCCCTGTCGAATCGCGTCCCGACTGACCCGGCGCGGCGCAGCATCCCCAGGGTTGCTTCTCCGATCGGTGTCCGCGAAAGTTGCTGCAGCCGACGTTCAGATGACGCGCGAGTAGCGTGCCGGCGCCCGCTGGGCACGCAGATAACGATCAAAAACCATCGCTACCGTCCGGACGAGCAGCCGGCCTCGAGACGTTACGGTAATGCGCTCCGGCGCGATCTCGACCAGCCCGTCGGACGCCAGCGCCTCGAGCGCCTCGAGCTCCGCGCCGAAGTAATCACCAAACGAAATGGAGTGTGCGGATTCGATCTGGGCGAAATCGACTATGAACTGGCACATCAGCGCCTGGATCACGTCGCGTCGCAACAGGTCGTCGGCGCTGAGCTGCCAGCCGCGGAAACAGGGCAAGGCATCGGCATCGAGGCGATCGTAGTAGTTGTCCAGCGTCCGTACATTCTGACTGTACGTCGGTCCGAGCTTGCCGATCGCGGAAATGCCGAAAGCCAGCAGGTCGCAATCGGCGTGCGTCGAATAGCCCTGGAAATTGCGGTGCAGCTTGCCCGCGCGTTGCGCGCGCGCTAGCTCGTCATCGCGCTTAGCGAAGTGGTCCATGCCGATGTAGATGTAGCCGCTGGTGGTCAGCTTGTCGATCGCCAGCGCCAGGATCGCGAGCTTCTGGTCGGGCGACGGCAGCTCGGCCTCGCTGATCTGCCGCTGCGGTTTGAACAGATGCGGCACGTGGGCGTAGCTGTACAGCGCGATCCGGTCCGGCGCTGCGGCGATCACTTTTTCGAGCGTCACGGCAAATCCTGCGACCGTCTGCCTGGGTAAACCGTAGATCAGGTCGACGTTGAGCGAGCGAAAGCCGTTCTCGCGCGCCGCATCGATCACTGCTCGCGTTTCCGCCTCGCTCTGGATACGATTGACCGCTCGTTGCACCTCGGTATCGAAATCCTGCACGCCAAGGCTCATGCGGTTGAAGCCGAGCTCGGCCAGCAACCCGATGGTGCTCGCGGTCACTTTGCGCGGGTCGATTTCGATCGAGCATTCCGCGTCGTCGGCGAAGGCAAAGTTGTCGCGAAGCATGCGCATCAAGAGCGTCATTTCCTCGGCCGAGAGGAATGTCGGCGTGCCGCCGCCCCAATGCAGTTGCTTGACCGGCGACGCGGCACTGACCATGCCCGACATGATGCCGACTTCCTTGCCGACATAGTCGATGTACTTTGCCGATCTCTTGTGATTCTTGGTGACGACCTTGTTGCACGCGCAGTAGTAGCAGATCGTGTTGCAGAACGGTACGTGGACGTACAGCGATAGCGGCTGTGGTGGCTGCTCCGCGAATCGGCCGAGCAGCGCGTTGGCCAGATGCTCGGCGGTGAACTCCTCGGTGAAGCGGTCCGCCGTCGGATAGGAGGTGTAACGAGGACCCAGGCCGTCATACTTGCGGATCAGCTCCGGATCGAACGAGAGGCGCGGCGACGGCGCGATCAGTATCGTGTCAACCATAGCCGGCATCCTAACAGCCGATTGGACGCCGGACCTTGAGACAGATCAAAATTCCGGCGTTGTCGGGCGAGGAGGGGGTGCTCTCGTCGGGCGCCCGCTTGCGCATCAGGCTCGTTGACCCAGGTCAAGGGGCGATTGCTCATTCGGGCGCAGCATGCATTCATGTCGAGTTTTAGCCTTTCGGGCCATTCCCGGTCCGCCCATAGACCAAGCCAGGAGGAAACCATGAAGAACGTCGCAATCGATACCGATGATGCCCTGAAGAGACTGGCAAGCGAGTCAGCCAGGCAGGGCGCGAATCTGCGCACGACGGTGCGCGCGCTCACCCTCAAGGCGCTCGAGCGCCGCGAGCTCACGCTGGAACAGATAAGAGGCGTGCTGGAAAATGTTACCGTGGGCGTGACTCTCGGCGTGGTCGACCGCGAGATGAACGTCGAAAAAGCGCTGGCCGATGCGCTGGCAGGCATGGACGACGCGCTGCTCAAAGTCGTCGAGGCGACCAAGGTCGCGCTCGACCGGTTGGGAAGCGCAGGGCAGGATTACGAGGACTCCTATCTCAAGCAGGCTTCGCGCGATCTCGGGCGGTTCGAAGACGCGTTGCTGCAAAGCGTGGCGAAGTCGGCCGATAGCGCCGGCGAAAAGATCGCCGCGCAGTGGGCGCGGGTGCTGCGGAAGACGAAGCTGACCGGTACGGGCACCGGAGCCACGGCGGCAGCCACCGCCCGGGACTTCGCAAAGCGGGCCCAAACGGCCTTGCGCAAGCAGCGCGAGACGGGGTTCAAGGCGGCGCACCTGCTTACCCAGAATTTTGCGACGCTCGCTAGCGGCATTCTGATCGGAATGTCCGAGGCACTGGAGGCGAAAGGCGCGGTCTCGAAGCGAAGGACGAGCGTGGCCAAGCCACGCAAGAGCGTGGCCAAGCGCGCAACGCCCCCGGCTCTCCGCGCAAAGCGCAGGACGACCCGCCGGGCCAAGAAATCTGCGCCGAAGACCGCGAAACGCGCCAGGACCACGAGGCGCGCCAAGGCACGCGCGCCCCGCGTGACCCGGCGGTCCGCTAGCCGCACCTAAGGCCGGCCGGTCGGCAGCGCTGCGGCATCTGGCGCTCGCGGTTGCAGCGGCGAAGCTTGCTCGCGCCGCGGCGTCGGCGCGAGTCCTAATGGGCGTGGGGGAACTCTCCTCTGGCTATGGCCAGATGATGCGGCTTATGGTGCGAACCGGTCACCAGGATGCCGATGAATCCCAGGCCGCGAATCTTCTGAACTTCCTTCGGATCGTCGGATGTCACGGTCAACGATATGCCGTTGGCCAGCGCGGCCGTGGTAGCGCGCCAGTGATTCAGCCCGTCGATCTCCTGCGCATGCGCGGGCACCATTCGCTGGATCGCCGCGAGCGTCCGGCCGGTCCCTGTGATCGCAATCGCCACTCCGCCTGCAACCGGAGTCGCTGCGGCGTCTGCTCTGAGCGTCACCTCGTTCATGTCGACAAGATGCTGCCGCAACGCCTCGAGGTTTACCTTGGACCAGTCGGTGGCCGGATCGGCTTCGAGCCTGGCGACGATTTCCTGGATCGCGCCGAAGGCATCCTGACCGGACGAGACAGGAATCGCACTTTCCATCTGCCAGGCATGCATGGCGTGCATCGCATGCATATCCATCGTCATCGACCCGTGCGGCTGCATCATGGATGGCATTGCCCCGCCGGTACCCGACTGGTCGTGGCCGCCCGTCGCGGCGCCGGGCCCGGCCTGACCATCGTCGCCGGCCGTATGAACGGTCGCCGACGGTACCGTCGCACCGGGCTCCTCGGGCGATGCCGCGCGAAGAGGCTCGATGCTCGTAATGACAGTGGTGGCGGCCAGCGCCGTGACTGCCGCGATCGTGGCGAAGCTGCGCGCAAATCCGTTCATCGATAGTTCCTTGGACATTGATGCCGATGACTGTAATCCCATCGCCTGTGATTCCCTATGATCGTGATCATAGTGCGGCCGGCTTGCGCAAGACGATCGCCGACTTGGTGCGTCGGACGATTCCGCCCTTTTCGAGTGCGGCGAGGGTTCGGTAAAGCGCCTCGTGGGTGAGGCCGATCTCGGCTGCCAATTCCACCAGGGTCCCGTCCAGCCGCATCGTGCGCCCGTCGTCGTCGGCCTTGAGCGACAGATGGTGCAGCACCCGCTGTCGCGCCGACCGGATATTTCGCTCCTCGAGCCTTGCCCTAAGAGCGTGTACCTGATGCGCAAGCGCCGCCATAAAGCGTTCGGCCATCGTAGGATCGGCTCGCAGCGCGGCGAGCAACTCGCGCTTCGGGTAAGCGCGGACGAGTGCGGCGACCGGGGCTACCGCGTCACAGTGATAAGCGCTGGCGAATAACGCTGCTTCGGCGAACAGGTGGCCCTGCCGTGCTGTATGCATTACGACCGGATGGTCGTCGACCGTGTGGCGGATCAACTGGACCCGCCCCTGCTCGACCTCGAATATAGCGGAGGCTTTGTCGCCCTGGCGAAAAAGCGTCTGCCCCGCCTCGAGCTTGCGCACGGTCGAGCGTTCCCTGACGCGCGCGGGTATCCAGTCGAGGGTCGGGCTGGTCATCGCGACTGACCGGCGCCGATTCGCCGCCTCAAGCGGGCGCTTGCAGCTCTTCGAACGCTGCAAGCGCATCCGCGGCGACCATCAGCGATGGGCCGCCACCCATGTAGATGGCTACGCCGAGCGCTTCTTCGACCTCGGCTCGCGTCGCCCCGAGCTTGGTCAGTGCCTTGAGATGAAATCCGAGGCAGGCGTCGCAATGGCCGGCCACGCCCAGAGCGAGCGCGATCAGCTCCTTGGTCTTGTGCGTTAGGGCGCCTTCGCGGGTGGCCGCCTCTGCCAGAGCGCCGAACGCCTTGAGGACATCAGGGGTATCCACCCGCAGCTTTGCCAGGGAAGAGGATACCGAGCGGGTGATTTCACGGTAAGACTTGGTCATTGGTCCCTCGTAGTTTTACGGCAGACCGGCAATCGGGAAGCTTGCGACGAGTCGCAGTCCACGATCGATGTCGCCGACCTTCGCCATCACGACTTCGTTTCCGGATGTTGGAACGATAGCCAACATAGCGCGGCGCAGCGCCCGAAAGTGTGACGTAAGTCATGAAAGTGTCGATTCGTCGCGCGCGGAAGTATCGGTCGATTGGCGGAGGGGCCGCCCATCCTCGAGATTGGTCCCGGCTTGACGCAGATCATGGTGCCACTGGACGTCCGGCATAAGCTCCTACCCGATGTCGAGCTTGCTCTTGCGCAATCGAGCGAGCCGGTGCCTGAATTCGAGAGAGGCTGACTTATGAACGGTACGGGAACTGCAACGGCAGCGGGATCGGTGGCCGACGTGTTGCTCGCGACGGCGTTTGCGGTGCTTCTGCTTGTTGCGCTGATGGATCCCGCAGGCACAGCGGCATCGGCTGGTACAGGAGCGGTCGATCCAAGCCACTTCCGGCAGCTTGGCTGTTCCGGCGATTCGGTTGCGCCTGATAGCTCGGACCGGGCGAACGCAGTGTCGTGCACCCGCTAGCAGCGGTTGCCGGCGGATCTGCCGTCGGCCTCGCCCGTGGCGCGTCGGTCGCGTCAGAAAGCCCGGAGGTCGCTGGCGCCGTCTGTTTCCATTGCGGCGCGCTGAACCCGCGGGGATCCATGTGGCGACTCGCGCTCGATGGCGCGGAACGCTCTTTGTTGCGCCGGCTGCATGGGTGTCGCGCAGACGATCCGCGCCGCCGGCCTCGAAGGCTTCTACTCGCGCCGGACCGTTGCCGCCGAGCTCCCCGCTCCGGATGACGATCGATGGGACGGCTACGACGCTGCCGTCGAGGCGGGGGCCTGGTTACGACCAACAAGGATGGCTCGTGTCAGGCATCGCTGCTGCTCGAGGGCATCCACTGCGCGGCTTGCATATGGCTCAACGAAACCTATCTGCAACGCCGGCCGGGGGTGCTGGACGTCAGCATCAATTTCGTGTCGCGCCGGGCGCGTGTGCGCTGGGATCCGCGGCAATCGAAACTTTCGGATCTGTTGCGCGCGGTCGCCGCGATCGGCTACCGCGCCTATCCGTACGATATGGCGCGGCGGGAGGCCCTGGCCAGGCGCGAAGCGCGGACCTTGCTCAAGCGCACCGCGATCGCCGCACTCATCATGATGCAGGTGATGATGTTCGCCGTACCCGCGTACATCAGCATCGACGCCATTGCCCCGGAGCAGCAGGCGCTGCTCGAATGGGCGAGCCTGGTGCTGACGCTTCCTGCCTTGCTCTACTGTGCCGCGCCATTCTTTACCGGCGCGCTGCGCGATCTGCGCCTCGGCCGCCTGGGCATGAGCCTTGCGTTTGCCGCGCCGGGCGGCGGATGGCTGCAGCGGACCGGCGCCAAAGCATTCGGCGCGGTGCTGCCGGTCGTCAAGCCGCTGCTGCAGCGTCCGGGCGCGGCAGGACGGATTGCGCTGGGGCTGCTCTGGGGCCTGCTGCCCTGCGGGCTGGTCTACAGCGTGCTTCCGCTGGCGCTGTTTGCCGGAGGTGCCTGGCAAGGCGGGGCAGTGATGCTTGCCTTCGGACTCGGAACCTTGCCCAATCTGATGGCGGCAAACGTCCTGCTCGGCCGCGCCAGACGAGCGTTCGACGGCAAGGCGCTGCGCTACGCGGTCGCTGCCGTGCTGATCGCATTCGGCCTCTCCGGCATCTGGCGCGTGCTGTACGACCCGGGCGCGTTGGCGCGCGGGCCGTTTTGCCTGGTTTCGTGATCGCATGCGGTAAACTTCAAGCGGCGCCGGCGACCTTGTGCGTCGACGCATCACCGGATCGGAACAGGAGGAAGCGATGAACAGCAGGCATCGGATGGCTCTGCATGGTCTTGCGCTGGTCGTGGCCGCGAGCGGCGCGGCGCTGGCTGCCGACCCGGCGAGCGCGGCGGGCGAACGTCTGGCCGCGTTCTACAAGAACCAGGTCGATCCGCATTTCGCGCTGGTCCGCGCCGGCGTGGAGGCGGCGGCAAAGGAGATGGGCGCCGGGCCCGTGACGCATTACGCGCCGACGCGGCCGAACAATCTTGCCGAGCAGCTTTCCGAGATCGAGGACGTCACCGTCAAGAAGCCTGACGCGATCCTTTTCATGGCGGTCGATCCGCGCGGTGTCGTGCCTGCCATCGAAAAGGTCAACGCCGCGGGCATCCCGCTGGTCAATTACAACGATCGTGTTCGCGGCGGCAAGTTCGTGAGCTACGTCGCCGCCGACGATTTCAACCTCGGTCTGGACGCCGGCCGCTATCTGCTCAAGGCACTCGGCGGGAAAGGCAATGTGGTGATCCTCGAAGGCGTCAAGGGCTCGACCACCAGCGACGATCGCGTGCGCGGTTTCCACAAGGCGCTCGAAGAAAACCCGGGCGTCAAATTGCTCGCGTCCCAGCCGGCCAATTACCAGCGGCTACAGGCGTTGCAGGTGATGGAAAACCTGATCCAGTCGAATTCATCGATAGACGGCGTGATGGCCGCCGCCGACGTGATGGCGTTCGGCGCGATCGAGGCGCTCGAGGCGGCGGGGAAAAAGGCGACCATGGTCGTCGGGATCGGCGGCGTGCCCGAATCGATCGAAGCGATCAAGGCGGGACGCCTTCTCGCCACTGCCGAGTTCAATGGCTACAAGATGGGCTGCCTGGCGACAATGGCTGCGCTGCGGAGCCTGCGCAAGGAAACGGTGCCCGACACGATCGTGATCAAGGGTATCGTGATCGACAAGACCACGACCGGCCCGTTCGAGGTTCCCGCGGAAAAGCGCACATGCCCGAAATGGGAGGATTACGCGAAATAGCGATCGTGTTGCGCGATGGCCGCATGGCGGCGCTGCCGTTTCATAAAGGAGATAGCTGATGGCGGCCAATGACAGCACCGGCGTCGCGCAGCGCATCGCAGCAGTGCACCCGCGGCCGGATCAGGAGCGCTACATGCCGTACGCGCCGGCGGTTCGTGTCGGCGGACCGGCCGACATCCTGTTCATCTCGGGCTCGACCTCGTCGCCGCTTTATCACCAGCATCCGCACGTCGCCGACGAGCATCGGCATCCGATCGACATCGGATCGCAGACCCGGCGGGCGATGGAAGGCATCAAGCTGGTGCTCGATGACCAGGGACTCACCTGGCGTCACGTGGTGAAGGTCACCAAATATTTGACCGATATGCGCGATATGGACGGCATGGTCGAAGTGCTCAGTGAGTATTTCGGCGACTGGAAGCCGGCGAGCACGACGATTTGCATCAACTCGCTCTCGACGCCCGGTGCGCGGGTGGAGCTCGACATGATCGCCGTGCGCCCTCTGGGCTGATCGCGTCAATCGCCGGTGACCCGCCGCCCGTGAACCGCGACGATACCGACGGATCCGGGCAACCCGCTTCGGCGGTTCCGCTGCTGGCGTTGCGCAACGTCAGCAAGACTTTTCCCGGCGTGCGTGCGCTCGACGACGTGAGCCTCGATCTTCATGCCGGTGAGGTCCACATGCTGCTCGGAGAGAACGGCGCGGGCAAGTCCTCGCTGATCAAGGTCCTCTACGGTGCGTATCGCGCCGACGCCGGAACGATCCTCTGCGACGGCAGGCTGGTCGAGATCACGCGACCGGCCGATGCGCGCCGGCTCGGCATCGCGGTGATCTTCCAGGAATTCTCGCTCGTTCCCTTCCTCGATCTCGCGCAGAACATCTTTCTCGGACGCGAGCCGCGCCGGCCGCTGACGCGGCTGATCGACCACGGGCGCATGCATCGCGAAGCGCGCGCCGTGCTCGACTCGCTGGGACTCGACTACGACACGCGCGCCCTGGCGGTCGATCTCGGGGTCGCGCAGCAGCAGATGGTCGAGATCGCCAAGGCACTGTCGCAACGTGCGCGCATCCTGGTGATGGACGAGCCTACAGCGGCGCTGTCCGAGCGCGAGAGCAAGACCCTGTTCACGCTGATCCGGCAGCTTCGCGCTTCCGGCGTCGCCATCGCCTGCATCTCGCACCGGATGCAGGAGGTGTTCGAACTGGGCGACCGGGTGACGGTGCTTCGCGACGGGCGGCGCGTGGCGACGCTGCCTGCGCGCGAAGCGACACCCGACCAGCTGATAGGCATGATGGTCGGACGCGCGGTAGGTGCCGTCTACAAGCGGCGGCAATACGGAAAAGCGGGCGAGATCGTACTGGAGGTGCGCGGCTTGACGACCGCGACCGGCGTGCGCGATGTCGACCTCAACGTGCGCGAAGGCGAGATCGTCGGTTTGTCCGGCCTGGTTGGCGCCGGACGCACCGAGGTCGCGCGCGCGGTGTTCGGCGCCGACGCCATCGTCGCCGGCGAAGTCCGCATTTTTGGCGCGATCGCCAAAGGCGGACCCGAGCGTATCGCCGCACGCGGCGTCGCGCTGATCCCCGAGAATCGCAAGCTCGAAGGCCTCGCGCTCAAGCGTTCGGTTCAGGACAATCTGCTGGTCGCGAGCCTGTGGAAGCTCTTTCCGCGCGGCTGGTATCGGGCAGGCGTGGCTCGCGCGTGTGCGCGGGCGCTGATCGACCGGTTACGGGTCACCCCGCCCGCGCCGCGGCGGATGGTGCGCGTGCTCTCGGGCGGCAACCAGCAGAAGATCGTCGTCGGCAAATGGCTGGCCGCGGGTTGCAAGCTGTTCCTGTTCGATGAGCCAACGCGCGGTATCGATGTCGGCGCCAAGAGCGAGATTTTTGCGCTGATCGAGGACCTCGTGGAGCGCGGCGCCGCCGTGCTGTTGATCAGCGCCGAGCTCGCCGAGATCGTCCATGTTTGCGATCGCGCCTACGTCATGCGCGCCGGCAGGATCGGCGGCGAGCTTGCCCGGACAGAGCTGTCGGAGGAGAACATCCTCCGCCTTGCGATGCACGGGGCCTAGCCGATGCCTGTTTCCGCCTCCTTCCGGTCGGTCGAGCGGCATGGACGGCCGTTGCCGGCAATACTGCCGATCGGCCTCTTGCTGGTGGCAGGCGCACTGGTCGCCGTGCACGGTTTCGCCTCGACGCGCAACGTCGCTAATCTCGGTCTGCAGGCGTCGATCCTGCTGATGCTGGCGATGCCGATGACCTTGATCATCATGAGCGAGGGACTCGACCTCTCCGCCGGCGCGGTCTTAAGCCTGTGCAGCGTCGTCATGGCCGAAGCGCTGGCGGGAGGACACGGCCTTGCAAGCGCGCTGGCAGCCTCGGTCGCCGTCGGACTGGGTTTCGGACTCGCCAACGGTGCGATGGTCTCGCTGCTGGCATTGCCTCCGTTCGTCGTCACCCTGGGGACGCTCGGCATCGCCGAAGGCGCGGCGCTTGTCGTGACCGAAGGCAACGCCGTATCCGGCCTGGGATCGGGCATTGCGAGCCTCTACGCGCTCGATGTCTTCGGCCTGCCGTTCCCGGTGCTGGTCGCGCTCGCGACGTGGCTGCTCACCTACGTGCTCCTGCACTACACGCGCTTCGGCACCTATGTGTTCGCCATCGGCGGCAATCGCGACGCGCTCGTGCTCGCCGGCGCGCCTGCCTGGGCGTACCACATCGCGATCTACGCGTTCGGTGGACTGGTGTCGGGCGTGGCGGCGCTTTTGTTGACCGGCCGCATGAACGCCGCGCATCCTACGGTGGCGATCGGCATGGAGTTCGACGCCATCGCCGCGGTCGTGCTCGGCGGCACCTCGTTCGAGCGCGGCGACGGCCGCCTGCTCGGCACGGTGCTGGGCGTGGCCACGATCACCGTGTTGCGTAACGCGCTCGACCTTCTCGGCATCGAGTCGTCGCTGCAGGTGGTGTCGATCGGCGGGTTGATCCTGCTGGTGATCGTCATCGACAGATTGCGCCGCAGCCGTCGCGAGCAGGTCGCATGATGCCGAACAATCCGGTATCGGCAACGGCGGTGCGTTCACCGCAGCATTGGAGGCATCTTTTCGCCGGCGACGGCGCGGAGCTCGCACTGCGGGTAGCGCTGATCGTGCTGATCGGATCGGCGCTCGCGCTGGCCAGCGATGCCTTCCTGTCGACAGCCAACGTGCTCAATGTCCTGCGCCAGGCGAGCCTGATCTTTTTGCTCGCGGCGGGACTGACGCTGGTGATCCTGTGCGGCGGCTTCGATCTGTCGGTCGCGGCAAACCTGACGCTGTCGGCCTGCCTCGCCGCCGGTGTGATCAAGTCGGGTCTCTCGCCCTGGCTAGGTATAGCCACCGCGCTGGCGTGCGGCACGGCGGCCGGCGCGCTCAACGGTCTTGCGGTGACGCTGTTGCGCCTGCCGCCGTTCCTCGCGACCTACGCGATGCTGTGGATCCTGCAGGGGCTGGCGTTCCATTACATGGGCGGACAGGAGATCTTCGGTTTTCCGCCGGCGTTTCGTGCGCTGGGCACCGGTTTCGCCTTCGGCGTGCCGGTGCCGGTCTACCTGATGGCGGTGGTGCTGTTCGTCGCGACGGTATTCGTGCGCTCGACCAATGTCGGACAGGAAATCTATGCGATCGGCGCCAATCCCGAGGCCGCACGACTGTCGGGCATCCCGATGCGGCGCCGGCAGATGCTGGTGTACATGCTGAGCGGACTGATGTCGGGCATCGCCGCCGTCGTTTTTCTGGCGCGGGTCAATGCTGCCGACTCGGGTATGGGCGAGCCGCTGCTGCTGCCGGCGATCGCCGCCGTGCTGATCGGCGGCACGTCGCTGTTCGGCGGCGTCGGAAGCGTGCTCGGGACCGTGCTGGGCGCGATCATCCTCGCGCTGGTCATCAACGGGATGAACCTCCTCGATATCCGCGCGCAATGGCAGCCGCTGGTCGTCGGCGTCGTGCTGCTCGTCGCGGTGATGGTCGACCTGGTCGCTCGCGGTCGACGCGAGCGCATCGGCTAGCGAAACCGACGGCCGAAGCTTGGTACCTCAGGCGAGCCCGTCGCCCACAGGCACGTTCTCCGGCTCGAGATCGATGCCGGAGGCGCGCGCCTGCAGAACGATCAGCTTCGCGAAGTCCTCGTCGCCGAGCCCCAAACCGATCAGCGCCTGCACCTGGTCTCTGGTGATCGAGGCGAGCGGCATCGGCACGTCGAGCTCGCGTGCCGCATGCAAGCCGAGGTCGAGGTCCTTGCGCAGCAGCGCCGGCGTGAACGTCACCTTGAAATCCAGGTTGACCAGCGCCGGCGTCTTGTAGCGGCTGAACGTCGAACCCATGACGCTCTGGTTGATGAACTCGAGGAAGGCATGGCGCGGCACGCCGGCCTTCTGGGCAAGTATCGTGATCTCTGCGAGCGACTGAATGACGACGCCCAGGAAAACGTTGTGGCAGATCTTGACGATGCGAGCGAGCTCGCCCTCGCCGACGTAGCTCGCAGCCGGCGCGATCATGCGCAGGTACGGCAATGCCTGGTCGAAGGCCGCGCGCGGACCCGAGCAGACGAACGACAGTCGTCCCGCCTCGATCACCTTGGCGTTGCCCGAGACCGGCGCCGCGAGGAGCTCGATGCCGCGGGCGGCGAGCAACGAGCGGAGCTCGGCCGAGCCTTCGAGCGAGATCGACGAACATTCGACGACCAGACGCGTGCGCGGCGCGTCCGCGCTCAGCAGGCCGTCGGGGCCGCCGATCACCTGCCGCACGTCGTCCCAGGTCGACACCATCACGAACACGATGTCGCAGGCCGCGAGGTCCGAAAGCGCCGACGCGATTTTCGCGCCGTGCTTGGCCAGCGGCTCGGCCTTCGCACGGGTGCGATTCCATACGGTCAGATCGGCACCCTGCTGGGCAAGCCGCGTCGCCATCGCATAGCCCATGCGCCCGGCGCCGATCCAGCCGATGCGTGCATTGGCCGACATCAGTCGTCGCTCATGCGTTGCCGGCAGCGATGCCCGACGACATGTCGATCGGACATGCGGTCGGGCTCGACCGGATTGCGCGTAACGGTCATTGTCTTCCCCTCAGTAGGGATTGGCGATCGGCAGCTCTTCGGCCGGATAGAGCGAAATGATCTTCGGCCCGTCGGGCGTCAGGATCACTTCCTCCTCGATGCGCGCCGCCGAAATGCCGTCGCTGGCCGGGCAATAGGTCTCGACGGCGAACACCATGCCGACCTTGAGCTCGATTGGCTCCTTCAGCGAATTAAGGCGCGAGATCAGCGGCCGCTCGTGCAGGCCCAGGCCGAGGCCGTGACAAAAGTTGAGGCCGAAGGCTTCCATTTCGCTGGGAAATCCGATGTCGCCCGCCTTGGGCAGCGCGCGCGCGATCTTGTCGGTCGTCACGCCAGGCTTCAACGCCGCGATCGCCTTGTCCATCCACTCTCGCGCCTTCCGGTATGCGGTGCGCTGCGCCGACGTCGCCCGTCCGACGTTGAACGTGCGGTAGTAGCAGGTGCGNNGCGCCTCGGCGATGTCCTGATACACGCCGTCGACCATCGCCGCGGCCATGTTGAGCAGCGTCAGCTCGTCGATGTTCTTGACCTCGCGCGCCTGAAGCAAGGTCTGCTGCCCGTCGCGCACTTCGATGCCCAGCTTCTGCAGCTCGAAGAGCATCGGCGGCTCGACGACGTCGAGGCCCAGCGGCATGTTGCCGACACCTTCGGCATCGAGCAGCGACTTGATCTCGCGCGCGGCGTCCCGAAACAGCGTGATGTCGGCTCCAGTCGCCCCGCGCAAGCCCAGCAGCCCCGCGCGGCAGTGATCGTGATGGAGCCACGGGGCATGCAGGCGATGGTGCTTGGCCGCCGATCCGAAGTCCCAGATGTAGGGATCGCCATTGCCGGTCAGCAGCGCATATCGCGTCAGCTTGTCGCGCGCCCACTCGCCGATCACCGTGCTGGTGATGTAGCGGATGTTGTGCTGATCGAAGCACAGCAGCGCGCCGAGTCCCGATCCGGCAAGCGCAGCCCGCGTGCGCGCCAGGCGGTAGTCGTGCAGCCGCCTGAAATTGACTCGCTCCTCGAAGTCGACCTGCGTGTGTCCGGGCGCCTGCAACGGCCGATCCCAGCGGTACGAGGGATCGATGTCATCGGGCCGGATGATCTTGGGATCGCTGCGTTTTTTCTGCGCCATGGGGCGCCTCCGATCTTCGTCAGCGGGACGGAAAAGCCTTGTCGTAAAATGTGAGATCGACGTAGCGGGTCGGATCGCTCAGCGTCTTGGCCGGCACCGCGTATTTGCTGCGCAGCGCCAGCACGGTTCCGATGCCGGCCAGATCCGGGCGGGCGTCGCGGTAGAGTCCGCCACGCGGCGCCAGCAGCAGGTCGCAGGACTGCCGCGCGAGGGCCGGCGTCATGTCGCGAATATTGGCGATCAGCAGCGCTTCGACGACTTCCCGGTTGGCCGGCTGGTAGACCCAGTCGACGCCGGCCTGGTATCCCCTCAGAAACCCGACCACCGCCGCCTCGTGCGCTTGCGCCCAGGAGCGGCGGACCAGTCCTGCCGTGCCCTGGTAGGGACCGAGCGTTTCAGCGCTGGCCAGAATGTGGAAACCACGATTCTGCGCAAGCAATTCGAATGGTGTGCGCAGCAGAGTGGCATCATGCTTGCCGGCGAGCAGATCCGCATAGCGATTGGCCGTCCCGCCCGCGCGTGCGTAACTGACGTCGTCGTCGGCGAGACCGTTTTTTGCAACCAACTCGCGCAACACGAAAGCGGCGCCGGTGGTCAGTGCGTCGACCGACAAGGTCTTTCCCTTCAGCTCGGCAAACGATTTAACTCCTGGAGCGGACACCACGGACAGAAATCCACCGTCGCCGCCGAGAATCGCGACCAGGTCGGCGGGCTCCGATATTTTTACCTCGCTCTGGCCTTCCTGATACGCGATCAGGTTGTCCATCAGTGCGAGTGCGAGGTCCTGCCTGCCGTCGAACAGCGAAGCAATCAGGAAGCCCGAACTGGGCGTATAGCTCAGTTGCACCGAGACGCCGTTCGCCTCGAAAAATCCCTGGCGCTGCGCGGCCCATACCGGTAGGTTCCAGCCGCCATCGAAGCTGATGACGCGGACCGGCGTCGGCGGCCGGGGGGGCGTCTGCGCGTTGGCGGCTCCGGCGATCACGCACAACGCTGCCAGCCAGGCTCCGATGAGGCGAATATTCATAAGCGCTTTCTCGTTGCGATGTTTGCTGGTTCGAAATCGGCGCGTGCGGTGGACGATGACGGGATCGTCGGCGCGCTCAAGGCCCGGCGCCGCGATCGGGCGGTCCGGTCCAGTGCGTGATGTGCGCCCCGTGATCGAACGGCTGCGCGGGCGGTGCGGCTGTCGCCGGCGTGCCCAGATACAGGAATCCGACGATCGCATCGCTCGAGTGCAGACCCAATCCCGCTTTCACCTCGTTGTCGTAGGCGGCATTGCCGGTGCGCCAGAATCCGCCGAAGCCCAGCGCATGGGCAGCGACCAGGATATTTTGCGTGGCGGCTCCTGCGGCGATGATCTGCTCCACCCCGGGCACGCTCTTATGCTCGCGCAACCGCGCCGCGACCACAACGATCAGCGGCGCCCGCAGCGGCTTGCCGCGCTCCTTGTCGATCGCCGACTCGGGCAGGTCGGGCTCGCGTTTACGCAGCGCGTCGGCCAGCACTTGGCCCAGCGCGTTGCGCGCGCTGCCGGCGATGACGATGAACCGCCAGGGCTTCAACTTGCCGTGGTCGGGCGCGCGTCCCGCGGCACGCAACATGGCGGCGAGCGCTGCGGCATCCGGCGCGGGGTCGGTCAGGGCGAGCGGGCTTGCTCGCGTGGTCAAGGCTTCGATTGCATCCAAGGGCAAGCGTTCCTCCAGCGTGGGCTTGTCATCAGGCGACGCCCGCCCACGTGCAAGGAGTCGCTCGTCTCGATCGCGAGCACTCGGTGGGGAGCAGGGAAAATCGGGACGTCTGTTGTAGCATAACCGATCAGCCTGGTAATTCGCGATTGGTCGCCTGCGAGTGAACGCGAAACAGCGCCACAAGAGGAGATTATGCGCATGGCTACGATCAACGTCGAAGTGCACAAGACCATCCGCCGGCCGGTTACCGTCGTCAGCCGGCAGTTCGGCGACATGCATCATCACGAGCGCAACCGCGTCCATCCCGACGTCGCGTTCACAGTGCTGTCTGGCGATGGCGACGGCTGCCGTTTCCGCCAGCAGGTCCGGCTGGTGGGCATGCTGCAGACCGACGAGATCCTGCAGCGCCGCAATGCCGACGGCAGCCTTTCGTCCGAAGTCGTTGATGGCGCCAACAAGGGCCCGCGAATCCATCAGGCGTTTGTCCCCGTTGGCGCCGATTCGACGCTGGTGACATTCCATGCCGCATTGCCCGCCGTCGGCATCAAGCGATTGCTCAAGCCTCTGTTCGAGATGGCGATTCGCCGCGCAGTGACCAAGGGGCTGGAGGAGGATCGGGTCGACCTGGAGGAGCGGGGCTACGGCCAGGCGTCCGGCTGACGACCCCCGCGTCGTGGCCCGCCAGCGCGGCGGACCGGCGCTTGAACCCGGCGGTATCGCCCACATCTAACCCACCGAAAGATATAGACGATGCCGCGAAGCCCAACCGACCTGATGTGGGGGCAGGCGTTCGACCTGATCGAGCAGGCCGAGCGCATGCACCGGCAATTTTTCCGCCTGACCGCATCCGCACGGCGACACGCGGTCTGGGAGCCGCCGGCCGACGTGTTCGAAGACGAGCGCGAGGTGATCATCGTCGTCGCACTGCCCGGTGTCGCCCCGGAAGCGATCGAGGTGAGCACCGAGTCGGCGGCGCTGGTCGTGCGCGCCGAGTGCCCATTGCCGTTCGCCGGATCGCGCCGCGCGGTGCGGCGCCTCGAGATTCCCTACGGCTATTTCGAGCGAAGGATTCCGTTGCCCGACGTTCGGCTCGAAGCGGGCACGCGCGAATCGCGCGACGGTTTACTGATATTGAAGTTGCGCAAGAGTTCATACACGGGGCCATGGTGAGCGAACTGAGCGAACCCAGCAAGAGCGATACCAATCCGATCAGCGCCGACGCGAGCGCCCGGGCCGACGCACTCTCGCCCCAGGGCAAGCGCCAGGGCGAGGCCGCCTCGCGCCCGTTGCCCGATGACGCGCTGATCATCGTACCGGTGCGCAATGTCGTGCTGTTTCCGGGCATGGTGGTGCCGCTGCTGGTCGACCGCGAGCGCTCGCGTGCTGCCGTGCAGGAAGCGGTGCGGTTGCAGCGGCCGCTGGGCATTCTCCTGCAAAGCAAGCGCGACGCCGACCAGCCGGGGCCCGACGACCTGCACTGGGTGGGGACGACGGCAACGGTCCTGCGCTACGTCACCGCACCCGACGGCTCGCACCATGTGATCTGCCAGGGCGTGCAGCGCTTTCGCGCGCTGCAGTTCCTCGACGGCTATCCGATGCTGACCGCACAGGTGCAGCTGATCGACGAAGGAGGTCAGACCGACGCCGATATCGAAGGCCGCGCGCTCAATCTGAAAGAGCGGGCGATCGAGATCCTGCGCCTCTTGCCTCAGGTGCCCGAGGAGATGGTTGCTGCGTTGCAGGGCGTCGAGGGACCGGCCCGCCTGGCCGACTTCATCGCCGGCTTGATGGATGTCGGCGTCGAGGAGAAGCAGTCGCTGCTGGAGACTTTCGATCTGAAGGCGCGACTGGACAAGCTGCTCGATCTGCTGACGCACCGCATCGAGGTGCTGAAGGTTTCGCGTGAAATCGACGAGCGCACCAAGGCGTCGATCGGCGACCGGAATCGCGAGCATCTGCTGCGCGAGCAGATGCGCACGATTCAAAAGGAGCTTGGCGAAACCGACCAGACGGCAAGCGAGATCGCCGAGCTCGACAAGGCCATCACCGAAGCGAAAATGCCCGAGGAGGTGGAAAAGCAGGCGCGCAAGGAATTGAAGCGCCTCGAGCGCATGTCTGAGGGCGCTGGCGAGTACTCGATGGTGCGCACCTATCTGGACTGGCTGATCGAGCTCCCTTGGGCGGCCGACACCGAAGATGCGATCGACATCGCCGAGGCGAGGCGCATTCTCGACGACGATCATTACGGGCTGGAAAAGGTCAAGAAGCGCATCCTTGAGTATCTGGCGGTGCGCAAGCTCAATCCTTCGGGCAAGAGCCCGATCCTGTGCTTTGTCGGGCCGCCGGGTGTCGGCAAGACCTCGCTCGGCCAGAGCATCGCCAAGGCGACGGCGCGCAAGTTCGTCCGCGTGAGCCTGGGCGGCGTGCACGACGAGGCGGAGATCCGCGGCCACCG